>CAWFQZ010000013.1:0-39538 GCA_963818115.1 uncultured Acidobacteriota bacterium
TCCGAAAGGTAGCAACACATCGGACCAAGTAATCCTTGATATATCGGCATTTCGCTTGACTTGAGGCGCAAAAAGGAAGCAACATCGGAAGCAACACGGCGCTTTCAGGGGTTCTCGCCATGGCCTTCCGATTGCACAAGAACAAGCTCAAATCGACGTGGTACTACGTCCGCCGCGTCCCGTTACAGTATCAGCACCTGGACCCGCGCGGCACGATTAGA
The DNA here is from genome assembly GCA_963818115.1 of uncultured Acidobacteriota bacterium. Lineage (GTDB taxonomy): Bacteria > Acidobacteriota > Terriglobia > Terriglobales > Acidobacteriaceae > Sulfotelmatobacter. Next base: position 222 of record CAWFQZ010000013.1, read on the forward strand.
CGTACCACTGGCATCCGTATCAGCAAGGATCCGCATGGCGTAGTAGCGCGTCAAGTCGCCGAAGAGTTTCGACGCTGCGGAAGAATCCCATTGGGCCGGACTAGCAGGCGATACCGCCGCGAAGGCGATGGCCGAATATCAAGCCGCCTGTGAGGCAGCGAAAAAGCTTGGTGTCTCTCCGCCTTTGCCAGAACAAGCAATGCGGACGATCACAGAACTGCTCGAACGGATCGAACGCTTAGAGCGCGACAAGTCGATTGGAGACGATAGGCACAACGTCGCCGCGCTTCTCGACGCCGCGCCGATGCCCCCAGCTAACATTTCGCGGAATGTGCCGAGCAGTACATTGCCTCGCACAAGGCGGGTTGGAGCAATGCCAAGCACGCCGCGCAATGGCCATCGTCATTGCAGCGACGCGTTTACCCGGCGATCGGCGACTTGCCAGTTGGTACACCTCTCCGACCGTCCCGGTACACAGAAAATCAAGGCGGTACTCGATCCCATTTGGCACACGAAAACGGCAACAGCGAGCGCGCGTGCGTGGCCGGATTGAGAAGGTTTTAGATTGGGCGAAAGCGCAAGGCTACCGCGATGGCGATAATCCGGCGCGGTGGACTGGTCATCTGGATTCGATCTATCCAATCCAAGGAAAAGGTAGCGCCAGTCAACCATCACGCCGCAATGCCTTACCGTGACGTTCCCGCGTTCATGGGTAAGCTTCGCGAGCAGGAAGGCATTTGGAGCCCGCGCTCGAGCGTTCACGATCCTGACAGCCGCTAGAGCTTCTGAGGTACTAGAGGCGAGGCCATCGGAAATCGATCGGCATGCCCGTATGTGGATTGTCCCTGCTGTTGCGCATGAAAAAGCGACGGAGAACACCAAGTCCCTTTATCCGATCCCGCTCTCAAGATTATCGACGGCTTGCCGCAGCAGGATGGCGAATATCTGTTTCCCGGATTTCGTAAGGGCCGACCGCTCGATCACAAGATTCTCTCGCGTGTCCTAAAGACAATGGGCATCAGCGATAGCGTTCCGCACGGCTTCCGTTCCACATTCGAAGATTGGGGTGCGGAAGAAGGCGACTAAGCGATTTAGACTTGCTCAATCTGGCTTTGGCTCACGCTGTCAGTGACAAGGTGGAAGCCGCTTACCGGCGCGGCACCATGCTTCAAAAGCGCCACGCGCTAATGGCTGATTGGGAAACGGTACTGTAAGGGGAGTCGACCATGACCGCGCTGCTTATTCGCCCCTCGTTGCTAGTCCGCGCCCGCGCATGCCGACACCAAATATTGCTCCGGCATTCTAACGAGCAACGGCGTTTGCGTCGGAAGCAAGACTGAATGTGCCCGCCGCCGATCGTCGATTGCAGCGGCAGTGACGACTATCGATGCCAGAGGCGTAGCAGGCGATAGGCGGTGATCCATGATCCGATTTCGACCGCGCTTTGAGAAGGCGGGGAACAAGGCCGTGGACCTCTACAGCACCGGCGATTTGCGCCAGCTCGATCGTGGCGGATGAACGTAGCGATGGAATCAAGCTTTCGCTCCGGGGCATCGTTATTCTTCGCACTGATTTGCGCTCGGAAATCTTGTGGCGAATACAGTGCGAGCGTTGGGTTTCGCAGATCACCCTTATCGCGGCTGTTGGCCGGCCCTATGGCAGCGATAGTTGCGGCGATAGAAGCGTGGCCGCCGCACTGATCGCCCAGAAAAAAAAGCCCCGGCAGGGGGAGTGAAGCGGGGCAGAGTTAGAGCGGGGGTTACAGGTGCGTTGTGACGGAGGCCCCGCGCTCGTCAAGATAAGCCGCGCCGCGTGTCGGAGGTTCCCGCGCCAGGTGCTGGCGTTGGGAGCGACGGTTAATGAGCACGTTCATTTTTGAACTTGCTCACTAGTCGTATAAATATGACAATGATACCAGCTACTTAAAGGCGACCATAGACCAGCGTTCACGGTACGTGCTAAGTTAAAGGTAGGGATTTTCTCCCCGGCGACCCCCCGCACCTATTGAAACCAACGACCAGCGCAAAGCTGGCGTAACCTCAGACAGGTATTGAATGAAAAATAATAAAGACGCCCGAAAACCGACCCCCGAAATGCTGGCGCTCGTCGCCAACTATGTCGGCGAAGTCCAACTAATCCCCAGAAGGCGAACAAACCGTCGTGGTCCGAGCAAAAAGCCCGGAGTGAGCGGAAGCCTTAGCGAGCCATTGGACCGAGAAACAAGATCGTCTCTGTTGGGGTGACCAATGACCGACGATCTTAACGAGAAAGCCGTCAAGCTTGGTTTCCAAATCAAGAAGCTACCCGAAGCGCGGCAGCGGATACGTGCTGGTCAACAAATCCAACGATGACATTGCCGAGTTTCCGCTCGGCGATTGATTTCTCGGCAAGCCGTGCCGATGTTGTGGACTTCCTCGAAGCCTACGCCGCAGACATTAGCGCAGGACGGGTTAAGCCGTCCGACGATGATGACGCCGAGCCCGAAGTCGAGACGAGCGCCAAAGTCGCCAAGGTAAAGCCGCCGTCGCCGCAAAAGCTTGCCGCATCATTGCGCGGTCGCGATAACACAAGGAAATCAAGGCGCTGATGAAAAGCGCCAAAGTCGATGTGAAGCCGACGTTCGATATTAAGTTCGAACAACGCGCGCTGAATAGCCGACTGGAGTTCAAACCAGACTGGATCAATCCAGACGGATTGCACGACCGTAACGAACATGACGAAGACGACGACAGAAACCTCAAGCAATATCTTGAAGACGAAAAGCGAAAGAGAGAAAGTTTCGAGAAGTACCTTGTGCCGCCGACAAGGGTACGCCAGATCTCGCCACGCCGAAGGCAGCCGTAGCAGCGCAAGTCGTCAAAGTGAAACGCCGCGTACCCAAAGCAGAACTACCCAAGAAGCGGACGCTGCTCGAACTGGCCAAGACGATCCGTGAAACAGATGACCGCGCAACAAAGGGCGAGGCTCTGATTGAAGCTAAACGGACACTGGATCGGCATGGCGAATGGTTGGCTTGGTTGGCGAAAGAGACGCCTTTGAGCGCTAAGACTGCTCAAAGATTTATGAACGAAGCCAAAAAGCCTAGGAATACAGTCAAAAACGACAGTCGGTGGCAAATATATTACCATGTAATATCAAATACTTAATCGGACTGTGATATATTTACCACGCTAAAAATGATGCTTTTAGCATCATTTCAGCCGAAAAAAGAGCCGAGCCACACCCCAAGACATATGAGAGGTGTGTGCTGCGACTGCCCGACGCCTCTTTTCATTTTAATACCTGTCAACTTGGCCAGACCTAACAAGGTCCCGGCCACTTTTTTGATTGGCGGTTGTCAAGCCGGAAAACCAAGGCTGCCCGTGCCTACTGAGCGCAAACAAATCAGACTGATTCTCGACACCTCGACAGAGTATGAAGTGATTGATGCCGCGCGCCGTGAAGGTCGCAGCGCATCGGCTATGGTCAATAAGTCAACGAAGCGCTGTCCGCACGCCGATACCGCAAGCCAAGTTGAGCAAGTCAGCCGATAGGCCGCTGTGCTGCGCGGCGAAGTGGATGCGCAGTGATCAATCGGCTCGAGTTGCTAACCGACCTAAACGTGTCGCATTGTTGGTGTGACGATTGCCAATGGCTGAAAGTCAACACGATCGCCGATGCAATCGAGCAAGGCAATTTGCACGTTGAAAACGACGGCGACGCGATCATTGGACTGCACCTGACGCCGAGCGCCCGCAAGGCGATGCCTTCCCCGACCCTCCCGTGGGGCGCGACTGCAGCAATACGGTTGTGCGTCTACTGGTTCAGTTCAGAGGTCTTGCTGCAGTCGCGCCCCACGGGAAGGTCGGGGGAGGCATCGCCTTGCGGGCGCTCGGCGTCAGGTGCAGTCCAATGATCGCGTCGCCGTCGTTTTCAACGTGCAAATTGCCTTGCTCGATTGCATCGGCGATCGTGTTGACTTTCAGCCATTGGCAATCGTCGCACCAACAATGCGACACGTTTAGGTCGGTTAGCAACTCGAGCCGATTGATCACTGCGCATCCACTTCGCCGCGCAGCACAGCGGCCTATCGGCTGACTTGCTCAACTTGGCTTGCGGCGGATCGGCGTGCGGACAGCGCTTCGTTAACTCGATTGACCATAGCCGATGCGCTGCGACCTTCAGGCGCGCGGCATCAATCACTTGATACTCTGTCAGGTGTTAAATCAGTCTGATTTGTTTGCGCTCAGTAGGCACGGGACAATACTTGGTTTTCCGGCTTGACAACCGCCAATCAAAAAAGTAGCCGGGACCTTGTTAGGTCTGGCCAAGTTGACAGGTATTAAAATGAAAAGAGGCGTCGGGCAGTCGCAGCACACACCTCTCATATGTCTTGGGGTGTGGCTCGGTTTTTCGGGCCGAAATGATGCTAAAAGCATCATTTTTGGCGTGGTAAATATATCACAGTCCGATTAAGTATTTGATATTCATGGTAATATATTTGCCACCGACTGTCGTTTTTGACTGTATTCCTAGGCTTTTTGGCTTCGTTCATAAATTTTTGAGCAGTCTTAGCGCTCAAAGGCGTCTCTTCGCCAACCAAGCCAACCATTCGCCATGCCGATCCAGTGTCCGTTTAGCTTCAATCAGAGCCTCGCCCTTTGTTGCGCGGTCATCTGTTTCACGGATCGTCTTGGCCAGTTCGAGCAGCGTCCGCTTCTTGGGTAGTTCTGCTTTGGGTACGCGGCGTTTCACTTTGACGACTTGCGCTGCTAAGGCTGCCTTCGGCGTGGCGAAATCCGGCGTACCCTTGTCGGGCGCAAGGTACTTCTCGAAACTTTCTCTTTCGCTTTCGTCTTCAAGATATTGCTTGAGGTTTCTGTCGTCGTCTTCGTCATGTTCGTTACGGTCGTGCAATCCGTCTGATTGATCCAGTCTCGGTTTGAACTCCAGTCGGCTATTCAGCGCGCGTTGTTCGAACTTAATATCGAACGTCGGCTTCACATCGACTTTGGCGCTTTTCATCAGCGCCACGATTTCCTTCGCGTCATCGCGACCGCGCAATGATGCGGCAAGCTTTTGCGGCGACGGCGGCTTGCCTTGGCGACTTTGGCGCTCGTCTCGACTTCGGGCTCGGCGTCATCATCGTCGGACGGCTTAACCCGTCCTGCGCTAATGTCTGCGGCGTAGGCTTCGAGGAAGTCCACAACGTCGGCACGGCTTACCGAGGAATTAGTCGCCGAGCGGAAACTCGGCAATGTCATCGTTGGATTTGTTGACCAGCACGTATCCGCTGCCGCGCTTCGGTAGCTTCTTGATTTGGAAACCAAGCTCGACGGCTTTCTCGTTAAGATCGTCGGTCAATGGTCGCCCGAACAGAGACGATCTTGCTTCTCGGTCCAATGGCCGTGAAGGCTTCCGCTCACTCCGGGCTTTTTGCTCGGACCACGACGGGTTCGTTTGCCTTCGGGGATTAGTTGGACTTCGCCGACATAGTTGGCGACGAGCGCCAGCATTTCGGGGGTCGGTTTTCGGGCGTCTTTATTATTTTTGATTCGATACCTGTCTAAGGTTACGCCAGCTTTGCGCTGGTCGTTGGTTTCAATAGGTGCGGGGGTCGCCGGGAGAGAATGCCACCTTTGACTTAGCACGTACCGTGAACGCTGGTCTATGGTCGCCTTTAAGTAGCTGGTATCATTGTCATATTTATACGACTAGTGAGCAAGTTCAAAAATGAACGTGCTCATTAACCGTCGCTCCCAACGCCAGCACCTGGCGCGGGAACCTCCGACACGCGGCGCGGCTTATCTTGACGAGCGCGGGGCCTCCGTCACAACGCACCTGTAACCCCCGCTCTAACTCTGCCCCGCTTCACTCCCCCTGCCGGGGCTTTTTTTTTGGGCGATCAGTGCGGCGGCCACGCTTCTATCGCCGCAACTATCGCTGCCATAGGGCCTGCAACAGCCGCGATAAGGGTGATCTGCGAAACCCAACGCTCGCACTGTATTCGCCACAAGATTTCCGAGCGCAAATCAGTGCGAAGAATAACGAATGGCCGGGCGAAAGCTTGATTCCATCGCTACGTTCATCCGCCTGTATCAGTCGGCGCAAATCGCCGGTGCTGTCGAGGTCCACGGCCTTGCGGGGGGCCTTCTCAAAGCGCGGTCGAAATCGGATCATGGATCACCGCCTATCGCCTGCTACGCCTCTGGCATCGATAGTCGTCACTGCCGGGCTGCAATCGACGATCGGCGGCGGGCGCATTCCAACTCGCTTCCGACGCAAACGCCGTTGCTCGTTAGAATGCCGGAGCAATATTTGGTGTCGGCATGCGCGGGCGCGGACAGCAACGAGAGGGCGATAAGCAGCGCGGTCATGGTAACTCCCCTTACAGTACGTTTCCCAATCAGCCATTAGCGCGTGGCGCTTTTGAAGCATGGTGCCGCGCCGGTAAGCGGCTTCCACCTTGTCACTGACAGCGTGAGCCAAAGCCAGATTGAGCAAGTCTAAATCGTAGTCGCCTTCTTCCGCACCCCAATCTTCGAATGTGGAACGGAAGCCGTGCGGAACGCTATCGCTGATGCCCATTGTCTTTCGGACACGCGACAGAATCTTGTGATCGAGCGGTCGGCCCTTACGAAATCCGGGAAACAGATATTCGCCATCCTGCTGCGGCAAGCCGTCGATAATCTTGAGAGCGGAGTCGCATAAGGGGACTCGGTGTTCCCGTCGCTTTTTCATGCGCACAGCAGGGACAATCCACATACGGGCATGCCGATCGATTTCCGATGGCCTCGCCTCTAGTACCTCAGAAGCTCTAGCGGCTGTCAGGATCGTGAACTCTAGCGCGCGGGCTCCAAATGCCTTCCTGCTCGCGAAGCTTACCCATGAACGCGGGAACGTCACGGTAAGGCATTGCGGCGTGATGGTTGACTGGCGCTACCTTTTCCTTGGATGGATAGATCAAATCCAGATGACCAGTCCACCGCGCCGGATTATCGCCATCGCGGTAGCCTTGCGCTTTCGCCCAATCTAAAACCTTATCAATCCGGCCACGCACGCGCGTCGCTGTTGCCGTTTTCGTGTGCCAAATGGGATCGAGTACCGCCTTGATTTTCTGTGTACCGGGACGGTCGGAGAGGTGTCCAACTGGCAAGTCGCCGATCGCCGGGTAAACGTGTTGCTCCAATGACGATGGCCATTGCGCGGCGTGCTTGGCATTGCTCCAACCCGCCTTGTGCGAGGCAATGTACTGCTCGGCACATTCGCGAAATGTTAGCTGGGGCATTGGCGCGGCGTCGAGAAGCGCGGCGACGTTGTGCCTATCGTCTCCAATCGACTTGTCGCGCTTCTAAGCGTTCGATCCGTTCGAGCAGTTCTGTGATCGTCCGCATTGCTTGTTCTGGCAAAGGCGGAGAGACACCAAGCTTTTTCGCTGCCTCACAGGCGGCTTGATATTCGGCCATCGCCTTCGCGGCGGTATCGCCTGCTAGTCCGGCCCAATGGGATTCTTCCGCAGCGTCGAAACCTTCGGCAACTCGACGCGCTACTACGCCATGCGGATCCTTGCTGATACGGATGCCAGTGGTACGTCTAATCGTGCCGCGCGGGTCCAGGTGCTGATACTGTAACGGGACGCGGCGGACGTAGTACCCGTCGATTTGAGCTTGTTCTTGTGCAATCGGAAGGCCATCGGCAAACCCCTGAAAGCGCCGTGTTGCTTCCGATGTTGCTTCCTTTTTGCGCCTCAAGTCAAGCGAAATGCCGATATATCAAGGATTACTTGGTCCGATGTGTTGCTACCTTTCGGAAATAGCGTCCGAGGGCGCATCCGCTTGTCGCGCAAGCGGAATCCAGGGGCGGCTGCAGGAGCCGTCCCCACCGGAGTTTACCCCCGACTTGATCGGAGGCGGGGACGAGCCGGACGAAGTCTAGCTCTTCAAGATATCGTTGAGCCAGGGCCGCAATTCAGCCGGCAGATCCTGGCGTGCGGCGACCATCTGGGCGAGGCTCTTGTCCCCGTCGAGGCCCATGATCACGCGGGCGAAGCCGTTTTCCGATACGCGCGCGTTCGGGTTCTCCAGGATCGTGCGCTTGATGGCCGCGTTGCCGCGTTTGAGCAGGCTGTCGGTGACCGTCTCGTCGAGCTGCTCTCGAGCCGCGATCTTCGCCAGGATGCTGTGCTCGATGCGCTCCCGGTCTGCGACCTCGACGAGGGCTTTGTCCGGCAGTGCTTTCGATCGCTCAAGCACGGGGCCGCAAACTTCCAGGTCGGGATGATTGGCGAGGCTTGCCAGCACCTTCGGCGGCGGAAGGGGGGCGCTCGTCAAGCGGTTGCTCAACTCCGCCAGCGTCGGGCGATCGACACCGGGAAGGAGAAGGCTCATCACCGCATCGAAAAGCGCGACCTGATCTTTGGAGTACAGCTCCGCGCTGTTGAAAAACATATCCGCGATCTGACGCAAAACGGCGGTGCGCCAGTCCTGCGAGACCTCGGATAGCGTCGTGTCGAGCTCAGCCAGTAACGTTTGAGCGTTGAGTGTCATAACCGGAACACGATAGCCTCGACTGATGAACATCGAGCTAAAGCAAGCGCCGCGACCAGCCGCGCTTGTTTGCTAATCTGGTTTATTGTCTGGCAGCAAAATCCGTTGCCGTTAGGCGCGTGCGCCTTGGCGTTTAGAGTTTGGGCGTACGCCTGCGTCTTGCGGATCAAGACGCAGGCGCACCGCCGACACCCCAACACGGTACGTCCCCAAACTCTGCGCACACCTATGCCCGCCGCCGCTCCGGCGTGCGGTAGGCCATGCGCGCGTGCCCGGCACAGTAAGAAAAGCCCACTATGGCCTGTTTCCCGCAAAAAATGAAATCCGCCGCGCTTCCGGCAGACGGACGCTCGCTCACCGGCCAGCGGCACTTGCCTTGTTCAAGGTCGAGGAGCGAGCAGTATTGTGCGCTATCGACGGGACCCGCCTCGCTGACGGTGCCGTCGGCGGCGAGCGGCGCGTCGGCGGAGATCAAGCGCAGCATCTGCCGCTGTGAGGAAAGCCGCGGGCGCCGGGTGCGGGGAGGGCACGGCCGCCCCAGCGCTGCCGCGGGACGCCCCGGTCCTAAACCGAGGCGATGGATTTTGCCGATGACCGCGTTGCGCGTGACGCCGATCTCCGCAGCGATCTGGCTGCAGGTCATGCCCGCGCCGACGAAGGCGCGCAGTTGCGCGACACGTTCCGGATTCCAGGTTTCGTTGGTCGATGGGGTGGTCATGAGAAAACGGCCCTCGCGTGCAATGCCGCGGCCTGTTCTGGGCCGCCGACAGGGCGAAGGCCGCGCGCAACCGGGCGCTTGGCCGGGCCGTACGGGGCACTGATCGGTGCTCGACGGCGCGCATGCTGCCGCGATCACCGAGCCGCAGCCCCGCTGCTTAAGCGGTTCTCAGCCCGACGTTTTCTCACCCGGACCCCACTTTGGGGTCGCCTTTAAGGTTGTTGTGCGAAAACCGTCGCCGAGGAATAACGTGACATGATTCGATTCGCCTGCCAAGGGTTTTAACGGTATAATAACCAAGTTATAACCCGGGATATTGGTACAGGCGTTCAGTCCGATCATGGCGCGACCCGAAAACCGCTCGGAGGCGCGGGCCTTGAGCCTGACGCTGCCGACCGAGACGTTCAACTATCTCGTTCTGTTGGCGACGCTCGGCAAACTCGGCCGCACCGAGAACGAGGTCGCAACCCACATCCTGGTGCGCGAGGTCTACGCGATGATCGAGCGCCGCTTCCATGAGATGCGCGTGCCCGCGACGGAGGGCGAGGGCGGGTAAATCAATTGTCGCCCGCGTTCTACGACCAGCTCTTGCAGGACATAAAATATGTAGTACATATAGTTTCTACATAAAAGGAGCGTTCGATGTCGAAATACGGCGCCCTTGGCGAATTCCTCAAGCGGCAGCGCGGCGATCTCGTTCCAATGACGTTCGCCGAGATCGAAAAGGTCACTGGCGCGAAGCTGCCCGCTTCGGCGCTTAAGCATCGGCCGTGGTGGAGCAACAACGCAAAAAACAGCGTGATGACGCAGATCTGGCTCGATGCGGGCTTCGAAAGCGAGCAGGTCGATATGCCGGCGCGCAAATTGGTGTTTCGGCGGGTGCGTCGGCCACAGATTGCAGGTGCGGAGTCGACGACTGCCGAGAAGCCTGTCAATCCGGCCTACGGTGCGATGAAAGGACTTATTCGCGTCATGCCCGGAACCGACCTCACACAGCCCGCCGACAAGGATTGGGCGGATCGGCTCGAGACGGAGCACGGCCGCGAACCGAGGGAGCGCTGAGTGCAGCCTCTCCTGTGGGACACCTGCGCTGCGATTTGGATCTTCGAGGGCGCGCGGCTTTCTGAAGCGGCGCTCGCAGCAATGGGCACGGCTCATCGCGACGGCGTGCCGTCCTACATATCGCCGATCACGGCGTGGGAAGTGGGAATGCTGGCATCGCGCGGTCGGCTGCAATTGCTGATCCGACCGGAGCGTTGGTTTGCGAATTTATTCGAAGCGCCCGGCGTGCGGCTAGCAAGCGCACTGTTACGTCGATAAGCAATACGTTTGTGCCTCTTGCTTGGCTAGATTACGTATTGCTATGCTGTCGATGGCCTTCAGTCCAGTTGCCATCGGCTCACGCACCGGTTGACGATCAATGACGCCGGGGGCGAGGCGCTCCAAGGCAATAAACTTGTCGGTGGCGATGGGACCTTTGTCGTCGATCGGCTCGCCGAGCGAATTGACTACACGACCGATCATGGCGTCGCCCACCGGAACGCTCATGATGCGTCCGGTACGCTTGACTTCGTCGCCTTCTTTGATCTCGGTATATTCGCCGAGCAGCACGACGCCAACCTGGTCTTCTTCCAGGTTCATGGCGATGCCGGCCACACCGTGCGGAAACGACAGCAGTTCCCCAGCCATGACCTTGTCGAGCCCATACACGCGCGCAATACCGTCGCCCAGGGTGATAACGGTGCCGGTCTCGTCCACGGAGATCTTCGTCTCGTAATTCTCGATCTGCTCGCGGATCAGTTTCGAAATTTCGTCAGCTTTGATTTGTGCCATAAGTTCAGCTCTTAGTCCCGGCAGCTAGCTTCTAGCTGCTAGCTCCTAGCCAACCCGATGCGCTCCTGGTAGAAGCCAGGAGCTAGCAGCTAGGAGCTTATTGCTTCCTTTATCTTTTCTAACTGCCCTTTCACCGAACCGTCGTAAATCGTGCTGCCGACGCGGACTAGCGCGCCGCCCAGTAAAGATGCGTCGAGCCCATAGGTTGCGCGAACTTTCTTGCCGGTTGTCTTTTCAATCTGCGCCTCGAGAGTATGCTTCTCGGCGTCGCCCAACTCTCGGGCGGTCGAAATTTGTGCCTCGGCAAATCCCAACCGGGCGTCGAGTTCTTTTTCCAGTTGCTCGACGATCCGTCCGAGGTACGACAGGCGCCGGTGATCCATCAACACGGCAACCAAGTTGCGTACTGGCTTATCGATACCTTCGCGCTGCACGATCGCATCCAGCAAGCTGCGTTTCTGATCGGCCGGAACCGCAGGGTTTTCCCAGACCCGTCGCAAATCGACATTCTCGTCGAAAAGCAAGGCAATCTGCTGCAGCCCGCCGATCGCGCGCACAGCGTCCAGCCGAGCAGAGAAAACCACATCTGCAAAAGCGCGGGCATAGGTGTTGGCGACCGAAGCCATGCTCTAATCCCCGCCCTTTCGGGGGTTCTCGACAGCCGCTTCAGCCGATCCTAACTGTCCGGCGAAACTGCGCACCAGCGCCTGGTCCGTCGAGGCGTCCACGTGAATCTGCTTCTGTGCCAGTCCAACCGCAAGATCGGCGGCGTAGGCTGTAAGCTGGCGACGAGCCGCCTTTGCAGCAGCGGAAATCTCCTGCTCGGCTGAAGCGATAATCTTTCGGGCGTCTTCCTGTGCTGCCGCCAAGATGCGAGCTGCCTCGGCTTCTCCTTCTTTCTCGGCGGAGTCGCGTATCGTGGCGATCTCATCGTCCAGCTTCTGTAAACGCGACTCGATCTGGGCCAATTTCTGACGAGCCTCCGCGCTGGCCTTCTGCGCTTCCTGCATTGCTTTCTGAATCGCAGCGGTGCGATCGCGAAACATTCCCGGAAGATATTTGCGACCAGCCCAAATAATCACTATTGCGATCACAGCAAAGTTCAGGATCACGCTCAACCAGTAGGACTGTTGCAGATTCAGTCCCGTGAGCCTCGAAACCAGCTGGACGGAAGACGAGTGCTTGAACTCGTCCATTTCGTCTTTTTCTTCACCGGCGGCTTCACGACTCTCGTGAGCCAATTGCCGGCCCGGCCCAACCCGTTGCGGCTCGGATGCCACCTGGTTCTGTTGAGGAGCAGGTGGCTGCTCTTGCGCGCGAACGCTCACACTCGCAGCGCCAATGATCAGAAGCGCCATCGCAAGTACGTGAAGCGTTTTCTTTTTGGAATCCCTCAACGGCCCGCTCCCGCCGGCTGCAGCACGCGCTTTACAATCTCCTGCGCCAGTGCTCCCGCCTCGCCCTGCAAACCTTTTTCAGCCGAAGCCCGGTCCGCTTCGATATCAGCCTTGGCTGCTTGCACTTGAGTTTGAGCTTTGGTACGCGCTTCGTTCACCGCGTTCGCTCTCGACTGCACTACCGCCTGGCGTTTTTCTTCCTGCTTTCGGAACACTGCAGCTCGAGCCTCGCGCAACTTCTGCTCGTACTCGGACGTGCGCGCTTCCGCTGCCGCAATATCAGCCTTCGATTTTTCGATTGCGCCCTCGGTCTTACTGCGCCGCTCATCGAGCACACGCCGCAAAGGCTTGTGCACGATCGTCGTGTACAGCGCGTAAAGCAGCGTCAGAAGGATCACTGTCGGCACCGATCCGAGCAGTAATTCGCCTAGTTGATGAAGGGTCTGATCCATTTGGTGCTGATAGAGACCGGAAAATGAGGGCTATGAAAACTGTTAAGTCTAACGTCCGAATGAGTTTAATGTCAACGCAAGAAGATCGTTTTAGGCCGCGGATTTAGGCCAGGATCACCCTTTTGGGAACCCCCTTGAGAAATCATCGGAACGGCTGCGAACTATTGTAAATACGAGAGTTATACGGCTCTTCGTATTTTGATGGGCACAGATCGCAGATTTCTGCACATATCCCTTGACTTCAAGCCAAACAGGATTAGCATAGTGAGTATCACCTCCGATCCAATTCAGGATCGAATGGGCCGATAGCCAAGGAATGTCACCGCTTCTTGGTTGCCGGCCCATTTAAATTACCCTCAATCCTGATTAGATCCTGTTAACCCTCCCGGGCAGGTTCCTCAACACAAATTAAGCGAGCACAAATTCCTTCGCCCTCCGCACTACCGACGCGGGAGCATCGACCTCCAACTCCACGGCGCCATCCTTATATTTCCGAGAATAGATCCGCGCTTTCGCCTCAAGCATCGCCAGCGTCTTTCCTTCCTTCTGCGGCACGCGCAGATGCACGCGGCTGACGGGATCTTCTTCAATCATCCTGTCGATCCGCTCGAGGAGAGTGTCCAAGCCCGTCCCTTCGACGGCCGACACGTATACCGTCTGCGAACCTTCCCTTGCCGAGTCGGCCAGCAACGACTTCGCGACTTCCTCGTCCAGCAGATCGACTTTATTCATCACGCGCAGTCGCGGTTTCTTCTCGGCTTCGAGTTCCTTTAGGACAATTTCCACTTGGGCATCCTGCTCGGCCGAGAGGCGGCTGCTCGCGTCCGACACATGCAAAATGAGCGATGCCCGCTGTACTTCTTCCAGCGTGGCGCGAAATGCCGAGACCAACGTGTGCGGCAGGTTGCGGATAAATCCCACTGTGTCGGACAACAGCACTTTTCTCTTCGAAGGCAGGTCCACGCCGCGGATTGTCGGATCGAGCGTCGCAAACATTCTCGACGACGACAGAACTCCCGCTTTGGTCAGCGCGTTGAAGAGCGTCGATTTCCCGGCATTCGTATAGCCAACAAGCGCGACGGTCGCCACCGGTGCGGACTCCCGTCGCTGCCTCTGCTGCGTACGAATGCGCCGCACCGTCTCGATTTGCTGCTCCACGTGGCGCACGCGCCGCGCAATCTTCCGGCGATCGGTCTCGAGCTGCGTTTCTCCAGGGCCGCGTGTGCCGATGCCGCCGCCCAGCTGCGACATCTCCACGCCGCGTCCGGCAAGCCGCGGAAGCATGTAGTGCAGCTGCGCGAGTTCTACTTGCAGCTGACCTTCTCTGGTTCGCGCATGCTTCGCAAAAATGTCGAGGATCAGCTGCGTTCGATCGATCACTCGCCGCTGAATAATTTTTTCGATATTGCGCTGCTGCGAAGGGCTAAGGTCATGATCAAAGAGCAGGACATCGGCGTCGACCGAAGCAGCCGCTCCGGCAATTTCCTCGAGCTTACCTGCGCCGATCAGCGTTGCGGGATCGGGACGATCGCGCCGCTGCAAGATTTCGCCGACAACCTCTGCACCGGCACTCTCCGCCAAGGTGCGCAATTCCGCCAGAGATTCATCGGCATCGAACTCGGGAATGCTGGGCTTGGAATTGGCTCTCGGAGAGCCCGACGCCCCGGTCTGCAGTGCCGCAGCTTCGCGAGCGACCGCAGCCTGCGCAGTCACGGCCGCGCGCGCGCTTCGTCCCCGCGTTCTGACGTCGAGTCCAACGAGAAACGCGCGCTCGCGCTCCGGCTCCCTTGTGGTGGTGACGGTCGCAGCGGACACACCTCCGCCAGCACGCGCAGTTTCGCGGGATTTCTTGCGATGAGAACTTCCCAAGCCGAAAGACTATCCTTCAGTGCCCGAGGCTGTCGCCACGGTCGCTGCCGAAGCAGCGGTTCCAGCAACCGCCTTCTCCGGATGCACCGTATGGCCGACATGCGTCGAAGCCACCCGTCCCATCACTACGGTTGAAATTGCGTGCTTGAAGATAAGTTGCTCCTGACCATTCGCCTCCAGCACAACGGAGTACTTGTCAAAGGAGCGGATGCGGCCCGTCAACTTCACACCGCTTAGCAGATAAATTGTGATGCTCGCTCTCTCTTTGCGGGCCGTGTTGAGGAAGGAATCCTGAATGTTCTGCGCCGGCTTATTGTTGTCCATAGCCGATCTCCTCGGTAGATAGACTTCCAACCACTGCCCGCGGAAGTGGCCCGAAGGCAGGCAAAGCTAACAGCTTGTTCCCGAGGCCTTCCCACCGCCATAGGAACAAGGGGGGACAGCTCCGTTGGCGCAAGCACAAATGAACTCACCCCAAACGGATTAGATGAGAACACGATACGGCGATCTCCTGTGCTTTTCAACCAGTAACTTCCTGAAAGCACGCGGACAGAATAGGGCGGGCAGTTGACAGCCCAAGTACGCCGAGCGCAGACTTTCCTCGACTCGGCGCGACCCTGGGACGCGATCTCCGGGCTCGCGACGGATTCTGTATCCGCAGCCGTCTTTTTACCGAATGCCGCCTTACCTCTTGGCCTTCGGAGACCCAAAACCTGCACGACCCAAGTTGGCGGAGGATATCCGATGGATCATTTGTTCATAGCGACCGCTTCATTCGTTGTACCCAGCATCAGCGGCTCGGAAGCAACCATGCTCATCTTGCGATGGTTCCATTTCATCGCCGGCATCACCTGGATCGGCCTGCTCTACTTCTTCAATCTCGTCAACGTCCCATTCATGAAGCAAGTGGACGCCGCGGCCAAGCCAAAAATTCTGCAATACATGACGCTGCCCGCGCTGCACTGGTTCCGCTGGAGCTCGCTGGTCACGGTCTTCGTAGGATTGTGGTACTGGGGACAATTTCTTGTAGCGCCCGACGCCAAGCGCCAAGGCCTCGGCGAAGGCGGCACCATGGGCTTGTTCTTTGGGCTATGGCTGGTGGTCTTCTTCATTCTGTTCATGGTGATCAAGAAGATGACGCCCAACGGATACGTGCTCGGTGTGATCACTACCGTTCTTACGTATGCCGCAGGATGGGTGTTTGTGCACTACACTCCGGTGGGTGGAGACGATAATCACGTTCTCTGCATCGGCGTTGGCGGCGGATTCGGCATCGTGATGCTGTTCAACGTCTGGGGCATCATCTGGCCGAACAATAAGAAGATCATTCGTGGAACGCTGGCGGGCACGCCTCCTGCGAATGCCGCCATTCTGGCCCGGCAAGCATTCCTGGCCTCGCGCATGAATTTCTTTTTGTCGGTTCCCCTGCTGTTTTATATGGCCGCTGCTTCGCACTTCTCGAGCACGGTCATCTTCGGGAAGTAAGCAAAATCGTTCGATCGATTGACTACAATCCCCACGCGACCTGTGGGGATTTCTTTTTGGAGTGCGCTTTTCGAGGTAGGGCTGTCTTGTTGATCTCGATTGGTTCGCGACCGATGCGGCACAAAAAATAAGGGAGCCGGAATTCCGGCTCCCTTTAGTTTGTTGCCTTCCGGTCTAGCTAGAAGGTGAACTTAACTCCCAATCGAATCGCACGCGCGCGCTGCCAGATGTTTGGCCGCCCGTACGCGGAGTTCACGACAAAGGGAGCCGCGTTGATTCCATTTTGCACGTTGTATCCAGTTTCGGCCGCCTGATAGAAAGCCGCACCGCCGAATACGCTCTGTGGCGTGCCACCTTGCACATTCGGGTTGCTCGGATAGATTCCGGATGGGTTCCAGTACGACGCAAAAGTCTCCCAATCCGAAACGACAGCGCGCTGGTTGAGCAAGTTGGTAAGAGTCGCCTGGAACGAGAAGACCTCACGCTCGTTGTTCTTGCTGACCTTGAACGCGTGGTTGAAGTTGGCGTCTGTCTGGGTGTACCAGGGCGTGCGCCGAGCATAAGGATTGCCGATGGTTACGGCCCCCGTCGCATCCTGGCTCACATTGACCCAGTTGCCGCGGCCATAGAGGTAGGTATCTTCGATGGGACTGGTGTAACCGATACCGACTTCACTAGCCGAGGTTAATGGGCTGCCTTGATAGGCAACCTGGAAGATTCCAAAGGTTGAGGTCATACCTTTCCAAGGCATCGTGTAGTAGACGTTGCCCTTGAAGGTATTAGGACGATCTGTCGGCAAAGGACCGGCGTTCGACTTGCCCGCGGCCGTGAAGTAGTAGTAAGGCTCGTCAAAGGAGCGAGTCGTATCCGGTGACGCGCGTCCAGTCGTACCGCCGTCGATCTGGTCGGTGGTCGTCAGGCCGGTGTAGTTGCCCCACAGACGGCTCCAGGTGTAGCTGAACATTCCAGCTAGCCCTTTGCTGGGTGCTTTAGTAAGGCGCAGTTCTACACCGTCGTAGCTGCGGATCGCCTTGGGGTTGTTCGGGCATGTTGGGCAAGTACCGAACGCAGCACCCGGAGTGTCATTGAATGCGAAGTTCGTGACGCCGAACGCCGAACCGAGGGATTGCAGGTAGCTCGCGTATCCATCGATGGTCTTGTTCACACCCTCGCCAGGATTGACGATGGTGTACATTTCGAAGTTTGCCGGGTCGGCCAAAGAGGCGTCCTCAATGGCATGGTCCAGACGGCGGCGATCGTAACGAGCTTCGACCGCCCAGTCTCTATTGATCTGGTAGTCAAAGCCAGCTACTGCTTCGTGTTGACGATAAGGCTTTACGTTGGGTGCAACCGGCTCCCACGGGCGATAGTCGACGTTCTCGATCAACTGAACACCCGTTCCTGCATCGGTGAAGGACTGTGGAACTGCGCCGGTTGTGAAATTGGCACCTGTCGTTGGCGTTCCATTCGGGCAAGCCCGGCCATTCACGAAAGCCACGTTAACGTCAGAGTTGACGAACGTACCGTTCGCGTCCGGTCCAAGCGGGTAAGAGCAACTGTTGTATCCCTGCGCACCCCATGAAGTCTGGGCGAGCAACAGCTTCATGACGTCGTTAACTACGCCATAGCTGCCGAAGATCTTCATCCGGCCATCGCGTGATCCCCATGCTGCACCCAAGCGTGGTTCGATTTTATCGCTCCACGAGAAGTTGATCGACGTCGGCTTGGAGAAGCCATTCGGAGTAACTCCGTTCGGCACCGGCAGGCTTTCCTTCTCGACGCGAAGACCGAGATTCAGAGTAAGACCGTGGCCAACCGTCCATGCATCCTGAGCGAAGAAAGCATGGTTGTTGTCAATTGCGGGCTGCTTAAGAATGGTTGCGAAGTCTGTAATGACTGCATAACCATACTGACCCTCGCAGCTTCCCCATTCAGCAGTCAGGGTTGCACAATTGGCGCCGCCCGTTGAGGTACTCGCACCGTGATTTTGACCAGCTCCCAGATAGAGAGCCACGTTCGGAACGTTGCCGTTCTGGTCGATCACATTGCTCATGCGATTGTATTGATAACCGACCTTGATGTTGTGAGTTCCAGCCCAACCGCTCTTGAAGAACGCCACGTTTTCATCGAACTGGTAGTGCTTGCTGGCGTTGAACTGAGTGAAGGTACCGGTGTACGGAGTCGTGAATGCGCCTTCGCCCTGTTGCAGGGCAGTCGGCAGAGCGTTACCGAGGGTGTCATTGACCCCTAGCCCGCTCGTACCCCAGTTGAGATCTACACCCGAAGTCGGCCAGCCGAAATCATGGTAGTTGTTGAAGAAGTATCCCAAGCGAGTCGTAGAGACGATCTTAGGAGTGAGCGTGATATCGGCGCCGAAGTTATAGTTCGAGTTCGGAGCCACAAATCCGAGACCGTGAGAATAGCCCTGGAGTGTGCTTCCCAAAATCGAGGTGTTGATCAGGTAAGCCGACTCCGAGTTAATCGGATCCGCCGCCGGCAGGTTAGCACCAGTCTCGCGCCCGTATTGATAAAGCCACGATGCGAACAAGCGGATTTTTGAGGTCAACGTGAAATCGAGGCGGGCCGTGCCGAAGTACTGCTGGCTGTCCTGCGTAAAGTATTGGTTGCCGAGCGAATAGTTCGGACAAAGTGCACTCGGGCTGCTTGGGCTCACGGTAGCGCAGATGCCGGCGCCGAAATTGACGTTCCTGGCTGTGTCCTGATAGAGCGGAGCCAGTCCCAGGAAGAACCACAAGCGATCCTTAATAATCGGACCACCGATGTCGAATCCCGGCTGAACGTAACGGAAGTGATCCTGCTTCGGCTGATAGGTCTGCGAATCATTGTCCAAGCCCTGCGAACCCAGGCCGAGGGGATCGTAACGCAAGCTGGCGATCGGAGAGCCGTCCATCGCGTTCGACTCATACGTGCCAAAGATTGAGCCGTGGAATGCGTTGCTGCCCTTCTTCATAACTACGTTAATCACACCACCGAGCGCGCCGCCGTGTTCCGCTTCGACGCCGGACGTCTTTACTTGCACTTCCTGAATGAAATCGAACGGGACGTTGGCGTTCGAGAAGCCCATTGAGATGTTCTCAGTGTCTTGACCCTCTACCAGGTAAGCGCTCTCAGAATCAGCCGCGCCGCCAATCGAGTAGCCGACCGGACTGCCGTTGGACGTACTGCCCGGGGCAGATCCGCCCATTCCGCCCGTGCCGCCAGCAAGAGGTTCATTGCGGGCCATCGGTGCAAACTGAATGACGGACTGGAAGCTGTATCCGTGAGGAACATCGTTGATAACATCACTTGTGATGTTGGTCTGGTTCGTATTCGTGGTGACATCGATCACCGGAGCCTGTCCAGTGACTTCAACCACTTCTGCGGCAGTACCAATTTGCAAAGTGATATCGACGGTCGGAAGGTGGCCAACCTCTAAATTCAGCCCTTCGCGTTTCACCGTCTTGAAACCTTTCGCCGAAACCTCAACCGTGTAAACCCCAGGCGGCAGGTTCGCGAATCGATAATAGCCGGTCGACTCGCTGTCTAACGACTTGTCGCCGGCGAGAGCGGGGCCTCGCACGATCACGTGAGCATTGCCCACGACGGCACCGCTGGCATCCTTCACCGTGCCTTGGATACCGGCCGTGGTTTCCTGGGCGAACAATAGGGGTAGCGCAAAGACTACTGCTAACAGCGCCAGTAGCTTGCTTATAGTTCCAAATCGCATTTCCTGCCTCCTGATTTTTTCTTCACACGACACTCGGATCAAAGCGCCCCAAAAAACCTGGGATTCGGCGCGATCCGATGGTTCTGCAAACTTGTCGAGACTTCTAAACCTTTTTGGTGAGAGCTGGGAACCTAAGAACACCAAACTGCAAACCGCTGCCTGTCTTCGCAGGCTTGAATACTGCTTACCGCCAGTTTCTGGAGCACACAGATAACATACGAACACTCACTTAATGCAACTGGGAAACCAAACAGCTATTCCTCACAAGTTTCTTATTTTGAGTGTCTTATCTTGTGACAAATTCGGAGACGTCCCAAAATCAGTAGGAATCGAGGGCGGATCATATGACAATCAGTAGATTGTGGTCAAGGAAATATTGCGATTTAGCGGTGCTTTCTTGGGTTGTGGGTGACGACCTCGCCCGGGGCTAGGACCCGTCGAACGATGGGGGTGTTTAGTTTGTATTTGCGGTCAGTCACTACCCCCGCGTCGTCTTTCACTCGCAGGACAAAAACTGGCAGAGTTCCCTCTTTTTCGAAATCTTCTTTGGTAATAGTGACGGGCAAGACTCCGTTGAGGCCGTGTTCGCGGTAGGCGGTTTCGTAACGATGCTTACGAACATTCCAGGTGAAGACACGGACTTGGTCGTAGTCGTAAGGAAGGCCGTCGTGAGGATCAGTCATTAGACAGAGGTATTGTGGAACCTTCTTATCTCCGTCTTGCACTTCATCGAGCGCGAAAAACGCGACGAAGCGCTGGCCTTCGGCATATTGCGCGATGTCGATCGGGACGTCGACGTCGACCATGCGCGACAACACCCACCCAACGCGGCCTTGATCATCGCGTACGAGCCACCAGTCCTCAAGCGCGGGGCCTGCTGGCGGCTTCGAACTGGCCTTGCTCGGTATTACTTTCGGTGGAGCGGCGCCAGGCTGCTTTTCCGCTGTCTCGCGCTTTAGCATCGAGACTTTCGCGCCCGACGCGAGTTGGTAAAGATGCTCGCTCTCGCGGCCGGGAGTAATGTGGAGATTCGTGTCGTTGCGCATGACTCCGGGTGCCTGCACCGGATCATTCTTATTATCCTGGGTGAGCTTCTGCAGGCCATCGAAGGTCTTCTCATCGACAAGGAAGCGCTGTTCGATCCAGCCTTCGAGTCCGGTAGTGGTCCGCACGCGCGCGAAGCGCTTCTCGCGATCGACGATCTCGACGCGCTCTCCGTTCTTCACGTTGCCGACGCGGTTGTAGATGGCCGCAACCTGATCGCGCAGCGCGGCCTGCGGCGCAGATACGTAGGCAACTTCGAGGACACGATGCCGTCGATTGCAGCCGGCAATCGCCGTTACTGCGGCAAGTGCGAAGATCGCGGCGGTGTTGCCAAGTCGGGATGAAGGGAACACTCTCAGCATCTGTGGCGTGGAACTTCTCACTATAGCGCGTTCCCTGCTTGAACTCGCGGCACGAAGGTTTACGCCTTATGGACCCGCCAGCGAGGGCTGGTAGAGGCGTCAAGACAGCCCTTCTTGCGGTCGGTTACCATAGATACGGCTTTTTTGCCCGGTGGATTAGGGCCCGCAGGTTGCCGTGAGAGCGTTCCCTGCGTCTAAAATAAGTGAAAATCGTTTCGGCGAGACTTCGCTGGAAATTCGCCAAGAATCATCGAGAAGGCACTGACACATTCATGAGAACTGAACTTCGCAACCGTTTCGCTTTCGGATCTTTGGTCGCGCTGATGGTCTGCGCGCTGAGCTTGATCACGTCCTCGCAGGACACACTCGATTCCGTGCTACGTCCGCCGAAGGGGTCGCAGGTCGCGATCGTCGTGTTCGAGGACCTGGAGTGCCCGATGTGCCGTCGCACGGCGCCGCTGGTCGAGCAGGCATCGAAGACCTACAAGATTCCAGTCATCCGGCATGACTTTCCGCTGCCGATGCATCCGTGGTCGTATCAAGCGGCTGTGATGGCGCGCTATTTCGACACCTTCTCGAAGTCGCTGGGCAACGAGTTCCGCGACTACATCTTCGAGAACCAGCTTGAAGTGAATATCCAGAATCTCAAATCGTTTGCGGATAAGTTCGCTGCCGCGCACAAAGTCGATGTGCCGTTCATCCTCGATCCGAACGGAAAGTTTGCGGCTGAAGTGAATGCGGATCGGGATCTGGGCAAAGCTCTCAAGCTCGATCACACGCCAACGGTGTACATCGTGAGCAACCGAAATCCCAATCGTCCTTACGTCGAAGTGAAAGACAATAACCAACTGTACTCGACGATTGACGCAATGATGAAGGAATAGTTGTTCGCGCGTGGTCGTTCGTCGTTGGTCATTTGTCGTTCGCCATTAACCTCGGAAATGGTCTGCGTAATCGCGCTGCTGAATCGTGAACGGCTAACGACTAACGACGTCTTTCTATTCCGGCCTTCCTGTGTAGTGCTCCGTCGCGTGGACGTGTTCGTGATCTTCGAGCGACTCCAAATGCGTAATCACTTCTGCGGGCTTGCCTAATTCCACGGGCAATCGCTCCTCGAGCGCCGTTGCCAGACGATGCGCTTCCCCAACTGCGGTGGCGTGCGGAAACAGTAAGTGCACTTCGATGATCTGCCGATATCCGGTCGTGCGATAACGAACGCCATGATAGGCAATGTCGAGTTCGTTGCAGAGTGCGTCGAGCTTCTCGCGAATCTGCTTGCCAGTTTGCGGATCGGAGTAATCGAGCAAGCCGACTGCGGAACGCCAAGCCATTCGTCCGCCTGACCAGAGGATGTTCACAGCGACGGCGATGGCGACCAGCGGATCAAAAGGCTTCCATCCAGTCAGCATGACGAGGCCAAGTCCAGCGACGACACCGAAACTGGTAAAGCAATCGGTGAGCACGTGCTTGCCATCGGCTTCGAGGATGAGCGAGTGACTGCGCTTGCCGACGCGCAGCAGATACCATCCAAGCCACGCGTTGAGCAGTCCGGCAGCGAGCAGCATCAACGTGCCAGAACCAAGATGTTCGAGCGGTAATCCCATGATCCATTTCTGAATGGCTTCGAAGAGAATCCAAAGCGCGGCGATGACGATCATCGCGCCTTCGAATCCGGCGGAGAAGAAACTGATGCGCTCGTATCCGTAAAGAAAATTCGGCGCAGCAGGCTTCGCGCTCAAGCGCAGGCTGAAGGCGGCGAAAGCGACCGCGATGACGTGCACGACCGATTCGGCAAAATCAGACAGAATTGCGGCAGATCCAGTGACGTAATACGCGGTGGTTTTGCCAAGCAACATCAGAACGCCGACCGCAAGGGACAGTCGCATGGCGAAGCGCGCCGCGCGAAGTTCGTCCTGATCGCGAGTGATTAATTTCGGGAGCGGGTTGGGAGTGACATCGGGCACGGAATTCCCAGAATGGGCCATCGTGACACGAAGAGCAGGGAGTGGAATGTGATGAGGGTCACGGTTGGGAAGCGCGCGCCTGAGATAGCGATTAGAGTTTCATTTTGGGAGAGATTACTGATTGGTACCCCCCCCTCCCCCGCCGATCTCTGAAATCATCGAGTTAGCGGAAAACGAGCAAAAAATCTAAGGGCTGCAATAACTTACAGGCAAAATATTCTATGCAAAGGACTTAACTCATTTTGATGTTGTCAAGGAGCTGAGGTCTAGTTTTTAGGATCGGCCGGAACTGAGTTGGAAGTCAAGGGGAAAGGCTCGGAGAGTGAAGGCGGATTCCCGTTTTGGGAAGGTCGACAGCGGCTAAAGGTGGAATGACTTCTACCGGCCAGGACGGCATGGCTGGATGGCTGGTCTATTGATACGAAACCCTTCTTCATTTCTTTGTAGGAATCTCGACAACTCCAAAATCAAAAGCCCCACTTCCGGCAAAACCGGCCGGAAATGGGGCACCCGGGTTAGATCTGGAGAAATGGACTGGAATTCCCCAAATCAGTTGCGGCTGTTTCATATTTAGGCTAGACTAAGCTAGATGTATTGAGAAAATCGTTATGAATGAAATCGGGGCATTCGAGGCTAAGAATACGCTGGGCACGCTGCTTGATCGCGTTGAGAACGGCGAGGAGATCGTCATCACGCGGCATGGCAGAGCGGTGGCGCGGCTCGTTCCCAACAAGCGAATGGTGGATCGGAATCAGACGCTGGCCGCGCTGGAGCGGATCCGCAAGCGAGCGCAACGACTCCAGCGGGAAAAACCTGCAGCTTTCGACTGGCCCGCGTTGAAGAAGCTCAGGGACCAAGATCGCCCCTGAAACGTCGCCTGTTTCCTATGAGCTTCGTTCTCGACAGTTCGATCGCCCTGGCATGGGTGTACAGCGACGAAACCACACAAGCCGTAGCGCAAATATTCGATCGACTCAGCCACAGCGGGGCCTGGGTTCCGGGACTGTGGCGTCTGGAAGTGGCGAATGTTTTAGAGATGGGCGTGCGGCGAAAACGTCACAGCGCTGACTTCCGCGATGCCACGCTTTTCGATCTCGCCCAACTCCCGATTCAGGTGGATGCGGACACCGATCGTCAGGCATGGGACGCAACTCTGCATCTGGCAATTCGCCATCAACTCACCTTGTACGACGCGGCGTACCTGGAATTGGCACTGCGCAGAGATCTGGCGCTGGCGACGCTGGACGAAGCACTGCGGAATGCAGCGGGCGCGGAGAAGATTAGCTTGTTGGGTTGAAGCG
This sequence comes from uncultured Acidobacteriota bacterium, assembly GCA_963818115.1. GTDB lineage: Bacteria > Acidobacteriota > Terriglobia > Terriglobales > Acidobacteriaceae > Sulfotelmatobacter. The sequence continues at coordinate 24,899 of CAWFQZ010000013.1, forward strand.
GAAGGCAGGCGCGCTGCGAAACCACAAAAGCAGCGGCCGCGGCAGCTAAGCCTATGGATGACGGTGTGCGGCGCACGAAGGCGTGCCCTGACGCGAACCCTTTTAAATTTCTTTCTCGGAATCTCGACAACTCCAAAATCAAGAGCCCCACTTCCGGCAAAACCGGCCGGAAATGGGGCACCCATCTTCTGCGGAATTTCGTTAGTTTGGAACCGAGAGCGTTGCCGTGGCTGAGGCGCTGGTGCCCGGATAGGTCATCACAACGGAGTAGGAGGTGCCGACGGTTGCTCCGCTTGCCGCAGAACAAACCATCGAATTCCCAGAGGCTGTACAGGTAACAAATGTCGTCGCCGGAGTGATCGTCAAAACGCCCCCGTTGGAAGTCGTGATCGGGATCTGGCTGCCACTGGCGGTCGCAGTGAAGGTAAAGGTCGCTACTGCTCCTGTCTGGACGCTCGCTACTCCGCTCGTTGGGCTGACTGTGATCGAGCTAATTCCACCCAGGAATACGGTTGCGGTTGCGGTGCCGCTGACCGCTTGCGCGTTGGCAGTGATCGTAGTGGTGCCCAGCGAAAATCCTTGCAGCAGGTTGCTTGTGGGACTGGAAAATGAAGCCACCGAGGGTTCGGAGCTCGACCACGTAACTCCACTGCCGACCTGACCGGTACTGCCGTCGTTGTAGGTTCCATACACGGTCAAAGCCACGTTGCTGTTGACCTGGACCTGCGGAGCGGACGGCGAGATTGTAATGGCGGTCAACGTCGGATTCACGAAGAAGCCGCGACAGCTCGCGCCCAGGGCCAAGGTAGCAAGCGCGGCGAATGCGCCAATCAATCGGAGTTTTTGATTCTTCGAGGACATGTTGGTTGAGACTCCTTGGGCGCGCCGCTCAGGTGCTGTGGTTTTCCAAGATGATTCTGATACGAAAATTGTAGCAGAGAAGAATCCAGCGGCGCGCACTCCGGTAACGAGAAAGCCGCGCGGAACCATCCCTGGCAATCGACCTGCCCGTCAGCGCACAGTCCGATTCCCCTGTAGAACGGCGATGTTTTCAAAGCTTGCAAAAAAATGCTGCGGAGGCGATTGACGCCCCCGCAGTTTTTCTACTCGCATCCGAACTGCATTTACAAAAGCTGACAATTTCTACTTGCGTCGCTCTTCCTTCGGTGCAGGAGCTGAGTGCTGCGCCTTAGGCGGAGGACTGGAATGATGCGATGAGTTCTCGCGCGGTGCGCTTTGGGCAGGGCGCGAATTACCGTGAGATTCATTCGACGGGCGGCTCTCGTTAGCACGCGACGGACGGCTCTCGTTGGCGCGCGTTTCGTTATTCCGATTCTGATTCTGGAAGCTCGAATTCGTGTGCTGAGCAGCCGACGATCCGCTCTTCGAAGGCGGAGTGAACGGGCGGAATCCCTGATTCGATCCACCATGATTTGCGGGCGCCGACGATCCGGCACGCGCCTCGCGAGGCGACATGGCAGGAGCATGGTACTCGCCGCCGGCATTTCTGGCGGCAACTACCGAGTGAGCGCTGAAATCTCCGGCGCGCGCCGTGGCTGCGATAGCAGGACGCCCATGATTTTCAGAGGCAAAGTTTTGCCGATTCTGACTCGCGAGATGTTCGTGCTCCGTTTGAGCCGCGAGTGCTGCCTGATGCGGCTCGTGCGCGTAGGCTTCTTCCTGCGCAGTCGCTCGAGCCTGAATGCCGCCTTCGCCGCCGTTGAACGCAACGTGGTTTTCGTTGACGACCACAGTTCGGTTGTAAACGTTGGTCACGTTAGTGACGCTGACATTGGTCACCGAGCGGTTGTAGTAGAACGCGCCGCCGCGCCACTCGCCGCCGACAAAGCCGACGCCGCCATAACCGAAGCCGTAATTAATACCGCCGTAGAAACCGATATGCGGGCCCCAATATCCGGCGTGCCACGCATAAAATCCCCCGCCCCAGCCCCAGTATCCGGGCGTCCACAACATGCCGACGGGAGCAATGACCCAGGTGCCGGGCACCCAGTAGTAGCCGCCATCGTCATTCCAACCCCAATAGCCTGGCGTCCAAAAATAGCCCGGCCCGGGACAAATTGGCTGCGCGTATACGGGAAGAGCGGGCGGCCCGATGCGGACCGAGATGCCCACTCCAATTTGCCCAAACGACGCAGCGCCCAACGACAGCACCACCAGCGTCAATAGTGCCCAACGAACAACGGTTCGATTCATCTTCATGGCCCCGACAGATAAGGTTTGAGTGGTAAATGCCATTGTGACGCAAAATTCCACGTTGGCCTAATTACGATCCTCCGATGTAAACACTGGACTTCTGAGTATGTTGCGAGGGGGCAAGATTATTTGGAATGTGGGAGTTGAAAGGCGCGGGCACAAGTAGGGCTGGCGATCAAACGGGATAACAGTAGCTAATGATTAGTTGGTAGAGAGTTTTAAAGCCACTAGTTTACTTTCTTGTCGCGCGGGATTCGCTCGTCGATGGGCTTGCGTCCGGCGAAGCCTTCCTGCACGCCATGCCAGTGCGTGATGGATTTTTCACCGAGTTTCCAGCAAAGGAGAATAATCTGGCCCTCGACTTCGCAGGGAAAATCGAGTAGCCCGATGCCGAGATCCTTGACCTGCACGCCAATGGAATCGATTTCGGCGATGGCATCTTTCGCGCGCTGTTCGGCTTTCATGCGCTCGGCTTTACGCCGCGCGAGCGAGACGATGTCGAGAAACATCCCCCCATTCAGAAAAATCCGGTGATGGAGTTCCTGCTGCTCAGCCTCGAACTCTTCCATGGATTGTTTCGCGCTGATCGCGGCACGGAGAAGCGATTCGAGTATGGGCAAAAGCGAGTGAGCTTCGTCGAGAGTGAACGTGCGGTCGGCCATTTGGAATAGCAATTTTACCAGCTGTCCATTCCGAAACTGGATAGCCAGCGAACGGCAATCGACGAGCCCGAAACAACGAGCTACGGCTTGGTGGCATCACCAGCGGGCGGCTGAACAACCAGGGCTTGCAAGTGACTCACGAGGCGGGCCACCGCTTGATCGAAATTCCTGTCACTGTTGCTTTGCCCCATTGCGAATTGCCCATGAATATGAAACGCCCACAGCAAGGCGTTGGTTCTCGGATCGCGGATTGTCAGGTGAAATAGCGGGCCATCGGGGATATGTTCTGCGCGGACCTCCTGTCTGATTTCAAGCAGCAAATCTGCTTGGGCGGGCGAGTCTACGATCTCGAACCGGCCCCAACTCTTCATCGCCGCGTAAAACTGGTCATAGGCGCGGCTGGGCTCCCCACTGAAACTTGGCCCATCCGGAGCCAATTCATCGCCGCCGGCATTGGCAATAAAAACCCTTTTCGCCGCAAGAATCTGGACCGGGACTGGCGCTGGCGGCGCTGGTTTCGTTTGAGCTGCCTGCAATCCAGACCAGTGCGCCGTGACAAGAACCAAACAGAGGGTTGAGATTTTGAAATATCTCGGCATAACTCCTCCTCGCGAACTAAGAGTCTAAAACCAGCCAACAATCTCACATCCGACTGTAAAGACGTTTGGAGTACGAATTTACTGCACATTTTTGTCAACGGATGGCAAATGTTTGTGAATGAGCCGCCGCTGTGACTGGGAAAGAACGACGAAGACGCCTCCCGCGCCACTGCACGAAGCAGTGACGAGAGACTTGAAAAGTTAACGACGTTCGCCCGCGCAAAGAACCCGGCGAGGTCGCTGTGTTCAGATCGACGTGCAATCCTCGCTGCGCGGGTGGTGCCGGTGAAAAGCAGCTACCGGCGCGGAGTGGACAACGACATCAAAGAAAAATGCGGCTGGGGAACGATGTCCCCAGCCGCTGGTTGCAAGGAGATACAACGCGATGAGAGAGAGTTACTGAGGAAGAAGCACGGAGTCGATGACGTGAATGACTCCGTTGGAGCAGACGATATCGGTTTTCACAACGTTCGCGTCGCCGACCATCACTTTGCCGCCTTCAGCCATGATCGTCACGTCCTTACCGTTGACCGTCTTGGCTTCGTGCAGCTTCACGACGTCTTTTGCCATGACCTTGCCCGGCACGACGTGATAGGTCAGGATCGCGACCAGCTTGTCATGATTCTCGGGTTTGAGCAGGTTTTCGACCGTACCGGCCGGCAGCTTGGCGAAGGCTTCGTCCGTCGGTGCGAAAACTGTGAATGGACCGGGGCCTTTGAGCGTGTCGACCAGTGCGGCTGCCTGTAGTGCTGCGGCCAGCGTCTTGAAATCTCCAGCGGCTACGGCTGTGTCGACGATGTCTTTCTTGTCCATGCTTCCTGCCGCAGCACTGATCGTGAGGGTCAGTAGTGCAAGGGATAGTGCGATTGCAAAGCGATTCATTGAGATCAATTCTCCTCGATTTCGTTCTAATTTCCGTTTCGATTTAATTATGAGGCAACTTTATTTGAGGGAAAGGCAAAAGTAACTTACCGCACGAGATCGTTTGAACTGAGGTTTAGAAAGGAGCGCTTTCATCTACTGAGACGTAAAAGGTGGGGCTCTCGCCGACTCGTTAGTGCGTGCGTCCGTGTGATGGGTCGGCGGATGTGGCTGTGTTCAGGTCAATGTGCAGGCCTTGCGCAGGGGCCGTTCCGGGCGGATAACAGTTGCCGTCGGGATTGTAGTTTGTGCAATGTGCGGCGACATCTTTGCGGCGGGGCGATTGCGCGAACTGCCAGACGTCGGCGAAACGGACTCCACTGTCGGAGGGGTTTGGGGGATGCTGGGAAGTGCAACCGGGCGCAGGCGGACAGGCGTCATTGATGGCCCAGTAGGTGATCGGGCGGGATCCGGCGCTCTGGCGAATGTCGTCAGCCGTGATCACATTTGCGTCGTCGGGATTTGGAATGCCGGAACAATACATGCCCACGCGGAATCCTTCGGCGATGACGCCATCGACCCAGGCATAGATGTAGGCCTTCTGCTCGGGGAGCATGCGTCCACCTTGCTCTTGGTCGAGGAAGATGATCGTGGTGCGCGGGAAACCCTCACGGCGGGCGGAGGCAGCGGCGACTCGCGCGTCGGACTGGCCGAGGCGTTTGGCGTTGGCCTCGGATTTGAGTTGGGCGTAGAGGCGTCCGTTGAAGAGGACGAGGTAACCGAATCCCGCGGACTCAACGGCGGCGCGGTGTCCGGCCCAGGAATTTGATTTCGCGCCGGGAGGATTGTTGAGCCAGAATCCGGTGTAGGAGAAAGTTTCGCGGAGAGTTTTGAGATCGGCGTCCCCGGGGTAGTCGTTGCGGTCGAAGCCTAGGTAGCTGAATTTTTGAGCTACCCCGGGCAGCACGCCCAGAAGGAGAAGAACCGTCGAAATAAGTACCCACCGTTTCACGAAAGAATTCTATCCTGATGTTCCCTGCGAACTCTGCGATCTCGGCGGTGAATGGTTGGCCGCTGGCTGGCAGTCATCCGCCGATGTGCACCATCGTACGCGAAGCCGGCACGAAATCTGGTTCACCGATGTGGTGGCGTTCTTCCTTCTTCATGACGACGCCACGGATGAATTCGGCCAAATCTTCGTCGCTTGCGCCACGCTTCATCTGCGCGTGCAGGTCGTGATCCCACACGGAAAATAGGCAGGTGCGAATCTTACCGTCGCTGGTGATGCGGATGCGGCTGCAGTGTCCGCAAAAGGGATGCGAGACCGGTGCGATAATACCGATTTCGCCGACGCCGTCATCGAAGCGGTAACGTCGGGCGGTCTCGGAACGAGCGTGAGGAATCTCGACCAGCGGCCGGTATTCGGCCATGCGCGCCACGATTTCTTCCAGCGGCACTACGGTGGTCGGCGCCCACTTGCGGTCCTCTTCGAGCGGCATGAATTCGATGAAGCGCACGGTAACGCCCTCTTCGCGCGCAAACATGCCGAACGGAATGATCTGATCTTCGTTAAAACCGCGCATCAGGACGCAATTTACTTTTAGCGGCCAGAGCCCGGCCCGGCGTGCGGCGCGAATGCCGGCGAGAACATGATCGTATCCGTTGGGCACGCGCGTGATGCGAGCAAAGCGATCGGGATCGACAGCGTCCATGGAAACCGTGACGCGTGTGAGGCCTGCGTCTTTTAGGGGCTGCGCAAGATCGGCGAGCAGATGCCCGTTCGTGGTGAGCGCGATGTCGAGCGGATCACTGTTTGAACTTTTTGTGCGCGAGAGTTCGCGAACGAAGTCGACAACGCCGTTGCGGAGAAGCGGCTCGCCGCCAGTGAGACGGACTTTCGTGATCCCCATGCCGACCAGGACGCGGGCCATCCGCAAGTAATCCGCGAACGGAAGATCGCCATAAAGAGCGCCCTCATTTCCTGTGCGGCAGTAGACACACTTGTAGTTGCAGCGGTCGGTGATGGAGATCCGCAGATCAGTGATGGCGCGTCCGAATTTGTCGCGAAGCTGCATGAACGTCTTTGGTCGTTCGTCGTGGTCGTTTGCATTCTGTCGCCGGCTGCTAAAGCTTTGCCAACGACGAACGACCACCGACTAACGACTTCTTGGAAAGAAAACAAGCAGGCGGGAAAATTCCGGCGGGCTCGTTTCCTTTCCAATGCGTTCCTTGCGGAACGCGGGAGGCGATGGCGTTTCCACCAGCACCCTCGGGAAAGGTGTGACGAACAATTGCCTCAACCTTTGCCATGCCGCCGCAGCCCTAGGTATGCCCGGGCCGGGCGGTCGGAAACCTTTCCCTATTATAGATGCGCCCTATCAGCAGGCGACGCCAAAGATCACGGAGAGGTTTTTGGCAGCGTCGACAAAAGCCCTGTCGCCCGAGTCTTAATAATCAGCTTCTTGATTCGCTCGCGATCCGCCGCAGGCCACATGTTGTCCAAAGTCTGCCAAGCCTCGGCTTCGCGGCCGCTATAGAGGTACGAGTAGACGATCTCGAGGACGACTGGCTTTGCGTCCGCGAAGTCCGACATCTCGAATTTGCGAATCTCGCCTTCTCCTCCGATCCTCGCCCGAGCCAGAGCGATGTCGGAATCGTATTGATCGACGAACTGCGAACTCACGTCGCGCAAGCCGCTCTTCGTCGCCTGAAGCACGACACGAGGAAACGGCGCGCAGGCATGGCATAGGCCGTCGAAATAATCGAACGCTCCGTCGCTGGTTAGGATGCGGAATTGTTTGGTCGCCGTGTCCTTAAAAACCAGAAAAGGAGTCTGGTTGTGAACGGGTGAAAGAATCAGCGGAACATCGCCAAGATCGGCAATCGTGTAGGTGTAACAGCAATGCGCTCCACCCGAGAAACCTTCCAAAATCAAGCTCGGGTTGCCGTTTCCGAATATATCTTCGCCCGTTCCCTCATACACGGAGACGGTCCAATCGCGGAGCAGGGGGATTTCACGGCCCGAAGGCTCCACGAGATAGCTCTGACAAGATTTATCGGCCCCAGCATCGGACCGTGGGAGCAGCTTTACTTGATATTTTCCGACAGAAAAGGTGGAAACTTTTTGCTGATTACATCGCAGAACTTCAGTCTTCTCCCAATTCGGCTTGGGCCACTCTGCCTGTCCGAGCACAGGAAGCGAGTACAGCAGCACGATCAATAGAAGCCGGTGCATACGTGAAGTGTGCGAAGCTGACGTTGCCGTCGGCTACTTCAATGCCTTCTGAATCGCGGCCTCCGCCATCGGCGCCATGAGCTTGAATCCAGCGTCATTGGGATGGAGTCCATCGTCGGCCAGATCTTTTTTCAGCAGGCCTTTGTCGTCGACCATAGAGGAGAAGTAATCCAGGTAGATGATGCCGTTCTTGCCGCAATAATCCTTGAGCCAGGTGTTGAGAGAGAGAATTCTGGCGGGCGGACGCTGCGCGAAGAAATCCTTCGAGCGCTCGGTATAGTTGTGAACCGGCAGCACCGATGAATAGACGACCTTGATGTCATGAGCGCGCGCGAGTTCCGCGAAGGAGGCGTAGTTGGCCTCGATATCCTCATTGCGCATGGGCCCCGTATTGCCAGCAATGTCATTGGTGCCGGCGAGAATCACGACGACCCTCGGTTTCAAGTCGATCACGTCCTGACGAAAACGTACGAGCATCTGCGGCGTGGTCTGGCCTCCGATGCCGCGATTGACGTAGGGCTTTCCGGGAAAAGAGTCGGCGAGTTTCCAGATGTCGGTGATCGAATCTCCGAAGAACACGACGCGGTTCTCGCCAGGCTTTGGCGCGCCAAGGGCCGTGTTGGCGTCACGATAGCGGGCGAGTTGTCCGTAATCGTCGGTGAAGACGGCGATGCGGGAGGCTCGGTACTGATCCAGTCCGGGGAAGCCGGTGGTTGGGATTGACGGCGGAGATTGCTGGGTCAGCGCGGAAGCTGCCACGAAGAGTACGAAAAAGAGTGTCGGAATGTGACGCGACGATTTCATAGGCTTGTCCTTAAACGTGACAGGATAACTGAAAGCGGCCACACGGCGAGATGGTTCGACTGGCGCGCATCAGGGGCTGCTCGCGATTGCCTGCGCAATCGCCTTTTCGGCAAGCGGCGCCATGACTTTGTAACCGGCCGCATTGGGATGCAGTCCTTCGTCTGACAGATCGCGCCTCAGCATGCCTTTGTCATCGATCATCGCGGAGAAATAATCCAGATATACGAGGTCGTTCTTTGCGCAGTAATCTTTGAGCCATGCATTCAATGCCAGGATTCTTTCGCGAGGACGAAGGGAAAACGATTCCTTCGAATCCTCTGTGTAGTTGTTGACCGGAAGCAGAGAGGCAAAGACTACGAGAGCATGGTGCAGCCGCGCCAGCTCAGCCATGGAGGCGTAATTGGCCTCGATGTCTTCGTTGCGCGCTGGCCCGGTGACACCGGCGACATCGTTGGTTCCGGCCAATACGACGAGGACTGCGGGATGCAGATCAATCACGTCCTGACGAAAGCGCACGAGCATTTGCGGAGTGGTCTGACCGTCGATGCCGCGGTTGATGTAAGGCTTACCGGGGAAAGAATCTGCCAGCTTCCAATAGTCGGTGATCGAATCGCCGATGAACACAACGCGGTTCTCGTTTGGCTTCGGGGCAGTCAGCGCGGCATCGGCATCGCGATAGCGTTTTAGCTCGCCGAAGTCGTCGGTGTAAATAGCGAGGCGGGAGGCGCGGTATTCATCGAGGCCGGGGGAGCCACTTGAAGGAATCGTCTGGGGATGAGCGGTCTGCTGGGCGAAGGCCTCGACGCAAAGCAAGATCAAAACGCTGGCAAGCTTCGAGAGGTTTCGAAATTGCATATGCCCTATTTCTCTGGATCCGACTCATCCGCGATGATCCGCGTGAATCCGAGGCCAAGAAGCCTACATCCCGTCGTAGTTTGGGCCGCCGCCGCCCTCGGGTGGAACCCACGTGATGATCTGGTACGGATCGGCAATGTCGCAGGTCTTACAGTGCACGCAGTTCGACGGGTTGAGACTGATGCGCTTGCCGTTCGGCTGGCTCGCGTCGTCGACCATTTCGTAGACGTTGGCCGGGCAGAAATTCTGGCAGGGGCTGCCGTATTCCTTCACGCACTTTGTATTGCAGACGTTCGTATCGTGTATGACCAAATGCGACGGCTGGTCCTCTTCATGCTTTGTGCCGGAGTGATAAAGATCGGTGAGCTTGTCAAACGTCAGCTTGCCGTCGCCTTTTGCGGGACCGAGCAGATGCGCTTCGGGACCGCCGTCCGCGGGGAGATTGGAGAGCTTCTGCATATGCGCGTATCCAGCTTTTGCGGGATAACGATTGCGCAGGCCGCGGCCGCCGGTCATCATTTGCAGTCCGGTGTGGAACATGCCGGCGAACATGCCGTTTTCGAACCCTTGATGCAGGTTGCGAACTTTCCAGAGCTCTTGCTTGATCCAGCTGGATTCGACTTTCTGTTGGAACTGGCCGAGCATCGCGGCGGACGAATCATCTTTCTTCAGCGCGTCGAATGCCGTCTCGGCCGCGAGCATTCCGCTCTTGATGGCGAGATGAATTCCCTTGAGGCGCGCGGAATTCAGGAAGCCGGCCGAGTCGCCGAGGATCATCCATCCATTGCCGGCGACGGGAGGGATCGCCCACCAGCCGCCGTAGGGCATCGTCTTGGCGCCGTAGCGGATCATCTTGCCGCCCTCGAGCAGCTTTGCGACCCATGGATGCCGCTTAAATTGTTGCAACACGCGCTGCGGATCGAGGCGCGGATCGGCGTAGTCGAGTCCGGTGACGAATCCGAGTGAGACGACGTTGTCTTTCGAACCGTAAATCCACGCGCCGCCATACTCATGTGTAGTCAGCGGCCAGCCCATGGTGTAGATGACTTCGCCGGCGGCGATGCGGCCGGAGGGAACTTCCCAAAGTTCTTTTATGCCGACGCCATAGGTCTGAGGGTTGGCCTCTTTGGCGAGATCAAATTTCTCAATCAGCTGCTTGGTGAGCGATCCGCGTGGGCCTTCGGCAAGAATGACGACCTTGGCGTGCAGGTCATAGCCAGGCTCGAAGTTGGATTTCTGGTGCCCCTCTTTGTCGACGCCCTTGTCGTCGGTGCGGACGCCGGTGACGCGGTCGCCCTCGAAAAGCAGTTCAGATCCGGCGAATCCGGTGAAGATCGTGATGCCGGTTTCTTCGACCTTGCTTCCGAGCCACTTCACGAACTTGTTCAACGAGATGACGTAGTTGCCATGATCGCGGAGGAACGGCGGTGTGATGGGAAACTTGAATTTCGATTTTTCTGTGAGGAAGTAGACGCCCTCCTTAATCACCTTCGCGTCGAGCGGAGCCTCTTTTTCGAAATCGGGCAGCAGTTCTGCAATCGCACGGGGATCGAGGAGAGCACCGGACAGGCAGTGCTGTCCGATCTCGCGGGCTTTCTCGAGGACGTAGATATTTTCTTTGCTGAGTTGCGCGTCGGGATGCGCCGCGTTGTGCGCGTCGATCAGTTGCGCAAGGCGTAGCGCGCAGGCCATACCAGCGGGACCGCCGCCGACGATGACGACATCGGCGGGCATCTGCGGACGTTCAACACCTTCGATCGGTTTGCGGAAAAAGAGCATATGCAGTTTCGAGTTTCAGGTTTCGAGTTTCGAGCGCGTGCCAGTCTTACGCATCGAGTCGATAAGGCCGTTCAGTATCCTGCAAACCTCTGCTGAACGCTCTTGCAGTTGTTTGAATTCGGCCTCATGAAGAAAGTCCAAATCAACTGAAATCGCCAACTGAGTTTCGAGTTCAAGAAGTGACCCGCGCGCCTGTCCCAAGAAGTGGCAAAACTCCCCTTTCGTCAGCCTCCCCTGCCCTTCCGCGATATTCGACGGAACCGAAACAGCAGCACGACGAAGCTGAGAAGTCAGGCCGTACGTTTCGGCCTTCGGGAAATTCTCAGTCGCCTGATAGATTTGAGTTGCAAGGGCCTTGGCCTTTTGCCACGCAATCAAATCCTGATACCGATGACTCAAGTGGCCCCCTTAGGTGGCACTCGAAACTTGAAACCCGAAACTTGAATTTACGAACTATCCTCCCGCTTTCGCCTTCTTCACTTCTTCGATGAGCGGCGGGACGATGTCGAACAGGTTGCCGACGATGGCATAGTCCGCGATTTCAAAAATTGGGGCTTCTGAATCTTTATTCACAGCGATGATCGCCCTCGACCCTTTCATGCCGACGATGTGCTGAATCGCACCGCTGATGCCGAGAGCCAGATAGAGCTTAGGGGCGACCGTTTGACCGGACGATCCGATCTGGCGATCCATCGGGAGCCATCCGGAATCGCAGATGGGACGCGATGCGGCGAGGTCTCCTCCGAGTGCGTCGGCCAGTTGCTTCGCGATCTCGATATTTTTCTGCTCTTTGATACCGCGACCGACGGCCACGATGATTTCGGCTTGTGTGAGGTCAACAGCCTGCTTAGCTTCTTTGAAAACTTCCTGCGGTTTATTGCGGATCACGCCATCCGCAATGTCAACGCTCACCGTCTCGACCGGAGCTGCACTGGCGCCGGCTTCGGCCTTATCTCCGCGAAATGCGCCGTTCTGGAAGGTGGCGAACCATGGAGCCTCGCTGGTAAAGCTGACATCGGCCGCAAGCTTTCCCTGAAACATCTGGCGAGTGAAGACGAGCTTGCCGCCTTCGTGCTTGAATCCGATGCAGTCGCTAATAACGGTACGTCCCATGGCCGTCGCAAGCTTCGGGACGAAATCGCGCACCTGGTAGGTGTGCGGCATCAGTACGAGCTTCGGCTGCTTGGAGCTAAGAAATTGTTTCAGGGCTGCGGCGAAAGCGTCGGGCGTATACGGCTCGAGCTTCGGGGATTCGATCGCATAGACCTTCGCGACCTTCTTCGCGGCAACTTCGGCGGCTATGGATGCGGGCGCGCTGCCGACTACCGCGGCTTCGAGAGTCCAGCCAGTCGCGGCGGCGATTGCCTGTCCGGCGGTGATGGTTTCCCAGGAAACGCGATTCAACTTGCCTTCGCGTTGTTCGACGACTACGAGGATGGTATCTGGCATAAGTCAGCTTCTAGCTGCTAGCTCCTAGCGTTCGGCAAATACTGCCGAGCTTTGCTCGGCGGACAGCCGAGGGCGGCTGTCCCCACATGAAACGTTCTAAAGCACCCGCAATTCGTTGCGCAGTTTGTCGACCAGCTTTTTGGCGATTTCGCCAGGAGCGCCTTCGATGTGCTCCGTCTTTTTTGTTTTCTGCGGAACGTAGAGTTTTTCGATCTTCTGCAAGTTCTCCCCGATCGCCGCCTGAACTTCAGCCAGCGGCACTTTGCGCAGCGGCTTGTTCTTGGCCTGCTTGATGCCGATCAGGGTCGCATAGCGCAGCTTGTTGATACCCGATTGAATCGTCAGGACTGCAGGAGTTGGCATGTCGACAAACTGAAAGAAGCCAGCCTCTAGCTCGCGCTTCACGCGAATCCCGCCGTCGGTCTTCTCGATCTGCATGATGATGGTGGCATGCGGCAAGCCTAGTAACTGGGCGAGGATCACGCCGGTCTGCGCGTAGCCATAATCGTCGGACTGCAGGCCGGTAAAGATGAGATCGAATTGCTCGTCTTTAATCGCCGCCGCGAAAGCCTTCGCGGTATTGAATGCGTCCAGACCGACAAATCTGTCGTCTTCGAGATGGATGGCGCGGTCGGCTCCCTTAGCAAGGCCCTCGCGGAGCACCTGCTGGGCGCGCGCGGGGCCGCTGGTAATGACGACCACTTCCCCTTTGTGCTTTTCGCGCTGGCGGAGTGCCTCTTCGAGCGCGTACGCGTCCGGCTCATTGACCTCGTAAGAGACATCTTCGCGGATCCATGTGCCGGTTTCGTTGAGCTTGAGCGGTGCATCTTTTTGCGGCACCTGCTTCATGCAAACCAGAATTTTCAAGAGAATGACTCCTTGCCCGCGGCCTCCAGCAGCCACGGCAAAACTGGTAAGTATAAATGACGCAGATGGAGGGAAGGAAATACAGCGCATTCCGGGGTATGCTTCCTCGGGAAAGCGCAGCCGGGTACGCCTGCCGCATCGGTATTCAGAAAAGGGTAGATGTGGCGCGCAACGTCTCTACGACAGAAGCGCGCCGGCTTGTAATAAATGGCAGCTAGTTGCCTTCCAGAGGCTTCACGAAAACCCACACGGTGTCGGTGGTCGGGCTGTAGAAGAGGGTGACGGTCACGTCGCGCGGATGCTGCTTGAACGCAAAATGATATCGAAAATTAGTATGCAGGTTTTTCTCGGAGACACCGGCCCGAAACTTTCCGTAAAACTCCTGCACGTCGGTACAGGGCGCAACTTCCTTGAAGAAATTCTTGCCGACTACGTTCTCCTTCTTGAGATTCGACAGGGTCGACTCATAAGCGTTGAACTTCAAGACGCGCCCGTCGGTGCTCAACTGGATCGCTCCGTGTGGCAACAGGTCGAGTTCGGTCTCGGTCATCGAATCAATGACGTTGGACAGACTATGGCGTGCGGCAGATGAAGCGGACATGAATGCCTCCGAAAGAATCCAAGAATCAGGCGGGAATTGCGGGGGAAACGAAGATTCCGTCGCCGCACTCACTATCCGACGCGCAATAAGAGACGGTCAATGGCTTGAGCCACGGCCTGGGAAACCGTGGTAACTCGAGGTACCTGAAAATGAAGTCGCAAGAAAAAATGCCCCGGAATTTTTGAAGGGTACGAAAACCACTAGCATGTGGCGATTGCTATTCGGTCAGGACCGTGGACTGGCCTGAAATATCGAAGCGCTTGCGGCAGCGCATATTCTTGCAGGCCATCACGTCGTCTTTCCGCACCATATAGGAACGGAACTTCGCGAAGCGGGCGCGATCGCGCTCATCGGCACGGCCTCCGAGCTGCCGCTTTTTGGTACGGACGATCCAGGTCACTTCGTATTCCGCCGATTGATGGCAGTGGGGACAGTTCAGCGAAGCCGGCTTCTTTTCTTGTTTCTCGTCAAAAAAATCGCGCTCTTCCATGATTCGGCGACCGTTGTGCGCCCAACTATGAATTATTGCACAATCTGCTGGCCTCGCTGCGCAGTTGTGTGATCGGTATGTGCGCTTTTTGTTTAGAATCTTTCAGCGGACAATGCAGGCGGAGTGAACTTGGCAAAAAAGAAGAAAGTGAAGCGTTTTCGTGCGGTGACGGCGGTCAAGGAATTAGCGCGCGAGCGAATCGGTGCGCCTCCAGCGGAAAAGAT
>CAWFQZ010000014.1:0-45861 GCA_963818115.1 uncultured Acidobacteriota bacterium
CGAAGAGGCGCATTAGTGTCTGCGTTAGCGAGTAGGTTTCCTTCGTGAACCTTTGTGTCCTTCGTGGTCGACGCCTTTTCTTAAGCGGGGTGCCCCACTTCCGGCCGGCTCCGCCGGAAGTGGGGATCTTTCACTGATTCGCAAGTCAGTTACAACTACATCAGTTCCATCTACGAAGGAGAATTCATGCGCAACCCGATCACGTCAATCTTGCCAGGTTTCTTATCGCTCGCCGCCCTCTGCACCTTTGGCTCGCCGATTCAGAGTAACGCCGCGTCCTCCGATCCCAAGTCTGTCGTCGAACAAGTCCTTGTCACTCAGCAAAACGCCTGGAACCGACACGACCTCGACGCCTTCATGGCTGGATACTGGAATTCTCCCAACCTCACTTTCTTCTCCGGCGACAAAGAGCAGCATGGCTGGCAGGCCACAATCGATCGCTACAAAGCCCGGTATCAGAGTCCCGGCCATGAAATGGGAAAACTAGAATTCTCCAACTTGCGGATCGAGATCCTCGGCCCCGAAGCCGCCTTCGTCCGCGGTGCCTGGCATTTAACGATGCCCGACGGTAAAACTCCCCACGGCCTCTTCACGCTGGTCTTCCGCAAATTCCCTGACGGATGGAAAATTATCCACGACCACACCTCCGCAGCCGACTGACGAAAAGAATTCACGTACGTCGACGCCACAATCTGTCGCGAGCGCATCTGCACTTCGCACAACCGTGGAAGAGCGGCCCTTTTAGGGCCGCGTAGAAGGTGCACAATGGTTACGGGCTTTAGCCCCTGATAGGCCGCCTACTTCTTCACCCTCACCTGCACCCGGCTCCCATCCGGCAACGACCCTCCAACCAACTCCACTTTCCCGTTGCGCACGATTCCTTCAAACTCCTGCGGAGGCTGAGCAGCGCTCAACACCGGGGCTGCCGCTCGCGCCACGCTCCGTCCCATCCCCTTGTCCATCGCTTCATTCGCCAGCCGGTCGGCTTCCTGATTGTGCTCGCGCAGCGCATGTCCAATCGAGAACCAGTCCAGTTGCGCGATAAGTTCCTTGGCCCGCCCATGCAAATCCTGCAGCGTGGCATTCTTTACTTTGTAAATGCCTTTAATCTGCCGTACCAGCAACTCTGAATCACTGATCAGTTTCAGCGCCTTCGGACCATGCTTGATCGCGTACTCGAGCGCCGCGATCAGTCCCTGATACTCCGCGAAATTGTTCGTCTGGTGTCCCAGATACTCGCTGAGCGCGGCCACTTTGTTTCCCGCCTCATCTTTGATCACCACCCCGTAGCCCGCGGGTCCGGGATTTCCCCGTGCTCCGCCATCGCTATGCGCGACCAGATACCGCTCTGGCGGATTTTCGCGCGCTTCAAAGAAACGCTTCGTTCCTGAGTGAGCCGAACTTGGCTGAGAAGAAGATCGGGGAGATTCCGAAGGCATGCCCGAGTTTAACAACGAACCCCACTCATCGATCAATGCGTCGCAGCTCAGAAATCCACAGGCAAGCTGAGTCCAATGTGACATCTGCCCTTGCGCTTCGAATCAAGCGGGCAGATCACTGCCAAGGCGGTAGCGGTAGGTCACGAGGTCAACGCAGGCCCTGCAACTCTTTTGGAATCAAGATTTTGACCTCTAACCCTTACGCGCTCAAGATTTTGCAGACACATTTTGCAGAACCCGCGCCAGTCAAGGCTTTCGCAGGGGAGGGGGGAGGGGGGTACCTTAGAAAAGCCGCGGTTTCCCAAAACGGAACTCGAGAAAACACTCCAAAATTAAGCAGCCTGAAGAAGAATTTCCAGGAATTTTGCGCCACGCCCAGTGAGCCCTAACCTAACGTCCCGAGGCGAGCCGTGTAGCCAACCGTGCCGGAAGATTCGCGGCGAAGATTCGGTCTTGCGCTTCCTTCAGGTTGTAAGGCGTGCGGTGAAAGTGGACGATCTGCGCGTCGGTATCAAACAAAGCGTAGGCCGCGCGCCAATCTCCATCGCGAGGTTGCCCAACCGATCCCGGATTGATCAGGTAACGCGCCGAGTTTTTCAATTGCAGCGGAACCGATTCTGCTTGCCCCACCGTTCGATACTCCGGACGGAATCCGTCCGCCGAAGATCCATTGGCGAAGAAACCGCCTTGCAGATGCGTATGTCCGAAAAACGTCAGTGGCATTGTCAGCGTGATCAGTGGCGCGAGCGCGTCACCCAGTGATACGACGTATTCGTCCTCATCATTGGGCGAACCGTGAACCAACTGCACGTCGGGAAAATCCGGCAGAGAGACTGGACCATGCGGCAATGCGCGCAGCCACTCCAGGTTTTCGTCCGTCAATTCGTTGCGCGTCCACAAAGCTGCTGCCGCAGCCATCGGATTGAAATCCTCGAGGTCCATGATTCCCGTAGCTGCCTTGTCGTGATTGCCACGCACAAAGACCTTGCCCAACTCTCGCGAACGCTTGGTCACTTCGTTCGGGCTTGCGCCATATCCAACGATGTCGCCGAGATTTACGATCCGGTCGAACGATGGAGCATTCGCGAGGCAAGCGTCGAGAGCTTCAAGATTGGCGTGTATGTCGCTGAGCAGCAGTATGCGCACGGATCACCGAACAAACTGCCGATTATAGACCAACAACTGGCGATAAGATGTTTTGCAGGGTTTCGGCAGCCCGCGGGGAGCGACATCATGGCAGGCTTAGGACTCGGATGGCGGTTCAAGAATCGCACGCCGTTGTGGTTCACATTGAGCGTAGGGCTTCTTATCGCGAATTCCGTCGTCCATTTTGGCCTGCTCTGGACGGTTTCGTCGTGGGCCCAAACCACGCGCGACGCCATGCACTCGTATCGCATCCCGTTCAGGGATGGCGTGAATTACTTCACCGATTCGACGCTGGGTTGGTATCTGGACGCATGGTGGATCGGTCTCATCCTGTTTCTAGCGGTAGTTTTGTTGCTGGTGATCAACCGAGATCAGCTCGAGCGGGACGCTTCCTGACGAATCGTTCACCGCGCCGCATTCACGACCGGACATCGCGCCCAATGTCCTGCGGTGACCTCGACCAGCGGCGGTAAAGCGCGCGCACACTCGGGAATCCGAAATCCGCATCGCGGCTCGAACGCGCATCCCGGAGGCAAAGCCTGCAGCGCCGGAACTGTCCCCTCAATCGTCTGCAGAGGTTGAGATCGGTCGGTCTTTAGATCAGGTACTGCGTGCAACAGTCCGCGAGTATACGGATGCGCTGGCGCATGGAAGATATCGCGCTTCGCTCCGAGTTCCACGAGACAACCTGCGTACATCACTGCCACCCGATCCGCGACCTGCGAAACAACTGCCAGGTCGTGCGAGATGAACAGCATCGCCAGTCCAAATTTCTGACGCAATTCTGCGAGCAGTTCGAGAATCTGAGCTTGGATCGTCACGTCGAGAGCGGTTGTCGGCTCGTCGGCGATCAATAGCTGCGGACGATTGACGATCGCCATCGCGATCATGATGCGCTGCCGCATGCCTCCGGAAAGCTGGTGAGGGTAATCTCGCGCGCGCCGTGCCGCATCGGGAATCGCGACGTCGTTCATCGCGTCCACCGCGCGCTGCCAGGCTTCCTGCTTCGAGATCGCGTTATGCGCGGACGCGGCCTCAGCAATCTGCTGTCCGACACGCATCACGGGATTGAGCGCGGTCATCGGCTCCTGGAAGATCATGGCAATCCGGGAGCCGCGCAGCTGCCGCATCGCGTCGTCGTCGATCGTCGCCAGGTTGCGCGGGCCAGCGCCATTCTCGGCAAAGGTTATCTCGCCGGAAACTATTGCCTGCAAGGGAAGCAGGCGCATGATTGCGAGCGATGTGATCGATTTGCCGGACCCGGATTCTCCGACCAGCCCGAGTACTTCGCCGGGAGCGATGGAGAAGCTCAGATCGCGCACTGCCTGCAGCGCGGGCGAGTTCGCACCCCGATTCTGTGCGGGGAATGCGATGTTCAGTTGACGAACGTCGAGCAGCGGTTGCACCGGTCAATGTTAGCAGCGCTGACGAAAAGCGTCGCCCTTCCGGGCAACCGACAGCCGAGGCGGCTATCGCCACATAGACTTCTCTACTGTCCTAAGATCAGCGGCAGTCCGTTCTTGTTATTGCCGATCACGACTACCTTCGTGTTACCACTCTTAGCCAGGTTCTCTGTGGCTTCGATGCCCTTCCATTCTAGGAGCGATGGCGTGATGCCCTGCGCGACAATCTGCTGGAAGTCGCGCACGCCCGCCGCCTCGATACGCTTGCGCTGCGCTTCCTGCGTTTCTTTTTGCAGGCGGAAGTTCATCGCCAGCGATTCCTGTTCAGCTTGCTGTTTGGCCTCAATCGCGGCCTTCAGCGTGGCCGGCAATTGAATATCCCGCAGGAGTACGTTTTCCACTGCAATGCCGCGCTTGCTGAGTTCGGCAGTGATCTGATCCGTGATCTGCTTGGCCACCATTTCGCGCTCGCCGGTGTAGAGAGCATTGGCGGTGTGCGACGCGGTTGATTCACGGATGGCGGATCTCAGCGTCGGTTCTACGACGACGTTCTCATAATCTGCACCGATATGCTGGAAGACGTCCGCAGCGCGATCGGGATTGAGATGATAGATGAGCGAGGTATCGAGGCTCATCATCAGTCCTTCGCTGGAAGGTACGCTGGCCGATTCCTTGAGAGTCGAGGTCTGAATCGACATCTCGTTATTCGTCTTCAGCGGGTTGATGACGTGAATGCCTTCGCCCAACGTCTCACCAGTGACCTTGCCGAAGAGCGTGAGCACTCCGACGTGTCCCGTGCCGACGCGTGTCACTGCGCTGAGAACCAGAATTACGAGGATGAAGGCCAGGATTCCGAGGCCGATCAGGCGAATCAGATTACCGCCTCCGTGGCCCCCTCCGTCAATCACGCGTCCCCGCGCCGGATCAAAGATCGTCATTGAAATTCCCCCGAATGGATTTTAGGGCGCGGCAACATTGCGGATAAGTAGCTTGTCTGGCACAGGCCACTGGACGTTGCGATATTCTGTGCAGATCACTTCGACTGCACAGCGGCTTTCAAGGCGCGGAACGTGGAGGCCTCCATGGGTGACTTTGAGAAGTTGATCGAGGCCGCGAAACTCGGGAACGACGCGGATGCCCGAGCCACAATCGGGTAATCCGGAAATCACGAAGTTGTTTGAAACCAACGCTGGGGCTTAGCCCAAACCCGCGTTGACCTGCCGGGCAGGCCAGTTCTGCTGAATCTTGCCCTATCCCTCCCGCATCTCTTACAGTAACCATATGAGCAAGATTCACATTCCTACGCCTTTGCGGCAGTATGTGGGCAAGCAGGCTTCTGTGGATGTCGCCGGATCGACCGTCGGCGAGGCCATGAACGCGCTGGTGGCGCAGCATCCCGATCTGAAGAAGCATCTCTATACCGACGAGGGCAAGCTGCGGGCCTTTGTAAACCTCTACGTCAACGACGAAGACATCCGCTATCTGCAGAAAGAAGCGACCGCTCTGAACGATAGTGATAACATTTCGATCGTGCCGTCCATCGCCGGAGGCGCGGTTAACTAAGGATTTCTAATCGTGAGACCTGCCACTGAAATGCGCTGTTGTCCGTATTGCCCTTCCTGTTGTTAGTTCCGGCTCGCGTTTCCGTCGATCCATTCTCCTGAAAGTTTCTTGATGATCGACGCGAATTCTTGAACCACTAAGGGCACAAAGGTACACGAAGGAAACTTGAAGAGGACCTATGGCAACCACCACCGAAATTCCAGTGACACTCAATAAAGACGAGATCCTGCGCTACTCGCGGCACTTGATCATGCCCGAGGTCGGCATGGAAGGCCAGCAGAAGCTGAAGGCCGCGCGGGTGCTGTGTATCGGCACTGGCGGATTGGGGTCGCCGCTGGCGCTGTATCTCGCCGCGGCCGGCATCGGAACGCTTGGACTGGTCGATTTCGATGTAGTGGATTACACCAACCTGCAGCGGCAGATCATCCACTCGACCGCCGACGTGGGCCGCAAGAAGCTGGACTCGGCCGCGGACAAGCTGAAAGGGATCAATCCGTTCCTGAATCTGCAGACATTCGATACGCGGTTGAGCAGCGCCAACGCGATGGAGCTGTTCCGTGACTTCGACATCATCGCCGATGGCACGGATAATTTTCCCACGCGTTATCTCGTGAATGACGCCTGCGTATTGTCGGGCAAGCCGAATGTTTACGGATCGATTTTCCGCTTTGAAGGTCAGGCAAGCGTGTTCGCAACCGAAGATGGTCCGTGCTACCGCTGCCTCTATCCCGAGCCACCACCGCCGGGATTGGTTCCATCCTGTGCGGAAGGCGGAGTTCTGGGAATTCTTCCAGGGCTGGTTGGCGTGATGCAGGCGACCGAAGTCATCAAGCTGATCCTGGGAATTGGTGATCCGCTCATCGGACGCTTGCTGCTGATCGATGCGCTCGGAATGAAGTTCCGCGAACTCAAGTTGCGCAAGAATCCGGATTGCCCGGTGTGCGGGACGCATCCAACGGTAACGAAGCTGATAGACTACAACGAGTTTTGCGGCATTCGCGGAGAGGAAAAACCTGTGAGCAGTGGCGTTCCCGAGATCCAAGTCGAAGATTTGAAGCGGCGTCTGGATGCGAAAGAAGATTTGTTCGTGCTCGACGTACGCGAGCCGCACGAATATCAGATCTGCAACATCGGTGGATATCTGATTCCGCTGAACGACCTGCCAAAGCGCGTAAACGAGCTCGACTCCAGTCGCGAGATCGTCGTGCACTGCAAGATGGGTGGACGCAGCGCAAAAGCCGTCGCGTTCCTGCAGCAAGCGGGCTTCAACAAAGTGCACAATCTTGCCGGAGGAATCACGGCATGGTCGGATCGGGTCGATCCGAAAGTGCCGAAGTACTGAAGGGCAGTTGTCAGTTCTCAGTTCTCAGTTTTAGGGAGCGCATTCGCGCTCCCTTTTTGTTTGCCACATATAAATGAAACGGGGAGCACGTTTATGCTCCCCTTTTTTTCGTGCAAGTAATCTGCTGATCTTACTTGCTCGATCCTGCCTGCATCTGGTCGCTCGCATCCCCAAGTTCGAGAGCAAACTTCTTTCCGGCGAAGCGGGCTGCGGACAGACTGGCGCTGCCGTCCTGGTGCTTCTGCACTTCGGCGGAATCATTCGCTGGCGCCTGGTTCAGGGAAACTACCTTCGCAGGGACTTTCGCGATCACGTGCTTGCCCTGCATGATGCTCACTTCGACGCTGGGCCCGCTTCCTTCCCACTCAAGTCGGTACTCGCCAGCTTTCAGCGTGGTGCCGCTCACGGTAACGGGATCCGAAACGGTCAGCGTGCCCTTCGTGGTTGCGAATGCGCTCGAGGCCAGCAGAAGAGCCAACCCCATCATCAAACTTTTCGAAACTGTCGCGAACTTCATAGCTGCTCCTTATTTTCTTTCCCGAAAATGCGTCGGGAAGCGGTTAGGGCGGCCCCGGCTCACGACCTGCGTGAAAAAACACTTGTGTTTCCGCGCGAATCGTCTCACAATGCTGCCGCCGGGGTTGAGCACGCAAGCGACGAGCCTGCGCTGCTGCGATGGGGGTTATCTCACCTGGGCCGCCAAACCGAGTGTGAGAGAATCCCCAGACCCCGCAAATTCCGTTTCACAGGCCAGCGTCACCTCTGCGCCGGCTGTCATCCACTTCTGCTGGTTACGCTATCGCCGCGATGGAAGTTCCCTTTCGCGGAGGATTTTGCTGTTGCTTATTGGACGCTGAGCGAATCCTTCGGATAGCAGATTTCGAATTTCAAAATTCTGCGTCTACGCACAGTAACGTTATGTTTTGTGGGGGTATGTTTTGTGATGAAAGAAGGAGTTTGCGTCGAAATGACGCCGCGGGCACGAATGCCCGCGGGACTGTGGCCCGGGTTCAAAGCTGCCTAGAGAGTGTGCGACGGAACTTAGTCGGCGTCGCCGTGCTGCCGTTCGACTGACCAGATACTCGCCTGATCTTTTTCGAACGGATACACGTGCACCATCCAGTTGAAGACGACGGGGATGAATTTTCCGCCGGCTGCGTCGCATGCATTTTGGCTCGCGATCGATCCGCGCATTCCGAATTGCGGATTCGTCGAGCGCAGGTCGCTCCAACGTCCTAGCGGAGGAATGCAGAAATTCACGTGTTCGTGCCACTGCGCGACGCTCAGTGGGATGCGCTCGTCAAGCTGATCTTCGGTGAAAGTCTTAGGCGCGGTGTACATCACTCCAATCAGCTTGTAGTCGTCGCCATGCTTTTCATAGAGCAACGAAGTCGGATGCTCCGGATCGAAGCGTATCTCGGCTTCAACAGCGTTGCTTCGGCTCGTGAAGTGATACACCTTCTGCGGAACGTTGGGCATGAAGATTTTGAATCCTTCGTTCAGCGCGACGTGGTAGTCCTTGTATTTCTCCGCGGCCTTGCGCGCCTCATCGGCGACCTGCTGCGCGCGCATCGAATCGCCGGGTTTAAGCTTGCGCACTGGAGTCATCTTCATGTGCGGGCCCATGTCCATGTGGCCTTCCATGGAGTGCATGACGTGAGCGCTGGCCTCGCCGTCGGCCTTGACGTCGCCCATGGGCATGTCTTTCATGTTCGACATATCGTGATGAGACATATCCATGCCGGGCATGGATTGATCTGACTGTGCGTTGTTGGATGATGAAGACGTCGACTGTCCCCACGCAATACTGCAAAGTAGGATGGTCAGGAAGACCGCAATCTGAGTGCGCATAGAGATTCTCCCCACAAATTCTCTTGATATTAACCCTGAAGGATGGAGGATGTTTCCAGGAATGAATAGGGAATCACACTAACGAAGGTAATCTCGAAGGTCACTTTTTGCGTTTGTAGTGGATGGGCCAATTCACCTGCCAGGACTTGCCGCCGTCCGCCGACGACTCCCAACTCCAGTCGAACTCATTGGCCGTAATATTCTTGTAGACCATGCGCTGCAAGGTGCGGTTACCATTGGCGGCGACAGCTTCGCGTTGCAGAATCATCTGACCATCTTTGAACTCACCGCTGAAATCAAGATAGCTTCCCTGATTGTCGACCCAGGTTTGTTTCCAGTGATGAGAGTTTAGATCGAATGCGGATATGCTCGTTCCGCGAAACTTTGTGGAGTCGAGACTGGCGAAGTTTTCCTGCACGACGCAGCCGTCCATGATGCGCTTGATGCTGTTCATTCCGTGACCGGTCTGGCCATTCTGCCCCGGCCAATTGAGGTTCCAGTCTCCCACCCAGAAGTCGAACTGTTTCTGTTCGGCTGCGGCGCAGGGGTTTGGCGCAGCTGGAGTTTGGCCGAGAGAGATTGCGATAAGTAGTATGGGAGCAGCCAGAGCGCAGCAGAAATCTCGCATAGTTTATGACGATTAGACGCGCCTGATGGAGCGATGTGAGCCCTTGGCGGCTTGCATATGTTTCTGGTACACCTAGCAACTTGACTCTCGAAACCATCGTCTTTCTCTTTTTCGCCGGAGCGCTGGGCGGAGCCTTGAATTCCGTGGCTGGAGGCGGCAGCTTCGTCGCGTTTCCCGCGCTGCTGTTTACCGGAGTGCCTCCGATTCCCGCGAACGCCACGAATACAATCGCTCTCTGGACGGCTGCAGCTGCCAGCGGTGGCGCCTACCGCAACAAGCTTGACGTTCCACGGCGCGTGATGATCCCGCTCCTGACCGCGAGCTTGGTCGGAGGCATAGCCGGAGCGATGCTGCTTTTGAAGACGCCGGCACAGACCTTCATGCGCGTGTTGCCCTGGCTGACTCTCGGCGCGACGCTGCTGTTTGCGTTCGGCAAAAAGCTGGCGGGTGGGCGCAAGTCGGTGATTGAGCACGAATCGACCGGGTCGGCATTGGTTGGAGCGACGCTGTTTCAGTTGGGTGTTGCAGTCTACGGAGGCTACTTCGGTGGCGGCATGGGGATTGTGATGCTCGCCATGCTGGCGGTGCTTGGGATGACGGACGTCCACGCAATGAACGCGCTGAAGAGCGTGATGGCGTTCGTGATTAACGGAGTCGCTGTAGTCATGTTCATTGTCTTCCACGCCGTCTATTGGAAGCACGGGATCATCATGATCGTAGGCGGAATCGCGGGTGGCTACGTGGGTGCTCATTACGCCATGAAGATGAAGCAGGTATGGATTCGATGGTTCGTAGTGGCCGTCGGCGCGGGAATGACGGTGTATTTCTTCTGGAAGTCTTACTGAAAAAACTGGCCACGGATTCTCGCGGATATTCACGGATCAAACCAAGTCTTTGCTTGATCCGCGAGTATTCGTGGCGATCCGTGGCCGAAGTTCTTACTGTAGCGGCGCGGAGACGTGCTCGTGGACCGTCAACCACTTCCCATCCTGGTTTTCAAGGATCGCGGTCCAGCGGAAGTTTCCCATCTCGACTTTTCCCGCCTTAGTGGTCATCTCTTCGGCCACCGTGGCCGTAACCCAAACCAGATCTCCGTGGGGATGGATCGCGACATCGTCATTCACGGTGAACTTAGCGCTCTTGTAGCCTGCCAGGACGCCTTTGACACCTTTCTCATATTCATCCCAACTGTTGTATTTGAGCGGGGCGATGTCGAAGAATACGTGCGGACCGGTCGCGTAATATTTGGCGACGTTTGCGGGATCGAGCGTGGACCAACCATCCCAGATTTTTTGCAGGTAGGCTTTGTCGGGCACGGGCCCAGGCGCGGCTTTTTTCATCGCCATCTTGGTTTGGGCAGAACCGGACAGGGTGAGCGCGAGCAGGCACAACGAAACGGTGAGAATCCGCTTCAGCATGGTTTATTTCCTCCGGGAATTCCGGCGGAATTTTCGCACAGGACGAGGAGAAGCACAAAATCATTAACCACGAAGGTCACGAAGTCGCACGAAGGAACTTTCAGGCAGCGCTTTCCTTTGTGAACCTTCGTGCCCTTCGTGGTAAATGATTTTGGGTTCCCGCGCGCTAAACAGCCCCCGAAACCCATTTCGTTTGACCGATTTCCACAGCACACGCTAAAATAGTGGAGTTTGACTGTACTCGCCGACCCGTTCTGGGGACGCCTGCCTTGGCTGCTGAAGCGCCGTGGCGGAAAACACAGCAAGCAGAGGAAATCAGCAGGCCCCTTGGGAGCGCCCGTGTGCGCCCTGGGTTCCGAATGGAAGCTCCGTTTTCGGGTTCCTGTTACGGGCTGAATTTCAAACGACATTTGACGGAGGCAGACGTATGTACGCGGTTATCCGCGCCGGTGGAAAGCAGTACCGGGTGGCGCCCGGCGATGTAATTCGAGTAGAGAAGGTCGGCACCGGCACGGACGGTCAGGTCGAGTTCCCCGTGGTCGCTGTGTCCGGCGAAGAAGGTCAGATCGGGAATCAGTCAGACGCGCGCGTGGTCGGCACAGTCGTCGAAGAAGGCCGTGGCGCGAAGATTCTGGTTTTCCATTACAAACGCAAGAAGCAGTATAAGAAACTGCGCGGACATCGCCAGTCATTCACCGCGGTTCGCATCGCCGAGATCGCATTCGGCGGACAGAGCTTCAAGGCTCCCGAGCTTCCCAAGAAAGAAGCGAAGCCCAAGAAGGTGAAGGCTGCCGAGAGCGAAGAGCACGACGCGACGCCGAAAGCGAAGAAATCCGCGGGCAAGAAGGCAGCCCCGAAAAAGGCCGCCAAGAAGGCGGCAAAAAAGAAATAATTCATCCAGGTGTTAGTTCAGCGGATGCTGAGAACTGGCAACTGAGAACTGAGAACTCATATGGCGCATAAAAAGGGACAAGGAACATCACGAAACGGGCGCGATTCCAACGCGCAGCGGCTTGGTTTCAAGGCATTCGGCGGACAGGTCGTTCCCGGGGGAACGATCATTGTTCGCCAGCGCGGCACGCGGGTAAAGCCCGGCCTCAACGTGGGCCGCGGCAAAGACGATACCCTCTTTGCCAAGATCACGGGACGCATCAAGTTCCTGAACAAGGGACAGATGGGCAAGTTCGTGATGGTGGAACCGATCGAAGCAAAGTAGGTCTCGAATCCGGGGTCTCGAATCTTGGTTAGATTTCGCGGGCAGAAGTGCTCGCGCCACGCTGGCCTCTCCTTCGGGCGAGGCTTTTTCTTTTCGGTCATTGGCCGCTAGTCGTTAGTCGTTCGCGACTCGGTCGGGGCTACGACGAACGACCACCGGCAGACGACGTTTTATGTTTATCGATGAAGCCAAAATCAAAGTGAAGGCGGGCGACGGCGGCAACGGCTGCATGGCGTTCCGGCGGGAGAAGTTCGTCCCGCGCGGTGGCCCGTCGGGCGGCGATGGCGGCAAGGGCGGCGACATCGTGATGGAGTCCAGCGAGCGCCACAATACGCTGGTGCATTTCCGCTTCAACCCCGAGCACAAAGCCGAGCGCGGGCGTCACGGCGAAGGCTCGAACAAAACCGGGCGCGACGGCGGCGACGTCGTTCTGAAAGTTCCGGTCGGGACGATCGTCTACGACGACGAGACCGGCGAGAAGGCCTTTGAGTTCACGGCTCCTGATCAGAAGTTTGTAATCTCCCGCGGCGGACGCGGCGGGCGCGGTAATGCGCGTTTCGCGACGTCAGTGCATCAGGCTCCACGCGAGCACGAAGCCGGGCGTCCCGGTGAAGAACACACCTACCGCCTAGAGTTGAAGCTGCTGGCGGATGTGGGCCTGGTCGGATATCCGAATGTCGGCAAGTCCACATTGATCTCGCGGATTTCTTCAGCGCGTCCCAAGATCGCGGATTATCCGTTTACGACTCTGCAACCGAATCTTGGAGTGGTCGCGGTCGGCGACGCAAAAAATGAAATCAGTTTTGTTGTCGCCGATATTCCAGGGCTGATTGAAGGTGCGCACACCGGCTCTGGCCTCGGCACGCAGTTTCTGCGGCACATCGAACGCACGCGGTTGCTGGTGCATCTGGTCGACGTTTCCGATTCGAGCGGGCGCGATGATGTCACTAAGGACGTGGAAGTGATCGTCGGCGAGCTTGCCAGTTTCGGCGCTCATCTCGAAGAAAAGCCGATGATCATGGTCGCGTCTAAGATCGATGTCGTCAACAAAGACAAGCTGGCCGCTCTGAAGAAGTACTGCAAGAAAAAGAAGCTAAAGCTCTACGAGATCTCCGCCGTCACCGGCAAAGGCATCGAAACCTTGAAGTACGCCATGGCGGACGAAGTCCAAAAGTTCCGCGAGCGGGAGCTCAGCGCAGCAGTTGAAGTGCGACAGCTAGGTTGATCCCTAGTCGCAGCGGAGGGCCGCCATCGGGTCTACCCTGCTTGCCCGGTGTGCCGGGAGCCATGCCGCGAACAGCGTCATCGTACTCACCACGACAAGGGCAACGGTGAAGGTCATCGGATCCAGACCGCTCAGTCCGAATAGCAGGTCTTTGATATACCTGATGGCCAACAGCGTGAGAGGTATCCCCAACCCCACGCCGACGGCGAGCAACAGGAGCGATTCGCTCAGAATCATCCACAGAACCGCGAGGGTCTGTGCGCCCAAAGCGATACGAATGCCGATCTCGTTGGTGCGGCGCACCACGTTGCAGCTCATCACGCCATAGAGTCCAATCGCCGCCAACAGCAGCGCAAGCACCGAAAACAGACTGGTCAGGGACGAGATGAGCTTGTCGTGCGTCATGAAGTTCGACATCTGATCCTGAATCGTTGTGATTCTCACGAGAGGCAAGTTGGGATCGACCGACCTGACTGCTGCACGAAGATCGGCGATGGTGTGAGCCGGGTCGCCGGTGGTGCGCAACAGGATCATGCTGGCGAAGCGATCCTGATTTTCCTGATGCACCACCGTGTTGGCTCCGCCAGCTGCATCTGCGGCAGAATCGGCTGGTACATACGGGTCGATCTGGGCCAGCGGGATGTACGTCATCGCAACCCGTTCAACATCGCGAGGGTTGCCCGACTTGGTGTCGCGGGCAACACCAACGATCTGCCATGGCCCTTTGACGCTGTCGATGTCGATGATGATCGATCGCCCTACTGCGTCACCTTTCGGGAAGAAATGGCTGGCGAGCGTCTGGTTGATGATGGCCACCTTCTGGCTATTCGCGCTGTCGGTATCGCTGAAAGAACGCCCTGCGACGATCGATATTCCCGCGGTCTCGAAATACCGTCCAGAGACGCGATTGAGGACCGACTGCCGGTTCTCCTTGGGTGCAGGTGTGTAGCCGGGAATGGTGACGCTGGAGGACCAGGTACCGGCGCTGATCGGCGGCGTCGCACTGAGGGCGACAGAGCGAACACCGGGAAGCGCGGACAAACGTTCAATCAGAAGCTGATGCAGGCCGGAGGTCTGGCTCGGCTTGTAACCTGCAAGTTTCGCGTTGAACTCAGCGAGCAGAAGGTGCGAGCGCTCAAACCCGTAGTCTTGGTTCTGAAGATTCCGCAGAGTGCGGAGAAATAGTCCTGAGCCGACCAGTAACAGCAGTGAGAGCATGACTTGGGCGGTGACCAACGCTTTAGGCCAGAAGCGAGCCGATTTACCGCCACTGCTTTGTGCTGTTCGGGTGCCGGCGCTCAGGTTGCTGACTGCTCCAGTGCGAGCCGCGGCGAGGGCTGGGGCGAGACCGAAGAGGATTCCGGTGAGCAGCGAGAGGCCCAGCGTAAACAGCGTGACCGTCGCATCCGGCGTGGGGTCCATCGCGATGAAGGAGTTGCCTTGGCTGACAACGCCGATCAGAACGCGCGTAGCGGCGAAGGCGATTCCCAGACCCAGTACTCCGCCGGTCACTGACAGCAGCAAGGTTTCAATCAGGCTCTGCCGGACGATGCGTGCGCGGCTGGAACCAAGGGCGAGTCGCGTCGCGATTTCGCGATTGCGGGTGGTGGCGCGGGCCAAGAGAAAATTCGCCAAGTTGGCGCAAGAAATGAGCAATACCAACCCGACGACGATCATCAGGATTTTCAGCGATTCGCCGTATTGGCTCCGGATGAGTGAGACCCCGTGCGCTGCATTTATAAGAGGAAGATTGACGCGGCTGATTTCCTGCTGGCGATCGGATGACAGCGCTCCGCCTTCACGCTCACGGATACCATTCCTGACTTGCTGATTGAGCCAGTTTTGGCTTCGCGCACGTTCGGCATCGTTGCTCGCTGCTCGCGCGCTCAGCCGCCCGAATAGATGAAGGAAGTAGAGACCTGAATGCGCGGTAAGCATCGACGGTTGCTGCAGCACAACGGTCTGCATGCTGATCGGCGTCCATAGCTCCGTTGGCTCTAACTCCTGCTTGATGCCAAGAAATCCTTGTGGCATAACGCCGACCACTACGAATGGAGCGCCATTGATCGTGATCGATTTTCCAAGGATGTTCGGATCGGAGGAAAGAGACTGCTGCCAGAAGTGATAACTCAGAACCGTAACGGCGCCGCTTCCGGGCGTGGCGTCGTCCGGAGGCAGTATGGTGCGACCCAGCAGAGGTTGAGCTCCAAGGACGCTGAAATAATTCCCCGAAACAAGATTGGCCGGTGCGAGCACGGCGGGCGAACTTGCGTCTGCAGTGCCACTGGCCGCGGGCGGCCTGATGCTCACTTTGTTAGAGAAGCTGCAATATGCGGCGATTCCCTGAAACGGTCCCGGGTCCGCTTGCATTGAGCGCGTAAAATCCCAGGGGAAATATCCGCCGAATGCGCCTAGGTCGATGCCACCGGCGATACCACCAAATTCGGAATCACCGAATGCGACGAGCTGCTCAGGATTGCGCACCGGAAGATTGCGGAGCATCACCTGATTGATGAGCGTGAAGATTGCCGTATTGCCGCCGATGCCAAGCGCGAGCGAAAGGAGGGCAATAGCGGTAAAAGAAGGACTCTTCGCCAGCCTGCGCACGCCATAGCGAAGATCCATCGATAGTTCGTCCCGCAATCGCAGTCCCAGCGACGCACGGATGGCATCTTTGTGGGACTCGATTCCCCCGAACTCGAGGCGCGCCCTGCGCATCGCTTCCTGCGGAGGAACGCCGCTGCGAACCAGGTTTTCAGCAATGCTCTCGACGTGAAAGCGCAGTTCTGCCTCCATCCCAGTTTCCAGCCGCCCGCGCTTTACGATCCACTTCAACCACGAACGGAGCTTCGCAAAAAGTTTCAAACTTCCTCCGGTGTCGTGCGCAGAATGCTGGCGATCAGCGACGTCATGCGGTTCCACTTCTCAGTCTCGGAGTGGAGTTGACGGCGGCCCGCCGCAGTCAGACGGTAAAACTTTGCCTTGCGCTTGTTGTCCGATTCTCCCCACTCGCTGGCGATCAAGCCCTGGTGTTCCAGGCGGTACAGAGCTGGGTAGAGCGAACCTTGTTGAATCTGTAACTGCTCGCCCGAGATCTGCTGGATGCGCAGCAGAACACCATAGCCATGCAGCGGGCTGAGGGAGACAGCTTTGAGGATCAGCATGTCGAGAGTCCCCTGCAGCAAATCGATCTGTTTCCCCACGGTCTCTCCTTGCTTGTCTAGGAGAGAGATATTAGCAGTGCTCTCCTAGGCTGTCAAGGAGACGCCTGAGAAATAGGGGTTTCGATTGGGAGCCGTCGCGATTTCAGGCGGGCGGGTATTTCTGGAGCCCACCACACCCTGATTCCACACTTTGCCGTGACGGCCGAGGTCGGCGACAACGTACAAAAGGCGGCCGTAGGCCGCCTTTCCCCATATCCACAAAACCCGTTGCTAAGCTTACGCCCTTGGTAGAGGACCGTGCTGGAAGTGATATTGCAGAATCCTCGCAGCGAGTGCGGGACTCAGCGTCTCTCCCTTGCGCTCGATCGTGCGGACAACTTCTCCGCGGCAGACAACTTCCGTCTCCGAGAGGCCGGCAATTTCGGCAGGAAGCACAAGGTTGATTTCCACCTGCGAGTTAGGTTGCAGCAGTTCGTCGGCCTCGAAAAGCAATCCAGAACGGCTGATGTTTTCGGTTGTGCCTACATGCCACTGCTGTTCTCCGAGACGGCGATAACGCAAAGGCAAGTGAAGCTGGAATCTTTGGGCGCGGGAAGGAGGAACCTCCCGTGCCCGGATGGCGGGTTGTGGAACGGAATGCGAAGACATGACGACCTCCGGGGGAGTTTGTGTTGCATCCAGCACTTCGCGGACCATGCTCTTCAGGTCGCGAAGGTTAAAGGGCTTCTGGAGCAGGCGAACGCCGACGTCCAGCATGCCGTTGTGTCCGATTACGTTTTCTGTGTAACCGGACATGTAAATGATTTTCACGTTGGGGCGAATTTCTGAAATGCGCTGCGCGAGTTCGCGGCCATTCATGCCGGGCATGATGACGTCGGTGAGCAGCAGGTGGATCACCGCTTCGTGCGCTACCGCGATCTGCATCGCGACAGCGCCGTCGGCAGCTTCGATCACCTTGTAGCCTTGCTTCTCAAGGTATTGACGCGCGAGATAACGCAGGTTCGCCTCGTCCTCCACGAGAAGAATCGTTTCGCTTCCAGGCTCAACTTTCTGAAGTGCGATTGGAGTCGCGATTACCGCCGCGGGTTCTTCCATCGAGGCGACGCGCGGCAGATAAATTTTGAACGTCGTGCCTTTCCCGATCTCGCTGTAAACCCAAATGTATCCGCCGCTCTGCTTCACGATGCCGTAAACGGTGGAGAGACCGAGACCTGTTCCCTTCGTTCCTTTGGTGGTAAAGAATGGTTCAAAGATGTGCGATTGCGTTTCGGAATCCATCCCGGCCCCGGTGTCGCTGATCGCAACCATCACATAGTCGCCAGGCCGCAACGGAGCGTGCAGGCGCGCATAGTCTTCATCAAGATTGATGTTCGAAGTTTCGATCATCAACTTGCCGCCGGAAGGCATCGCGTCGCGGGCATTGACCGCAAGGTTCATGATGACCTGCTCAATCTGACCGGCGTCGGCACGGACGGGCCAGAGATTCGGGGCCGCAACCATCACAAGGTCGATGTCCTCCCCAATCATGCGGTTGAGCATCTTCAGATTTTCGGTCGCGATGTCGTTCAAGTTGACGATGCGCGGCGCAAGCATCTGCTTGCGGCTGAATGCCAGAAGCTGCCGCGTTAAAGACGAGGCTCGCTCCGCGGCGCTGGCGATTTCCTGAGCCGGTCCGCGAAGGTGTGGCTCGGCGCCGAGTCGCTCGAGGAGGAATTCCGAGTAGCCGGAAATCACCATGAGCAGATTATTGAAATCGTGTGCAATGCCGCCAGCCAAGCGGCCTACAGCCTCCATCTTCTGCGACTGGCGCAGTTGCTGTTCGAGTGCGCGGCGCTCAGTTACATCTTCGGCGAACAACTCGAAGACAACGCCTTCCTTGCGCCCGTTGGTCACGGAGCGGCCCGAAACACGAACCACGGTCGTGCCGTTCGTGCGCTTCCATTCCGCAGTTAATCCTTTAAACGGGGCGGAGGAGCGGAGGAAATCCGCGAGATCGAACCACTGATCGCCGTCCGCGTAGAGACTATAAATATGCTTACCAATCAACTCATTCGTCGAGGTCAACCCGAGCAGTTCAAGAAATGCAGGATTGGCGTCGAGAATCTTTCCCGTAGCGTCGCAACTGCAAATTCCATACGGAGCGTTCGTGACCAACGAGCGGAAGTTCGCCTCTGAGCGCCGAAGGCTCTCTTGCGCCGACCGCAATGCGGCGTTGAGCCAGCAAATCAGCATGGCGACGAAGAAGAAGAGCGACAAGCGGAGGATGGCCGTGCGCAGTTGATCAGGAGTGTGCTGTCCGACGAGCGAGAAATACGCCCCGACGGTCAGGGCAAATGAAGTGGCTACCAGCCCGGGCTTCCAGCCTCCATACCACGCGCTGACCATCACGGCGACGCCGAACAGCGCGAGGCGGCTTTCGGAAACATCCGCCAGCATGACGGTGGGAATCAGAGCGAGGGCCGTACTGAGGACAGCTACGCCATAGCGCAAAATAGGTGCGCGCGCAGCCGGAATGCGGAGTAGGGGGAGGGTTACTCGCATGACAACCATCCTAGTTCCAAAATGGGAAACACGGGTAGTTACAGGAGTTCATTTTTCGTTGGCGTTGGGGTCGTACCTCTGTGTCCTTTTGTCTCTAGTGCGCGAGTCCGATGGGACAAGTCCGCACGTTCCGACTTGCATCTCGCGCCGCGAATCAAGACACTATGCGGGGTCATAAACATTCATGAACATCGGACTCTTCGGCGGAACGTTTGATCCGGTACATCGCGGACACATCGCGTTGGCGCAAGCGGCGATGGAACGTTGCAAGCTACATCGAATTTGTTTCGTTCCCGCAAACCTGCCTCCGCACAAGCAGAAGCAACCGCTCGCTCCGTTTGTGCACCGCTTCGCGATGCTGGCCCTGGCAACTGCGGCTGAGAAGACATTTGTGCCGTCTTTGCTGGAGGCACCGGACGAAGGCGGCGCGAGCAAGAAGGAAAAGCCGAATTACACGATCGATACCGTTCGGCGGATAAAGCAGTCATTCAAGAACAGTGACCAATTGTTTCTGTTAATCGGAATGGACGCATTCGCAGATATTGCGAAGTGGCATCAGGCGGAGGCGTTGTTCCGCGAGTGCGCATTCGTTGTCGCGGGGCGTCCCGGATATTCGCTGGCCGACGTGGCCAACGCGCTGCCGGAGAGGTTGCGTCCTCGAGCTGAAGTGATGAAGCCGTTTCAGAAGCAGGCAGCGACGGGAGATCTGGTGCTGCCGGGAGCGACGATTCATCTGATGGGCGATCTCCATCAACCGGCATCGGCCACCGCCATCCGGCAAGCTGCATCGGCGGGAAAGCCGTTGGGACGGTTCGTGGATGCGACGGTAGCGGAGTACATCAAGAAAGTCGGACTTTATAGGTAGGACCCGGATTAGATGATCGTTCGTCGCCGGCCCAACAGCAGAGACATGTCCCGAGCAAAGTAGACACAAACGTCGGTTACAATAGGAGTCGCGCGAACGATGGGTGACATCAACGCGTTCGCGCGTCCCAAACTAGAAGACTTAGAGGAGATTCCTGTGGCTCAGAATCACTATGTTACGAAGGCGAAGCGCCGCCAGAAGAGCGGCAAACGGAAAGATCCATCGCAAGCGACCATGGCGAAGTTGCGCCAGTTGGCGACAAAGGAAGCAAAGAAATCTGGCAATTGATCGTGCCGCGTGAGATACCGAATCCAGTGACAACCAGCTAACGACCAACGACTGATCAATGACTGAATGAAGAAGACCGAACTCAAAAAGCAAGTTGACGCCGCCATTCAAGCCTGCCTGGAAAAGAAGGCCGAAGAACTCAGCATCCTAGAAATGGAAAAAGGGTCGGGCGCGTTTACCGATTACTTTGTACTGTGCAGCGGAACCAATCCGCGGCAGGTGCAGGCGATTGCTGACGAAGTGGAGCTCCGCCTGAAGGCTGCGGGAATTCGCCCGAACAGCGTGGAAGGCTACACCCAAGCGGAGTGGGTGCTGATCGACTACGTGGATTTCGTGGTCCATGTGTTTTCGGAGAAGGCGCGGAAGTTTTACGATCTGGAGCGCCTGTGGAAGTCGGCGAAGCGCCTTGAGCCCGGCGACTTGAAGGCTACGCCACGAGCGCGCAAACCGGCTGCCAAGCCGGCGGTTGCGAAAAAGAAGAAGAAAAAGGCCAAAGTTTAGCTCCGCCCCTCGCGGATTACTCAAAATTAAAATGACGTCGATGCCAGATTCCGAACCTATTTGGGGATCGCAGTATCGCTTGGTCGCTTCAGAAAAGTGGAAGGCGAAGTCCGCGGCAATGGGCCAGCCTGTCACCGATGCGTTGGTCGAATACGCGCGTCCGGTTGCCGGAATGCAGATGCTGGACCTGGCGAGTGGAACTGGCGAGCCTGCGATCAGCTTGGCTATGCGGGTGGGCGCAACGGGACACGTCACGGCACTCGACTTGAGCGCGGAACTGCTTGAGATTGCCGAGAAACGAGCAGTGGCTCGCGGCCTGAAGAACTTCAGCACGAAGAAAGCGGATGCCCATTCGCTCCCGTTTCCCGACAATAGCTTCGATTTGGCGACATCACGATTCGGCGTGATGTTTTTTCGCGATCCGGTTACGGCGCTCGGAGAGTTGCACCGGGTTTTGCGAACTGGTGCGCGGGCATGCTTTCTCGCGTGGGGACCATTCAATCAGCCGTACTGGTTAAGCACGATGGGCGTAGTACACCGGCACGTTGGCGGTCTACTTATAGCTGCGGATGGCCCGAATCCCTTCCGATTCGCCGAGGTGGGAAGCCTTTCAGCTGTACTTCGAAGCGCAGGATTTAGTGATATCGAAGAAGAGATGAAAATGCTGCCATGGACCTGGCCCGGCTCGGCTGAAGAAGTTTGGGATCAGGCACGAGCGGTGGCAGTGCCGTTTCGTCCGATGCTGGAACGGGTACCCGCCGCAGAATGGCCTGAGATCCATACCGAGGTGTACGAGGCGGTGTCGCGCTATTCGGACGGCGAGAAGATTGCGTTTGGCGCGAAAGTCATCCTGGCCTCGGGAAGGAAGTGAGGATCCGCGGTGAAGATCAAGATTGCGTGGATCGGGAAGACGAAGGAACCCGCGATCGCGTCGCTCACTGAGGAGTATTTGAAGCGGATCTCGCGATACGTAACGATTGAAGGACTGACTGTTCGCGACGAGGCGGATTTGCTGGCAAAGTTTGGCGGCGCTGCGAAAGGTACAAAATCCACGCTCGTGCTAATGGATTCGCGCGGCAAGGAATTTTCGTCCGAGCAGTTTGCGAAGTTTCTTGGAGAATATCAGGATCGCAATCCTCTGCCATTGGTCTTCGCTATCGGTGCCGCGGATGGATTCAGTGAAGCAGCACGATCGTCCGCCCAGTCTGTAATTTCACTGGGGAAAATGACTCTGGCGCACGAACTGGCGCGAGTGGTTTTAGTGGAGCAGGTGTACCGGGCATTCACGATTTTAAAAGGCCATCCGTATCATTCGGGGCACTGATGCAACTGGGACCGGCGAACCGGGGTCCGAACCGCTGATAAAGTAGAAATGATCCTGTAAGAAACAATGTTCCAGCCAATACTGCGAAGGGGAACTTCAGGTCAGGAGAAATCATGACCGCAGGAAGTAGTCCGACGGCCATGGCTGGTGGCATGTGGAGGTCGAAGATCCGCAGCACCACGATGCCGCAAACCATCGCACAGGCAGAGGCGGCCGCGCCCATGTTTGCGCCGAAGGCATGAAAGATCAGTAGGCCGCAGAAAGCCACTACAAAACAGGAGACGGGGAGAGAGATCGGACGCTTCGTCCAGGGGCAGGTCTCAGGGTGTCCAAACATCTCGTAGGCCATAGTGACGAGGGGCGGAAACAAGATGAAGCGAAGACCCGAGAGTCGGGCGACCTCAGCCGCGATCACGACAAACGCCAGGAAGACGACGAGCCACATCCGGCCGTGAGGCAGGGATTCCAAGATATCTTCGACATCGGGCGAGGGCTCCGGCTGCGATGTGCTGCGGAGATGATACTTCCGCCAAATGACTGAGATCGCGCTGAGCGCAATCAAGGTGAGAATGATGGACGAAGGATAAAGCCAACTCTTGACCCCGAGCACGAGAGGCAGCACTCCCGCGGACATAGCAGGAGCGATGGACGAATGCAACAAGGCTATGACGAGAGTGCTTAGGACCACAATCAGGAGCACGGTCAGGCCGTTGAACGAAAAGTGCCGGGTGACGACCGTGCCGAGGAATGCGGTGATAGCCGGAGTTACCACCAGCTTGATGGGCTGACTTGCCCACTTGCCCCACGGCCTGATCAGAACGTCATAAACGAGTGCTCCCAATTCCGGGAAAAGCAGATACGGAATACTCAGAAAATGAGCGAGAGCGGCAATGACAGCGATGTACACAACGACCAGGAACTCGGCGGACAATCGGCTGCGATGCGTTAGCGAGCGCGGAGTTGGCGGTGCAGGATGCTGATCTTGAGACGTCATGCCTCGGAGCATGTCCCTCGAATAGGTTAGTGAGTGGGCGCAGCTAGTTTTGTGGCGATCACAACCTTGAGGATTTCGGCTGCCAGATCACGCACGGGTACGTCTTCCATGTTGCTAAGGACGACGACTCCGTCTTGATGTGCGGGAGCGATCAGAAATGCCGTGCTCGTGCCCTGCTGGCCGCCGGTGTGGCTCACAATCGCGACTCCCCCTTCATCGCCAACTCCCCATCCTAGGCCGTAGCCGTCTTTTGATCCGTCGGAGGGTTTCAGCGGCGTCCACATCAGGTCACGGGTCGTGCGCTTGATCAGCCTATCGCTCAGGATGGCGATTTCGAACTTGGCCATGTCTTCGGCGGAGGAGAGCCATCCGCCGCCGGGAATCTTATAGCTGGAATCGAGGAAGTCGGCATTCTGGACGTCTCCGGACTTGGATTTCTCGTAGAAGCGAGTGCGGAAGGGAATAATCGTGAAGCGGTTGTCGACCTGAGTGTGCTCCATGCCGGCGGGGCCGAAAACATTCTGCTGCATGAAATCGGTGTACTTTGCACCGGAAGCGCCTTCCATCACGCAGCCGACGAGCGTATATCCCTGAGTGGAATAGTGAAAGTGAGAGCCTGGGGGAGCAACAAGTGGGTCGTTCTTGAAGAAGTCGAGGCCTCCCTGAATTGGATCGTCGAAATGTTTTGTGTTTCCAATTTCGAGATCGTCCGGGCCAGTCTTGTAGTGGCGAATACCCCCGAGATGTCCCATGACCTGCCGGGTTGTGATGGGCGCGGATTTCTGGGGAAACGCTGGACAATATTTTTGGACTGGAGCATCAAGATCGAGTTTGCCTCGCTCCCAGAGTTGCATCGCCGCCGTGGCCGTCAGCGATTTCGAGATCGAGGCCAGACGATATAGCGTTTGCTCACTGGCCGGAACATTGTTCTCCAAGTCGGCAAATCCGAAACCTGCCGCCCATTCGAGCTGACCGTTTTCCACGACCGCGATCGATACGCCCGGGACATGCGTTGAGGCCATAAACTTGGAGACAGCGGCTTCGATCTGCGAGCGCTTCTCCGGCGCAATCGGATGATCTTGGGCGAAGCAATAGCCGGAGAGGGACGTGCACGAAAGCAGGACTAGAAGCAAACGGCATGTTAGCCGCCGCCTGAGTTTTTGGAGTGATTGCGTCTTGGATGATTGGATCAAGATGACCTTCCGACCGGGGTTTCATTGTAACAACTGCTGAAACCCTGGACGGAAGCGTGGTTCTACTGAGTCACGGTGGCTTGATAACTTACGGCTTGCCAATGGCCCGATTTGCGGACCCAGACGCGAGTGTAGCGATACGGGCCGCTGAAATCTTCGCCGAGCTGGTGTCCCTTGACGTCGGCGCGCGCGGTCACAATGGCGGTGTCTCCGTAGAGGCGGACAACCATGTCACTGACGTCGATGGTGTCGTAGCGCAGCTGCCCACTCCTGCGAGCTGAGAGTGCCTCTTTCTTTGTGGTGACCTGACCCAGAGGAGAAATCGCGACGTAATCATCGGCTAATGTGCGCTGCGGAAACTCGGCGTCGCGGCGAAGGCTGGCTTCTTTCGCCTCGCGTTCCATCTCAATGATCTCGCGAATCGCGTCCTGATCGCCGGCGTCAACGACCATCTTGGGGCGAATGGAAACATGCTGCGCTGAGAACGCGGGTACCGCGCCCATGAGGCAGCACAATAACACTGCATATTTGTTGATCACGATGAGACCTCCGCAATTTGCGAGGGGACAGAGATCCGCCTGACCGGGACTACGCAATCTTGGATGCTGGAGTTCCGTGGAAAAGATTCCGGATGGTAAACATTTATGTTCATCGAGAGAGACCCCACAGGCGTTCAGCTTCGTAAATGTTCGACTTCTTAACAGTAAAGACGGCGGAGACGGGTCATTTATTAACAAATAATCGTTGAGGAGCCTAAATACAAATCGCACTGCTTGCAGAGGGCGTACGCAATTTTGGGCGCAGCTAGTTTGTCTCGGGAGCAACTAGCGGACCACCCCAATTACATCGTAAACCGTTGATAAGACGCGATAGAGGGCGGACGTCGCTCTGTGGTGTATTGTTCACTGCGAGAATAGAGTGTCCGTCCATGGACAGCAAGATCGTGTCGTTTTCTGGACCTTTAGCCCTTTCCCTCGACCGTCCCGCGACCAGCCCCCTTCAATCCGATCGCATCTAGTAGAATCAAACCTTCCGATCCGCAAATGGCTGACATCCGTCGCGGTCTCATTATCGTGAATACGGGGCCGGGCAAAGGCAAGACGACAGCCGCCATGGGAACCGCATTGCGCGCCGTTGGGCAGGGCATGCGAGTGCTGATGCTGCAATTCCTTAAGGGCTCATGGCATTACGGCGAGCTCGACGCGGTGCAAGCATTCGGCGACAAGTTCGTGATGAAGCAGATGGGCCGCGGATTTGTGAAGGTCGGAGCTGAGAAACCGGATCCGGAAGATATACGGATGGTGGAAGAGGCCTGGGCGGAAGCCGATCGGGCAATCCAATCCGGGGAGTGGGATCTGGTCGTGCTCGATGAGATCAATTACGCGATAAGTTATGGCATGCTCGATCCGGCGAAGGTCGTCGAGAGCCTGAAGAAGAAGCCCGAGATGGTGCATGTCATCTTGACGGGGCGGAATGCGCACCCCACAATTGTCGAAGCTGCGGATACAGTGACCGAGATGCGTCAAGTGAAACACGCGTACGAGAAAGGCGTGATGGCGCAGAGAGGGATCGAGTACTGAAATTGAGTGATTGAGTAATCGGGTAATAGAGTAATTTGAGTCACTGCAACGTCAGCTTTTCAATTACTCAATTACAAATTTCCCAATTACCAAATTCTTTATATGGCCTGGTTTAAACGCGAATCCGGCGAGTTGGACACTTCGGGGGAGAAGCGCGTCAAGACCGAAGGGTTGTGGGTGAAGTGTGAGAGCTGCCGGCAGATTATCTGGAAGAAGGATCTGGAAGAGAATTTGAACGTGTGTCCCAAGTGCGACAAGCACTTCCGGATCGACGCACGAACGCGGTTGGCCCAGCTATTGGACGACAACCAGTACGAATCCTTCGACGGAGACATTGCTTCGACCGATCCCCTGAAGTTTGTGGATCTGAAGCCGTATTCGTCGCGGCTGAAGCAGGCGCAGCACGATACCGGGCTGAAAGATGCCCTGATCAATGCGCAGGGGAAGCTGATGGGGCGTCCGGTGGTTGCCAGCGTGATGGAGTATGCGTTCATTGGCGGCAGCATGGGGGCCGTAGTAGGCGAGGGGATCACTCGGGCGGTGGAGCGCGCGGCGGAAAAGCGGCTCCCATTGATCATCGTGTCGGCCTCAGGCGGTGCACGCATGATGGAAGGTGTAATCAGCCTGATGCAACTCGCCAAGATTTCAGCTGCGCTGGCAAAGTTGGATAAAGTCAAAGTTCCGTATATTTCGCTTTTGACGGATCCGACGACCGGAGGCGTGACCGCGTCCTTCGCGATGCTGGGAGACTTGAACATTGCGGAGCCGGGCGCCCTCATCGGGTTTGCGGGACCAAGAGTGATTGAGCAGACGATCCGACAGAAGCTGCCACCGGGCTTCCAGCGCAGCGAATTCCTGCTGGAGCACGGAATGCTGGATGCGGTGGTCCCGCGCAAACAGCTGAAACCTTATATTGCGCGCGCACTGAATTTTATGGTGGCGTGAACGTTGTCAGCGCTCAGCTGTCAGCTTTCAACGAAGTCTCGAAGGTCTCTTTGATCGTGTGTCCTGCTCTGGGGCACGGTTGCTTCTGCTGTAACCTAATAAATCCAGCTGAAGGCTGAGAGCTAAAAGCTTATGTCCTACGACACTGCGGTGGCGAGCATGTTTGCGCTGGGGCACGAACTTGCACACACGCCCTCCAACAAATTCGATCTTGCTCACATGCGCGTTCTGCTTGCGGCGATGCATAATCCTGAGCAGAAGTTCCCGAGCGTGCTGATTGCAGGAACGAACGGCAAGGGATCGACGGCAGCGACACTAGCTTCGATACTGCGAGCATCCGGACTGAAGACT
This sequence comes from uncultured Acidobacteriota bacterium, assembly GCA_963818115.1. Lineage (GTDB taxonomy): Bacteria > Acidobacteriota > Terriglobia > Terriglobales > Acidobacteriaceae > Sulfotelmatobacter. Next base: position 26,978 of record CAWFQZ010000014.1, read on the forward strand.
GGCCTCTACACTTCGCCTCATCTTATAAGGATTAATGAACGCATTCGAGTGAACGGCGAGGACATCCCTAACGATAATTTTGCCGAGCTGCATGGCGAGGTCGACCGCGTTGCCGAGAATTTGGTCGAGCGGAAAGAGCTGCCGTGGCATCCAAGTTTTTTCGAGATGATGACGGCAATTGCCTTTGCCCATTTCGCCCGGGAACGGCTCGATATAGCCGTACTTGAAGTCGGGATGGGCGGGCGGCTGGATGCGACGAACGTGGTCGAACCGCTGGTGAGCGTGATTACGGATATCTCGCTCGACCATCAGAAGTTTCTCGGCGATACCGTTGGTGAGATTTCGGGCGAGAAAGTGGGAATCATCCGCCGTGGGGGAGTGGTTGTAACGCTGCCACAACAGCCAGAGGCTAATGACGTAATCGGGAATACGATCCTCGATCTCGACGCCGTGGGGGTGAGCGCGGTGCAATATGTCCCACCAGTGTCGCCGGGGAGTACGGAATACTTGCTACCCAACACCCAGGCGTCTGATGCACAGCGACTCCAATACCCACTCCAGGTGATGGGGAAGCAGATTCTGGTGGAGACGCCGCTCGTCGGGCGGCATCAACTGAGAAATGTGGCGCTCGCCATTGCCGCCGCTGAGGAAGTATCCAAAAAAGGGCTGGCCGGGATCACCGCGGAGTCGATCGAACGCGGAATTCGCGAGACGCATTGGCCGGGGAGATTTCAGGTAGTTCCGCCAACGGCCAACCGACCCGAGATAGTGCTCGACGTGGCGCACAATCCTGCTGGGGCGTGGGCACTGCGTTCAGCCCTTTCAGAGCGCTGCGGCGACCGTCCGCTGATTTTTATTTTCGGAGCGATGCGCGACAAGGCAATCTCGGAGATGACAGAGATTCTGTTCCCGCTGGCGGCGCGAGTGATCGCGACGCGGCCGGAAAATCCACGGTCAGCTTCGCCGGAGGAGATCGCACAGGCGGCCAACCGGACGGGCACGGAGATCGAAACTGTTGCCGAAGTGAGAACGGCCATCGATCGCGCACTCGAGATTGCGGCAAAAGAGAGCATCGTAGTGGTAACAGGATCCATCTATCTCGTGGGGGAAGCGATGCGCACCCTGGGCTTACAGGCGTGACGCCAGGGGATCAGGGTATCTTTTAGAATGGAAGCGTGCAGGAAGTGAAGTCATCCGTAGACGAAGTGCAAAGCGGCCAGATTGACGAGCCTCAGTCCGTGAGCATGGTTCCCTCGCGGCTGAGTCCACATGCGATTCCAGGGCGCAGCTACGGCCTGCTGAGTGCGTTACGCTCCTACGTAATTTTCGATCCTTTGATCTGGATGTACACGCTGGTTTTGGGCCTGGCCGCGCTTCCAGGTGGTGTTTTCGATCGGAGCGGGCAGCGGCTGCATTGGTTTTCCCGGGCATGGTCGCGGCTGATCATGAAGACGATCCTCTCGCCCGTGAAGGTAACGGGACTCGACAAGATCGATACGTCCAAGCCGCACGTCTACGCAGCGAATCACGCTTCTGCTCTCGACATCCCAGTTTTGTATGTCAATCTGCCGTTTCAGTTCCGGATTGCCTTCAAGAAGGAATTGTTGTCGTATCCGGTGGTGGGCTGGCAACTGAAGCGCTCGGGGCAGATCTGCATCGACCAGCAGAATCCCTCGCATTCGATCAGCAGCATCCGGGCGGCGTTAAAGGGGATCAAGGCTGGCCTACCTCTGGTCATCTTTCCGGAGGGCGGCCGCACGCCTGACGGCGAGATCAAGCCATTTCTGCCAGGGGCCTTCTTCCTGGCCATCAAAGCTCAGGTTGACATCGTTCCAGTGGCGTTGGTGGGGACATACGAACTACTGCCGATGAATACTTACCACATCAAGTGCCGTGCGCTGGAGATGCGTGTTGGAGAGCCGATCTCGACGATGGGATTGACCATGCGCGATCTGGAGGCGCTTTCCGCGAAAGTGCAATCGGCATTGGAAGCGCTGTACTATCGACCTTAACTTCAATGAGGTAGTACGAGCGTCACCGCGCTCAACCGAACCGGCGAGATGGCACGGCTGGTTTTCTTGTCAGGCAGCTTTCGCCGAATCGTCACAGAGCTGCTGGTAATGTTCGCGACCCCGTTGGTATCCGCGGATGAAAGGTTCTTCTACTTTGGCGCCTGGATGCCTGCGCTGAACATCTTCCAACGCGGCATTCATTGCACCGGAAACCTGGTCGAATTCCATACAGCGCGTCTTAGCGTGCATGGCAGCTTCAAAGCCGAGACGGAAAAACTGTTCGTCTTCGGAAAAGGTGCGCTCTGATTTCGGATAGCGACTTTCTTCGGCACTGCGAAGGCCGATCCACCATTGTTCGCGCGCGGCATCGATCGATTCCGCACCCGACCTCTTGAACAGATCGCGAATCTTCAACTCTGAATCATGATCATCCACCAGCGCGACGACAACGCTTCGCCCCTTCCGAAGAGCATCCTCGTAGACGAAGATTTCGTCTTCGGGAAGGCCTTGCGAGGCATCTCTTTCGACCTTGTTACCGGTGGTCGCGCCGATCGTGGCGCCGGCCGCACCGAGGATGGCTGCACCCAGGAGCCCGATGGCAGTGATGGGGCCAACGCCCGGGACGAGCGCCATGAGGAGAGACCCGCCAGTTATACCGATTCCTCCGCCTACTAGAGCGCCAATGGCTCCTCCCATGCCGGGCTGTTCTGTAGCATCCGCAGCTACGGTCTCGATCTCTTTATCCACCTTATCGACGGAGCCAGGGGTCAACAGGGTGATTTTGTCGGCTGCGAACCCGTCCTTATGCGCCTCGCTGACTGCTCGTTCGGCGGCGGATCGCGTTTCGAATACTCCGGTAATAGCTTCCACAGGTCACCTCGGGCCGCTGCTTTGTCGGAACAAACGGCTGCCACGTAGGCGCCTGGTTCACAGCGGAGCGGCCATTTTGATGCACGAATCCGGGGCTAGGCAACCTTAAAATTAACGATCCCCTCAGTATTTTTCTGGCCGTAACCTTTTTCCGGCTCAGAGCGTTAAGCTTTGTGTAAGGCAGGACCGCGGAGAATGTGTTGAAGGCTCTGAAGAAAGAAGCGGACGAGCGGCTTCTGATCGAGGCTGCGCAGAAGGACCCCGCCCGCTTTGCCGATCTCTATGAGATCAATTTTGAACGGGTCTACGCCTACGTCGTGAGGCGGGTCCAGGATCGCGCGGAAACCGAGGACCTGACCTCGGAAGTCTTCCATCAGGCTCTTGCGAACCTGAAACGTTTTGAATGGCGCGGGATACCCTTTGCGGCGTGGCTGTTCCGGATCGCAGCAAATCTAATCGCGGACCGCTGGCAACGATCGGGACGCGAGGTGTCAGACGAATCGCAGATCGAAGCAGCGCAGGTAAGTCCCAAGGAAATCGAAGAAGTCGAGCGCCGGGCGACGCTTTTCCGCTTGGTCGACACATTGCCGGCCGAGCAAAAGAACGTCGTCGTTCTGCGATTCGTGGAACAGAAAAGCATCAAGGAAGTAGCGAAGCAGATTTGCAAGACCGAGGGAGCAGTGAAGCAGTTACAGTTTCGCGCGCTAAGCAGTTTACGCGCGCGCATGGAGGGTGCCGATGCCTAAGCGCTCTCTGGGTCCCGGAAATAACGATCCGAAGAAGATCGAGCAATTGAACAAGGCTGTCGATGCCATGTTGGCGCGAAACGACGGCCAGGTCAGCAAGGCGGGAGCTGAGATCGAGCCACTGACGCGCATCGCGGCGGAATTGCGCAATCTGCCGAGTGCGAGCTTCAAGGCACGATTGAAATCAGAATTTGAAGGGAGAAAGCCTATGTCAGCCGTAGCCGAGCCCGTAGCAGCCGTTCACGCGAGTGCATCACCGAGGTTAGCTTTCCGAGACCCCGGCAAAGCGATTGAGTTCTACAAGCGTGCTTTGGGCGCGAAAGAAACATTCCGTTTTCAGGTCGGAGATCAAATTCCGCATGCCGAATTAATGATAGGAAATTCAGCTATTAACATCACAGGCGAATGGCCCGAAGGCGGACGTTTCAGCATAGAGACTTTAGGAGCGTCACCGGTTTCGATGTCCGTCCGTGTCGATGATGTCGATTCCTTTGCTGAACACGCTGTCGCGTCCGGGATGAAGTTGGTACGTGAGGCGAGAGATCAATTCTACGGAAGCCGCGATGCCCTTCTCCAGGATCCCTTTGGCTATGCCTGGACCGTATTCACCGTGAAAGAGGAGATGCCGGTCGAAGAAATGCACAGGCGTATGAAGGGACTTACCCACGGTCCAGAAGGCGGGAAAATGCCTTCGCAAGAAGGCAAGCTCACGGTGAAGCCGGTCCCCAGCGGATTCCGCATGGTGACCCCGTACCTCGTTGCCGAGGACGGCAACGCGCTCCTGGATTTTGTGAAGGAAGTCTTCAGCGCAGAAGAGATGTTGCGAATCGATACGCCTACAGGCGGCGTGCATGGTGAGTTGCGGATCGGCGATTCGGTCATGATGATGGGCGGAGGAACTCGCGAAAAGAAATTCTCTGGCACTTTGCAGCCGAACGCTTTGCATGTCTATGTGGAAGATGCCGACACTATTACCGAAAAAGCGGTTGCGGCAGGGGCGACGTTGATCGATGGCGTCCGCGATCAAGAGTACGGCGAACGTTCGTCCACCGTTAGGGACGCAGCCGGGAATTACTGGTATATCGCGACGGCGAAGGGCGAGAGCTACGTGCCGAAGGGCTTGCACAATGTGAACCCCTACTTGCATCCGTTGCGCGCGGAGCCACTAATCGCCTTCCTCAAGCGCGCCTTCCAAGCGGAGGAAGTGGCGAAGTATGCTTCCCCGGACGGCGTTGTGCATCACGCCGTGATTCGCGTCGGGGATTCGGTGATCGAGATGGGCGAGGCTCACGGGAAGTACGAGCCGATGCCTGCGATGTTCTATCTGTACGTGCCGAAGATGGACGACGTCTACAAGCAGGCGCTGGCGGCGGGTGCAACATCCTTCCAGGAACCTACTGACCAGCCTTACGGCGACCGCAACGCTGCTGTGAAAGATGCGTTCGGGAACAAGTGGTACATCGCGACACACATCAAGGATGTCGGCTAGATCCCCTCTGCGAGATACGCGCAGGGTCATCGGAAGAATTCAAAGATCAAAGATGAGGAGCGGGAATCGATCCGCTCCTGTTTTTTTGATTATTGCGCCTTCGGAATCACGACCGCAGTGATTCCGTAGCGAGGCACCTCAACGTTGAAAGTCGCGCCAAGATTATCGATCGGAGCTTCCGTGATGTTCTTGCCGGCTTCGATGGTCAGCTTGCCGTAGTCATAACGCATTCCCTTTGTGGCGTAGTTGTATCCAGAGACCGAGACGGTGACCGTGACCGAGCGCGCTTGATCTCGGTTGATCAAGAGGAACCCCAAGCCCCCATCGCGCTTATTGACCGCATGAACGGCCAAGGTATCAAGTTGCGAAGTCGCTCCGACAAAAACATCGCCTGGCTTCGCCACTTGATGAATCAGTTTGATTCCGTAATAGGCAGGTTGCGGCTGGTTCTTTACGTCGAGAAGTATCGGACTGATGGCGTGGATGGGCGACCACACAACCGTGTATGCGCCTGTTTCCAACAAAGTGGTGACTGCATCTGCCGAGAAGAGTGCCGTGGCCGCAGGGTTCTTTGCTGGCAGCCATCCTGCAATGCCGAGGCTCGTAATGGCCAAGGGAGGCAGGTGGTTGCTCGGACAAAACTTTTTGTACTTCTCCACGAGATCGCGAGCTAGTTGCGTGTAGTCGTAGTGCAGACCATTCCCGCCCGGGAAGTGATTCTTCACATCCATCGGATCTCGGGCCAGCATGAGCAGATCCTCTTCATCGACATTGTCGACCAGAGTCGGTTCTGCTCCCTTGCCTTCCCAGAAAGCTGCTGCGCTGAAATCCATGCTCGAACATGCGGCCTTTAAGACTGAGGCGTTCCAGTTCTTTCCACGCTGGTCGGCATCGGCGGCATAGGGCGGCTGCATGACAAATGCGCCGATCAGAATCTTCGGGTCCACCGCTTTCATTGCTTTCACGTACTCGACCACTGCTGCCCCGTAAGCGGCTGGACCGACTTTCGCGTCGGATTGATGACGTCCCCAATCTCTGGATGACTTGACCTTTCCGTCGTGCAAGTCTGGCTCAGGGGAAGCGGCCTCGCCATATTTTCCCGTCGTGTCTGCGTCGGAGCCCGGGTTATGCCCCTGTCCATAGAACCCGTTGTTCCACGGCTCGTTGCCTACGGTCCATAGCAGGATGCCCAGAGGCGCGAGGTGACCAATGCGGAGGTGGTTATATCCGTCGTCGGTAGCGAGCGGAGTCGCGGCACGAAGAGAGGCCCAGAAGCCGACCGTCTTCCAGTCGTTTCCTCTGGAGTCTTTGCCGATCGCCTGCGAGTTCGACGGACTCCCGTTGGCGTAAGCCACCCACGCGGCAGCTTCAGCGGGTTCGCCCCCGCCGCTACCGTCGAGGTTCGTGCCGTAATTCACAGAGACGATCGCGGTGCCGAGTTTGTCGATCACAGGCACGACCGCAGGAAACTGTTTTTCGCGCGGGAAAGCAGGCGCCCGGTCGTCGGTATACGGATTCGTAATTGTTCCCGTAGACCAGTGATATAGCGCGTCGATGCCGTTGTTGCCGGGAAAGCGCAGATTGGTGAATCCGGCGTCCTGCAATAACTGAAGGGTCGCAGGATCGTACGCGTTCTGTTCCCAACGGTCCGCGGCAATGCCAATCGAAGTCGTATAGAGGACGGCCTTCGACTGCGAAGGGTCGATGGACACTTTGGTCTTGAGCTGGGCGTGAAGCGGCGTCGTCGCTTGCAGAATAATCCCAAGGATCAAGGCGCTCAGCGTGAGCCTGCTTCGACACGCAGCAAGCTTCGTCAGAACCTGCGAGAGAAACACAATTTTAACGGAGCAAGAAATATTCATAGAGGATTCCATTCCAGAAGATCAATCACCGCAGATTTGTGAAAAACGTTGAATTATAGCGCGTAGAGCAGGGCAGCGGCGGGCGGGTATAGACTATGCGGCAGCGCCGGAAGTTCAAGGAACTACTGACTCTTGGGATGAATCGACTGCGGGACGGCTTGCCTTCCGACGATCACTGGAGTCGTTATGAAGAGTTCTCCAATAGTAAAGCTGCTTGTAAGACGCAGCTGCGCGGTGAGTAACCTCTCTTTCTTCTCTCTTCTTCACAACTTGCTTCCTTCTCTTCTGTGCGTGTTCTGGTGTTTTGTTTGTGTGACTGCGAGCCTCGCGCAGAATGCAACGCTTACTCCTGCTCAAAGCTCTGATCAGGCTGAAAGCAAGCAGGCATCCGAGGAGATCGCGACTCGCGACGAACCCACAACGTTCAAGGTGAACTCAAAACTGGTGGTGGTGCGTGCGGTGGTCCGCGACTCAGGCGGTAAGGCCATCGGCACTCTGCATCGGGACGATTTTCAGGTCTTCGATAAAGGTAAGCTGCAAGTAATTACCCAGTTTGAAGTCGAGCAGCCCGGCTCTTTAGCCGAGAAGGCGCGCCAGGCATCGGAGAGCGATTCCAACTCTGCGGCTGCCGGCGAAACACCAGCCACTACCGGAAATGCGCCAGCTGCGCCTGAGCGCTTTGTAGCTTACCTATTCGACGATGTGCATCTCCAGTTCGCCGATCTTACTCGTGTGAGGGAAGCTGCCGAACATCACCTTGCCACGTTGAAACCCACGGATCGTGCTGGCATCTTCACCACCTCTGGGATTACAACCCTGGGCTTTACCGACGATCGCGTCCAGTTGCGCGATGCGCTCCTTCATCTGCGGCCAAACCCGATCAGTTCTCAAAGTTTCACCCATCTATGCCCGACGATCAGCTATTACCAGGCGGACTTGATCGTCAACAAGCACGATCCGGAGGCGATGCAGGATGCCCTGCTGGAGGAAAAGGAATGTGGCCCGAAGGTGGCCAGCCCGCCAAACGCTGGAGGCTCATTCGTACCCCAGGGAAACCCCGAAGCAGTATTAGACACCCTCGCCCAAGCGGTATTTAGCGCCGGTGACCATGAAAGCCGGGTCTCTCTAAGTTCATTGAAAGATGTGGTAAGCAGCATTTCCCGGATGCCGGGCCAGCGAAGTATTGTCCTCGTCTCGCCCGGGTTCATCACTCCCACTCTTGAGTACGACTGGGCCGCGATTGTCGATCGTGCAGTGCGCTCGCAGATCGTGATTAATGCTCTCGATGCTCGCGGGGTTTATGTCGTACTCCCGTTCGGAGATGTGGAAGACAGGGTCAATGGCCCGGGAATCAGACCTGGTGAGAGCGACACCAAAGCGGCGGTCGCGGCCGCTACCGCGCAATCCGATCTGCTGATGACCTTGACCGCCGACACAGGCGGAATTTTCTTTCAGAACAACAACGATTTCGATGAAGGCTTCCGGCGGGTTTCGGAGACGCCAGAGTACACCTACTTTCTGGCATTTGTTCCGCAAAATCTCAAGCTCGACGGCAGTTTTCACACGCTAAAGGTCACGCTCAAGAACCAGCCAAAGTTGAACCTGCAGGCTCGCCGTGGTTATTACGCCCCTAAGACCTTTGCCGACCCAAACGAACAAGCCAAGCAAGAAATCGAAGAAGCCATGTACTCCCAGGAGGAGTTACACAGTCTTCCCGTCCAGTTGCACACCCAGTTTTACAAAGCCAGCGACGACGACGCCAAGCTCACTGTGCTAGCTCATGTGGACTTGCAACATCTCCACTTTCGAAAAGCCGATGGACGAAATAGCAATGTCCTGACTTGTGTTTCCGCCTTGTTTAATCGCAACGGAAATTTCGTCCAGGGAACAGAGAAAGTTGTAACCATGAATTTGAAGGATGACACTCTACAACGCAGGCTGGCGTCGGGCATCACGGTAAAAACGAACTTCGATGTAAAGCCCGGCGATTATTTGATCCGCCTAGTTGTGCGGGACTCGGAGGGGCAATCGATGGCCGCAGAAAACGGAGCGGTTGAGATTCGGTAGAGGCCGTCATGATGTTTCCTGTGTGAGGCCACCGGAAAGACCGCTCAGCTTGCGCTCCCGTCCGCCTCCCGATGTGTAGTCCTCAATTGTTGTTTTGGATGAGACGAGGCCCTGATGAGTGGAATGGGGAGTGGCTATTGAAAAAGTCTGGTTTCCTCCCAAACAGCCAAAATTTGGGAGATACAAAATATCTAGAAAACTGAGAAAGCCGTTTGTGGGGCATCGTCGCGCAATTTGATTTTTGTAAATTTCGCGCGAAGGCGGTTTTTCTACACTCACGGGATGTTTCGACAATTGAGAATTACCTTATTTCCGGCCCGGTTTTGCTAGATGTTTTTTATGTTCAAGGTGACGGCGGTGCGAACACGGCGATCCCGTCGTTCTACTCCACCGACAACGGAAACACGACTGTTCCGATTTGCCCCGAATTCATGTCGTGGACGAAGAAACGCATGTCGTAGATCCCTGGGGGTAGATCAAGTTTCTCCGGGATCTGTATCCCACCTTGCTCCCACTGCTTCAGGTTATCCGGCTTGGGGCTACCCCGCACAGCGTGCAGCAGCTCTGCGGCTTCTTTCGTTTTCCTGTCTATGATGGCAATCGCTCCCACCTCCAGGTTCAGAGGATCCGCCTTCGAGGCATCTACCCTCAGGCTCGCCAGCGGGAGGTTAATCATGAACGAAATTGTCTTCTTGTTGTTACCGCCAGACGCAGCCTCCGCCCGCACCACCTTCACGTACATGGGCACATCGCTTTTCGGCACTGCCAATCCCAATGCGTTGATCTCTTCCGCCCGCGCTGTTTGCGCATTGTTTCCGGGCTGCGGTCCGTAGTAAAACCCACTGCGCGCCCGCACGTCCGCATGCTCAACAGCCACGCTGACCTTCAGATCGCGCCATCCAGGCTTGCGGTCGTCCGACAGCACATGGAACCCCAGCATGTAATAGGACAGGGAATCTTCCACCGCGTCGGCTAGGCACCCGTTCCAGCGCGCCGCGGCGCAAATGTGGCCGCCGGTGTCGCCTGCAAAACTGTTCAGAAAAACGCCCCCCGACCGGGTCCGCCAATCGTCGAATCCGGGCGTCCAGGACGTTGGGTATACGGAAATGCTCGCGTTCATCAGATCCTGGCCCAGTCGCCGCAAATCCCCCGCGTATATTCCCGCTCCCGTAATGCCGGGATCGAGCCGCAGTTCCGGCAGACTCTCACCCACCAGGATTAGGCTTTTGCGTCCTGGGATTCCGGCGTACGCCTCTGCGATGTCCCTCAGGCTTTGGATAGTCACAACGACGTGATTCTGTTGCCACGCAACCATACCCGTCCATATGGGCATTTTCTTCACCGCCTGTAGCAACTTCTCTCGGTCCGCCGTAATCGGCTGGATCTGCTCCAGCCCATCCGAAGTGATCTTCACCAGCGAAACTGGCTGGCCTTCCACGAGACCCTTCTCCAGAAAGTCCGCGAGCAATTCCTTCGCCTCGGTTTGCTCTAGCTGCTGTTTCATGCTCAACAAGTCCAGCGCGATTATTGTCAGGCGGGGACGCCCGGCGCCGTCATGCGCCACATTTCCGTAGCCCCGGTCCGGCACTCTGGGCGTCGGACCGTTGTCCGGCCGCACTTCTTCAAACAACGTAATCTGCTGGTTCTTGCCCTTCTCCTTCAGGCTGAACGCCTCCTTGCTTAGTCCGCGAATTTGCCCGCCCCTGCTGTCGTGCACGACTACAGGTACCAATACGAGATCAGTACCGCTCTTGAATACCGGCACCTGCTGTGTCTCGGAGTGAGAGCCACCGGCCGGCGCGTCGGTGGGCGAAACCTGCGCGGCTCCAATCGATACAGAGATAGTTGCGAGCGTCGGGAGGAGCCAAATTGCCTTTCTCGCTCTCATAGTGGAAGGTTTAACACTCAATGCGGCTCGAAGGAAAGTAACGTGTTAGTAGAGTCTTGAAACCAGGCCATTACACCCGTTGACCCGTTGCTCGCGCATCCCTGCCATTTTCTTGCCCACCTTCCTGCGCATTCCTGCCCCTCTCGCGCGCGGCCCGGCGGGCGTTGGGGGACGGGGGAGCGTTTTGCCGTCGCCTTATACCACCCCCATCCGTGATTGACCCTCCTGAATCCCTTCTTTAGACTGAAAGATTCAACGTTCCTGCAGGTCCCTACTTATGGCCGACAGCATTCATGTAAAGTTCCCGGACGGGGGCGAGAGAGAATTTCCCAAGGGCACGACTCCGCTGGACATTGCGAAGTCCATCAGCCCGCGCCTGGCCGATGCGGCGCTCGCCGCGAAAACCAACGGTAATCTGATCGATCTGACCCGGCCGCTTGAGAGCGATACCGATCTTAAGCTTCTGACGGAGAAGGATCCCGAGTCCCTCGAGGTCTTCCGGCATTCGTCGGCGCATTTGCTGGCGGCGGCGGTGCTTGAACTTTTCCCTGAAACCAAGCTTGGACACGGCCCGGCAACCGAGAGCGGATTCTTTTACGACTTTTACCGTCCAACGCCGTTCACTCCCGAAGATCTCGAAAAGATCGAGAAAAAGATGCAGGAGTTGGTGCAGCAGAACCTTCCCTACGCGCGGGAATTTCTGCCGCGCGAGCAGGGGCTGGCCGAGTTCAAGAAAGACGGCGACTTCATGAAGTGTCATTTCATCGAGCAGTTCACCAAGCCCGATGAAAAGATTTCGATCTACCGCACCGGCAAGTTCACGGACTTCTGCCGCGGTCCGCACATCCCGTCGACTGGAAAGATCAAGGCGTTCAAGCTGTTCAACATTGCTGGCGCTTACTGGCTGGGAGATGAGAAAAATCCGCAGCTACAGCGCATCTATGGCACTTCGTTTTACTCGAAGAAAGATCTCGACGCGTATCTGCACCAGGTCGAAGAGGCGAAGAAGCGCGACCATCGTGTGCTCGGCAAGCAATTGGATTTGTTTTCGATCCAGGAGTTGGCGGGGCCCGGGCTGATCTTCTGGCATCCGAAGGGCGGAATTATCCGCAAAGAGATGGAAGACTGGATGCGAGAGCAGTACTTGAAGCGCGGTTACTCTCTGGTTTACACGCCGCATGTGGCGAGGCGACAACTGTTCTTCACTTCAGGACACGAGGGTTACTACTCGCAAAACATGTTTGATGCCATGGAACTCGACGACGCCGAATATCGGCTGAAGCCGATGAACTGCCCAGGGCACATTCTGATTTACAAAGACTCTCTGAAATCGTACCGCGACCTTCCGGTGCGTTTGGGTGAACTGGGCACTGTGTATCGTTACGAGCGCTCCGGCGTGATGCACGGGCTGTTGCGTGTCCGCGGGTTTACGCAGGATGACTCGCATATCTTCTGCACGCCGGAGCAGGTGGAAGACGAGATCGGCAATTGCCTGGATTTTGCGCTGGATGTGCTGAAAGATTTTGGTTTCGAAAAGTTCCAGACCGAGCTTTCAACCTGGAATCCCGACGATCGCAAGAATTTTGTGGGTAGTGAAGAGCAATGGATCCACGCGATTCAATCGCTCGAGAACGTACTGAAGCGCAAGAATGTTGAGTACAAGACCATTCCCGGCGAAGCGGCGTTTTATGGACCCAAGATTGATATCAAGCTGGTGGATGCAATTGGTCGCTTGTGGCAACTCTCCACGGTCCAGGTCGATTTCAATCTGCCTCAACGCTTCGGCCTTGAATATGTGGCGGAGGATGGTTCGCGCAAGCAGCCGGTGATGGTGCATCGTGCTTTATTCGGCTCTGTGGAACGCTTCTTCGGGGTCTTGCTTGAGCACTATGCCGGGGCTTTTCCGGTCTGGCTGTCGCCGGTGCAGGTGGCAATGATCCCGATTAGCGAGCGGCATGCGGAGTACGCAAACAAGATCGCGAATCAGCTTAAGGCCGTCGGCGTGCGCGTCGAAGTCGATGCGCGTAACGAGAAGATGAACGCGAAGATCCGCGAGCACGCGATGCAAAAGGTGCCGTTCCTTCTCGTCGTTGGTGATAAAGAGGCTGAAGCCGGGAAGGTAAACGTCCGCACGCGCGGCAAAGAGAAGACGGAAGACATGGCGGTGACGGAATTTGTGGAGAAGATCCGCAAGCTGATCGCGGAGAAGAGTTCGGCGCTGTAACCCTTACTGCCGAGTGAAGACAGGCGCGGAGTAATCCAGGAAATGTGGGGACAGCCGCCCTCGGCTGTCCGCGAACGCCAGTTTGCGCCCTTATCCCGTCGATGTACCATGTTGCCGTGCATCCCCTTGCAGAGCGTGTCTTGCATCACATCCGGCGTCAGGAGCTGCTGGCGGCTGGTGAGCGCGTTGGCGTCGCTGTTTCCGGAGGGATTGATTCGGTCGCGCTCCTCCGGCTCGTGCAGGAGATGCGCGGCGAACTCGGGATTGTCGTTTCAGTCGTTCATTTCAATCACAAGCTGCGAGGTATCGAGTCGGATGCAGACGATCGATTCGTCGCGGAACTCGCTCGATCCCACAACCTTGAATTTCATTGCGATAGTGATGATGTGGCCGAACATGCGCGCGCGGAAGGCGTCAGTTTGGAGACGGCAGCGCGCGAGCTGCGGTATAGATTTTTCCATGCATTGATTCAGCGGGATGAATCTGCACAAGAAGTCAAGAACGCCGCCCTGTCGCAAACTGCGCGACAAGATTGGGGCACCCGCATGACATTAGACAAAATTGTTACTGGGCACACACTCGATGATCAGGCGGAGACGGTGCTGATGCGTCTGATTCGCGGGGCAGGGCTACGGGGGCTGGGCGGTATTCATCCGCGGATTGCAGTGGAAGACGATGAAGGCGGGGCTGGGGGCGAAATCGTACGGCCTCTGCTCGCTTTTCGGAGGCACGAACTCGAAGCGTATCTCAATGACATCGGGCAATCCTGGCGGGAAGATGCAACCAACTCTGACGAAAAGTTCACGCGCAACCGTGTCCGCAAGCTGGTGCTTCCGCTACTTGAGAAGGAATTCAATCCGGCGGTCGCCGAAAACCTGGCGGAATTGGCTGAGATTGCACGCGGGGAAGAAGATTACTGGGAAAACGAGGTCGCCGGCTGGATGGGGACCGGAGTTCATTGGTCAGAGCCGGAGTGGGCGAACCGAAAAGCTGCCGCGCAGGGTCTGGTTCAAATTGACCTTTCCGCCGTAGGCCCCGCGGGAATCACGGAACCGAAGATCGACAATTTGCAATCGCGCATCGGCGCAGCACGGTGGCTCGTGATGAATGCCTCGGTAGATCGGATGTGGTTTCTGGGGCAGCCGGCCGCGGTGCAGCGGAGATTGATCAAGGCAATCGGAGAAAATGCCGGCATTCCGCTTGAGTTCAAACACGTCGAGGAGATTCTGCGATTCGCAGCGGAGAACGGTGGGAGCGGAAAAGAACTTTCATTGCCGATGGGATGGAAGGTGGTCCGGAAACCTGACGCATTGCTATTCGTCACCCCAGATTTGCGCCAGCCGGACCGAACCGAAGACTACGACTACGAACTCTCCATCCCGGGTCGCGTGAAACTACAAGAATTGGGGGTCACGATTGAGGCACGCCGGGTTCGGACTGAGGGCGGAGCGGGGTATAATCCGGAGCAACTCCTGGACGCAGATTCTTTACCCGGACTGTTACGAGTGCGGAACTGGCGTGCAGGAGATCGATTCTGGCCGAGCCATACAAAGTCCCCCAAGAAGATTAAAGAGTTGCTGCAGGAGCGTCATGTGGCACAACCGGAGCGCAAGCTTTGGCCGGTAGTGACCAGCGGGAATGAGATCGTGTGGCTGCGCGGCTTTCCGGTGTCAGCCCAATTTCGCGGGAAGCCCGGACGCGGAGCGGTCCTCATATTAGAAACCTCCGCTGCTGAAACTCAGATTTAAAGCCAGCGATTGGAAGTCACGATGCCGGGAGGCACACAAACTTCATGAACGGTTCGAGAGTCGAGCCACTGCGACAGGTCATCACCACCGAGCAGATCCAGAAGCGCGTGAAGGAACTTGGGCGGCAGATATCCGACGATTACAAGGGACAAACGATCCAGATGCTAGCAGTGCTGGAAAATGCGTTCATGTTTCTTGCCGACCTCGTAAGGACCGTGGATGTCCCGGTGGTCTGCCAGTTCATCAAACCAAAATACAGCCAGAGCGATTCTGCCAGTGGCGTCATGGAGATTTTCTTCAGCCATGAGCCGGACATCAAGGGACAACACATCCTACTAGTGGAAGGGTTGGTCCACTCCGGCGTGACGAGCGAGTTCCTGATGAGCGATCTCCGTTCCCGGGGAGCCGCATCGGTGAAACTCGTGACGCTGCTCGACCGGCAAGCGGCTCGGAGGGTGTCATTGCAGCCTGATTACTTCGGCTTTCTCGTGGACGAGACTTTTTTGATCGGCTACGGCTTGGGAGCCGTCGAGCAGACGAACCGCAATCTGCCCTATCTGGCAGCGGCAAACGCAAGACTCCCAGTGACTTAAGTTATAAATCGAGAACTGCGCCTTTTTGCCGCAGAAAAGGTAGAATAGGGCGTTCAGCATTTTTGCCAATCAAAATCCTCGCTGGGGCATCTAAAGCCTGTAGGCGCTTGGCGAAGTGCTGTAGACGGCGTCGAAATTAGGAGTCCTCTAGGTGAACTCAACTGTAAAGACCGTGCTGTTCTGGTTACTCATCGGTGTCTCGGCCCTTCTGCTGTGGGAAGTTGTAAAAGGTGCTCGCGACGGTCAGAAAGATAAAGAAAAGAACTTCACGGAGTTCATGTCCGACGTCGACGCGGGTCACGTCCACGACGTCACCGTCGATGGGATGCAAGTCAAAGGAAAGCTGTCGGATAACACCGCCTTTCATACGACCGTCCCCGCGAACTATCCGGACATGATCAAGAGCCTGCGCGACAAGGGCGTCAATATTACCTTCCGCGACGTCAACAGTGGCAGCTTGCCGCTGCAGTTACTCGGCACCTGGGCCCCTCTGATCTTGTTGGGAGCACTGTGGTTCTTCATGATCCGCCAGATGCAGACGGGCGGAAATAAGGCCCTGTCGTTCGGCAAGAGCCGGGCGCGCCTGCTTTCGATGCAGCAGAAGAAAGTGACGTTCAAAGACGTCGCGGGCGTCGAAGAGGCCAAAGAAGAGCTGCGCGAGATTATCGAGTTTCTGCGCGAAGCGCAGAAGTTCCAGAAGTTAGGCGGACGCATCCCCAAAGGCGTGCTGCTAGTTGGGCCTCCCGGCACTGGCAAGACCCTTTTGGCTCGGGCAGTTGCAGGCGAAGCCAACGTTCCATTCTTTTCGATCTCTGGCTCTGACTTCGTCGAAATGTTCGTAGGCGTAGGCGCCAGCCGCGTTCGCGACCTGTTTGAGCAGGGCAAGAAGAATGCACCTTGCATCATCTTCATCGACGAAATCGACGCTGTGGGGCGTCATCGCGGCGCAGGCCTCGGCGGCGGACACGATGAGCGTGAACAGACTTTGAACCAATTGCTGGTCGAGATGGACGGCTTCGAATCGAACGAAGGCGTCATCCTGATGGCTGCCACGAACCGGCCTGACGTGCTCGATCCGGCACTCCTGCGCCCTGGACGCTTTGACCGGCGCGTGGTGGTGAGCCGTCCTGATGTACGAGGACGCGAAGAAATCCTGCGCGTGCATACCCGCAAGATTCCTTTGGCAGAAGACGTCGATCTCTCCGTACTGGCTCGCGGAACCCCTGGGTTTTCGGGTGCCGACTTGGCCAACATGGTGAACGAAGCGGCTCTCGCAGCCGCCCGGCAGAATCGCAAGGCGGTTCTGCAGTACGACTTCGAAGTGGCGAAAGATAAGGTCCTGATGGGTGTGGAGCGCAAATCGCTGCTGCTCACCGATGAGGAAAAGAAGAACACGGCTTACCACGAAGCAGGACACGCTCTGGTAGCCGCCAAGATGCCGTTTTCGGATCCGCTGCACAAAGTGACGATCATCCCGCGCGGTATGGCGTTGGGCGTCACCATGCAGTTGCCGACGGATGACCGGCACAACTACTACAAGAACTACCTGGAAACCCAGATTGCGATCCTGATGGGCGGGCGCATTGCGGAAGAGATGTTCCTCAACGTGATGAGCACTGGCGCAGGCAACGACATTGAGCGGGCTACAGACATGGCGCGCAAGATGGTCTGCGAGTGGGGCATGAGCGAACTCGGTCCGCTGACCTTTGGCAAGAAGGAAGAGCAGATATTCCTGGGCCGCGAGATCGCGCAGCATCGTGATTACAGCGAAGATACGGCCATCAAGATCGACCAGGAAGTCCGCAAGCTGGTCAGCACGGGCTACAACACCGCGCGGCAGATTCTCTCGGACAATCGGGACACGCTCGAGAAGGTAGCACGGGCGCTGATCGAGCGGGAAGTACTCGATGCGAACGAGATCAAGCTGCTGGTTGAGGGCAAGGAGCTTCCTCCACTGCCTCCGCCGCCGTCGAAGCCAGATGATGGCGTGCAACACGTAATCAAGCCGGATCTGCAGCCGGGACGTGCCAAAGGCGGCGAACGACCTGCGACGGTGTAGGTCTCTTTCCAGAACAGTATTTTCGAACAGGCGGCCCACCCGGCCGCCTAGTTTTTTGCTTGGAAATCCATCGAATTTACGGGCTCGCGGAACCGCCAAACTGCGGCGTTACTCACTCGATTCAGCGCCATCGGAGCGCGTCCGGAAAGGACAGTTTTGTGGTATAATTTGTATAGTTGTAATCGATCCTAAGTATTTTACATTTCAACAACTTGAAGTCGATTTCGAGCGGCTTCTGGCGGACAGGGATCGATAGGCATTTCCAGCCAAATTCCCGAGCATGAGTAAGACCGAACAAGAAAAAAATCAGGACATTTTCGCGGAGCGGAATGGCCACCAAAGAGATTAATACTCCCATCGTCGACACCAAAACAAAAAACGGAAAAGTGACACCGATCGATATGCCGAACGGCGCAGGCAACGGAAACAGCGGCGATTACAATGCGGATTCGATCAAGGTGCTCAGCGGGATGGAGCATGTCCGCAAACGACCCGCGATGTACATCGGATCGACGGGTGAAGTTGGGCTGCATCACCTCGTGTACGAAGTTGTTGATAACTCCGTCGACGAAGCGCTTGCTGGATTCGCAACCAAAGTTGATGTCACCATTCACGACGACAACTCGATTACGGTAATCGACGACGGGCGCGGAATTCCGGTCGACGACATGGTGATCGATGGCGAGAAAGTTTCCGCAGCCGAGGTCGTCATGACCACGCTGAACGCCGGCGGAAAATTTGACTCGTCGAGCTACAAAGTTTCCGGCGGATTGCACGGCGTGGGCGTATCGTGCGTCAACGCACTGAGCGAGGAATTGGAACTCGAGATCTGGCGCGACGGTGCGACCTGGCAACAGAACTACGCGAAGGGCGAACCGACCGCCAAGTTGAAGAAGACCGGTGTCGCGAAAGTGAAGACGGGAACCAAGGTTCACTTTCTGCCCGACCGTTCGATCTTCACCGCGACCGAGTATAACTACGACACGCTGGCCCAGCGCTTGCGCGAACTTGCGTTCCTGAATAAGGGATTGCAGATTACGCTGACGGATGAGCGCACGACCGACTCGAAGACGGGCGAAGCCAAGCACGCCGAGTTCAAGTACAA
This sequence comes from uncultured Acidobacteriota bacterium, assembly GCA_963818115.1. Taxonomy (GTDB): domain Bacteria; phylum Acidobacteriota; class Terriglobia; order Terriglobales; family Acidobacteriaceae; genus Sulfotelmatobacter. The sequence continues at coordinate 45,641 of CAWFQZ010000014.1, forward strand.
CGGCGGAATCGCTGAGTTCATCAAGCATCTCAATCGTGGCAAGCAAGTACTGCACGACAAGCCCATCTACATGGAAGACGATCGCAACGGCGTCCACATGGAGATCGGACTGCAGTACAACGATGCATATTCCGAGACGATCTTCAGCTTTGCCAACAACATCAACACCGTCGAAGGCGGCACGCATCTTTCTGGTTTTCGCACTGCCCTCACCCGCACGA
>CAWFQZ010000015.1:0-511953 GCA_963818115.1 uncultured Acidobacteriota bacterium
CGCAACTTCGTTGTCCCAATTGCTTGGGGACCTGCAAAACCGGATGCGGATCCACCGCCCGACCCTGTCCATCCTCCGGCAATGTGTAGATCCATTTGGGCGGAACCTTCCGTCACGGTAGCGACCGAAGGAACGCCGATCATGCGAGCTAGACGCAAAGTCCTCGCAATCTCGGCCTCTCCTGCGATCGCGAGATCGTAACCGCCGCGGCTGATCCATCCGCGAACGGTCGCGTTCCCTGCGTGTCCCGGACCAATGGCGACGGGACCAAATTCAATATGCGGATCAAGCGCAGCCAGCTTGCTGGGGATATTCTTGCGGTCCTGCATACCTAATGTCTCGGCTCCCCCAGCTATCGAAAACGGCAATGTACTGCACTCAATCTCAGCTTTATTCGCAGGAGAAGAGAGTCGTAAATCGGAGATATCACCGCGTCCATCAAACCTGGCAGGTCGACCGGCTGCCGAATCCGATTGCAGCGTGAAATTCCCGCGCAGCGTTCCTTCAGCTTCCAGATCGTCAGGCAGATTCTTTTTCGCCCTCTCGAAAAGCGTTGCGGCCGCGTTTGCCGGCACGTTCTCTGCTCTCAACAGCACTGCGTAATGATGGCTGCCCGGAAGGCCAGCGTCTCCAGTCAATGTGATTAAGCCCTGCCCCACTGGGGCGCTGCACAAGAGCTCGTGAAATTCCTGCGTGACCGAACTGTAATCCGCATCGCAGCTACCCGCCAGGCGGAGTGCGCTGCCATTGGTGATGTCGTAGCGTCGAAAGTCGTCGATCGATCCACTGCTGTTGACTTTTAACTTCGCCGGAGTTCCGGTGAGTGTGACGTCGAGTTGAATCTCCCCCCGCCATCCCTTGTCGTTCCCGGTAAAGAATTTCGTAAGCTGGCCTAGCTGCGCGCGTTTCCATTCGACGCCGAACTGCAGAGGAGTCTCCCGAAGAGTATCTGCCCGCTGCCATGTGCCGCTGATTTGCAACTGGCCGACGTCGTTCAATGCCACATCCGAGCGCATCGGCTGAGCTTTCAGCCGCACGCCCCATGAATTCTCCGAATCTTGCCAGAGCGAAAAATCCGCGTTGGTCAAAGCGTAGGGCTTCTTCTCATATCCGCTCTTGAAATTAATGCGGGCCGACGATCCCTCGATGTAAGGAAATGCCGGACGAGGCTCGGTCTTCGCTTTTCCAGTCGGAGCCAGCGGCGTATGCGCCGTGCGCTCGAGCAGAGCTTCCAGGTTCCATCGTCCGTCGTTGCTGTGAACCAGATTCAGACTGGGCTCTGTGAGCTCCAGTCGAGCGACTTCGAGTCGGCCGCGAACCAGCGAGAGCAGGCGAAGATCCGCCGTGACTTCGCTCGCCCGCAAAATGGGTTCGGCTCCGAATGCCGGATCGTCATAGACCACCAGATTATCCAGGTCGAACCCTGGTCTCGGCAGCAGTCGTATGTGAACGGAACCGACATCGACCGGACGGCCAACGCCCGCGCTAATCGAGGTAATGATCCGCGACTTTAGGCGGGAAGCCCCTGGCCGCACCAGAAACAGCGCCAGCAGAATGATTACCGCTGTCGCTGCCACGCGCCGCTTGGAGGAGAAGATCTTCACCGCTTTATCACTGCATTTCGGGGGGCTTCACTGCACTTTCTTGAACGTCCGCGTCCAGCGCGTCTCATCGAAGAAGTGCAAAACGACTTTCCCGAGGAACTGAAGACGATCGGTCCATGCCGTCTTTCGGTACTGGTCGTCCGGAGTCTCGAATGACCAGTAGATAAACATGGGGCGCCCGATAACATTCTCTTTCGGAATGAATCCCCAGTAGCGGCTGTCCAAGCTCACCCCACGATGATCGCCCATCGCAAAATAGTGATCAGGGGGAACCACAATATCGTCGCCGTGAATGTACGAAGGCAGATCGACGCTCCAGTTCGGATAGACATTCGGGTCATCCGTGGGAGGCACCGCGGGAAAGTTGTTGCGATATTCGTCGGCAGGATTGTCACGATCGGTGTCGAGGTAGGGCTCGACCAAAGCCTCCCCGTTGCGGTATACGACCCCGTTACGCAGATGGATACGATCGCCGGGTAGCCCGATGATTCGCTTAACCACATACAAGCCCGGTTCCAGTGGGTGCAGGAACACGACGATATCGCGGAAGTGCACATCGCGATAAGGAAGTAGGGGGCCGATCCACTTCGACGCCGGAGCAAACTGTATCCGGTTAACGAAAACATGATCGCCGATGAGCAGCGTGTTCTCCATCGAACTCGAGGGAATTTCAAACGCCTGCACAACGAACGTAATGATGAATAGCCCCGTGACCAACACCGCCGCAAGCGACGAGAGGAACTCGACCGTCGTCTCCTTCGGCTTCTCTTCCACCGCGTTTTTTTCTAAGACTTCTTCTTTCTTCGCCACGATCATTCCATCTCTGTAAAAGGTCAGTCCTTGAGGCCGCGCGTTCTGGTATTACAGGATTTTCCGCCGCGGTCAATTAACCTTTCAGTGTACCAGTCGCAATGTACGGTTCCAGCGTGTGATCTGAAAGATGTGTGTCATCGCATATGCGAGATGATGCAGCCTTCCGGCAACCGTATCCGGAGAGCTTCGGTCCCAATCTTTCACTGACCAGTAAATAACCAGCGGTGTGCCGATGATATTTTCGCGCGGCACGAATCCCCAATAGCGACTATCCTGGCTGTCGTCCCGGTTATCGCCCATTACAAAATAATGCCCCTCAGGAATGATCAACTGGCCATCCTCCACCAGTTTGCGCATCTCCAGCCACCACTTTCCCTCTAGCCCGTAGGCCGGGATATCGGTGCGGGGAAAATTATCCCGGAACAGATTATTTGGTGGCTCGAGGAACCGCACGTATGGCTCTTCCAGCGGCTTACCGTCGATAAACACTTTCTTGTTCACCAGACGCAGCTTGTCGCCCGGCAGTCCAATCACTCGCTTCACGAAATGCTGCTGCGGATCGACCGGATAATGGAAAACAATAATGTCCCCGCGGGCGATGCGCTGATACGGCATCACGTGATCGCCAAGGCCGGGCCCTCCGTAGCAGAGTTTGTTGACCAGCAAATAATCGCCCACCAGCAAAGTGTTCTCCATTGACTCCGATGGGATCTGAAACGCTTGCACAATGAATGTAATGACGAAGATGGCAATCACCACAGTGCCCATCAGAGACTGCAAAGAACTGATCAAATCGCTTCCGAAGCTCGGCGCGGTGCGGTGTACAGGTGCGGCAGGTAACACGGGGACGTGCGATGCAGGAGCAACGACATCCGGCGGAACTGCGGGAGGCGGCGGCGCAACAACGGGCTGGTCGGGTGAATCCATCAGTTCTAGTTAATCTATTGGTGCGGCGTGTGCGCCGCAGTTTTTTCGTCCGTAGCTTTGGTCCGGGAAGCCAGGAACGTCAACAATTGCCGCGCCGCATCCTGCTCGGCGGTCTTCTTTGTTGTACCTTGCGCTCGCCCGACGAAATCTGCGCCCTTGCCGTTTTTCGCTTGCAACCGAGCTTCTACGGTAAATGTTTTGCTATGCTCCGGACCCGCTTCTTCAACCAGCACATACGCTGGTTGGGGAAGGCCTAAACTTTGCACCGCTTCCTGAAGGGCCGACTTGAAATCCGTGATCGGCAATGTCCCACCCCCACGCTCCATCCGCTCCAGTTCAGGCGCAATTACATTGCGAAGAACAAATTGGCGCGCTGCCTCCAGGCCACCGTCCAGATAGATTGCCGCCAGAATGGCCTCCAGTGCGTCCACCAACAACGCAGTCTTGCTTCGCCCGCCGCTCTTTTCCTCACCCCGTCCCAGTCGAAGATAATGTCCTAATTCCAGTTGCTGCGCCACCCGGATCAGATGCCTCTCGCTGACTAGATGCGCCCGGAGCTTCGAAAGTTCGCCCTCCCGAAAATGAGGAAAGCGCTGAAACAGCTCCTCGCTGGTGACCAGAGCGAGCACAGCGTCTCCCAGGAATTCTAGTTGCTCGTTGTCGCTCACCTTATACTTGCTGTCGCCGGCCTGCTGCGCTTCTTGCTCTCGCGCTTGTGAGCTGTGAGTGACCGCCTGCTCAATCATCGCCCGACGCCGGAAGTGATAGCCCAGTCCCTCTTCCAGTGCCGTGATTTCGCGTTCCTTCATAGGTGGGTGGGCTGGTGAAAAAGCAGAAACAAAACGATGTGAGGCGGCCACTTTGTCAGCTTCCGTGAGCGCAGTTCGCCCAGATTGCTATTCACGAATTGTAGTTAATTTTTCTGTCCCGGCGCGCTGCCGCTGCTGAGCTTCGTCAATCGGTCCTGCTCCGCCCGCGACGCTTTACCAGCTGGCGAATCAGGTCGGTCCTTCGTGAGATCCACCGCTTGATTGGCAAATTTCAAGGCGTCCGGAATTTTGTTCTGCATGTCGAGCGCAACCGCCAACCTGAGAACTGCGACCGAATCGACCTGCTCGGGAAACACCTCAATTGACTTGCGCAGATTCGTCTCCGCTTCCGGCCAATTCTTGGCATTGGTTGCCAGTGTTCCCAACACCGCATACGCTTCCGACTTCATATAACGCTTGAACTGATCGATCTTTTCCGGTGGGTAACCCGCGGTAGGGACATCCGTGTCTACCGTCACCAGCGCCCGCTCCGCATCTTTCTTCGCTTCCGCAAGCTTCTGATCTCTGTCCAAATCCGTATCCCGCGTCCGCTCGGCCAGCACCTGTGCCACACCTACCAACGCATCGGGATCATCCGGATCGAGAGTCAAAGCCTTTTGCGCCATTTCAAGCATCTTGTCCCCGTTGTTGGACGCTTGATATTTCTGCATGGCCGATTTGTACAGCACCACCCGCAGTTCGCTGTCCGGGAACTTTGCCGCGAAATCGTCCGCCGCTTTCTCGGTCGCCGCGGCATCGGTCAATGGTAATGCCGCTTTGTAGGCGTCAAACTCCGGTTGGGTCTTCGCTGCTGGTGGACGTTTTCCCTGCGGCGCGGCTGCCGTCTGGCCTGCAGGCGCGCTCTGGGTTGCGGCCTTGTCTTGTGCCAGGCTCAACGCGCACATTCCCAGCACTGCGATCACGATCGCTGCTCGCTTCATGCTTTCTCCTCGACTCAAACGTCCTTGATTTTCAAAATCCCGGTAGAATCCTGCAAACATGCATTTTATCTCACTACAGCGCCAGCAACCTTGGTGAAACTCCTCTTAAATTCGACTTCCTGTTTTCTCATCATGATGCCAGGCTACTGAGGCTTTGCTGGAGGCTCATAAGCCTGCTGTAGTCCACGCTCGGCCGCCACCTTTACCTCGGGCAAGTTCACGCCTGAGGTTAACGCAGCTCGATATTCGTTCATCGCAGCCTCGCGGTCTTCCTTCATGTCCAGAATCCGACCCAGATATACATGCGACCATGCGACCACTTTAGGATCTTTTGTCGCCTGGATCGCCTTCTGGAAATTTCCTAACGCTGCTTCCCGGTCTTTATTGGCAACAGCCACTTGCGCCAGGATGAACAACGCGCGCCCTTGATCTCCGATCTTCTTGTCGATCGCCTGTTGCGCGAGTTCCTGCGCTCCCTTGGGATCACCCGCCGCCAGCCGCTTCTCCGCGGTAACCAGCAGTCGACGGTCTTCCATTCGCGACAGTTGCACCAGTTCCGGTGTTGTCGCCATGGCAAACTGAACTTCGTTCGCCGCCTTCTCCTGCTGCTTCAGGTCAATTCCGTCCAAAATATCTGAATATAGACTTCGTAATCCGGCTGGATCCTTCTCAAACGTCAGAAGAGAATTGTAGAAATACTTCGTCAGGATGTAGCCTTGCTTCACCGCATCGTCAACCGCCTGCAGGCGCATCGCCTCCGGCGTCTGCTTCGTGCCTGTAGTTCGGATTTCGATTGCCCGCACCAGGCATTCCGTCACCAGCAGGGTGATGTCGGTCTTAAAGCTTTCCTCAAGCGGAGCGCGCTTCACCGATTGCAGTAGCGGCTCCAGCCGCTTGACCGACGTGAAATGCTTCTCGGCCATTGGATCCAGCAAGTAGTGCAGATACGTATGCCGAATTTGCGGCATCTTCAGGGGGTCGAGCGTGTTCGGATCCGGCGACGGAAATACCACTACGTAATAGTCGCTCCCGTAATTGCGGGCGTTTGCTTGGTTCGGATCCCCCATGAAATCCAAATAGACAGTAAAAGTCCGCCCCAGATAGCCCCCCGATTGCAACTTCAGGTAGATATCCGTATCAAAAACCATCTTCGCGAGCGGTACGTGATACCGCTCAACCAGCGCTGCATAGTTGGCTCTGTGTCGCTCCCAGATCGAATGCAGCTCCGCTTTCTCGTAAAACTTTTCCAGTTGAGCTCCAAACCCAGTGATCACGCTCGCATCTGGAGGCAAGTCATCTTCCTTCACTCGTGGCAGAAAGTGCGGAGGCCCCTGCAGATACAACGCTAGCGAAACAAATTGCGAAAGATCGTGCTGAGGGTCCCTTCCCCGATTCGCCACGTACCAATCGCACATCTGGGTCAGAACCGTCTGCGCCTCTTCCGATCCGCGCAAATTTCTCTCAACTTCACTCCGAATGACCCTCCGCTGCGGATCGGAAATATCCAAATCAGCGTCATACCCGCACGAATTCATCGCCGCCAGCACCACAAACAGCGTCTCGTTGGTGTCGAGCGTGATTGGAGTTGGGGTGTCCGCCAGACACAGCGGCGTCAACAGCCCGATCAGAGCCGCCACGAAGAACCCTCGAAGCCCAAAATCTAAACCGAAAAAACGACTCAGGAATCCCTCCAGCGGGATGGCCACCCGAAGGCCACGAACCAGACAAGCGGAGAACACCCCCAGTTTAAAGGGCTAAGGGTAGAGGGTCAAACCCGGCACCCGCCCGGTCTCCCAAATGAATTGAGCCCGTCGGGTCTCACGGCAATACTAGCTAAGGCTGCAGAGCTACTGACCCGTACCAAACCTTCACCAGCAGAAGACCGCCGAGAAACGCGATCCCCACACTGAGAAGGGTTCCAATCAGAAAATACTCAGCGAATTTCGGCTCCCGCATCTCGGGGAATCGCGCAATCGACTTACCCGTAAGGATTAGTCCGATCAACGTAGGCGATCGCAGAACCACTGCGGTGACAATGAGAAATCGTTCAAGCCAACCGATATAAAGCCCCGCATTCTTCAGTTGCTCCGACGGTTCTCCTACAACCCCTGACGGCACGCTTGGCACGAGTCCCCTCGTCATATACCGAATTAGATATCCACCGGCAAAAACTACTACGACGTAGACGATCGCTCCGGAAAGCATGAGGTCTCGTGTCGATTCAGCGGGGGTGGCGAACGCTCGTATAGCGTGCCAGTCGATCCGAGTGATGCAAACGGTGAGTCCAACGATCGTAGCGAAATGAAGAGCCTGATCCATCAGAAAAGCGACGAAAGAGTCGGTAAAAATACGCCGCCTGAAAATGTCAATTCCGAGATGCAGACCCACATAGCAGATTGTCAGAATGAGAAGCTGCCAGATGGTCCGCGAAAGCGGGCCTGCAAAACCAGCCAGGCATATAGCGAGCACAACCCAGTGAATAGAGCCGTGAACTGCAATTGCCCACCAGCGAAACTTCTTTCGTTCCAGCAGAAAGCCAGGTTGAAGAGGGAAGTCTCCAAGAAGATGAGCGAGGCAAATAGCGAGGAAGATCCTAATGGTGGGTTGCATGTTTTTGTACAACTTCCATAACTTGCACGTTTTTGTACAACTCAATGAGGCGTAGAAGTGATTCCGCTCTATTTCCTGCAGGCGTTTTACGGCTTCATCTTCTCACTCCGGTGCGTTGTTGTTCGAGGCTCATTTGTGAAGTATTTTCTAGTCAATAGTTCCATCGTTGTGCGCGTTTCCTCGATTTGGTTATAGAAGCCTCTTCTAAGCGTCCGGGAAACACTCGATGTATGCAGTCCGAGTTTCTTCGCTGTTTTCTCTTGTGTCTGAAAGGACAGCTGCGCATTGATCGTCTGCCACTGCTTTGAGGAAATCCGCTGAATCAGCGTGTCGTGCAAGTGGTAGATCGTGTTCGCGACAAGATCAAAATCTTTGTTTCCCGAAGCGAATGCCGTCGTTCTCGATGATTTGTTGCGGCCATTCTTGATTTCCTCGATCGCTTCGCGTGCTCGCTCGAACGCTTCTCCGCCCGCAAATACGTTAATCGGTTTCCGATGCGGTTCGGTCGCCGTGCCGATTCCGACCCCGATCCAAAGGGCGAAAGGATAGAAATATCTGCGCAGGTCCAGGAGTATGCGAGGGATGCCGTCTGGCCTGGCCAATCCCTCAAATTCGTCCCATGCAGTCACTGCATATTCAGACACAATCAACCCCAGGGCCAAGTGCTGTTGTGCGACAGGTTTTAACTTTCGATCTCGTTCCTTCGGGAAGTTGTGGACATTCCTTGATCCGACAATGTCGGCTGTAATGGCAGCATAGATTTTCCTGCTTTCTCTAGCCATTCGCAATTCCCCAAACCATAAATGTCATATTGTACAAAAACGTACAAGTAATGAAAAGTGTACGTTTATGTGCAACTAAGGAATCAAGATTAAAATCAAGTAGGCGATGCTGGCCTGAGTTTCCATTTCCCTGCATTTCTTAAGTGGTGTGTTCGGCAGCACTATTCTCAATTTCACCGTCCTCTCCAACGCTTCCGCGCTATAATCCACCGACTCATGCCACTAGTCCCAGGAACGAAGCTAGGGCCGTTCGAAATACAAACGGCCATCGGTGCCGGCGGCATGGGAGAGGTATATCGCGCCCGTGATCCGCGCCTCGAACGCACCGTCGCCATCAAAGTTCTTCCCACTCATCTGAATTCCAGTCCGGAACTGCGCACTCGTTTCGAGCGTGAAGCCAAAGCTATCTCGGGTCTGCAGCATCCCAACATTTGCGTTCTCTACGATGTGGGCACACAGGGCGACGTCGACTTTCTTGTCATGGAGTACCTTGAAGGCGAGACGCTCTATGCTCGCCTGGCGCGCAAGCCGCTTTCCACCGATGAGGCGCTCAAGATCGCCACCGAAATCGCCGACGCACTGGACAAGGCGCATCGCAGCGGAATTGTCCACCGGGATCTGAAGCCTGGCAACGTCATGTTGACCAAGGGTGGCGCCAAGCTGATGGATTTCGGCTTAGCCAAGCCCAATGCCTTGTCTTCTGGCCCAAAATCCGGAGTCCCAAGCGTTTCGTCCATGGCCACTATGGCCGCGACAATAGCTGATCTCTCTTCTCCGGTAACAGTCGCAGGGACTCTCATCGGTACCGTGCAGTACATGAGTCCTGAGCAGATTCAGGGAAAAGAGGCCGATGCTCGAAGCGATATCTTCGCCTTTGGATCGATGCTCTACGAGATGATTTCCGGCATCCGTCCATTCCAGGGCAAGAGTCAACTCTCGCTCGCCAGTGCGATTCTCGAGAAAGATCCCGATCCGATTGCTACGATCCAGCCCATGACGCCTCCCGCGCTAGAGCCAGTTGTCCGGACCTGCCTAGCCAAAGATCCCGACGACCGATTTCAGAGCGCGCACGATTTAAAGCTTCAGCTTCAGTGGATCTCTGCCGGCGGCAGCCTGGTTGGAGCGCCGGCAGTAGTAACTTCCCGCCGCAAGAAAACTGTCACAGCTGTGACGGTGGCCATGATTGCCGGTTGGCTAGTGGCCACGGCCGCGGGAATTCTGCTGCTGATTTACGCCAATCGACTGACGATGGCGCGACGACCGTTGCACGCTGCAATTGTGCAACCCGATGGCGTCGACCTCACTCCTATCATGGGTGGCGCTCCAGTGTTGTCGCCCGACGGCCAACAGATCGCATTTGGCGCCATGAAAAAGGGAGTAACTTTTCGCGGCAGCGAAAGCACGATCTATGTGCTTCGCCTGGCGACCGGGGAATCTACTCCCCTGGTCGGGACACAAGGCGGCGCTTTTCCGTTCTGGTCGCCCGATGGTAAATATCTCGGCTTCTTTGCCGATGGAAAGCTCAAGAAGATTTCTGCAGAAGGTGGCCCCGCGCAGGCGCTTTGTGATGCGCCCGACGGCCGCGGAGGCAGTTGGAACGAGCAGGGAACTATCATTTTTGCTCCGCGCATTGCGGGACCGCTCCAGTCAGTTTCTGATGGCGGAGGCTCTCCCGCCGAAGTCACTCGCGCCGATAAGGACGACGCACAGTTCACCGACCGCAATCCATATTTCCTGCCCGACGGAAAGCACTTCCTCTTCGTCCAGCGCGGTAAGAATGCGGTCGGCAGCGTTTTTGCCGCATCGCTTGATGGCGGTCAGCCCACGGAGATTTTGCCCGCGGGCTCCAATGTCGCCTACAACGACGGCTATCTTTTCTATGTAAGAGAAGGCACATTGACCGCCCAGGAGTTCGACGCCTCAGGTCTTCGTTTCAAAGGCAAGCCCATCACTATCGCCGCCAATATCGAGTTCTATAATCCGCGCAACCTTGCTTATTTTGCTGTAGGTCACAATCTGCTGCTCTACCGCAGTTCCTCAGTGGTGAACCGTGAGCTTGCGTGGTTCGATTCTTCGGGAAAAGAAATCGAGCACTGGGGTGATCCCGCACCTTATGTGAATGGCACTTATTCCCCCAGCTCTCAAACCGCACTTTTATATCGCGCCAGTCCCAGTTCGAATGGGGATAGCATCTGGTTAGCTGACGTTCAGCGCAAAACAGTAAATCGCCTGACCCCTGATGTGGATACGGGGCAATCCGCGGTTCTTGTCCCCGGTGGAAATGATGTACTTATTGCGACGACTACGGGGTATGTCAGTTCGCTCGTTCGGCGGACCCTTGGAGCCTCCGGAAAAGAAGAAAAATTGCTGGACAATGTAAATGGCAGTCTCAGTGCTGTGGATGTCTCGCGTGACGGCCGCTATGCGATTTTCATGAAACAGGACTCCAAAACGGCCTTCGATATTTATTACATGGACATGCAAGCCGCGCCCAAGCTCGTTCCTCTGCTGAACACGCGTTACAACGAGCGTGGAGGCAGAATCTCGCCCGATGCCAAATGGCTCGCCTACAATTCGGACGAGACAGGAAATACAGAGCTCTACATCACCTCGTTCCCCGCCGCAGGATCCAAGTGGCAGATCTCCAACGGTGGAGTTTCCGGTTCCGGCAATTGGTCCCCGGACGGAAAATGTTTCCGCTACCCTCAGGGAGACAAAATCTATGAGGTTGAAGTCCACGCCAACGGCGACAAGCCTGAATTCTCAGCCCCGAAAGAGTTCATGATCCTCCCACCCGGCGTGAATGTTCTTTCCATTCTGCCGGACGGCAAGCGCGTCCTTGCTGTCCGTTCCACTGGCGACACTGTTCCGGTCCCAATCAACCTCGTCCTCAACTGGCAACACATGCTGCACTAGCTTTTTCTCTGCAGGTTTCTCGGAGTTTCTCGGTGCTCCTCGCCCTGCGTAGTTCCCACCTGGCACCGAAGGTCTAGCCTGGCGGTAACATGCTTTTCCGCTTATCCACAACGATAATTCCACAATGCATTTTGCAGATATTTTTTCCGGTTTCCTGCAGCCTGTCGCGATCGGATCGGTCACAGTTCTGGCGCTGCTAGGTCTGGTTCGCCTCCGAACTCCACGACGTGCGCCGGTTTTGATTGACCGCAGAACTCCTCGCTAATCCTGCTTCGTTTGCCTACTCCACACCGCGCGTGAGATATTACTCTGCTCCTGGCCTTGCCCTGTGATTAAGCGGCCAAGTGTTGCCCGAGCAGCCTTTACAAAATGCGCCTCATTCCCCGCGATACTAAGTTCTTCGACCTCTTTGCCGAACTCTCAACCAACCTCACCGACGGAGCTAAGCTCCTCCGCACCATCTTGGCCGACCCACATGATCTCGCCATGCGCGTCAGTCAGGTGCAAGCCATCGAGCACAAAGGCGATAAGGCCACGCACGCCATCATTACCAAACTCAACCAGAGCTTCATTACGCCGTTCGATCGCGAGGACATCCATCGCCTTGCCTCTTCGCTCGACGATGTGCTCGATTTTGTAAATTCCGCCGCCATTCTCCTGGTGATGTACAAGATTCACACGCCGCCCCCCGTGTCCGCCGAACTTGCTGGAATTATCGTTCTGCAATGTGAGGAACTGGCCCAAGGCGTCTCCCTGCTCGAAAAAAATGGCGACGTCATGGAGCACTGCGAGGAAGTAAACCGGCTTGAAGATATGGCTGATAACGTTAGCCGCCGCGCCATCGGAGATCTTTTCGAGCACGAAAAAGATCCGATTCAACTGATCAAGCTGAAGGAACTCTACGAAGTGCTCGAGTATGCCACCGATAAGGCTGAAGATGCCGCGAACGTTATCGAAGCCATCGTCGTCAAGAGCACATAGATCATGTTTCAAGGTTCCAAAGCTTCAAAGTTTCGAAGGCACTGAAACCCGAAACTTCGAAAGAGGTGGAACCGTGCGAACTTTGGAACTTTGAATCCCTGAAACCTTGAATTCATGAATAAAGACCTCATACTGGTCCTGATTACGATCCTGGTCGCTCTGATCTTTGACTTCCTCAATGGCTTCCACGACTCCGCCAACAGCATCGCGACCGTAGTTTCCACACGTGTTCTATCCCCGCGACTCGCTGTCCTTTGGGCGGCCACTTTCAATTTTCTCGCCGCTTTTTTCCTCGGTACCGCTGTGGCCAACACAATCGGCCGCGGCATGATCCGTCTTGAGCACGTGGATCAATATGTCGTGATGGCCGCGCTTTTCGGGGCGATTGTTTGGGATGTGCTCACGTGGTGGTGGGGCCTTCCAACCTCGTCCTCTCATGCCTTGATCGGCGGCTACGCCGGCGCCGCCATGATGCACGCCGCCATTCACACGGGCAAGGGCACCATGTTTTCGGTGATCATTCCCGAAGGCTGGTACAAAACCCTTATCTTCATCGTTGTGGCCCCGGTAATGGGAATGTTCCTCGGCCTCGTCTTCATGATCGCCGCCCATTGGATTTTGCAAAATAAAGCTCCACAAACTGTGGACAAATGGTTTCGCAAACTTCAATTGTTGTCAGCTGCCGCTTACAGCCTCGGCCATGGAGGCAACGACGCGCAAAAGACCATGGGCATTGTCGCCGGTGCGCTCTATACGGCTGGTTTCATGTCCAAGTCGGACATGCTTGGGAAGTGGGGCCACTTCCACTGGCCCATCATCCTCGCCGCCCATGCTGCCATCGCTGCCGGAACGTATTTCGGAGGATGGCGTATCGTTCACACGATGGGCCAGAAGATTACCAAGCTCAAACCACTCGGCGGATTCTGCGCTGAGAGTGCCGGAGCGATTACACTCTTCGGCACTGCCCTCGCCGGAATTCCCGTCAGCACCACTCACACCATCACTGGCGCAATCGTCGGCGTAGGCTCGATCCATCGCCTGTCCGCCGTCCGCTGGGGCGTTGCTGGGCGCATCGTCTGGGCTTGGATTCTGACCATCCCCGCCTCCGCAGTTGTAGCTGGCGGAACGTTCTTGCTGATCCACGTCATCCATCCCAGCTAAGTAATCTTCGAAAACGCGTAGACCCCTGTCAGCCGCACTGGCCTTCGTTTTTTGGTTGCTCCTCTTTTTGAGCCTGATTTTGATCCCCGCTTTTCGTTGAAATCCGTGCAGCAACACCCCAATCCCAAACCGCAACTTATCTGCAGCAAGCACGCAGGGCGCCTCACGTCTCGCATCCTTCGAGACCGGGGCTTCCTCGCGTTGCCCCTCATGAATCGACGGGGCGCGATTACAAGGAGGAATTTCGAATGACGAACAAACTAAGCCGTCTGCTGTTCTGTGCGGTTCTCGTCGCTGCAGCATCCGTGTGGGCTGTCGCACAAGACTCGGACGCGAATTCCAATTCGAAGGCCGAGGTCAGGACCTTCACCGGATGTCTCACCAAGTCAGGCAAGGGCAACGAATACCTGCTGACCGCAACCGATGGCAGCACCTGGGAGATTCACTCGAACAGTTCAGTCGACCTAGCTGGCAATGTCGGTCAGAAAGTCGACGTCAAGGGCGTCGTTTCCAATGACAAAGCGCATAACATGAAGGAAGACGCGAAACAGATGGGCAACGATGCCGGAATGAAGAACAACACTGCCGAGCATGGACACCTGAAGGTCACCGACCTTCACAAAACCGGTGAATCCTGCGAGCAATAAGAGCCACGCAACAGGCGCATAAGCTTTAAGAAAAGAAGGAACAAGAAGAGGCGGAACGCAAGTCGTTCCGCCTTTCACCTTGCACAAGCTAGAAAATTCAATCTCTATTTTTTCTGGCTCGGGTCGTCTCCGGGATTGATAAAGCGAAACTCCAGCGGAGAGGTCCCATGAACCTGCACGATCGCTTCTCCACTCGCCATCGCGTAATGATGCATCTCCGGATCAAGATAGGCAAAGCTACCCGCCGGAAAGGTCACCATCTTGGATTCATCAAACGCATCCCCCATTCCCACCTTGAACAATCCCGAAATAACCGTGACGTTCTCCCTGCGTGGATGCCAGTGGGGCGCAATGCGATAGCCGTCCGGCATCTTCAGGCGCACCGTGTAGTCGCCGGTTTTCGCACCTGGATCACCTTCGAGTACGGCGAGCTGCGCCCCCGGTTGCATGAACGGTGGTGCTGGCCCCCAGACAACGCTATCCGGAGTAAATATATTCTTCGTCGAAGTCGCCGGGTGCGCTGCCAGCGCCGCCATTGTGCTGGCCAAGCACAGCATGAGTCCCAGCCCGAGCACGACAAACCAGTTTCTCTTCATCGTTTTTGCCTCCATCGTCCTTGATCTAGCGATAGCATCATCGCCTGGCTTTTCGAAGAGCTCAATCACCCGCAGATATTTTTTGCATATCTTTTGTGTATCGTCGCAAGCTATTGATTTTTATAGGATAATGCCAGTCCGGAAACTTATGGGGCGCGCCAACGGCATCATCGACAATCTGGAGCTCGACTTGGGGCGCTACGAACTTCGGCGCTTCGGACGCCGCGTCAATCTCGAGCGAAGGTCGATGGAACTTCTCATCCTTCTGGTGGGCTGCCGCGATCAGCTCGTCTCCCGCTCCGAGGTCGTTGCTCGCCTCTGGGGATCGAATCTCTTCATCGATACCGATCGGAATATCAACAATATTGTCCGGAAAATCCGGACCGCCCTGGGCGACAATCCCGCAAAACCCCGCTTTCTTGAGACGGTCGTGGGCAAGGGATACCGGTTCATCGGTCCCGTGCGGGTAATCGATGCCAGCTCCAGTCGCGTCGACTACAAAGACTCTCCCGCCAACATCAATCTCCCGGACGACTCACTTCGCGCGAGCGCGGATGGCCGCCCGGTTCGTCCATCTCTTGCGATCTTGCCTCTGGCGGTCGTGGGTAAGAAGGCTGACGATCAAGGTCTCTCGTTGGGCTTTGCCGACGCCTTGATATCTCGGCTCGGAAACATCCGTGGTGTCGATGTCTTGCCCACGTCGTCGGTAATGAATTTGTCTCCAGATGTGACGTTCTCCGACGCCGCATCTCGCTTGGGCGTTCGCTTCGTTGTTCATGGCGCTCTTTGCTTCTCTAAAAAGGTATGGCGGTTATCTTTTGAAATGTTTGACGCTCACTCGCGGAAAATCTGCATTGCGCGCACGCGCGACTTGGACTTAAGCCGCCTCCCGGATCTCGAAGACGAAATGGCCCGGCAGATTACGAGCGTGTTGAACCGGCCTTTGTCCCCGGCTCCGGTTTCGCAGCGGTCGCGATATAGCAAAGATCCGATGGCTTTCGCCGAATTCATGCGAGGGTTTCGGCTCAGCGCCGCCGGCGATCCTGCGCAGCTGGGCGAGGCTGCCCAACATCTTACGAACGCGGTTACTCGCGACCCCGCGTTCTCGCTCGCCCACGCGGTTCTCTCCTTCGTTTGTGCGACGCGCCATTTCGAATTTGACCCCGCCAGCGTTTGGCTCGAAAAGGCTGAATTCCATTGCCGTCGATCCCTGGAACTGGATCCCGATTTACCGGAAGCGCGCGTTGCCTGTGCTTTTCTCTTATGGGGACCGTCGAAAAATTTCCAGCACATCGAAGCTGTCGCTGAATTAAAACGCGCTTTGCACGCGCAGAAGAATCTGCCCCACGCCTACAACCGCCTCGGCACGATACTCGCGCACATCGGTCTTCTCGATCACGCTCGTGACATGTACGAACGGGGACGCATCTTCCATCCTAGGAAAGAAGTCAGTCATAGCATTCTGCAGGTGCACGTCTGGAGTGGGGAGTACGATCTCGCTCGCGAACAGATTCAGCTTTGGCGGGAAGAGAGTCCGAATAACAAGTATCCCCTCTACTTCGCTCCGCAGGTTGCCATGATGACGGGGAATTGGAAAGAGGCCAGATTACTGCTGGAAGAGGCTCTCCAGCGCCTGCCCGACGAGCCGCTCATTACCAGTCTGTTCGGTGTCTTTTCAGCGCTGATCGGCGACCAAAAGGCCGCGCTCGAATATCTGGCTCAAGCCTGCGCGGTCCCGAAATCCTTCGGGCACGCACACCACACCTATTATCAAATCGCTTGCATCCTTGCGACTCTGCAACGAACGGAGCCGGCCTTCGAATGGCTGGAGAGGAGCGTCAGCACTGGATTTGCATGCTGGCGGTTTTTCCTGAAAGATCCCTGTCTTCAAAATCTGCGCGCTCATCCTGCCTTTGAAGTCCTCGTGGATTCATTGCGAGCGAAGTATCCCGATCATCTGGGAATACTCTAGCCACGGCAAAAGAACAAGGTTTGGAAGAAAACTGCGGCCCGATCCTCACCGCAGTCTCAGAAAGGATAGCCCGTGATTAGCCACGAACACTGATCTTCGAAAACGAGAGTACAGCTCGGCTCGCCGTAGGCCGTCCCATCGACAGCGCCGGACGAAACGTCGTAAAAATCAGCATCCGCTTGACCTGCGGCAATACTTCTTTCGATTCGTTCGAGTCGGAAAGAATGCGGTAATCTTGCACGCGTCCGTTGGCATCCACGTATGCTTCGATCACCAGCGATTCTGCATCGATCGAGTCCATCGTCATGCCAAATGCGCTCGGCTGCAATTCCGGAGCAGTATTGACCATGACCAGGGGCACGTCGTTATTCGCTTGCAGCGAAGACGGTGTGACGAAGTAAACCATCGCAATTCCAAAAATGATCAGCGCGCTGACGAACCCGGCCGTTGCCGGTACCATGAACGCGTCCAGCGCATTCTCCAAACGCACCATCAGTCCTTCAAAACGGTAACGCTTGGCTTCCGCTGCCTCCCGCGAAACTGCAAGCCGCAAATTCAATCCCAAATCCGCCGGAACTTTCGGCTTCGGCACACTCATTAGCAACTGCTGCGTACGCCGCAACGCCTCATACTCCCCGTTGCACTCCGCGCAGTTCGATAGGTGTTTTTGCAGTGCGAGCATCTCCGTGCCCGTCACTGCTCCATCCAGATATGGCGAGAACAACTCTTTCGCCGCGGGGCACTGCAGTCCCGTGATCTTCCCTGTGCCCTTCATGGCATCACCTCGACTCTTCTACCCCCTCCAGCAACCTGCGACCGCAAACTCCGCTCTTCTTTTGCTGATCCAGATTTCTCTGATCCCGGAGCGGTTAATCCCAACTCGTTACCTACTTCACGCACATAAGGCGCCAGCCGTTGCCGTAAGGCGTCTCTGCCGCGCGTTAGTCTCAACTTCACTGTACCCAGCGAAATCTCAAGGACCTCGGCAATCTCTTCGTACGACATCTCTTCCAGATCGCGCAAAATCAAAGTCGAGCGATACGGTTCTGGGACTTTCCGCAACTCTTCTTCGACTCTCTTCTGGACTTCGTGATGCGCGAAATTCTCAAAGGGAGAGTCCGCGGGATCGGTCAGCGCCACCTGCAGCTCCCCGTCTCCGGGCGCAGGCGTTTCCGATTCCACCGGCTCAATCGAGGTCTCTCGTGCCTTGTGCCGGAACCACCACCGTCTCCGGTTTGCGGCCTCGTGCAGCGCGATCCTGTATATCCAAGTCTTCAGGCTCGACCCGCCGTGAAAATGCTTCATCCCGCGAAACACTTTCAGGAACACGTCTTGCGTGGTATCGGCTGCGTCAGCTGGATCATTCACGACCCTGTACACCAGTCCATACACCGGCTGCTGGAACTCGCCGATCAGCCAGGCATAAGCCGCTTCCGAGCCGGCCTTCAGCTCTGCGACGATCGCCGCTTCTTCCTGCGACCGTACCCCTATCGCACTTGCCAGATCTCCCAAGGTGGTTGCTCCCGCCATATTGGCGTCCCCTGATTATAGGATTTTCCACCCAACCGCGCCCCGAAATTTCACAGCCCAGCCGGTCCTGCCCACCTGCAATTTGTGTCAGAACCTTCACATAACATAGACTCCGCCCACCCGCTCGGAGTTCCCGCTGTAAGTGATTTATTTTGTGCTAGATCGCAAGCAAGATTGCCCGGCTGTGACTAATTGTGGGATATGTAACGCCGGGGCCGTCGTCAAGAGCCTCAGAGTACCCCGCCTGAGGATTACCCTCGTTCACGTCGACAGCGCCTCCATGCTTGTGTCTTTCGTCTTCGATCCGCGATAGCATTGTCGCGATTCTCAGGGGAACTCCTGATGCCACGCAAGCCTGCCTCCCCGTCCGACCTGCGCGAAGTGCTGCTTGAAATCTACGGCGTCAACGATGCGATGAACCAACTCCTGCTCGCGCATCTCGATCCGCGTGCGTGGCGCGCCCAACCGCCCGGCGAAAAAGGTAACGGACGCACCATCGCCGCCATCTTCGCCCATCTTCATAACTGCCGCTTGGTATGGCTGAAGAATTCCGCGCCGCACCTGAAGTGTCCGGCGCCTCTTGATCCCTTTCGCTGCACCTTGAAACAGGCGGCTGCCGCGCACAAGAAAAGCGGAGCGCAATGTCTCCGCATGCTCACCGACGCTCTGTCGCAAGACCCGCAACGCCGCGTTCCAGAATTCTCCCGTGGAGCTTGGTCGCAGGTATGGCCGGCTGGTGGAACGATGTTTGCCTACATGTTTTCACACGAAGCTCATCACCGTGCTCAAATCATTTTGCTGGCGCATCAGCTCGGCTATCGCTTGCCGGTCAAAGCCGCTTACGGAATCTGGCACTGGGAACAATTATGGAAGCAAGCCGGCTACAAAACGCGCCCGCGCTGAAGTTCGCGCGAGTGAGCCATCAGCGAGGATTTTCTCTGAACCTGTGTGCTCTGGTGAGGCTTTTTCGTTCCAGCTAACTAAATCCCGGCGGGCACTTCGAGGTTTAACTCCCGCACAATCTTGGCAAGAGCCGAAACCAGTCCCTCGCAACCTTTCTCCAAAGCCAACTCCGATTTTTCCAGATAAGCGCAAGCCCCGTCGTGCTGCAGACGTTCCGCATTTTTCTGCGAGAGCCCGGTAAATACCACGACCGCAATTCCCGCCGTCGCCGGATTCTTTTTCAACGCTTTCAAGACGTCCAGTCCAGTGATCTTCGGCAGGAGCATGTCGAGCAGGATCACGTCCGGCTGTTTTTCTTCTGCAATCTCGAGCGCGCGCTCTCCATCGGTTGCGGCGAACACTTCGTATCCCGCGCGCTGCAGAGCCCGCTCCGTCGCCAGTCTAAGAAACTTGCTGTCATCCACCAGCAGAAGTTTTATTGTGCTTGCCAAAATGTCCGCCACGCGCCAGCGTCTTATGCCCAGCGTCATGCCTTTTCAGTGCGACACATGTCTTATCGGCAGCGCGGACAAATAACTTGATGAGTGGTCTTCAGCCTAATGTCGATCCTTCCTGGCCGCAAACGAGTCTGCGGATCACAGATCCTTCGAGACTTTCTCCTTGGCCGCCTTGCCGACCAGCGCGTTCACTGCAGCGCGGCAAGCCTTTCGCAATTCGTCCTCATGACCTTCCGGGATCGATTTGCTCAGCAGCAACATCGTCGTCCCGTGGAGTAATGCCCACAACTCAAGCGCCAGTTGCGTATGATCCTCGGGAGATCCACCGAGTTGCTTCGCCAGCAACTGCTCGAGAAAGGCGAAATTCGGCCGGGACTCGCGGATCGGTCGCGCTGCCCCTCGTCTCTTTGGCGGAGACATCGCACGCGAGTTCGAATAGAACAATTGATACTCATGCGGCATTTGCAACGCGGATTCCACGTAAGCCAAGGCCATCTCTTCCATCGTTTGACCTTGTTGAAAGCGCTCGCGAATCCGCCCCGCGATCCGCAACAAGAGCCCGCGCAGCAGGTCTTGCCGGTCTTTGAATCTTCGATAAACCGCCGGCGTATTTGTCCCAGCTGCTTGCGCGACGGCGCGCATCGTCAAGGCCTGCTCTCCTCCGCGCCTCCACAACACATCGGCTGCCTTCAGGATGCGATCCTCAAGATCGGGATCGGGGTGCCGCGGCATGATTCCTCCTCAGACGTTCGGCCTAAGATTATATTGACATCGTAGATATAACGCTGTTATATATTCGGTACGGGCTCTCCCCCCATCAATACACAGAAAGTCAGGAAAGGCCGCGGCTGGGCATCCGCCACGCGGCTTTTTCTTCGTTCTCGAGCTTCCTTCTCCTGGTTTTCATTCGAGCGCGGCGATCGATATTCAGGCCACCCGCTGGCCCTCCAAGTCGTCTAAAATAAGGGAAAGCAGTGATCCCCATGACTGACGACTCCATCACCATCTCCCCGGGCCCAAAGTTCAAGACCGCCATGTTTGTGGCGGTTGTTGCCGACGTGCTCCAGATCGCCGTCTTCCCGATGTTTGTCGAAGGCGCGTTCTCGCCCGCCGACGACCTTCTCGACTTCGGTGTCGGAGCTCTGATGATCAATCTGCTCGGCTGGCACTGGGAATTTCTGCCTTCGTTCTTTGCCAAGCTTGTCCCCGGCGTCGACCTGGTTCCGTTCTGGACAATGGCCGTGGTTAGCGTCTACCGCAAAGCCAAGCGCGAAGCCGAAGTCCCCGGCCCCGAAAAGCCGATAGAGCAGCTTCCGCCGCCCCATTTAACCAAGAGCTAGCCGCTCCTTTGCGCTCCATCGCTGCCCCGAATCATTCGCAAAACCCGCTGTACAAGCGTCACCGGCTCGTGCACTTCATCGCCCAACGGATACTCCGCGCAAGCTTGGATCGAATCCACCAGCGCAGGCCTCGTCCGCAACAAATGCCACGCCTCTCTGTAAGGACCGTACTTCGCCCGCTTCAGCTTCGGATAGAGCGCGATGCTTCCTTGCCCCACCACCAGCTCCGCCGGAATGATGTACCACAGGTCTTCCTGAAACACGTACGCCGCCAGATACTCAAATGGATCTCCCTTATACGGCCCATCGCATCCCCGCACCGTGCACGAATACCCGCCGCGGTCTTGGAACATCGTTGACTTCACCTGTACCCGCACGAACTCGCCTCGATATTCGATCGCAAAGTCATACGGCATCACCTCTCCCCAAGGCTTGTTCAAATGAAGCCCTAGTTCAATCGCCCGCATCATGAACTTCAACTCCACCCATTCACCCCGCACTTTCGGATGTTTGATCCCCATCCCTCGATTTTTCATTACACTTCGCCCTTCCTCCGGAACCACCATTCCAGGAATTCGCTACTGAAGTTGTTGTTTGAGAATGACTGCCTAAGAGTTACTGCTTAAGAAAACGCGTCGAGAAGGCCTGCATCCTGAGCGAGGATTGGTCTTTGCGTGCCTTAGCGCAAAGACCAACCGCAGTAGAAGGATCGAGGGAATTCTCCCCCTGCCTTCGGTCTCCGATGACATCCACTCTTCACCTAAAATAAAAACGCGGCCCGCAAGGGCCGCGCCTATTTCTACCACCATTTTCACAATGCCACTCCCTCACCGGCAAATGCAAGCAGATTCGGAGAATTTTCTAATCCCAATTCCCATTTTGGGAATTCCCGCAGCGGCACCGCAAACTCATCAGCCTTGTAGCGGCGAAGTGACGAACCTCACTGCAACGACTCCTCCCAATCCCTAAAATCCTTGTCATTCCGAACAGGCGCTTCTCAGCCCGGAGGAATCTGCTTCTTCTTCTCCCAGAACACCCCCAGGAACCGTCCCGGCACCCAGCAGATTCCTCCTTCCTTCACGCGTCGGAATGACAGATGTTCGATTCGATTTGCACAGATGCATATAGCGGCGAAGTGACGAACGTCACTGCAACGACTCATCCCAATCCCTAAAATCCTTGTCATTCCGAACGGGCGCTTCTCAGCCCGGAGGAATCTGCTTTTCCTTCTCCCAGGAACCACCCACACCCAGGAACCGTGCCGGCGCCCAGCAGATTCCTCCTCCCTCGCTTCGCTGACGCGTCGGAATGACAGATGTTCGATTCGATTTGCACAGATGCATGTATCGGCGAAGTGACGAACGTCACTGCAACGACTCATCCCAATCCCTAAAATCCTTGTCATTCCGAACGGGCGCTTCTCAGCCCGGAGGAATCTGCTGTCCCGGAGCACCGATGCCGCCCCAACGCACCTACTACGTCTACATCATGGCGAGCAAAAGCCGCGTCATCTACGTCGGTGTAACGGGATTTCTGATGGCGCGAGTGCTGCGCCATCGCGCCGGCGAGGGCGGCGAGTTCACGCGCAGATATCACGCGTATCGCTTGGTCTACTTCACGTCATTTCACAATGTGGGAGACGCCATCTCCCGCGAGACCCAAATCAAAAAATGGCGTCGGGAAAAGAAGGTTGCGTTGATCGAAGAGCGCAATCCGACCTGGCAGGACTTGGCCGAGGGCTGGGGTAAGCCGGCAGCCATGCGGGTATCTGCGCCAGCAGATTCCTCTCCGGGCTTGGGCCCGGTTCGGAATGACAACCACGGTGGGGAATGACAACCACGGTTCGGAATGACAACCACGGCTAGGAATGACAACCAGTAGTGGACCGTCTCGTCATCTCAAAAAATCTTGTCATTCCGACGCCTGAGCGAAGCGAGAAAGGAGGAATCTGCTGTGCGTATGCACGACCCGAGTGCCCCGTCATAGTTTTTGTCATTCCAACCACCCCCGTTGTCATTCCGACCGTCACCATTGTCATTCCGCCTCCTATTCCGTTGTCATTCCGACCGTCATCATTGTCATTCCGACCAAAGGGAGGAATCTGCTGTCCTCGATCGCCCACGAAAACTGAGCCCGTGCGAAGAATCCAACCCGCAAAGCGCCGAAAGAATGCAGCCCACAGCCTCCCCTGAGCCGAGTCGAAGGGGCGCAAGCCGTGGGGACACGAAGTAAAAGCAAGAACAAGCCGCAAAGCGGCGAAAGAAAATAGCCCGCGATGCGAGTCGTTGGCGTCACACGGAGAGATACAATTTCGGGAAAGGAGGGCGTATTTCTAGTAGCGCCGATAGCGACGGTAGTTACGGTACCTCGTTCGCCTCTTTCGTGCAAAATGCGAAGGCGCTTCATTCCTCACTTCATAGACCGCATTGCGGGCTGCGTCGTCACTGAAGAATGCCTCGTCTTCTTCGAGTTTCACGATCTTCCGGCGGTCTAGTCGCTCTAGCGCATCTGAGAGGTCAGTCCGGACCTGTTGGCCTAGCCGAGAATAACCAAGTAACTCCCGGCCGATTTTGAAAATGTCTTCGCGTGAGCGTTTCCCAACTTTAAGAGCCTTGATCAGTGCATCCTCAAACTTGTCAATCTGAAGCGTCTGAGTGGCTGCGGGCTGTACTTGCGGTGCATCCGCGACCTCCCCAGAGTCGTTCTTGATCTCATCCAGAATGCGACCCATCTGCATTTCCGGGTTTTCGCGCCAGCTCCGATAGGGAATCCTAACCACCTTCCAGCCTGCACGTTCCAAAACCTCCTGCCTGAGCAGATCTTCAGGCTTCATGTTCCCGTGCTCGTCGAGATGCCATATCTCTCCGTCGCATTCAATCGCAACCCTTGATCCGTCCAGTTCGGCCACGCAGTCGATCAGGTACCCGCAGCACGGGTATTGGGAGATCACCCGAACTCCCTTGGAGGCTAGGGCAGAGATGACTTGGGTCTCAAATTCCGACTGAGCTTTCGATAGCTGAACCTCTATTGACGTGGTGTCGGGCTTCGTTTGATTGCAGCGCGAACAGTACTCCAGCCATTCCTTGATTGCACCGGATCCCGACGCCGTTCCAAACTCCTTTACATCTGCAGAGTGAAATACATGAATCTCGTCGCGGGCGCGTGTAAATGCAACGTTCAGCATCCCTTGGATATGTTCGCGGTCGGCCTGTCGTGCCGACAGCGCCGATTGGGCCATTCCGTCTGCGTCATAGGAAAGGGAATAGAGGATGACGTCCCTCTCGTCCCCTTGGAATCCGTCTGGGTTCACTACCACCAGGTCGTGCGCGGTTCGAAGTTCCTCGGGTATTTGCTCAGCCACTATGTCATTGACAAGTCTCATCTGCTCTTGGAAGAGGCAAATCACTCCAAATGAGGCATCCACATAGGCGGGATGCGCACACATCTCCAAAAGGCACTCCACAAGCGCGCGGGCCTCGCGTTCATTCTCCTGAGTCTCGCTGGTGACCTTGCCGAATACGCGATGCATCGTCACGGTAGGACTGTTCGGTTCTCCGCAACGCTTGTCATCTTCGTCTCGCATAATTCGAAGGCGTCCGCGGTACCAGCGTTCGTTGGAGAAGCCAATAATATGGGGCAAGCTCCGATAATGCTCGTCAAGGAACACCTCTTCGTCCATGCGGATTGATGCAAGCGTCAGGAGGTCGACCTTGGAGGGATCCAGCCACCGATCCGGGTCCAGGCGGTCAAGGCCGCGCTCCGCCCAAGCCTGCGCTGAAACTTGGCTCGACGTAAAAGCAAAACGCTGAGATTGCATTTGTTTCGAATCGCCAGCAATTGCTGCCTGCTTTGCCCGAAATAAAACTGGCGTCATCGAGGGGAGGTCGCACTGAGATGCCTCGTCTATGATCACGACGTCGAACAAACCTGGGGTACAGGGAAACAGTCGCGCCACATCGTCCGGCGTCATAATCCAACACGGCAAAATCTTCAGCAACATGTTGCAGCGTTCAGGTTCGGCCTTCAGGCGGTCAAAAACCGGGTAGTTTTTGTAGCTGGCTTGATTTCGCCCAAGCAGCTTTGCGAATTCACGCAATAGGTTTCTTTCCGCTCTCGTTGCGCTGCTTGTCCTGTGCTCCGCCGCCTTTCCAAGCAGATTAGCCGCTTCCGCCCGCATACGCTCTCTGATTTTTCTTAAAACGTTCCCGAGTTCATCGGAACGAGTGCGAGCGGTACGTTCTGCCGCCCGTATGGTCTTTCGGAGCCGCAACTTGCTGAGCAGCCTGGAGAATCGGCCTCTCGTATTCCTGTGAACAGTCTCAGCAGCTTCTATCGAGTGCTCCGCCACCAATGTTTGCTCCAGGGATAGAGCCGCCTTGGCATGCGTTTCGGCGACTTCAGCGTGGGAGCTGGCCCAACGCTCCATCTCCTGGCGCGTCTGGTCCGAGGATCGCTCCTTTTGGATAGACTCGAGTCTCTCCCGCAACTGCTGTTTCGATTCTCGGTCTTGTCTGAGGAGAGTCATTGGGAGTTGTCCAAGGGCCAGCTCTTTCAGTAAGTCGTCGACTACTTCAAGTGCCTTGTCCTTTTGAGAAGTTATGAGGACTCTCTTCCCGGTGGCGACCAAGTGGCATGCGAGGTTAGCGATTGTGAGGGATTTACCCGTCCCAGGCGGACCTTGGATGACGGCGATTCGGGTCTTTGGCTCGTCCAATAGGTGTGCCACCCGCCTCTGACTCGGGTTCGAGGGGAACGGATAGAAAAGCTTCCCGCGGTCCTCGAAGCGATCGCTCGTAGGCTCGGACGGTCGCTTTCCGAGGAGCCAACCCAGAGCGGTGTCGGCCACTTCGGAAGATTCAGTCCCGCCAATCTTATCGAGGTCGCTTACGAGGAAATAGCTGCTCTTCGGGGCAATGAAACAGGCCGCATTGTCAACGATCGTGAGCTCCATCGCCGATTTCGGCTGCGAGGGCGCAGTGTTTATGGCACCGTCGAGGCGAGCCAGAATCCGCAGGTTGAGTTCGCGTGTGACACTTCCGCAGAACGATGCGAGAGCATCCCTTGTTAGGGGCAATCCGGGTGTCTGGTCAATCAAGCGCCCAAGAGCCAGTTCTTGCGCTCCAGTATCAGACTCGGAACGAAAAGGGAGTGAGTTAAAGCGCGCAATGTCTTCTGTGGCGCTTATAATCAGCCGATCGCGGTCAGGAGTGATGGCAATCGAGATGCTCAGCAGGGGCGCTCGTATCGTCCTCTTCTCACTAAGCTGACCGATGACATAAGGGTATCCGTAGCGCAATTCTCGCTCATAGGGGTTCAGCTCGATGGTCGCCATCATCTTCTGAATCGAGTTATAGATGGGCGAGTTTGGCCCAACGATGACATTGCCACCGCCCATCAGGAGAGCCTCTTGCCCTGAGTCTAGCCATGCGAACTCGTGAGCGCGGGAATGGGACGGTGTCCACCGAACATATGCGGCCGATGTAGTCCGCTGCTGCTTCAGAAATGCGGCATAGGCACCCGTGAGTTCTTCGACAAGACCTGGTTGCAGTCGGGGGAATGCAGCGTCGTCAGGTCCCATCCCATTTACCGCGGCAGTGTTCATCGGTTCGTTTCCTTGTTGCTGGTCAACGAGAGTATAGCTTGACATCTGATGGCGATTGGAACCACGGCCCTGCGGCCCCTGAAGAAAAAGGCCATGGCGAAGAAAACCGCCATGACCCCCGTACTCGCCGTCCTTTGTACATGCGTTCCGAGCAGAATGCAAAGGGCGCGATGGTGGCGGAGGGCGGCACCTATGAGCTAGTAAGTCCGGAGTCTGTGTGGGAGTTAGGTTGAGTTAGTCGGGAGCGGCCTCCATTGCCTGACATCGCCCCCTTGTCATCCTGAGCGGAGGAAGTGGTCCACGTTTTCGTGGGCCGTTTCCGCACTCGAAGATCCCTTTCAGCTTTTCGCTGGCTTGGCGTGGCGGGGAGTTCATGCCCCTGCTCCTTGGGAGAATGCCTTGAGGCCGCCGGGGGCGAGTTAGGGAGCAGGGGTCCTTTGACCGCGGTTGTTCTTTGCGCTTATCCTCGCTCAGGATGACAACCGGAAAGAAAAAGCTAGCGGCCCGAAACTTCCGGGCCGCATGAATGGGTCAAAGACCCGCCTCCACATTGTCGTTGCTTATGGCTGACAGCTGAGAGCCGACAGCCTCCTACGTTCCTTCGCTCCAGCCCGCCAGATACTCTTCCTGCTCCGGCGTAAGGCGGTCGATCTTGATGCCCATCGATTCGAGCTTCAGTTTCGCAACGCGCTTGTCGAGCTCGTCAGGAACTTTATAGACCGTCTTTTCGAGCTTCTTGGAATTCTTGACCATGTACTCGACCGAGAGAGCTTGGTCGGCGAACGACATATCCATCACGCTGGCGGGATGGCCTTCGGCGCTGGCCAGGTTGATCAAGCGGCCCTCGCCAAGCAAGTTGATCTTGCGTCCGTCTTTCAGCGAGTACTCTTCGACGAAGTTGCGGGTCGTGCGCTTCGACGACGACATGGCCTCGAGCGCCGGGATATCGATCTCGACGTTGAAGTGTCCCGAGTTCGAGACGATGGCGCCGTCTTTCATCAGTGCGAAATGATCTTTCGTGAGCACGCTCTTGTTGCCGGTGACGGTGCAGAAAACGTCTCCGAGCTTGGCAGCTTCGGTCATCGACATCACGCGGAAACCGTCCATCACGGCCTCGAGCGCTTTCGTCGGATCAACTTCGGTGACGATCACTTCCGCACCAGCGCCGCGTGCGCGAGAGGCGAGGCCGCGGCCGCACCATCCGTATCCGGCGACGACAAACTTCGATCCGGCGAGCAGGAAATTCGTCGCCCGAATGATGCCGTCGAGGGTCGACTGCCCGGTGCCGTAGCGATTGTCGAATAAGTGCTTAGTGTCGGCGTCGTTGACGGCGACGATGGGGAACTTCAGCACGCCTTCCTTGGCCATCGCGCGCAGGCGTATGACGCCAGTCGTAGTCTCTTCCGTTCCACCGATCACATCTGCCAGTGCGTCCGTGCGCTTGGTGTGAAGAATCGAGACGAGGTCTGCGCCGTCGTCCATCGTGATATGCGGTTTGTGATCGATGGCCGCGAGGATGTGGTTGTAGTAGGTATCGTTGTCTTCACCCTTGATGGCGAACACGGGAATGTTGTGGTCGCGAACGAGCGAGGCAGCGACGTCGTCCTGGGTGGAAAGTGGGTTCGAAGCGCAGAGCACGACTTCGGCTCCGCCATCGCGCAGGCAGATCGCGAGGTTCGCGGTCTCGGCTGTGACGTGGAGGCAGGCGGAGACGCGAATACCGGTCAGCGGCTGGTTCTTGATGAATTCCTTGCGGATGATCTGCAGCACCTTCATGGACTGGTTCGCCCACTCGATGCGCTTTTTGCCCAGATCGGCCAGTTCGACGTTCTTAATATCGCAATTTACAGCTGCGGTTGACATGCTTTACCCCTTCAGTGGCGCGCTTAGAGCGGCAGAAAAATTAGATTTTGATTGCTTGTAAATGACGTGAGCCTGCCCTTATTTTCGCAGAATCCGGACGTTTCGGGAACCAAGAACGATGCGGAATTTTTGCTCTTCGGGATGCGCCTTTCGGACGACTCCGAAGTTGCACCTCGGTTCCGGCAAAACCATCACCACGAAGGTCACGAAGGTTCACGAACGATTTCTTCGTGTTCCTTCGCGTCCTTGTGGTTCAAACCTTAGCGCTATTTGCGGGCGCCGACTGGTTCGCGCAGGCCGGCGTCGCTGGCCAACTTGGCTGCTTTGTCGGTTGCTTCCCAGGTGAAATCAGCGTCGTTGCGTCCGAAGTGGCCGTAGGCGGCGGTCTTCTTGTAAATCGGACGGCGCAGGTTGAGCGAATCGATGATTCCGCGCGGCGTCAGCTTGAAGTGCGAGCGGACGATGTCGGGAATGATCGTAGGATCCACTTTCTCGGTACCGAAGGTTTCGACAAGAATGCTGACCGGGTCGGCGACGCCGATGGCATATGCGAGCTGAACTTCGCAACGGTCGGCGAGTCCGCCAGCCACAATGTTCTTCGCGATGTGCCGCGCCATGTAGGCCGCGGAGCGATCGACCTTCGTCGGATCTTTTCCGCTAAATGCGCCGCCACCGTGACGTCCCATTCCGCCGTAGGTATCGACGATGATCTTGCGGCCGGTCAGGCCGGTATCGCCCATGGGGCCGCCGATAACGAAGCGTCCCGTGGGATTGATGTGGTACTTGGTGTCTTCATCAAGCAAGTTCGCAGGAATCACGGCCTGAATCACGTGCTTCAGAATGCTGGAGCGAAGCTCGTCGTTGCCGACATTCTCAGAGTGCTGTGTGGAGATGACAACCGCGTCGACGCGAAGAACTTTTCCGTTCGCATCGTACTCAACAGTGACTTGGGATTTGCCGTCGGGCCGGAGGAAGGGAAGCATTCCGTTCTTGCGAACCAGCGAGAGCCGCTGGGTCAGCTTGTGGGCGAGAGCGATGGGAGTCGGCATCAACTCCTCATTCTCATTCACCGCATACCCAAACATCATTCCCTGGTCGCCGGCGCCGCCGGTGTCCACGCCCATAGCGATGTCGCCGGACTGCTTGTTGATGCTGGAGATGACGGCGCAGGTGTTGCAGTCGAAGCCGTGGAGTGCATTGTCGTATCCGATGGATTGGACGGTGCCACGAACGACCTGCTGGAAATCGACGTAAGCCTTGGTAGTGATTTCTCCGGCGATCATGACGAGGCCGGTGGCAGTCAGAGTTTCGCAGGCGACGCGGCTGGCGGGATCGTCGGCCAGGCAGGCGTCGAGAATGGCGTCAGAAATCTGGTCGGCGATCTTATCGGGATGGCCTTCCGTCACGGATTCCGAAGTGAACAGATAACGCAGTTTTGATGGCAAGTTATACATCTCCTTCTCGCGTGCTTTGTATATTCGCGACTTACAGTTCGCGCGGAGCACGTTGAGCGAAAACTTCAGGACTTGTTGAATCGAGCGGGATCCTGGGAGATCCACAAGAGAGGGCGCAAACGCCCGTTTGTACAGCCAACGCTACACGACAAAGAAGTCCTTACAAAAAGGCTACCAGAGTAGATAGGGGCGCGCAACGAATTTGGCGCTAAATGACTGAGAGGGAATTGAATAGCGGATTTGAGGATGTGGACGGAAGGAAACTGGCGGCCAGCGGAGCAGCGAATTTTTCGACTAGGGGGCCGACTTTAGTCCTGAGCTATCGAAGGTTAGAGTCTTTACTTCGGATTCGGTGCCTTGCGGAGCCACTTCCTTGCCGTTGATGAGGAAGCTGACCGCGGCCGCGTTACCAACTTTCACCACAAATCCGTTGGAGGCGTGGAAGGTGTTGTTAGCCGGAGCGATGAGAGTTTCTTCGGCGACCACCTGACCATCGGCTACGACGGAGATCCATGAATTTTCTGAAGCACGAACGACGAGTGTCAGAGTGCCGACGACAGGTTCCGACGCCTTGGGGAGTGGTTTGCCGAAGTTGCGGACGGTGACGTCGTTCTTATCTTCGTTGTTCTTGCTTTCGGAGTCCGAGGAGGCGGGCGCGGTGGCTGTGGCGGGCTGAGATTGTGTTGAATTTGGATTGGCAGACTGCGCGGGGACGGAACTCGTAGCGACCGGCGCAGGCATCGACGTTTCTGTCTTTGCGGGGGCGGATTCGGAATGCGTGGTATGAGAGTGTCGCGACCATAACAAAATTCCGAGGACAACGACAACGGCGGCTGCTCCAATCAGTCTCCACGGAATTTCTGGAGAAGATCCGGTTAGGTAGGGTTTGCGCGGGGGACGAACATCATCCGCACGAGGGAGCTGTAATTCGGGCAGTTCTTCGACTTGGACGGGAGGCTGGTCCTTGGCTGCGGGACGAATTGGAGCGACGGCTACCGTCTTCTTTGAAGTCTTCGCGTTCTTTGCAGCTGGGCGGACAACTTCCGGCGCTTGTTCCGGCTGCCACTGCTGCTGGGCTTGCACCTGTGCCTGGCGAACACACTCTAGGTATTCGGCAATCGCTTCTTCCGGGTCGAGGGCGAGATGTTTGGCGTAGGCGCGGATAAATCCCTTATTGAAGACGCCGCCCGGAAGCTGATCGAAGTTTTCTTCCTCAATCGCCTTAAGCATGCGCGGGCTGATCTTGATGACATTGGATACGTCATCAAAAGAGAGTTCCTTGCTCTCGCGCGCTTTGCGAAATTTGTCTCCGAATGCGCCCATGTGGCTTCGCCCTGTGAGGTTGGGAACATGATAGGACAAGCCGTGAGCGCACGCTACGGGCAAGAAAGGGTGAGAGGTAACTTTCGGGCATCAGCGAACGGATTGTATTCGCATCAATTGGCAGAAATGCAGGACCAGTGGATCAGGTGTTTGACGTTCGACCTTTGATAAAGGTGATTATTGATCCGCAGTTTGGACGATTTGTTCTGCCTTTTCATGCGCAAGGTCGAAGGTGGGAGCGATTCCCCAGCCGAGAACTTCAGCGGGTTTGCGGCGGCGCACGACGTAGTAAAAGCTGGGAGAGATCACCAATTTGTCGGCGACAATTTCTGACCAGTAATTGCCGCTGCGGACCGAAATTCCGGAATGGACAGCGCTGGGAGAATCGGACAAGTGCATACGATGTGTCTGGATCACAGCTTCGAGCAGCTCAGGAGTAAAGGCGTTCATATCGTATTGACAGAGTCCAATGACCGGTTTGTCGGGGTAATATCCGTCGACCAAAGACTCGTAGGCGAGCAGTTGATCGCAGTAGTCGTGGCCTTCGACCGCCCATGAAAGTTCACCCGCGGTCCGGAAAGCTGTGAACCCACTGTTCAGAGCGTTATTGAGAGAGCGCATAAGCATGTCCATCACCATACGCGGCTCGAATTTCCCATTGTTGAAGTAGGTTTCCTCTTCCGTGTGGATTTCGAGAGCGCCGCTGCGGATGGCGTCGTCGGTGTCGATGCCGAGAAAGCGGAGATCGAAAATCAGCCGGCGGCCGATGTGGGCTTTCTGGGCGCAAAAGCAGCGTTCGCCCCGGCGCAAGCCCTCCGCGATGTAAGGCGTGAGGACCTCGCGGAGGGAATCTTCATGGCGGTAAAAGACGCAGGTGTGGTCGCCGTGCTTGAACTGAAAGAGAGGAGAATGCCGAAGCATTGCCGACTCCTGACGTAAGGATGGGGACACTGGAGGACGAGAGCGGTCATCCTGCCGATGGGGGAAATTTATCACAAACCAGATGGAGATGCTCGTATTCGTAGGGTGAACGACCAAACCTGGTCGATCAAAGCGAATCGCCAACTCACCGTTGGATAAGACGCACCCGCCGCTGAAAGAAGTTCTTTTATTGGGGCGACTTGCGAAGCACAACTGTAAATTGCGCGTTGCACGTCTTCGACGGGTCATCGAAGGCGTTGCCGGTGCGATCGCTTTCAGAAGCCTGAAAGAAAAGGCCGCTTCTCGGGTTCGTGGGAAGGCCTGCAAAACGAGCTTTGCCGTCGACGTTCGTGCCGACTTCAAGATCGAGTTTGTGAAAGCGTCCGTAGTTCACGCGGACAGTAATTTGGGCGGCGTAGACGGGCTTGCCATTGGTGTCGGTGACGGTGAAGTCGGCGGAGCAGGGGCCAAGGGCACCGTCGACGACCGGGACCGAGTGCGGATCGGGAGCCTGCTGGGCGGAGAGGGACGATAGAGCTAGAAAAAAGACGAAAAGGGCGAGTGAGATTCCGGCGCGCTTCATATTTTAAAAAGAATATCCCAAGGGGATGGAGCCTTGAAAGGCGGTGCGTTTGCTTAGCGGGGGCATCACCGGACCCCCACTTCGACCTCGTTCCATACAAAACCATTCAACACAGAGGGCACTGGGTTACACAGAGGAACAGCGCGGCATTAGGACCGGAAATCTATGGATCGGTTGGCATATGGGGTTCTGGTTACCAACGTTCGTTGCGGGTGTACGAAAGTGACGCATATAATTTTTGAACGCCACGTATCCAGTTGAGGAATAGACGGGATTTCCATGCCTGAGGCCGGCACTCAATTGACCCGCCAGAACCAGGAAGTGACGATTTTTCACGACGTGGCGAAGGCGCTCACGTCGTCGCTGGACCTCGACTCCATTCTGCAGACCATCATGGACAAAATGGCGGAATATTTCCGTCCGGATACCTGGTCTTTGCTAATGGTAGACGAGGGCCATGACGAGCTTTATTTTGCGATCGCGGTGGGTGATAAGGCCGAGGCGCTGAAAAACGTTCGTCTGAAGATGGGCGAAGGGATCGCGGGCTGGGTGGCAAAAAACGGGGAGGCGCGAGTGGTGCCCGATGTGAGCGCGGATCCTTTTTTTGCCAGCCGCGTGGATGAAACCACGAAGTGGGAGACTCGGTCGGTCATTTGCGTGCCGCTGCGGTCAAAGTTGCGCGTGTTGGGCGTCATCCAGTTGGTGAACGTCGACATGGAGCAGTTCAAGCAGGGAGAACTCTTCTTTCTGCAATCCCTGTGCGACTACGCGGCGATTGCGATCGAAAATGCGCGGTGGGTAGAGAAGATACAGGAACTCACGATCACCGACGATTGCACCGGACTCTACAATGCGCGTCACCTTTATAAGACGCTGGAGACCGAGGTGTACCGTTCGTCCCGATTTGGATATGAATTCAGCGTGCTGTTCATCGATCTTGATCATTTCAAGTCGGTGAACGATACACACGGGCATCTGATTGGAAGCAAACTGCTTGCGGAAATTGGGTATCTGGTCAAAGCACAGCTGCGGTTGATCGATTTTGCGTTTCGATATGGCGGAGATGAGTTCGTGGTGCTGCTGCCACAGACAGGAAAAGATCAGGCTCTGGTTGTCGCGAAGCGGCTGCGGGATGCCATGCGAGCTAGCTGTTTCTGCCGGGATGAGGGATTGAATTTGAATGTGAGAGCGTCGATTGGAGTGGCGACCTATCCTCACGATGCGCAGACAGCGCACGATGTGATCCGGCAGGCGGACGGGATGATGTATGTCGTGAAGAATTCGACACGGGATAATATTGGGGTGGCGCAAAGAGGAATGTTAAGGGAGTAGATTTTTTCAGGTTCCAAAGTTTCAAAGTTGCCGGGCTTCAATGATGAGCGTCCTTTTGGACGCTTTTGTTTTTGAACCCAGACTGGAATCTGTTGCTGGGTTGCGCACGGCGGGCGAGGCGCCCGCCGCTACACGGTCCATCTCTACTTTGAAATCGGGCTACCTGACCTCTGGTTTTGGGGGCTCAGTTGGCGTTTTCGTTTCTGGCTTCCAGGGATTGGGATTGTCGGGGGCTTTGGGGTTGACGCCGAAATCCCAGACGTAGAGGTTCATTCCTTCCGTGCCTTCCATTTCTACCAAAGCATATTCCCCCGGCGATAGGGCTTCTGTAGGAGTGAGCTTGAGCCATCCGCCAGCGACGCGCGTGATGGTGGTTTTAACCAGGTGCTGCTCTTCGCTGATTTTTCCCGTGACCTGACGCTTAACGTTGCCGACGATCCGCTTGCTTCCTTTGACTTCAGTGCGGACGATGCGGAAGCGATTAAAGGGCACGACCGCTTGTTCGGGTTGTTGCGGTTGCTGGGGCTGCTGGTGCGAATCCGCGTGGGCCGAGGCTTGTTCAGGCTGATTGGGGGAATCGTCGATGTTGATGTACAGCGAAGGCACGTCGACGTGAGCCTGTATTTTGGCATGAGCGCCGTCGAGTTCAATGGCTTGTTTCATTCCGGCGATGGGATTGACTGCGCCGCGAAAAATGTTTCCTTTGGTGTCCCGATTAATGTCACCGGCGGTCTGCTGGACTTCGACGAGTTGTGGCTCTCCTTGAAAATTATCCAGTAAAAAGACTCCAGAGTTCTCAGGGAGTCGGAGTCCGGGAGCGACTTGTGGAAGCAAAGCTTCCTGTCGGCGGTTATCTTCCTCGATCTCTTTGTCGAGTTGCACGGCTTCGGGAACGGACACGTTAGAGGCGCGGTCCTTCTCAAATTTCTCGGTGGCGGGCCAGTCGACGAGAGAGTTGGGAAGCTCCTCCCAATCTTCTCGTTCGGAGCTGTAATAGCGCACGCGATCACCTTTTACTTCGTACTTGTCGACAAGCTGGTAGGAACCGTCCTTGAGGATGAGGCGGTGCACAGTACTGTTTTGCGGGGCAGCGTATGCGCTGATGGAGAAAGTGACGAGGAGGAGCGCCAGCGGCAGAATTCGGAAGTAGAGGTGGTTAAGAAGCATGGCAGCATGTTGCTTCTTCTCATTATTAACTGGTTGGACCGGGTGAGTCGAATTGAATGGCGGCTTACGGGAAAGGCAGAGTCGCCACTCGGTGGGCAGCCCGAGCTCCGGGCGCAATCGAGGTC
Organism: uncultured Acidobacteriota bacterium; assembly: GCA_963818115.1. GTDB lineage: Bacteria > Acidobacteriota > Terriglobia > Terriglobales > Acidobacteriaceae > Sulfotelmatobacter. Next base: position 35,400 of record CAWFQZ010000015.1, read on the forward strand.
GATCGTTTGCGAACTTTAAGGGATCTGCCCGATCACCAGTGAGGCGGTGGTTGTAGTATGCTGATGCACGAATACGCCACCGCACGAGAAAATGAAACTTAATTTCCTTCCCACAAACCTGTGCTTCTGGCTGTGCATCGCGGCCGCTGTGGCCCAATCGGGTCCGGCGCCGGGCGGTGCTGCTAATGGAGGCGCTGGACAGGCAAATCAGCCGGTCTCGTATGCGTCGGTCACTCAGCTGAACGGATTGCTGGGCCAGCTCGAAACGACGTCCAAAGCCACACAGGCGGATCTGGTGAAGCTACGGATCGAGCACTGGAAGACTGACAACACATACAAGAAGCAGGCGCTGGGGAATGTGGATTCGATCCAGAGAAATCTACAAGGCGCGCTGCCTGAGATGATTTCGCAGTTGCGTGCGGCGCCCGAGGATCTGCCCGCTACCTTTAAGCTCTATCGCAATCTTGACGCTCTCTATGACGTGATGGGTGGCGTTGTCGAAGGCGCGGGAGCGTTTGGATCGAAAGACGACATGCAATCGTTGTCGAACGACTTAAGCGCTTTCGAAGGCACGCGGAAGCAGCTTGCCGAGCGGATCGAGAATCTGTCGTCGGCGAAAGAGGCCGAAATCGTAAGACTGCGGACAGATCTGAAAACGGCGCAGGCCGCCACGGCGGAGCCTCCAAAGAAGATTGTGGTGGATGATACGGAGCCGGCGAAGAAGCCGGCGGCGAAAAAGAAGACGGCGGCTAAACCGAAGACGACAACGCCACCCGCGGGTCAGACGCAAACTCCCGCGAACCCTCAGTAGTTTTCCGAGTTAAGACCTTCTGTTAAAGTCAGGAGACCCACCCTGTCGCAAAAAGCGCGACAAGGGTGGGGGCACCCTCGCCTAATTGCGTGTGTCTGCACGCGAATCTGATAATCTTCCGAGCGCATCTACATTGCACGTCGCATGAACTTTCACGATCACATCTCCGCGGTTTTAGCTGGTTTCGTCATTCTGTGGGCGATACTGCTGGATGCGTTCGAGACGGTGGTGCTGCCGCGGCGAGTTCTGCGGAATTTTAAGCTGACCGCATATTTTTACCGGCGCACCTGGATTCCATGGCGAGGGATCGCCCGCAAGATTAAGAAGACCTCGCGGCAGCAGAATTTCCTGGGATACTTCGGGCCGCTGTCGTTGATCTTGCTGCTGGGATTCTGGGCGGCGGGGCTGATTTTTGGATTTGGTCTCATTCAGTTCGGAATCGGAGGGCACGAGCAACTCAACGGAGAGCGGTTGACGTTTGGCAAGATCATCTATCACAGCGGAGAGACGTTTTTCACACTGGGCTATGGAGATATTGTGCCGACGTCGGGTCCGGCGCGGGCGCTGTCGGTATTCGAAGCGGGAATGGGGTTCGCTTTTCTGGGCGTAGTAATCGGGTACATCCCGGTTGTGTATTCATCATTCTCGAGAAGAGAGATTCAGATTTCGATGTTGGACGCGCGGGCAGGATCTCCGCCGTCAGCGGCAGAGTTGCTTTTGCGGTTGGCCGGACGATCTGAGGATCCTGGGATGGATCAGAAGGTTTTGGATGAAGTTTTGCGCGACTGGGAGCGGTGGGCGGCGGAGTTGCTGGAGTCGCAGATCTCGTACCCGGTGCTGTCGTTTTTCCGGTCGCAGCACAGCAACCAATCGTGGCTGGCGGCGCTGACAACGATGCTGGATGTGACGTCGCTGGTGTTGACAGGGATTGAGGGAGTGCATCCGGGGCAGGCGAAGTTGACCTTTGCGATGGCGCGGCACGCGGCAGTAGATCTCGCACAAGTAGTGAATGCCAGACATGATCCGACCGCGCCGGAACGCTTGCCGGACGCGGATTTCGAGACGCTGCGGGCCACGCTGGAAGCGGCAGATTTGCGGTTGCGTAGTGACGAGTATGGGCGCGAGAAGCTGGCCAAGTTGCGATCGATGTATGAGCCGTACGTCCATGCAACTGGCCGGAATCTGATGTTGACATTGCCGGCCTGGATGCATGTGGAGAAAACGCGGGACAACTGGCAGGCCGGGCCTTGGGATCGAGTGATCCAGGCGCGGGGCTTGGCAATTCTGGGGCAGAAGCAGAAGAACCCGGTTGCAGGGTCTCTGGCCGGGGACGATCATTTCTAGAGCCCGGGAAAGCGCGAGTGCGACGTTGCCAGCGACATCTATACGACCGTAATATCCTTCGTTCTGACATTGTGAATCCATGAAACATACGGGCGAGAACGTGGTGCGGATCGAAGCGGAAGCGCTGCGTGCGCTGGCAGATCGGATTGCGGGTCCGATGGCAGCTGCGTTTCAGCGGGCCGTCGATCTGATGTTTTGCTGCGCGGGGCGGGTGGTTGTGACCGGGATGGGAAAGAGTGGTCTGATCGCGCGAAAGATTGCGGCGACGCTGAGTTCCACTGGGAGTCCGGCGTTGTATTTACATCCGGTGGAAGCGCTGCACGGGGATTTAGGAATGGTCGTGCGCGGGGATGTGGTGCTGGCATTGTCGGCTTCGGGTGAGACCGAAGAGATATTGGCGTTGCTGGCGACGATCAAAAGACTGCGGGTACCGCTGATTTCGATGACTGGGGATGAGATTTGTGGGACGGGTAATCGGTCCCTCGACTTCGGTCAGGATCGTCGAGGCGAGAACGAGGATTCCCACTCATCGAACGCCGCAACGAGTGGGGTAGCCGCTTCACAGAATCAAAGGCAAAATCCCCGCCCTGTCTCGCCAAAATCGCGAGACAAGGGTGGGGCACCGTGGTCGATTTCTACTTTGGCGGCGGCGGCGGAGGTCGCCCTGGACTGTTCGGTGGCGCAGGAGGCTTGTTCTCTGGGACTGGCGCCGACGGCTTCGACTACAACCATGCTGGCATTGGGAGACGCGCTGGCCGTGACGTTGAGCGAGCGGCGGGGATTCAAGGAAGAGGATTTTGCCAATCTGCATCCCGGAGGAAAGCTGGGAAAGCGGTTGGCGCGGGTCGAATCGCTGATGCACTCCGGGGATGCGTTGCCCTGTGTTGGCCGGGTGACGAAGATGCCGGATGTCATTTACGAAATGTCGCGCAAGAAGTTGGGTGTAACTGCCGTGGTGGAAGACGAGAAGTTGGTCGGGATTATCAGCGATGGGGATCTGCGGCGGCTGCTTCAGAAGCGCGGGAAGGATGTGATGGAGCTGACCGCGGGCGAGGCAATGACTTCGAATCCGAAAACGATTGTGGCTTCCGAGTTTGCAGCAACGGCTTTGGCTTTGATGGAAGAAAAGAAGATTACGTCGCTGATGGTGGTAGATTCGGGTGGGAAGCTACAAGGGATTGTGCATCTGCACGATTTGTGGACCACGGAACTTGTGTAGAGCATTGAGTAATTGTGGAATTTGGTAATTGTGCAATTAAACCGGGTTGGCGGTGGGTCGTTAATTTCACAATTACTCAATTACCAAATTACTCAATCGAGAGATTCTATGTATCACTACGATCCGAATACCGCGTTGGAAGAATTGACTGAAGATGCCACGCTGCCCAACCCTGTGCATGTACGGGACATGATTCTGCGCAAACATCCGTCGACGGAGAAGGCGTTGGAGTTGAATCGGCTGTTTCTGGAGTATCAGAAGTTTTTTGGCGAGGCGCAGAAGTTGGGGAAAGAGATTCTGAAACAATTGGTTGCTTAAGTACTCGGTACTCAGTGCCCGAGCGGCCCGTTCCGAAACAGGAGAACCACGAAGGGCACGAAGGTTCACCAACGTAAACCGCGCTTCGCGCGGCGGACAGCCGAGGGCGGCTGTCCCAACACAAATCTTTCCAGCCTCATCATTTACAATCACGAATTCCACTTTTTGTTGGGATCTCAACTATGCATCGTTGGTCTGAAAGCTTTATTCCTACATTGCGTGAGGCGCCTGCTGATGCAGAAGTGGCTTCGCATAAATTTCTGGTGCGGGCGGGGTATATCCGGCAGCTTGCAGCGGGAATTTACTCCTACCTCTTTTTGGGCAACCGATCGTTTAACAAGATCACGGGCATCGTGCGTGAGGAGATGGACAAGATCGGGCAGGAATTCTTTTTGCCGGCCCTGCATCCGCGGGAACTTTGGGAGTCGAGCGGTCGCGCGGCGTTGATGGGCGAGAACCTTTTTCGGCTCAAAGATCGCAAGGGCACGGAAATGGTGCTGGGCATGACCGAAGAAGAGGTCATGACTTCGATCGCGCTGAAAGACCTGCGAAGCTATAAGCAGCTGCCGCAGATCTGGTATCAGATTGCTCCGAAGTTTCGTGATGAGCCGCGGCCGAGGTCGGGATTGCTCCGGGTCCGGCAGTTCATGATGAAGGATTCGTATTCGTTCGACATCGACGCGCCTGGGCTCGATGTTTCGTACAAGAAGCATTACGAAGCCTACTGCCGGATTTTCGATCGCTGCGGATTGAAGTACATGGTGGTCGAAGCGGATTCGGGCGCGATGGGCGGGAAGGAATCGCACGAGTTCATGGTGCGGACTCCAGCGGGCGAGGACCAGATTGTGAGCTGCGATGGGTGCGATTACGCGGCGAACATGGAGAAGGCGACGTCGAAGCTGGAGGCGTGGGGAGATCTTGCGCCCGAGGGCGATGGGAAGCCTCTGGAAGTGCATACTCCCGGGCAGAAGACGATTGAAGACGTGGCGCGGTTTCTGGGCGTGTCTCCGAAAAACAAGATCAAGACTCTGGCCTACATGGCGGAAGAGAAAGATGAGAAGACGGGTAAGACAAAACTGCGCGGGATCGTGGTGCTGATGCGCGGGGATCATCAGCTAAACGAGGCCAAGCTGAATGGCGCAGTGGGCGGGACGACGCGTCCGATGGAAGAGAGCGAGATCAAGGCGCTGTTCAACTCTCCGGCGGGATATCTGGGTCCGGTGGGAATTGAATGGGCGCGCGATCGCAAGAAGGATGCCGACAAGGCGGTTCTGTTTGTCGACAAAGCGCTCGAAGGCCGCGTGAACCTGATTGGCGGCGCGAATAAAGAGGACTATCACCTGAAGAACATCACGCCGGAAAAAGATTTTCATCCCACGGCATATCTGGATCTGCGGGCGGTGACGGCAGGGGAGCCTTGTCCGAATTGCGGGAAGGCGCTGCGAATTGATACAGCAGTCGAGGTCGGTCACATCTTCAAGCTGGGCTACCGATATTCGGAGTCGATGGGTGCGCGGGTTCTCGACAAGAACGGCAAGGAAGTGATGCCGATCATGGGGTGCTATGGGATCGGGATCGAGCGCATTCTAACCGCGGCGGTGGAGCAGAGTAATGATGAGAACGGATTCTGGCTGCCGGCGTCGATTGCTCCATTTGAAATCGTGGTAGCTCCGGTCAATGTAAAGGACGAGACGGTCAAGGCTGCGGCGGAAGACATAGCGAAGCAGTTGGAGGCGGCCGGATTTGACGTCATTTTGGACGACCGGGACGAGCGACCAGGAGTGAAGTTCAAGGATGCCGATCTGGTCGGTATCCCATTTCGAGTTACCGTTGGAAAGAAAGTTACCGAAGGTACTGTGGAAGTCGTTTTGCGTTCGACTCGCGAAGTACGCGATGTTACGATTTCCGCGGTCGTCGAATATTTTCAGGGAGTGCTCGGCCGGGCGGGATGAAGGCAATCCATGTCTGGCAGGGCGGATTGCAGGACATGGGAACTATCAAAGCACTTTTGGGATTTCTGGCGATTGTTGCCGCCATCTACGCCGGATTCCAGATCATTCCGCCGGAGCTGACTAACTATTCATTTCAGGATGACCTGAAGAATATCGCGATGGTGGGCGGATCGAATCCGCACGAGAGCGACCAGCAGTTGCTGGACGCAGTGATCAAAAAGGCCGCAGAGCATTCGATCGCGCTGACTCCGGAGCAGGTGACTGTGCAAAGAATCGGGACGCCTGGCATGCCTGCGGTTTACGTGGCTGCGGATTACAGTGTGCCGGTCAGCCTTCCGGGATATTCTTTCACGTTGCATTTCACTCCATCGAGCGGGAACCGGGGCACATAGTTTTAGTTTGTCGCAGTCGGTTCGCCGCAATCTTTCCAAAACAACAATGAGTGTGCAGTTACGCGGTGCGAGCCATTCGCGCCTGCGGAACTGTGCTGCCGTGTTTCAGCTTGGACGATCGTAGCCAAAGGGAAGTGCACGACGCGTCATTGTTCCATGACGTTCGTAACCTTGTCTGCAGGTTACGAGCGACCTAACATCGCCGTGGGAAAGCAGGCATTTCGTGCGAAAAAGTCCGAGTGGAGGCGGTATGGAGATGAAGGTTCGGGCGCTCCTGAGTTCGGTGGTGGTGTTGACCATGACGTCGCTGGTGGGTTGCGGGCACTACATCTGCAGCGAGGGCGCGCAGTTTGGGAATTCAACCTGCACGTCTTCGGGAAGCACGAGTCTGTCCGGAGGAGGCGGCGGCACGACGAGCGCAGCATCCGCGTTTGCGTTTGCGGTGGACGAAGTCGGAACGATGGACGGCTATACGTTGACCAGTGGCGGAACCTCTCCAAGTTTCGGACCTACTGCCAGCTACACCGCGCCCACGATCCCGTCCGGTCTCGAGGGATCGGGGATGGTCGTAGCGCAGAGTCAATATCTGTACAGCGATTTCGAGGGCACGGGACAGATCTACGGTTGGACGGTGGGAAGCGGTGGTGGACTTACGGCGATTAGCGGCAGTCCATTCAGCGCGGGTTACCTGATCGGCAGCCCGTCCGGCGGACTATGGAGCATGATCACCAACCCTGCGGGCACGTTGTTGTTTGTATTGAATACGAGCGGGATGTCGGTCGAGGTGTACCAGATTGGAAGCGGAGGTGCGTTGACGCAGGTGAGTGGGTCGCCGTTCTCAGTTCCTTTCTTTCCCGGCAACCTCGGTGTCGATGGGCAGGGCAAATATCTTTACGTCACCGGTTATCCCAATTCCTCGGAAGTGGCAGCGTACACGATCGGCACCAGCGGAGCGCTGACGGCTGTCTCGGGAAGTCCGTTTGCTTATCCGATGGGCCAAGTGCAGGGAGATCCATCCGGCAAGTACTTGATCGGGATTCAGAGCAGTAACTTTGGCGTCAGTGATATCTACGTGTTCAGCATCGCGCAGTCTGGGACGAATGCGGGAGCGATCGCTCCAGTGGCGGGCTCGCCCTTTGCAACAAATTACCTGCCCTACAGCATTGCGGTCCAACCCAGTACGAACGGCACCCTGATCTACAGTTTCAGCATCAACGCGACTTCGACCGGCTACAATCCGATCGAGGGCTACGCGCTGAATACATCCAACGGCGCGTTGAGTGCGTTGAGCGGATCGCCTTTTAGCGGGATATCGAACGGGTTCTGGGGACAGTTTGACCAGAGTGGACAGTTCCTGTTTGTTTTCGGGGACGTCAGCAACGGCACCAGTAATACGGCGTATCTCGGTGCGCTTAGCGTGGGTTCTGGCGGCCTGCTTACTCAGCCGACGACACAGCTCGATTTGGCAACACTAGGGTTCTGGACAGTGACGGACCCAAAATGAAGACGTAGCTGGGCGGGATACAAGGTTCCACTAAAAAATGCTGAGATGTTACGGAACCAAACTTGAGACTCGCATGTTCTGCGGGTCTCTTTCCTTTGGGGGAGTGGGGTTACAATAAGTAAACCCCTTCCATTTGGTTCTAGGGCATCGAAGTGTGGACGCCCGATGGAATTTGGGGATGTTTCCGGCCAGTAGAAGTGCAGCGTGCAAACCTTTTTGTGCGTCCTTACGTCTGACAGAACAGGCGAGATTTCTGAGGGCGCCAGCGATGTTGAACCGTTAGGACCACCGAAAGCGCCCAAACTGTGACCATCAAGATCAAAATCCCAAAAGGGAGCGAGGAAAAGTCGGGGAAAGGACTGCGCGGGCTGCCGCGAGACCCGCTGCTCCGCGCGGCGCTGGTGGTGTTTTTGATTCTGGCGGTGTCGTTTACTGTCCTGTTTTCCTACTTCTACATCAAGTACGACCGGATTATCGAAAAGCGATTCCGAACGCCGGTGTTTGCGAATTCAGCGAAGATCTACGCTCTGCCGCGGGTGGTGAGAGACGGGGAGAAAATTGATGCGCGGGAAATTGCGATCGATCTGCGGCGCGCCGGGTACTCGGAGCAGGAGGGGCAGTCGAAGCTCGGAACTTTCCACGTTGGAAAGGGCGCAATCGAGATAACTCCGGGACCGGAGTCCTACCACAGCCCGGAGCCGGCACAGATCAACTTCGAAGGCGGGCAGATCAGCCATATCACGAGCCGGGGAAACGAGCTTTCCGCGTACGAACTTGAGCCGCAGCTGGTAACGGCGCTGTTCGACGCGGAACAGCGGTCGAAGCGCGAGATCGTGAAGTACAACGAGATTCCTACCGTGATGGTGCAGGCTGTACTGGCGATTGAGGACCGGAGATTCTTCGAGCACAGTGGGGTGAACTTCCTACGGACGTTCGAGGCGGTGTGGGAAGACGTGCTGCGCCAGAGGCGGGCGCAGGGTGGATCGACGTTGACGCAACAGCTGGCACGCGGGTTTTTTCTCACTCCGGAGAAATCGATCAAACGCAAGCTGACTGAGATGATCATTGCTGAAGAGCTAGAGCAGAAATTCAGCAAACAGCAGATCTTTGAGTTCTATGCGAATTGGGTGCCGCTGGGACAGCGCGGGTCGTTCGCCATCAGCGGCCTGGCCGAGGCGTCGCAATCTTATTTCAACCGGGAATTGAAGGACATTACGCTGCCGGAAGCGGCATTGCTCGCGGGAATCATTCAGAGGCCGAGCTGGCTGTCTCCCTATCGACATCCGGAACGCGCTCTGGAACGGCGCAACCTGGTGCTGGATGCGATGGTCGAGACGCATGCGATCACGCGCGAGCAGGCGGACAAAGCGAAAGCAGTGCCGCTGAAGCTGGCGCCCCCGAATGTGGAGGCGAGCGATGCGCCTTACTTTGTGGACATGGTGCGCGACACGCTGGTCGGCAAGTTCAACGAGAACGAGCTGAATGATTCGTCGTACCGGATTTATACGACGCTGGATCCGGACTTGCAGAAGGCTGCGGCGCAGGCAGTGGAGAGCGGCATCAAGCTGGTCGACGACCAGGTCAAGAAGATGCGGACCAAGAAAGTGAAGGTCGGCAAGAAGTATGAAATCAAGGTCGAGCAAGGCCCACAGGCGCAGGTGGCCGTGGTCGTGCTTGATCCGCACACTGGAGCGGTCCTGGCCCTGGTGGGCGGGCGCGATTACGGATGGAGCCAGCTTAATCACGCCAACGCGAAGCGGCCCACGGGATCGATCTTTAAGCCGTTTGTGTACGCGGCGGCGATGAATACAGCGCTCGACGGATCGCAGACGGTGATTACACCGGCGTCAGTTGTGACCGATGCGCCGACCAGCTTTGCGTACGGAGATCAGATTTACGAGCCGCGCAATTACAAGGAGGAATATCACGGGGACGTGACGCTGCGGTATGCGCTGGCGATGTCGCTGAACAATGCGACGGTGAAGGTGGCGGAGGAAGTCGGATACGACAAGGTGGCCGACCTGGCGAAGTCGGCAGGGATCCTTTCGGTGAAGGCAACGCCGGCGATGGCGCTAGGTTCGTACGATGCGTCGCCGCTCGATATGGCGGGAGCGTACACGTCGTTTGCGAACGACGGTGAGAGGCTGTCTCCAATCCTGTTGCGGTCCGTGCGGAACGGCAAAGGCGACGTGGTCGCCAACTACAACACGGATCGGAAACAGGTGCTTGATCCGCGCATTGCCTACGTCATGACGAACATGATGGAAGGCGTCATTAATAATGGGCTCGGGTACACAGCGGTGCGGCTGCGAGGTTTTACTCCACCGGCAGCGGGGAAGACGGGGAGCTCGCACGACGGATGGTTTGCGGGATACACATCAAACTTACTCTGTATTGTCTGGGTGGGATACGACGACTATAGCGATCTGCGACTAAGCGGAGCGCAAACGGCGGCGCCGATCTGGACGGAGTTCATGAAGAAGGCGGCGTCGCTGCCTCAGTACTCGGACATGCGGGAATTCTCGCAGCCCACGGGTGTTGTGGATGTGCAGCTAGATAAGGCGACGAACCGGTTGGCGACTCCCAATTGCACGGATGATTACGTTTCTGCGTTTGTGGCGGGAACGGAACCCCGCGATACCTGCGACGAGCAGGCTGGGATGAAGGGATTCTTTTCGCGAATATTTGGGGGCGGCGATAAGGCGGCTATGCCTCAAGCGCAAACACAGCCACAGGCGGGAATTACAGAGGATCCGAACAACCCCCAGGACCAGAAGAAAAAGAAGGGGTTCTTTGGGAAGATTGCCGGGATTTTCAAGGACGACAATAAGAATTCGGCTCCCGCGTCCAAACCGCCGGATAATGCGCAGCCGGCTGCGCCTCACTGACGGGTCCGGTCAGGGGCCGGACCGCCCTTTAAAAAGCGCTGGTCCGAAGACTCCGAAGCTTAGGACCCTACAGCAAAATTCTCGCCAGGGGGGCAAAACTGTGGCAGAATAGGCGCAACAAGCTGGGGGTGGCCTATGTCGTCCTGCCCGAGAGTTTGGTTGGTTCCTGCCGCGCTTTTCACCTTTTGCCTCTGTGCCTTTGCAAGTTCCTCACGGGCGCAGGTGGCGTACTCCGAACAAGTTCAGATTAAACCGCCGCTGCTGCGAATGACGGATCCGCCGCCTGCGGATGCGACATCAGCTGACCTGCAAGCGCGGGCCGATCAACTGCGTGCCGAGAAGCTTTATCTGGATGCGCTGGATTACTATCACGCCGCGCTGACCAAGGAGCCGCACTCGGCTGGATTGCTGAACAAGATCGGGATTACCGAGTTGATGATGCAGCGATACCGCGAGGCCAAGAAAACTTTTGAGCAGTCGATCAAGGCCGACAGAATGTTTGCGGACGCCTACAACAACCTCGGTGTCGTTTACTACGAAGAGCGAAAGTATTCAGCGGCGGTGAAGGAATACCGTCACGCAATTCTGGTCGATACGAATTCGGCGTCTTTCTTTAGCAACCTGGGCGCGGCGCTTTTTGCGAAGAAGGAATTTGAGCCGGCGGTGGTGGCGTATCAAAGGGCGGTAGAACTCGATCCGGATGTGTTTGAGCGAACCTCGCGTGGTGGTGTGCAGGCGCAGTTGCCGAGCCCGGAAGATCGCGCTCGGTATGATTACACGGTAGCGAAGCTATACGCGAAGATGGGATTTTCGGACCGGTCGCTGGAGTATTTGAGGAAAGCGTTGGAAGAGGGATACAAGGATTTCAAGAACGTCTACAAAGACACCGAGTTCGCCGAAGTGCGGAAGGATAAGCGCTTTACGGAACTGGTGGCGACCAAGTATCCGGCGCTTCCGGAGTAGGAACAAAGCCTTCACGCAGAGGACACAGAGGCTCACAGGGGAAACCCTTTGAGCCTTTTCTCTTATGTTTTTGTTTCTCGGAAAAGGTTTTACATAGCTTTACAAAATTAGACGGAACTAGCTGCGGTTCGGGTGTTTAATTTCCTCACATACTCCTGAAAACAACAGGGTGAGTAAGGAGAAACGGTAGCCCATCGGATGCTGACCCGAGCACGCCCCAAGCAAGCATCCGGTGGGTTTTTGGTTTTAACTGCTAGCTACTGGCTAGTGGCCTCTAGCTAAGAACTCTTTTCAGGCTTCGTTCTCCGATATAAGCTTCCACAATTTTCTTCCATTTGCCTTGAGCTTTAAGGATGTACTCGACTGCGTCGCGAAGGGCGCCATCGCCTCCCGCATTGGCAGTGATGTAGTGCGCTTCTTTCTTCACTTCCGCACGGGCGTTCTTCACCGCGATGGCGAGTCCTGCCACGCGCATGGCAGGGAGGTCGATAATGTCGTCGCCGACGAAGGCGGCTTCTTCAGGTTTGAGTCCTGCCTCTTTCAAAACTTCTTCGAACGCGGTGCGTTTGTCGTGAATGCCCTGGCGAACGAATTCGAGTTTCAGGTCGCGAGCGCGTAGTGCGACGGTCTCGGAGATGCGCTTGGTGATGAGTCCTGTCTTGATACCGGCAAGGCGGGCGAGGGAGATCGAGGTGCCGTCGTGGGCGTGGAAACCTTTGGCCTCGATGAGGGACTGGCTCTGGAGTCCGAAGCCTCCCCGGCCGCCATGTTGGGCTGCTCGATCTTTCTCTGATGGTCCCAGCGCGCTGTTATGCGCACCGGCCGGGGCGGGGAAGATAAAGAGCTTGCCGTCGGTGAGGACTCCATCGACGTCGAAGAGCAGGAGTTTGATCTTGCGGGCGCGCGCTTGCGCAGAAAGTTTGGGCATCGGCCGAATTTTAGCAGGCATGATTTACGGCGCAGCTGGTTTCAGAAAGGCAACCGGAGCAACTTGAGCGGGAAACTCGCAAACTTCTTCATCTTGACCCTGCTCTTGGTTCCCGCTCATACTCTTGCCAATTGGGCCTGCAAATAGCCTGCGGCCGAAATGGAGTTACCGATGGGACACAAGAACTTCTCTCTCTCGACGATTTGCGCATTCGCGCTGGTGTGCGTCATGACAACTTATGCAGCCCCTCGTGCCGCGGCCCAAACCGAAACCGTCCTGCACACCTTCAATGGACCTGGGGATGGTGGCGAGCCTTACGGTGCTCCGATTTTCGACAAGGCCGGTAATCTCTATGGCGTCACCTTTTTGGGTGGAACCTATACGAACGGCACTGTGTATGAAGTAAAGGCGGGAAGCTGGACCGAGGAGATCCTTCACAGTTTTGATGTGAATGCCGGAGACGGCGAATCACCCCAAGGAGCGCTCGTGATGGACAGCGTGGGCAACCTCTACGGCGTGACTCCTCTCGGCGGAGGCCGCAAGCTCGGCATCGTCTATGAGTTGTCACCAGAGACAGGCGGCGCGTGGAAAGAGAAGATCATTCATACCTTCGTTGGCGGATCCGACGGGCGATCGCCCCAAGCTGGATTGATCATCGACAAAAAGGGAAATCTCTACGGCACCACGTACCAGGGGGGCACAGGCAGCAACTGCGGAAAGTTCGCATGCGGAACTGTATTCGAACTGTCGCCGAAATCAGGCGGAGGCTGGACGGAGAAAATCTTATACAGCTTCAAAGGCGGAACGAGCGACGGACAGAATCCGCAAGCGCCCTTGTTAATGGACTCCGCGGGCAATCTCTACGGAACCACAGTCGCTGGAGGCGCCGGCGGCTCCGTCAACTCGGGAACGGTGTTCAAGCTCAGCCCGAACGGGTCTGGCGGCTATACCGAGACCCTGCTGCACAGCTTTATCAGCAACGGGAAAGACGGAATTAATCCTTTTGCGGGCCTTGTTCTCGACTCGAAGGGAAACCTGTATAGCACGACCGGCGCGGGTGGAATCTACGGATACGGAACGGTATTCGAATTGTCTCCGGGTAGTAAGGGCGGATGGAGCGAAACCGTCCTCCACAGTTTTGGAGCTGCGGGAGACGGACAGTACCCGCAATTTAGCGGAGTGGCCTTTGACAAATCCGGAGATCTCTACGGAACGACCTCAGGAGGCGGCTCAAACGCGAACGGCATCGTCTTCAAAATGACGCCCACGTCGGGTAGCGGATGGACCGAGAGTGTCTTCTTCAGCTTCGACGGGACGGACGGAAATGTGCCCCAAGGGGTGATTTTCAATGCAGCTGGCGATCTGTACGGGATTACTCAATACGGTGGCTCTAATCTCGGAGGCACCGCATTCGAGATTGTTCCGTAGGAATGCTGTTGTTCGGTGAATCGAATCGATACCGATCCGATTTCCACGCGTAGTCGCGCCAGCGTTTGCTTGTCCGAGCCGGTTGGCACGCTGACGGCATGGCGAGTTGGTGCTCCCTCGCGAATAATTTTGCGCCACTGGCGCCGACAGGACCATCACGGCTTTCGCCTCTGCCCGAAGCCACTTTGGCAATTGGCGAATATTTGGCGAAGATCGGCTTTCGGAATAGAATATTGGAATGCAGTCCCTTCCTGAGTCGCTAGCCTGGGCGCACCCTCTCGTGGCGGAGTGGTTTGTCGAGCGTTTTGGAACCCCGACCGAGCCGCAGGAGCAGGGCTGGCCCCACATTCTTGCGGGGCGGACCACGCTGATTTCGGCTCCGACCGGATCAGGCAAAACTCTTGCCGCTTTTCTGGCTTGCATCGACCGGCTGGTGCGCAAAGCGCTGGCCGGGCATCTGAGCGATCGCACGGAAGTTCTCTATGTTTCTCCACTGAAGGCGTTGGGGAACGACATTCAGAAAAATCTGGAAATTCCGCTCGGGGAGATTCTTGCTCTCGCCGGAGAGCGCGGACTGCTGATGCCGGAGATTCGTACTGCGGTGCGCACCGGGGACACGCTGCAGCCCGAGCGACGGGCGATGCTGAAGCGGCCTCCACATATTTTGGTGACGACGCCGGAGTCTCTCTACATTCTGCTGACGGCCGATAAGAGCAGGGCGATTCTGCGCGATGTGAAGACGGTGATTGTCGACGAGATTCATGCGGTGGCCGATGACAAACGCGGGGCACATCTGACGCTCTCACTGGAACGGCTGGATGCGTTGACAGCAGATTCCTCGTCGCGGTCGCTCCTCGGAATGACAAAGGGAAAGGTGCCGGTGAGAATTGGGTTGTCGGCGACGCAGAAGCCGATTGAGGAAGTAGCGCATTTTCTGACCGGAACAGGGCGAGCGGACCCCGTGATCGTCGATGTTGGACACAAGCGGAAGTTGGATCTGGCACTCGAAGTTCCGCCGATGCCATTAGGGCCAGTGGCTTCGAATGAAATGTGGGACGCGATTTACGACCGACTGGTGGAGTTGGTGGGACAACACCGGTCAACGCTGGTATTTGTGAACACTCGGAGGATGGCGGAGCGCATCGCGCATCAACTGGGCGAACGCATCGGCGAAGAAAATGTGGCGGCGCATCACGGGTCGTTGTCGCGCAAGCTACGACTGGCAGCGGAGAAGAAGTTGAAAGAAGGGCAAGTGCGGGTGCTGGTCGCAACTGCCTCGCTGGAATTGGGAATTGATGTAGGGACCGTCGATCTGGCGGTGCAGATTAATTCTCCGCGAGCGATTGCGGTGGCGCTGCAGAGAGTGGGGCGTTCGGGACACTGGCGCGGGGCGGTGCCGAACGGAAGATTCTTCGCGACGACACGCGATGATCTGATGGAGTGCGCGGCGCTGGTGCGCGCAATAAAGTTGGGAGATCTCGATCGGCTGATAATCCCGGAGGCTCCACTGGATGTACTGGCGCAGCAGATTGTGGCGGCTTGCGCGGCGGGGACTTCGGCTGGTGTCGGACCAGCCAAGGAAATCGGGCGAGACGATCCGGCTACTGCGGGGGCGGTCGTTGGACCCGCTGATTCCCAGGATGATGGTTGGGGTGAAGACGAGATGTTCGCGCTGGCTCGGCGCGCTTATCCGTACCGGAATCTCAAGCGCGAGACGTTCGATTCTATTCTGGAAATGCTTTCAGAAGGAATTGCGGCGCGGCGTGGACGTTACGGAGCGTACATCCATCGCGACAAAGTAAACGGGAAATTACGCGCGCGGCGTGGGGCGCGATTGGCGGCCATCACGAGCGGCGGAGCGATCCCGGACAATTCGCTGTACACCGTAGTGGCGGAGCCGGATCAAGTGGTGGTAGGGACCGTCGATGAAGATTTCGCTGTGGAGAGCAACCGCGGCGACATCATGCTGCTGGGAAATACTTCGTGGATGATCCATCGCGTCGAGACGAATTCTGGGCGGATGCTGGTTCAAGATGCACATGGTGCGCCGCCCAGCGTGCCGTTCTGGCGAGGTGAGGCTCCGGCGAGAACGCAAGAGTTGTCGGCACACGTTGGCGATTTGCGGGAGAAGATCAGCGAGATGTTGCCACACACTTCGCCGGCGGGGTTTTCGGCGACCCAACCGGATGTGGCTGCGTGCGTTGCGTGGCTGAAAGAAGAGTGCGGGCTGGATGATTCCGGAGCGGAGCAGGCGATTGAATACATTCTGCAAGGTCGGGCTGTGCTGGGTGCCGTGCCGACGCAAACAACGGTGATTGCGGAGAGATTTTTTGATGAAGGCGGCGGGATGCAGCTGGTGATTCATGCGCCGTTTGGCGGAAGGATTAATAAGGCCTGGGGACTATCGTTGCGAAAACGTTTCTGCGTTGGGTTCAACTTCGAACTGCAGGCCGCGGCGACAGATAACGGACTGAATATCGCGCTGGCGGAGCAGCACAGTTTTCCGCTGGGCGATGTTTTTCATTTTCTGCAGGCTGATACGGTGCAGCCAATTCTGGAGCAGGCGGCCTTGGATTCTCCCATCTTTGGCACGCGCTGGCGATGGGATGCGAACCGGGCGCTGGCGCTGCTGCGGTTTCAGAATGGCAAAAAAGTTCCTCCGCAAATTCAGCGCATCCGATCGGATGATTTACTGGCTTCGGTGTTTCCGGATGCAGCGGCTTGCTTTGAAAACATCGAGGGTGAGCGGAAGATTCCGGATCATCCTCTGGTGGGCGAGGTGATGAAAGACGTTCTCACCGAGGCGATGGATATCGAGGG
Source organism: uncultured Acidobacteriota bacterium (assembly GCA_963818115.1). Classification (GTDB taxonomy): domain Bacteria; phylum Acidobacteriota; class Terriglobia; order Terriglobales; family Acidobacteriaceae; genus Sulfotelmatobacter. Next base: position 51,967 of record CAWFQZ010000015.1, read on the forward strand.
TCTGAAGAGTTTGCTACGGGGGATGGCTTCGAAAGAGATTCGCGTGCTGGCAGTGGATACGCCGGTGCCGTCGCAGTTTTCGCATGAGATTTTGAATGCGAATCCGTATGCATATCTGGATGATGCCCCGTTGGAAGAGCGTCGAGCGCGTGCTGTGAATATGCGGCGTGTGCTGCCGGAGTCGGTGCTGGAGGAAGTGGGAGGACTGGATCCGGGGGCGATCGAGCAAGTTCGGGACGAGGCTTGGCCTGATGTGCGGGATGCGGATGAGTTGCACGACGTGCTGCATACGCTGGTGGCGCTGCCGGAGAGTCTCGCTGCGCTCGACCGGACGGCCCAAGGCGGCCGTCCCCACATGAATCTTGGTGAGGGACGGTGGTTGGGATACTTCGAACGATTAGTGAACCAGGGTCGGGCTGGAGTGGGTGTCGGGGCAGATGGACGCCGGTATTGGGTGGCGGCGGAGCGCAGTCGAAGTTTTCGTGCGCTGTTTCCTGCCGCGTCGTTTGAACAAGTGTTGGCTGACGTTGAAACGGGGGAGATTCCCCGGGATGACGCGCTGCTTACCCTCGTGACCGGGTGGATGTCGCATTTAGGGCCCACTACGGCTTCGCAGCTGGGAAAATTATTGGGGCTGACTCCCTCCGACGTGGAGAAAGCTTTGCTTCGGATGGAGGCGACCGGGACGGTGCTGCGCGGAAGATTTTCAGGCACTGCAGGATCGCGGGCCGGGGGGGCGATCAATCCTGACAATACAGAGTGGTGTGAGAGGAGGCTGCTGGCTCGAATTCACCGACTGACGGTGGGCATTCTGAGGAAGCAGATTGAGCCCGTAACTGCAGCGCAGTTCATGCGATGGCTGGCGCGATGGCAGCATGCGGCTCCGGGATCGCAGGTGTCGGGAGAACGTGGAGTGCTGGAAGTGCTACAGCAGCTGCAAGGATTCGAAATTCCGGCCAATGCGTGGGAGCGTCAGGTGCTGGCGAGGCGGGTCGCCGACTATGATCCGAAATGGCTGGATCAACTTTGTCTGACAGGCGCTGTGGGATGGGGACGATTGTCGCCACACCCGGCCACACTCGAGACGGGTGGCGGAGATTCAAATGCGCCCCGGCAGAGACGAGTCATTCCGACCAGTGTCGCTCCCATAACTTTTTTCGTGCGGGAGGATGCGGATTGGATGGCTTTACGTCCACATCCCCACCTCTCTCAAAACCGAGGAGAAACGGGACAATCTACGTCGGAAGACTCGCGCGGACTCGGCCATGGAGCGCAACTTGTGCTGGAATTTCTGCGACAACGTGGCGCTTCATTTTTTGCGGACATCGTGCGGGCCACTGGAAAACTGAAGGCGGAAATTGAAACCGCTTTGTGGGAGTTGGTTGCCGCAGGTTTGGTCACTGCGGATGGTTTCGACAATCTACGGTCTTTGATCGATCCGAAGAGGCGTGCCGGGCAGGGCAGCGGAAAGACAATGCGTCCGCGGCACAATGCAGGACGTTGGGCGCTGCTGCACGCTGACGTAGCGGCGGAGCGCCCGAGGGCAATGGAGGCGGCGTGCTGGATGCTCCTGCGAAGGTATGGAATTGTGATCCGGGATCTGCTGGTGAGGGAATCGAATTTGCCGACGTGGCGGGAACTGCTCATAGGATTTCGGAGGCTGGAAGATAGAGGAGAAATCCGCGGCGGGCGTTTTGTCGACGGATTCATCGGCGAGCAGTTCGCCCTGCCAGTGGCGGTGGAGTTGGTGCGGGGCATGCGAAGTCTGCCGCTCAGCGGGGAGACGCTGACGCTGTCCGCAGCGGACCCGTTGAACCTGGTGGGCATCCTCGTGCCCGGCGAAAGGATTCCAGCAATCTCGGGCAGGACGGTGAGCTACCGGGACGGGGTGGCCGTCAGCGTGGAGCAGGTGGTCGCGAGTGAGGCTGTGGCGGGGTAGGAGAATGCTGAGCTGCCGGCAGGGACATCCGCCGCTGCGCGAGAAAAGAAAAAAGGCCAGAAGCTTGATGAGGGGGTCCCCCAAGCTTCTGACCGGCGATCTCGGCTAGAACTTCTCGAAAGCGCTTCCCCCATCGCTTTTGCCGAGCATCCGCACTTTCATCATTAGCAACCGGCCTTCCAATTGAAAATGAGGGTGGCATCGGCTCCGCGGCAATCCCTAAACATTCGCGTTGCAACGATTTAGATGTCTTGCGGGATTGTTGCGCCGGCTCCGGATCGACGCAGAGGCGACTGAATCGCTATCTAAATAGATAGGCCGACTAACCGTTCGGATATTGGAAATCCTGAAAGTGGGGCATGCAATTCTGTTCGGGCTGTGATATCAAGTTCTGCTACGGAGTGGGAGACCTGATTGCGGCCTAGACTACTGGTGATTGCAGGACCTTCGAAAGACTCGACCATTCTGTTGCCCGACGGAGAAGCTACGGTTGGCCGTGATCCGGCCAACGTGGTAGCGGTCATCGACCCTTCCGTTTCTCGAAAACACTGTTTGCTGCGGCGGGTAGACGGCCGCTTCCAGATTAAAGATCTCGAGAGCCGCAACGGAACCATCGTAAACGGCCTCCCGGTGAAGGAGCAGTGGCTGCGTCACGGGGATGAGATCGCGACTGGGGACTCGGTGTTTCTATTCCTCCTGGACGAAGAAGAACAGCCGCCATCGGTGAGCCGCGTCGAGTTTGACGACCGCCGACCCACGGCAGAAACCAGGGTTATCTATCCCAAGGAAGTGGTTTACCTGCAGCCGGAGCGGTTGCTCCGGGAACTTCCTGCGACTTCGCAGGTCGCACGGAACCTGAATGCCCTATTGAAGATCAGCCGGGTCGTGCATGCGATCCGCGATCTCGAGGAATTGCAGGCGCAATTGCTGGATTTGATTTTTGAAGTCGTGCCAGCGGGGCGCGGAGCAATTCTTTTGGCCGAGGGGACTGGACAGGAATTTAACTGCCTGTACGCGCGTACACGTCAGGCCGGGCAGCCACAATTGGTGCGCGTAAGCCGCACGATCGTCCGCCAAGTGATGAAAGAGAACGTGGCCATTCTTGGAGTGGACGTGGCCGCGAGCGGCGCCCTCCGCGATGTGGAAAGCCTGGCAGCGTCGGAAGTCCGATCGCTGTTGTGCGTACCACTCAGTGTGTTTCAGCGGATGATTGGCTGCATTTATCTCGACAGCACGAATGCAGCGAATCGGTTTAATGAAGATCATCTGCAATTGACGGCAGCGGTGGCGGGGATCTCTGCCGTGGCTCTGGACAATGCGCGCCGGCTGCAGTGGTTGGAGCAGGAGAACCAGCGCCTCACGACGGAGATCAGGCAAGAGCAGAGCCTGGTGGGCGAAGGCGCGAAGATGAAAGAGATCTTCCAGTTCGTTGCACGGGTTGCGCCCAGCGACTCCACAGTGCTGATTGAAGGCGAAAGCGGTACGGGTAAAGAGCTGGCGGCTCGCGCTCTGCATCGTAACAGCCACCGGGCGAGCAAGCCTTTTATGGCAATCCATTGCGCGGCGATCCCCGAGACTCTGCTCGAGAGCGACTTGTTTGGTCACGAGCGCGGCGCGTTTACAGGAGCCGCGGTGATGAAAAAAGGGCGGCTCGAGGTCGCGGACGGCGGCGTTGTTTTCCTGGATGAGATCGGGGAGTTGGCGCCCACGTTGCAGGTTAAGTTGCTGCGGGTTTTGCAAGAACGCGAATTCGAGCGTGTTGGCGGTACACACCCGATCAAGATCGATGTGCGCCTGATTGCGGCGACGAATAAAGATTTGGAAGAGGCTGTAACCAAGGGCGAGTTCCGGCGGGATCTTTACTACAGGCTGAATGTGGTGAAGCTCACGATGCCGGCGCTACGCGAGCGCAAAGAAGACATCCCCATGCTGACGCGGCATTTCGTGCAGAAGCATGCCAAGCGTTGCAAGGTGAAGACGAAGCCAATATCACGCGAAGCAATGGCCGCGCTCGTGAACTACGAGTGGCCGGGAAATGTTCGCGAGCTAGAGAACGCGATTGAGCGCGCGCTGGTGATGGGACAGTCGCCGGAGATGGTGCTGCTGGAGGATTTGCCAGAATCACTGTTGGAGCAAGCGTCTCCGGAGGAGATTCAGGAAGGGAAATATCACGCGGGCGTGAAGGAATTGAAGAGGCAATTGATTCTCGAAGCGGTGGTACAGACGCGGGGAAATTACGTGGAGGCGGCGGGGATCCTGGGAGTGCATCCAAATTACCTTCACCGGCTGATTCGGAATTTGGGACTGAAGGAAGAGTTGAACCAGGCACTGCGTGGGAGGGGAAATCTGTCGGGCGGAGCAGCGTAATCGATCTGTAAGGACAACTATTTGATTACCAAATAGCCCCACTTCTGGCAAAACCGGCCAGAAATGGGGCACCCTGTCTTGATTAGGGCAAAGGCAATTGCAGAAGGCGGGCCGGGTCTAGGTATGTGCCTTGCCAGCGGACAGCTACATGGAGATGTGGCCCGGTGGCACGGCCGGTGCCTCCGCTCAGACCGATGATTTGACCGCGCTTCACGGTCTCTCCTTCCTTCACTTTCAGTTCCGACATGTGGAAGTAGAGAGTCAGCAGACCTTGTCCGTGATCGAGAAACACGCAGTTTCCCTCGAAATATAAGAAGCGCGCCACCAGCACCGTTCCGGAGTTCATAGCGGCGACGGGAGTTCCCGTGGGCACGCGAAAATCGAGTCCATAGTGTGGGCGCTGGGCTTTCCCGTTGAAGATACGTTGGGAGCCATACACATCAGAGATGGAGGCATCGGCGGGAGCTGTGAATTTGCCATCCCACTCGCGCTCGGGCGTGACGCGGTTCAGATACTCCTGTTTGGTCTTCTGATCCTCATCGATTTGCTTGAGCTGTTCGGGCGTTGGCTCGGTGAATTTTTTTTCGACGGAAAGCTCAACCTTGATCTTTGGATAGTTCGCGCGGGCGACAAGAAATGCGTGCGAGAAGGTTAAGGGCGCTTTGCTCGTTGCACTCTGACCTGTCAGTTCCAGCGTATATTTCCCCGGTTCTGTTTCGAAGCTTACGCCGCCCAGTGCGAACCACGTTTTGGTGGGCGCGTCGTAGGTGAAAGTGAGTTGGTGCGTGAGCCAGGTTCCTGTGAGTGAATCAAGCTTACCTGGTGACTTAACCTGGAAGAGGACGGGAGCTCCGTTGACTAACTTTGCGGGTTGGGCGTGGACGGCCCAGGTAGTGGCCGAGGCGGGGAGGGTGAGGATGCAAAGCAAGAGAATGAGTTGCGACAGATAAGATTGTTGCTGCCAAGTTGCGTTCTGGCGGAACAGCCGAGGCAGCTGTCGCCACGTAAGTTGATTGTTCACCAAAATCACTCTCTCAGCGTAGCATTTCGTGGAATACAGCGATTTATAATCCGGGCGATGCGTATCCGAGTGCTCACGGGGTGGTGCGTTGCGCTGCTATGCGGGGTGAGTGCGGGGCAGCGGCCGGCACTCCTAGCCGATCGCGTCGTTGTCCTCAAGAAAGAGCACACGCTGCAGTTGGTCAATAGCGGAAGAGTGATCAAGAGTTACAAAGTTGCCTTAGGCCGGGATCCAGTCGGACCGAAAGAAAGACAGGGCGATCACAAAACTCCTGAAGGAAAGTACATTCTTGATTCGCGAAATACACACAGCCAGTTCTACAAGTCCATTCACGTCTCGTATCCAAACGAACGAGACCGTGCTGCAGCGCGCCAGAGGCACGTGTCTCCGGGTGGAGATGTATTTGTTCACGGCTTGCCTAACGGCTACGCATGGATTGGGTCGCGGCATCGGCTCAAGGATTGGACCGACGGATGTATTGCCGTGACCGATGAAGAGATAGACGAAATATGGTCTGCGGTGCCGAATGGGACGCCGATTGAAATTCGGCCTTGATTTAGCAGGGCTCGTTGAGTTCTGCGCGAGATCCCTCCTCCGGATGAATTGTCGCCGGCCTTCGGGATGACGCCGTGGAGTTTGTCATCCCGTTATTTCTTGTTTCCCGGCTTGATTCCAAAGATTCGAAGTTGCGAGTGGCTGGCGACGAAAACTTCTCCGTTGGTGACGAGAGGGACCAGATTGGAGTTGCCGTAGATGTTGGGCCATGCGCCAGCCTGGATTCTGACTAGCTGCTGCATCGAAGATCCGATGACCGATTCAGGATTGAATGCGTACAAGTAGATCGGATTACCCGACGAGCTCGTGGGACGAGAGAGCGCCCAGATAATCGGATTTGAATTTCCGTTTGATGAAATGCTGGTGAAGAATCCTGGGCTTTGAACTCCGTTGATGATCGCCGGAGACTGCGACACTTTGACCAAAGCAGCAGTGGGAGAGGTCTGGACCTTGAAGACGATGACGGTTCGGCCCCCGCTGGTCACGACGCGTCCGAGTCCGTCGGAGGGATCCACGAAATACGACGGTCCGCACCAGCAGTTTCCGATCGGGTAGGTGCCAAGGACGTTGTTTTTCTTGGTTGAGTACCCTCCGAGGGAATCTTCGTTCATGAGAAAGAGGCTTCCCACCTTTCCGGCGGCGACGGCCAAATGTGGAGTGGATCCAGTTTGATCGGGGAGAACGAGAACTCCTCCAGAGCCGAAGTCGGCGTCGGTTTCATCGAGCGATGCCTGGTTCGACGGTGTGAACAAATCCAGCATGGTGGTCAAATCGGAAGATACTTTGACCACGCTTTCTTGAATGTTGCTTACACCGTCGTAGGTGGTGCCGGAGTAGTCGGAGTTTCCAGTGACGAAAAGAACGTTACCGGAGTCGTCGGTTGCGGGACCGTAGCCTGACATCCAGATCGAGGAAAGGAAAAAGCTGTCAGGAGAAGTGGCTTGGATATCGAAAACCTGGTTTGCAGGAAGCGGAGTGAGCGAGCCGGTGGACCAGCCGAGAAGCCATCCGCGAGAAAGATTCGCAGCGAAGTCGCAGAAGCTGCCAAAGCCCACGTAGATATTGCCATTGGCGAGGAGCAGCCCGGGACGTTGGCGCTGATACGTGGCGTTGAAATTGAAAGTGCTGCCATCGAGCAGAGTGTGGGAAGCGACGATGACTTGCGGTGTGACCTTGTCGGTGAGACTGCCGAGATCGAGGGCATGGACGCGGTATGCGGGTCCGGTGGAATCCTGCGTGTAGATGACGACATAGAGTGTGTTGCTGCTGAGATCGATGACGGGAGTGGAGTTGATGCCTACGTTCGGTCCATTGTTGTTACAGCCCAGGGGTTGACTGACAGGCGTGCCGAAGTTGGGCTTGAGGAGCACTTTTCCGCTCTCAGCATCGATGGCGTAGATCGTGTTGCCCTCTGTGGCAACGTAGACGACGTCATGTTGGCCCTGACTCGTTCCGGCGGTGATATTCACACCGGGAACGAAGAGAGGCTGTCCGTCGACCTGATCGTTCAGCGCAACCATGTGCAATAGTCCGAAGGATGAACTGCCCACATTCGAGGGAGTCAATACCGTTTCGTGGGAGTTCCAGCCGGTGCGATTGTTGTCGACGTGATAAGTTGTGACGGCCTGTCCGACCGCGAGCGTTGCGAACAAAGCGAATGTTGAGAGGACAACCGACGAGCGGACACTTAGGCAGCGAAGTGACATGGTGGCAAGACCTCTTTGATATCGACGAAAGAAATGCGAGTAGAAATACCTGCTTCTGGGAGCAGGCCTCAAACCGGAGGAGGTTACGACACGGTGCTCGCGCTGTAAATGAGAAGATGTTCTCTATCCGATGGACGGAAATCGGCTTGCCAGACTGAACGCGATTGCTTATCTGTGCAGCATCTTGCAACATAATGCCCTGTTCTAAGGAGGATGAATGGGTGATGCCGCAGCAGCGGCTGAGAAGCCCGGTCTTGAACTCGTACGCGGATTAAACGTCTGGCACGCGACATCGATTGTCGCGGGAACGATCATTGGCAGCGGAATTTTTCTGGTTCCCGCCGAAATGATGCAGGCAGTGGGGTCAGCCGGCCTCGTCTATTTGGCCTGGATCGTGGGAGGCCTGCTATCATTTTTTGGAGCTTTGACGTATGCGGAACTCGGGTCCATGCGCCCCTACGCCGGCGGCGAGTACGTGTACGTCCGCGATGCTTATGGCCCTCTGCCTGGATTTTTATACGGCTGGACGTGGTTTCTGATTGCCAAGCCTGCCTCGATCGCCAGTGTGACTGCCGGCTTGGTGCGAGTGCTGGGAACCTTTTCGACGTTTAGCTTTCTGCCATTGCCGTTGTTTACGTTTCACGTGACCACGAGCCGCGTCCTCGTCATCAACTACGGACACCTAGTCGCGATAGCTGCGAATGTTTTCATTACCGGGCTTAACTACGTTGGCGTGCGAAAAGCCGGAAATTTTCAGTTTGTGTTCACCGTGTTGAAGGTGGTGATGATTGTGGGCATTGCGTTCGTGGCGCTTACAGCAGCGGGCGGTTCGTGGAGCAATTTTGGAACGAGCTTTGCGGGAGCGACGGGCGGCATGGCGGGATTTATGGCTGCGCTCGTCGCGGCTCTATGGGCGTATGACGGTTGGAATGATTTGAATATGGTGAGCGAAGAAATACAGCGTCCGGAGAAAACGATTCCAATTGCTCTCATTGCGGGCGTCGGTTTGGTGGCTGTCCTCTATATGGGGATGAATGCAGGGATTCAACGCGCACTGCCAGCAACTGCGATTGCGCAGGCGGCGGTGCCGGCAGCTGCGGCAAGCGAGGCGGCGCTGGGAAAGTTAGGAATCTCGCTGGTTTCGATCGGGATGATCATCTCGATGCTGGCGGGTTTAAATGGCACGATCATGAGCGGAGGGCGTGTGCCGTTTGCAGTGGCGCGGGATGGATATTTGTTCAAAGCATTGGGCGAAGTGCATCCGAAGTTTCACACGCCGGCTCTTGCGTTGGTGATTCAGGGAGCGGTGGCAATTGTCTTAGTGCTGATCGGAGGAGCATTCCGGGAATTGTTTTCGCTGGCGATTTTCGCGGAGTGGCTGTTCTATGTAGTGGCAGCCAGCACGATCTTTGTATTTCGAAAGCGTGAGCCGAATGCAAATCGACCCTATAAAACCTTGGGATATCCACTCGTGCCGGCACTATTCATTGGAACAGCAGCGGTTTTGCTTTACTACACGTTCGCGAGCAATCTGAGGGATTCGATTGCCGGGCTGGCCGTGATCCTGCTAGGCGTGCCCGTGTATTTCTGGTTTGCCAGAAAGAAACGGCTTTCAATCCAGGCGGGTTGCTAATCAGTTTCGAGGCTGACGCATCCAGGGTTCAGACGGCGACTGCGGCCTTCGTGTCAATCGTCGAAGCTACCTCCGCCAACTGCCGATACGATCGCAGTCTGTCTTCATGGTCGTAAGTATCGGTCACTGCGATCACCTCGTCGGCCATGGTTTCGCTTATTAGTTTTTCTAGTCCGGCCTTTACAGTTGAGGTCGACCCCACAATTGCGGCACCGAGTTTGTTCTCGACAGCAGCACGCTCCAGTTCGTTCTGCCACAGTGATTCCATGGAATCAACTGGAGGCAGCAACTCGACCGGCTGGTTTCTGATCAGCCGCAGAAAACGCTGCTGTGGTGTGGTGAACAACCGCTGCGCAGCATCATCTGTTTCCGCCGCGATGACCTGCACCGCAACCATGAAGTGAGGCTTCCGCAGAGCCCCGCTTGGTTGGAACTGCTCGCGATAGAGTCGCGCAGCTGCGTACAGATAATCAGGAGCAAAGTGCGCGGCAAACGCAAATGGCAGGCCAAGCATAGCCGCCAGTTCCGCGCTGAAGCCGCTTGAGCCCAGAAGGAAGATTGGTACGTTGCTTCCTTGCCCAGGAAATGCGATCACCGCTTGACCGGGTCGCTCGGGGCCTAAGTACGAGCGGAGCTCTTGCAGAAGAGCTGGAAAATCATCACCCGTTTGTTGCAGAGTCCGACGCAGCGCCCGCATAGTTTGAAAATCTCCGCCCGGAGCGCGTCCCAAGCCAAGGTCAATCCTTCCCGGGAACATTGCCTCGAGTGTGCCGAACTGTTCTGCCACAACCAGCGGGGCATGGTTCGGCAGCATCACTCCGCCGCTTCCGACTCGAATCGTCTTGGTCGCGCCTGCGATGTGACCGATCAGTACAGAAGTCGCCGAGCATGCTAGTCCAGCGATCGAGTGATGCTCTGCGAGCCAGTAACGTTTGTATCCGAACTGCTCGACGTGCTGCGCCAGGTCCACCGACCGAGCAATCGCGCTGCCTGCGGCTTCCTGTGCTCTCATCCCTACTAGGTCCAAGACTGAAACGACGAGTCCGTTGCTCATAGTCATTGGATGAGACCGAGGGGAAAGCGATGCTGGCTTGCTTCGGAAGCTCGGGACAACTGTACATGTAGTCAATCGATAGATACGTTTACGCTGGAATCTCGAGCAACGTCTTGACGAATTAGCGTCACCCTGACTGGGTCTGCATTGAAACAAACTATCTCCTGCTTCGATGAAGGCGGACCGCACGAGGAGGCTGACGTACTCGGGTGTAGTGTTCTTGACTGGAACGGGCAACGAAGAGGAAATGATGGAACCGGGGTGATTTCGCTGTTCCATGGCAGGTCGGGGTCGATTGACTCCGCCATCTAGCACCCGTGTTTTCATGGACTTCGCGATTGATCCAGAATTGATTTGCCCGCCCTTGATCGCCCTCTCGATTTCCTGCATCTTGATGGACGCTAACGAAAGCCTTAAAAGGAATTATGAAACTCCAAATGGGCCTGGATCTTCCTCACGCTGCCCGGCTTGTTCCCGTGCGTTCTGCTTCAGCTTCACCCATCGATTCTCCTGCGAAAAGCCTTAAAAGCGGGACGCAAACCTTGCCAATCAGGCCGGTGCTCGTCGTGGGCTTTCTCCTTTTACTACTACAGCTCCTGGTGGGGCCGGGGAAGCTTTTCGCACAGCAACAGGGCGATCCGGGGTGGTCCCAGGACGGCCCCTATAGCAACTCCTCCCAATATGCTGCTCAGCCCCAGCCAGGTTACGGACAACCACAAGCTCAAACTCAGCCACTCAACGCTGGGCAACTCGAACAGCTGGTGGCCCCAATCGCGCTATATCCGGACTCTTTGGTGGCACAAGTTCTGGCGGCATCGACCTATCCCGGCCAAGTCGCAGATGCCGACCACTGGCGTCAGATGCAAGGCAACACACCTGCGGAACTGATCGCAGATGGCGCCGACGTGGAGAACTGGGATCCAAGCGTAAAAGCGTTGACCGCGTTTCCCCAGGTGCTGGCGCAGATGGATCGAAACCTGCAATGGACGACGGACTTGGGAAATGCGTATTACAACCAGCCGCAAGATGTCCTGGAGGCGGTCCAAGTGATGCGGCGGCGCGCCCAGGCTGCTGGAACCCTGGAGAGCACTCCGCAACTTTCAGTGCGATACAACCAAGGCTATGTCCAGCTGATGCCGGTCAATCCGCAGATCGTTTACGTGCCCACGTATAACCCTTGGACGGTTTACGGCGACCAGGTAGCTCCCTATCCTGGATTCTCCTTGCTTGGATTGGTTGGATCTTTTCTTGGCGCCTCGCCCTTGCGATTCGGACTAGGCATCGCGATGAGCGCGTTCACCCATACCCCTTGGGGATGGCTGGCATGGGGATTGGATTGGCTGGCGCAGTCCGTATTCTTCCATGATTCAGCCTACCTTTCCCACAGTTCTACGGTGGCTGACTGGGGATTTCGGCACGAGGGCTTTCACGCTTATGGGGGAAGAGGTGGCTTTGATAGGCGCGGCTTCAATCGCGCGAGCGACGGCTTCCATCGTTTCGGCGACAGCTACCGAGGCAATCGCGGAGAAAGATTCGGGCGTGACCCAGACAGATACGCCGGCAACTGGCGAGGAAGCTCCGATCGCGGCTTCCACTCCTTCGGCAATGGATACGACCGGACCGCACATCAGTCCTACAACCATTTGTCTGGATCCGAGAGCAGGCAACGGTTCGACCGCCGAGGCTATGGCGCATATTCAAACCGGAGCACCGAATGGAACCGGGCTGGAGTCGTGATGCCTCAGGTACATTCGATGCCCGCGTATCGAGCATCGAACTCCGGATTTGACCGGAGCGGATTCGGTGGCCGAACGTCCAGCAATTTTGCAGGCCGAGGCTTCACGAACAAGGATACTTCGCACTCTTTCGAAAAGTCGTCTCGCTCCGGCGGACTTCATCTCTTTGGAGGCGGCCATCCATCCAAGAGCTTCAGCGGCCGGAACTCTGATGGCTTCCACATGGGAGGCGGAGGGCGTGCGCCGAAGAGCTTCCACGCCAGCTCGAAGAGTTTTGGCGGCGGACACTCGCATGGCGGAGGAGGTCACTCTGGCGGCCATGGCGGAGGAAAGCACCACGGCTGAGACTGAATCTTACTGACGCTTTTCTTCGAAGAATCTGTCGTTCCTACAGAAATAAACTTCCCTGTGGTGGGATATCCACTTCGCATCGAGCGGCGCATTCAGCATCGTCGTGCTGCACTTGATTGAGGCGGGTACTTACTGCATAACTACGCATGTGCTGAGCGTCATAAGGTTTCAGTAAATCGGATGCGGTCGCGACGTCTTTCATCCCCGGATCAAGCCACAGATCGAAATTGTCGTCATCGAGTATGACGGGCATCCGATCGTGAACCGCAGAAGTCACCGCGTTTGCAGTTGTCGTCAGGATCGAACAGCTCTCAACGGTCTTGCCTTCGGCATCCTTCCAGCGATCCCAAAGCCCCGCGAAGGCGAAGAGTCGGCCTCCTTTGACTTCGAAGCAATATGGCTGCCGAACCTTTCCGGTCTTTTGCCACTCATAAAATCCGTCGGCCGGGACGAGGCATCGGCGAGTTCTCAACGCGTCGCAAAAGGCCGGCTGAGTCGCAGCGGTTTCCGAGCGGGCGTTGATCATCCTGGCAGCAGCGGAAGTGTCTTTGGCCCACCACGGGATGAGTCCCCATCGAACTAAAGATAGTTCGCGCCGTGGCTCCTTGGCATGTTGGCGGATGATCGGAATGGGCTGCGTGGGCGCGATGTTATAGCGCGGAACCCAATCTTCTTCTCCGGAGACCGCGTCGAAATGTTCCTCGATAATTTGTTTTCTACGCGAGAGCCGGTAGCGTCCGCACATTCGAAGGAATTATGGCAGATCGAGGTATCTGAAGGCAGCAAACGGCTTCGGGCGACGAGCGGAATCCGGATGCAACAAAGGGCCTAAGTTCTTGAGAGAGATGGTGGACCTGGTCGGGATCGAACCGACGACCTCTTCCATGCCATTTAACCCCGATTAAGAAATACAACAACTTACACCGCCCAGAGGACCGTCTTTTGGGTTTTTGTACCCGGAACACAGGTAAGGATCACAGGTAAGAAATGCAGGTGACCGGTCAGAAATTCTCCAAGAGCCAAGCATCGGTGTCCCACATGTGCTGCGTGAAAAAGAGGTGGCGACCGTCTGGAGAGGGACGAGGCGCAGACAAGACATTTTCCCCGCGGTCGAGGATAACTCGGGTTTTGCCGTCCAGATCAGTTTCTACGATGAATCCTCTCGGGTAACGGACCGCAGCTCCAAACACAAAGCGGCCGTCAGAGCTCCATGCAACTTCGCGAACGTCCCATCCTGGAGAAAGGTGCACTGTTCGCTGCGTCGAGTCCGTCAAGTTTCGCAGTTGAATCTGAAGCGGAAACACTTTCTTATCGGAGACCACCATCCGGGAACCGTCAGGGGACACGGCCCAATGCGGCGCATAATAAGAATCGAGCCCATCCAGTTCTTTCCCCAAGCCGAGAGTCGGATCCAGTTGGTGAAAGACAAGGCGTCCCTTCTCTGGAAGTGACAGCACGCATTTTGCCGCCGCCGAGGACGGGCAGTGGAAAGCGACCGCTCCCTCGCTCGGAGCTTCCAACACTGTTTCTGGAGGACCACCTGATACCGGAACCCGCATCAGACGCTGGGTCGCGAGAGGAGAGGAAAGACCGTGAGGCGTCGACCAATAAAGAATCCACTTTCCGTCCGCGCTGAATTCGGCACCCTGTTGGTCATCCGGCCCAGGGAAAAGCGGCTCGGCAGTCTCTTGTCCCAGCGGCTGACGAAATATTTGATGCCGTCCGGTTCGTGTTGACGAGAACACGACAGCACTGCTGTCGCGAATCCAGTCCGTGGCGAGATCATAGCTTCGAGTTGTGCTTAATCGCGCAACTGGGACCTCAGGCGCCGGTCGTTCTTTAAGGTCGGCGAGATATATGTCGGACCATCCTCGCACTTTGATCACAGCCAAGCGACGGCCATCGGCGCTGGCGCTGGGGCAAAGGAGCTCTTCGTGCCCTGTCGCCAACTGGGTTGGTGTGCCAAGAGCCACACCGTTATCGGAGTCGACCTGAACCTGATACAGGGTGCTGCTGTCCGGATCCGCTGGTATAAACGCCAGCCGTCCGTCGGGTAGCCAAACGATACGCTGATAGATCGGAAAGAATCCCGCCAATTGAGAGCCGAGAACGATGTTGTGGGGGACACCGCCGGCAGCCGAAATGGTTTCAATGCCTCCCTTTGTTAGTGTCCCCTTCAAATAGGCAAGGCTCTGCCCTGTTCGGGACCAAGCCACAGAAAAATAAGTGTTGTTCTCGTCCTCCACAAGCAGTTTGGGATCCTCTGCGTTCGGCCCTGAGGTCCATATCTGGTGCCCGTCACCCGATACGTGAGCGATGGCCGTGCCTTTGGGCGAGACCGCTGCCGCGTAACCCCGCGCCCATAGGCTGTGTGGCGTCCCGCCAAAAATAGAGGTGAGCCAAATGGCATAACCAGTCGTCGGGTTATAGGTAGTCAGCAGCAGTTTCTGATCGTCGGGATACCATGCCACTTGCCAGGCGGCCTTGCGGATCTCTTCGGGCAGAGGAACGTCGTGGACTTCGCCGGAATCCACAGTACTGAAGTGAAGTCCCCGGACATCGGTAAACGCCAGTATCTTTCCGTCGGGGGAAATGGCGCTCCCAAACAAGCGGTTTTCCGGAGGATTGTGGGTGAGCTGCACCTCAGTCATCGGAGCCTTTGGTGCAAGGGATGGAGCGAAACGAAAGCGCCATACCGTGAGGCCGAGCAGTATCGCCAGGCAAACTGAGCCTGCGACGGTGAGCGTGCGGCGCGAGACCGACTCGCTTGACTTGCTTGCGGGCTGGAGTCGAGCAGACGTCGGATGGCTCTGTGATTCACTGTCCCGTCGGAGCCGTTGCAGGTCCGCACGGATCTCGGACGCGTGCTGATAGCGTAAGTTCTTGTCCTTTTCCAGTGCTTTGTTGACGATCCGCTCCAGTTCGGGTGGCACGTCGGGATTCAGCCGGACGGGAGCAACTGGCGCGCGCTCAAGGATTGCATTGAAGATCAGAGCCGAAGTATCGCCTCGGAACGGCAGCATGCCGGTGCACATCTCATATAGAACCGTGCCGAAGGAAAACAGATCGGTGCGAGGATCGAGATCCTTGCCCCGCACTTGCTCGGGAGACATGTAGGCCACGGTGCCCACCGCCTGCCCGGGACTCGTCAACTGTTCTTCGGTGTCGATCGTTGGGGCGCTCAGCGAAGGGCTCTCGGGCTTGAGCGTGATCTTTGCTAGTCCAAAATCGAGGATCTTTGCCTGACCTCTGCTCATCACGAAAATGTTTGCGGGCTTGATATCGCGGTGAATGATGCCTCTAGAATGGGCTGCATCCAAGGCATCCGCGATCTGGATGCCGAGATCGAGAACCGTTTCGATCTCCAGCGGCTTGCCCGCGATCATGTGCCGAAGGGTCTGTCCTTCGAGCAACTCCATGGCAATGAAGGTTCGGCCGTCGGCCTCGTCAATCTCGTAAATCGTGCAGATGTTCGGGTGGTTTAGCGATGACGCGGCTTTGGCCTCGCGCTGGAAGCGGCTGAGTGCCTGCGCGTCGTTGGCAAGCTCGTCGGGGAGAAACTTCAACGCGACATGCCGGCCGAGTTTCAGGTCCTCGGCCTCATAGACGACACCCATGCCACCGCCGCCGATTTTGCGCAGGATCCGGTAATGCGAGACGGTTTGCCCCAAGGGCTGGGACGGCGCGGACATAGCGGGAATCTTACGGGTACAGCTGGAGAGGGTCAACGGGACGATAGGCGTAAGGATTTGGTGGACCTGGTCGGGATCGAACCGACGACCTCTTCCATGCCATGGAAGCGCGCTCCCAGCTGCGCCACAGGCCCACTATTTGGGGACACTACGGACTGTCCGTGCGACGGCCTTAAGTATTCTCGCTGACCTCACGGAGATAGTCAACGCGACGAAGCCCTGCATTCCAGACACGGCTAAAATCTTGAACCACGAAGGACGCGAAGGCACACGAAGGAAAATTCTGAACCGATCATTTCTCCCATTTCTTCCACAGCACTTTTCTGCCATAATTGATCGTGCACCCCACCTGCACAATTTTTCAAAAACAATTTAAAGCGAGGAAGAGATGCCAGCGAAGTACATCTTTGTGACGGGCGGAGTTGTGTCTTCACTCGGCAAGGGATTGGCAGCGGCTTCGATCGGCTGCCTGTTGGAGAGCCGCGGGATCAAGGTCAACATCATGAAGTTCGATCCCTACCTGAACGTGGATCCCGGGACGATGTCGCCGTTTCAGCACGGCGAAGTATTCGTCACGGACGACGGAGCGGAGACGGATCTAGACCTGGGGCACTACGAGCGCTTCACGCATGCCAAGCTTTCTCGCGACAATAACTGGACGACCGGCCGTCTCTACGAGCAGATCATCGCCAAAGAGCGCCGCGGCGACTATCTCGGCAAGACGGTGCAGGTGATTCCGCACGTTACCAACGAGATCAAGGCTGCGATGAAGAAGGTCGCGCAGGATGTTGATGTCGCGATCGTCGAGATCGGCGGAACGGTGGGCGACATCGAGTCGCTGCCGTTTATGGAAGCCATCCGGCAAATGCGGCAGGAGTTGGGGCGTGAACATACTTTATTCGTGCACGTCACGCTCGTTCCATTTATTGCTGCGGCGCAAGAGCTGAAGACCAAGCCGACCCAACACTCGGTGAAAGAACTGCTGAGCATCGGAATTCAGCCGGATATTTTGCTGTGCCGCACGGACCGGTTCCTCGCGAAAGAGATGAAGTCGAAAATTGCGCTTTTCTGCAACGTGCCAGAAGAGGCGGTGATCACGGCCAAAGATGTCGCATCGGTGTACGAAGTGCCGCTCGTGTTTGCCAATGAAAATGTAGACACGCTAGTACTGAAATGCCTGCACATGGAAGCGAAGAATCGCGATCTCTCGAAGTGGGAAGACATTGTTCACCGCGTGTACAACCCGAAGGACACGGTCACGATTGGAATCGTTGGCAAGTACGTCGAGTACGAAGACTCTTATAAGTCGTTGAAAGAAGCTCTGGTGCATGGCGCACTCGCCCACAACCTGAAGCTGCAGATCAACTGGATTGAAGCCGAGGGCCTGGAATCAGGAGTGGGCGACAAGAGTTACGAAGCTCAGCTTGAGGGTTACGACGGAATCCTGGTGCCCGGAGGATTTGGCAAGCGCGGTATCGAAGGGATGCTGATCGCGATCCGCTATGCGCGAGAGCGAAAAGTTCCATACTTCGGGATTTGTCTGGGCATGCAGACAGCCTGCATCGAGTTCGCGCGGAACGTCGTGGGACTGGAAGAGGCGAATTCAAGCGAGTTTGATCCGGCGACACCGCATCGAGTGATCTACAAGCTTCGCGAGTTGCGCGGGGTGGAGGAACTTGGCGGGACGATGCGGCTGGGCGCGTGGCCCTGCAAGATTGAGCCCGGCACGCTCGCTTACAAGATTTATGGGAAGTCGGAGATCAGCGAACGGCACCGGCATCGCTACGAATTCAACCGCGAGTACGAAGAGCCCATGACCGCCGCGGGGTTGCGTATTTCCGGATCGACGCCGGATGGAACTTATGTAGAGATGGTGGAGTTGCCGGACCATCCGCATTTTATTGGCTGCCAGTTCCATCCGGAGTTCAAGTCGAAGCCACTCGAGCCACATCCGCTGTTCAGCACATTCATTGGCGCAGCGTATGAGTATGGAGTGAAGCGGCGCGCAGAAAAAGAAACGGCGGCTGTCGAGATGTTCCACCGCCCGGAGAAAGTTGGGCGGCTGTAGTGAGAATTCGCCGTCGAGATCGCTGAGCGCGCACCATTCGTGTCGAATTTTCTCTGCGACTCGGCGCGCTCGGCGGCAGACTTTTGCAGCGAAGTTGAGGATCGGTCCTTGAGTATTTCCTTCCAAGTCGGCGATATCCACGTCGGTTCCGGCGACCTCTTTCTTATTGCCGGCCCATGTGTAATTGAGAGTGAAGAGCACGCGATTCGTATGGCGGAGATCATCAAGGGCGTGACCAAGGCGCTGGGATTTCCATTCATCTTCAAGGCTAGCTACGACAAAGCAAACCGGACATCGATTCGCAGCTTTCGCGGACCGGGTTTGAAAGAAGGGCTACGGATTCTGAAAAAGATCAAAGACCAGTTGAACCTGCCGATCTTGACCGATGTGCACGAGACGGCGGATGTCGGGAAGGTCGCAGAAGTGGCCGACGTGCTGCAGATTCCGGCATTCTTGAGTCGTCAGACGGATCTTGTCGTTGCGGCTGCGCTGAGCGGGCGCGTGGTGAATATCAAGAAGGGACAGTTCGTCGCTCCGTGGGATATGCGGCACGCGGTTGAGAAATGTCGCGACGCGGGAAATACGCAGATCTTTTTGACGGAGCGCGGCGCGAGTTTCGGATACAACAACCTCGTCGTGGATATGAGGTCGCTGGCGATCATGCGCAAGTTTGCTCCAGTGGTGTTCGACGCCACGCACTCGGTGCAGTTGCCGTCATCACAGGCGGACGATAAAGGCCCGGCGGTGAGCGGCGGTCAGCCGGAGTTCATTCCGGTGCTCGCGCGCGCGGCCGTGGCGGCAGGAGTGGACGGCGTGTTCATGGAAGTACACGACAATCCGAAAGAGGCGAAGTCGGACGGAGCGAATGCACTGGAGTCGACTAAGTTGCGGGGAGTGCTGAAAGAATTGCTGGCAGTGAAGAAAGCGCTGGCGGAGGCGCACGCGACACCCTAGTCAATATCAAACGACATTCGAGTAAGCAAACCTCTGACTGGTCGGGCAAATTCGATAATCCCAAGTTGCAAGCGCAGCTTTTCGGCGTTGACTCGAATTTCCGTCGAACTGAGTTTTTAGAGACGGAATCAGGCCTGGCTTTTGTTTCTTTCACCTGTGGTAGATTGATTTCTCCGGATGAAACACGTTGCCAATTGGGCCTTGAACGCCGCATCGACTCGCGGGGCGAGCTACGCCGACGCGCGGATTGTGGCGCAGCGGAGTCGTGCACTGACGACGAAGAACGGCAAAGTCGGAAGCGCACTCGATTCGGAATCGGTGGGCATGAGCGTGCGCGTGATTGCCGACGGAGCTTGGGGATTCGCAGCTTCGGCTGAGCTGGGTCGTGGCTCTGTTGAGGCGACTGCGGCTGAGGCGGTTGCGATCGCCCGGGCTTCCGCTCGGGTGAAGAGAGAAGATATCCGGCTTGCTCCAGAAAAAGCCGCGGTTGCAGAGTGGACCACACCCTACAAGATCGATCCGTTCTCGGTGTCCGTCGAACAAAACATCGACTTACTGCTGAAGATTGACGCTGAGTTGCGTGCGGTGCCCGGTATCACGCTGGCGGAGGCGAATCTCAATTTCAATCGCGAGGAGCAGTGGTTCCTATCATCGGAGGGAGCGGATATCCATCAAACGAAAGTCTCGACCGGCGCAGGATATGCAGCATACGCGTTCGCCGGAAATGAGATTCAGAAGCGGTCGTATCCAAATTCATTTGGCGGGCAGTGGCAGAACAAGGGATATGAGTTGATCGAGGAATTGAAACTGGTGGAGAATGCGCGGCGCATTGCTGAAGAAGCAGTCGCGCTGCATCAGGCGGACCAGTGTCCAGAAGGGAAGTTCGATCTGATTCTCGACAGCTCACAACTGGGGCTGCAAATCCACGAATCAGTGGGGCATCCAATCGAATTGGATCGCGTACTCGGCATGGAGGCGAATTTTGCAGGGACGTCATTCTTGACGCTCGACAAGCTGCGTACCCTTCGATACGGAAGCGAGTTGGTGAATGTTGTAGCCGATGCCCGGCAGGAGCATGGGCCCGGTTTGGGAACGTTCGGCTACGACGACGAAGGTGTGGCAGCGCAGTGTACGCCGATTATCACCAAGGGCTTGTTTACGGGATATCTGAGCTCACGCGAAACGGCGCACACGATTGGCGAGCATCGTTCTGGGGGAACGCTGCGGGCCGAAGGTTGGAACCGGCTGCCGATGATTCGTATGACGAACATCAGTTTGCTGCCGGGAGAAAAGCCGCTCAGCCTAGAACAGCTCATTGCATCGACGGATCGTGGGATCCTGATGCAGACGAACCGGTCGTGGTCAATCGACGACAAGCGATACAACTTCCAGTTTGGCTGCGAGATAGGCTGGGAGATTAAAGGCGGCAAGCGCGTGCGGATGGTGAAGAATCCGTCGTATTCGGGCATCACGACGGAATTCTGGAATTCACTGGACGCGATCTGCTCACGCGATGAGTGGACCTTGTGGGGAACACCCAACTGCGGCAAGGGACAGCCACAGCAGGTGATGGGAACGGGCCACGGTGCAGCCACCTCAAGATTCCGGGGAATCAAAGTGGGGAGTGCATTCAAAGGCGCATGATGCTCGGGAAAGAACAAGCTGGAGAGATCTTCGATCGGATCCGCAAGCTGGCTTCTGCGGACGAGGTTGAAGTTTCCATTTCTGGCGGGCGATTTGCGCTGACCCGGTTTGCTAATAACACCATCCATCAAAATGTGGCGGAGGAGAACCACATCGTCTCCGTCCGGACAGCATTTGGAAGCAAGACGGCGCGGGCATTTACTAACAAGCTCGACGGTGAAAGTTTGCGTCAGGTTGTCAGGTCTTCGGAGAGCCTTGCTAAAGTTCAGCATCCCGATGCTGACCTGTTGCCCATGCCTGACGCCAAAGAGGCTTCTGGCAAAGCGGATAGCTCTGCACCGTCACCTTCACGTCACTTCCAGCAAACCGCAGCCATCACGCCTGAGTTTCGCGCTGACGGCGTGGGCAAGATTGTCGGAGTCGCCGATCGGCACAAGCTCACAACGGCGGGGATTTTTTCCAGCGCTGAATCGTTTGAAGGAATCTTTAACTCGCGCGGTTTAAGCAACTGGCATACGCAAACTTCAGCCGAAGTTTCAATCACCATGCTGGCCGCCGATTCATCGGGATGGCAGAAGGCGAATTCACCGGATGTGGCGAATCTCGATCCTCTGATGCTGGCTGAAGTTGCCGCGAAGAAGGCGGTTGATTCGGCGCATCCGCGCGAAATTCCGGCAGGTAAATGTACGGTGATTCTGGAACCGGCAGCGGTTCTCGATATTGTGGGTTTCATGTTTTGGGATTATGCGGGGATGGCGATCCTGGACCAGCGTTCATTTCTTGCGGGTCGCATCGGCACAAAGTTATTTGGTGACAACATCACGATCTGGGACGATGTTGCGCACCCGCTACAAACTGGATGTCCGTTCGACGGAGAAGGCATGCAGCGGCAGAGAGTATCGCTGGTCGAGAACGGAATTGTGAATCGAGTGGTGTACGCGCGCGCGACCGCCGAGAGGATGAAGCGTTCGGAATTTAAGGATAAGGTCGGTCCGATCGAAGCGACTGGTCACGGATTCTCTCTGCCCAACGAGATGGGAGAGATGCCGCAAAATATCGTATTCGCTCCATCCAGCAATCCGCAGACAGTGGCGCAGATGATTTCGTCCACAGAGCGTGGAGTGCTTGTCACTCGACTGTGGTATATCCGCGAAGTCGAACCTTTCGAGAAGATATTGACCGGCATGACGCGCGACGGAACCTTCTATGTAGAGAACGGACGCGTGCAAGGCGGAGTTCGCAACTTCCGGTTGAATGAAAGCTTGATTCACATGTTGTCGAATGTGGAAGCCATGAGCGTGCCGGTTCGTTCCTCTGGCGAAGAGTCGTTCGACATGGTGGTCCCGGCCATGAAAGTGCGAGACTTCAACTTCACGGAAGTGACGAAGTTCTAAAGCAGCGGTAGCATCCCGCTTTCCGCATGCCGAATGTGGCCGCCTCCGCCCTCGACATTCCTCACTTCTGACTCCGAGAATTGCCTGAAATTCACCCGGAATTGCCCCGGAAATGACCGGTTCGGAGGGGTAGATTCAGGCTCGAATCTGCCGTTGCAAAATCCCCTAATCCATTCAAAGAAAAGCAGTTAACCCCCGCTTGTTCCATGACTTCGGTAACTTTGTTTGTTTGATTCCGGGGTGTACGCTGCCCTTGAGTTGAGCAGAAAGACCGCGCAGTGCGTGGTCGGAAGGAAGGTCGCTCCAAACGTGGCAGCGGAAGGCACAGCACCGATGATGGAATCGCAGACGAGCGCGGCCCAGTATGAAGACATGCAAGGCGCGGCGCGATTTCCTCTGCATCTTTCGGCGTCGGTAAAAACGCAGGGCAGCGCATACCTCGCAGAGACCGAAAACATCTCCGCGAACGGCGTGCTGTTCGCAATGGATAAAGATGTTCCGGTGGGATCGATGGTGGACTTCACGATCTTGCTGCCGGCCGATGTGGCAGGCTTGGGACGCAATGTGCAGATCGATTGCCGCGGCCGCGTCGTGCGCAGTTTCGACGATCGTGGACGGCGTGGAGTAGGCGTTGTAATCGACGAATACCATTTTGAGCGCTTATAAAGCGCAAGGGAACGAATGGCTACGATTCCGGTGAGTATGGAAGAAAATTTCGGAGCAGGCGAGGACAAGGGGCAGTTTGTCCGAGTGATTCTGGCCGATACGCAGGCCATTTTTCGCGCCGGTTTGCGAAAGATTTTCGCGCTGGAAGATGATATTCGCGTAGTTGGACAGGCTGAGACGCTCGCGCAGACTCAATCCGCGGTGGCAAAGTTTTCCGCAGACGTGCTGATTTTTGAAGCGGCCCTCACGCCAAATCCGGTGGATGCAGTGGCCGATCTGCTTCGCCAGAATCCGAAGTTGCGAGTGGTGGTGGTTACACCTGGCTCAGACGAAGACCTAACGCTGGAACTGTTTCGTCGCGGGGCTCACGGCATTGTGTCGCGAGAAGTCGAACCTGAATTCCTGGTTGACTGCTTGCGAAAAGTGATGGCGGGAGAAACCTGGCTCGACAGCCAAGGAGTTCGCTGGGTCATGGAAGCTTATCGCAACCAGAATACCCGCACTACTGGGACTCGTCCGAAGGTGCAACTGACCCCAAAAGAGACATTGATCGTTTCATGCGTAACGCAGGGTATGAAGAACAAGGAAATTGCTCTGCGAGTGGGCACGACCGAGCAGGTTGTGAAGAATTATCTGCGTAAGGTTTACGATAAGCTCGGTGT
Source organism: uncultured Acidobacteriota bacterium (assembly GCA_963818115.1). Lineage (GTDB taxonomy): Bacteria > Acidobacteriota > Terriglobia > Terriglobales > Acidobacteriaceae > Sulfotelmatobacter. The sequence goes on from CAWFQZ010000015.1 coordinate 75,409, forward strand.
GGCAGATCGCCTCGAACTGGCGCTTTATTGCCTGAACCATCACGTGGTGGACAATGCGAAAGTTCCGGCTTTGCCGGCTACGTCAGCGAACGCCGGTACCATTGCGAATGCAGCCGCAGCCGGAGCGTCGTCCTCGACTAGCACTGTAGTCTCTTCTTCCACGCCTGATTCTTCCGAAAAGCTCTCGTAGAGTCGGCCTGCTAGAGCCGGTCCTCCAAAATTCTTGTCAGTATTGCGATCCTTCAGGTTGCGGTTTCAACGAGTACACCCATAGAATTAGGACGCACGAGAAGTGAAAGCTTCTTAAGGTTGTTCCTTCCATCCGATTCAAGCCGGAGAGATGGCCGAGTGGCTGAAGGCGCACGCTTGGAAAGCGTGTTTAGGGGAAACTCTAACGTGGGTTCGAATCCCACTCTCTCCGCCATTACCTTTGTTATCTGGCAGTTAAACGTGGTGATACCTGGACTGATACCACATATCAGGAAAGGATCACCAGTGAACCGCGAAGTCAACGTCACTAAGCGCGTCAAAACTCTTCAAGGTCTCCGATACTGCACAAGTCGTTCTTTCCGCCAATGGTCGCATTCGACCGAACTGGGTTCTGGTCAATGGCAGGGAGGAGCGTCACCCGGAAGGTGCCTACTACCTCGAATGGCGGGAAGCCACAAAAAGAACCCGACTCTCCGTTGGGAACGATCCGGCCACGACGACTGCGCGTCGCATGCAGAAGGAAGCGGAACTCAACGCAAAGAACCACGGAGTCGAGGTAGTGCCCGCGGTGCCGGATCGGTAGCCAGCTTGGCCGCACCCAGGTGATTGAAGCCTTTCACCAACTTGGACCCGGTGAACGTCTTCGCGACGAAGGTGGAGGACAGGAGGCCGCCCGCTCTTCGGGGGGAACTTCAAACGCGTTCGTCGCGTCGATGACCGTCTTGCCTTCCCAGCTCGGCAGGGCCTTCGCAACCTCGCGGTGCTCCCCGAACGGGACCGCCAAGATGATTGTGTCGGCTTTGAGCGCCTCTTGCAGTGACTTAGCGGCGACTGTTGGTCCAATCGCCCGAGCCTGCGGCGCCAACTCCTCGGGTGACCGACGACTGGCGACGGTCACGTCGATGCTTTTACGGGCGAACGCGTGGGCGAGGGCCTGACCGATCTTTCCGAATCCTACAATCGCATAGCTCATAATGTTTCTCCGATCCTCTGGTAGAACTAAAGTTTGAGAAGCGTGGTTCCGCGACTGACGGGGCTGGAGGGCCAGCCACGGGACTGCGCCGAGGTTAAATCTGCGCCATGCCGCCATCGACGGCGAGTTCTACGCCGGTGACGTAGGAGCTTTCTTCGGAGGCGAGAAACACGACCGGGGTCGCAATTTCCTCGGGCTTGCCTCTGCGGCCGAGTGGAACCTGCGTGGTGAACCCTGCTATCGCTTGTTCCATCATTTCAGGGGGGATGCCCGCTTTCTCAAGTGCCGCAGTTTCGATTGGTCCGGGGCTTACCGCATTCACGCGGATTTTGCGGTCTTTTAGTTCCGCAGCCCAACTACGAACGAAACTGCGGACAGCCGCCTTAGCCGCGGCATAGACAGCAAACGTTGGCAATCCCATTACGTTCGCGACCGAGGTGTTCAGGATGATCGAACCCCCATCTTTGAAGAGGGGAATGGCCTTCTGCACCGTGAAGAATGTTCCTTTCGCATTTAAATCGAAGGTTTTGTCGAAATGAGCTTCGGTAGCCGCTCCAATGGGTGCGACTTCACCCCAGCCCGCGTTTGCGAAGAGTACGTCGATGTGACCGTGTTTCTCTTTCACCACGGCATACAGCCGGTCCAAGTCCTCTAGGCGCGTTACGTCGCCCGTGACTGTCGTGACGTGTTTTCCAATTAGGGCTGCGGCCTCTTTCAGCTCTTTTTCTCGGCGGCTCGTGATTACGATGTGGGCACCTTCTTCCACGAAGCGTTTGGCTGTGGCCAAGCCAATCCCGCTACTTCCGCCTGTGATTACTGCAACTTTCCCTTCAAGCTTTCGCATAATGACTCCCTTCGTTTTCGGTACACTAGGTAGATTCTTTGGAAGTGGACGAGAACTGCTCTTGAGTCCAATACTTTTGTCTGTTCGTCCAAAGAAGGAGGGGAAGCTGGACCCGATAACAGACATTTTTAGAACGATGCACGTAACCGCTTTCGGTCTGCACAGGCTCGAAGCCACAGCCCCGTGGGGTGTAAGACAGGAAAACCAGACCGAAGAAAAAGCCACTTCTTCCGACAAAAAGATGTCACCCAAAGACTTGGCGCACTTCGCCATGCTTTCGCGCGGCAACTGCTGGCTGAGCGTGGAGGGGATTGCGGAGCCGATTCCCCTCACCGGTGGTGATTGCTTTTTGCTGGCTAGGGGGACTTCGATTGTTTTGCGCGACAGCCCGCGAACACGACCGAGGTGGAGCTTCCGCGAGATCGGGGCCAAGGCCAACGGCAATGTCGCTCTGTGTGGAGGCGGTGGCGCACCGACGACAATCGTCTGTGGATCCTTGAGTTTCGACCGCGCCAACCTGAGGCCAATCACTCAATTATTGCCGAGCTTCATTTTGATGAAGGCCGATCAGGCACGCACGCTGGCTTTGCACACGACAGTGCAGGCGCTCGCGTCAGAGATGGAAGAACAGGCGCCGGGATCTGAAGTCGTCGCGAGTCGACTGGCCGAGGTTCTGTTTATCCAGGTACTCCGGGCGCATATCGCGTCGAGGCCGGAACGCAATAAAGGATGGCTTCGTGCGATTTTCGATCCTCAAATAGGCGCTGCTCTGAGTGCCATTCATGACAGAGTGAATACACCCTGGACGGTCGAATCCATGGCCGAAGCAGCGGGTATGTCTCGCTCCGCATTCGCACTGCGTTTTAAAGAGCTACTCGGGCAAACGCCGCTGGAATACGTAACCGAGTGGCGGATGCAGAAGGCGATACAGCTACTTGAACGGCGTGACAAAAAGCTCCCAGAAGTCGCTCGATTGGTCGGTTACCAGTCCGACGCCGCATTCAGTAAGGCGTTTAAGCGAGTTGTCAGGGCTAATCCTGGTGGATACCTCAGACGTGGTTTGAAGGACCAAAAATCGACCGAAGCAGACCACGATCAGTCCCGATAAACGCGCTAGTCGTCAGTTGTGCGATTGATGACGAGAAGCCAACTTGTCGGTACCGATCAGCACATCGCAATCTGCATTACTTCCGGCTTGCCGACCATCCAGAAATTATCCCATCGCCACACGCATCGCAAAGCTAGTCAGCTCGCTGTCGCGCTGATGCTTTACACTCAACAGCCGGATGCAGAATCGGTCGGTCCCAAGTTCTGCTTGTAGAGAGCAAATGTGAGTCGCTGCCAGGTTTGTGGAACTCAGAACTCCGAAGTGATTGACGTGTGCCGACGTTGTGGGGCAACGCTCGCCGTATCTCCAACCATGTCAATTTCGCCTGGTGAATCAGTCGCAGGTGAAAGCCGCACAGCCGTTGGCCCGATTTCTGCCCACACGGGGTCTCCAGCATTCAACTTTGCTCCGGGCAGCATGATCGCAGACCGCTATCGCGTGGCATCGTTGCTCGGACGCGGGGGCATGGGCGAAGTCTACGGTGCCGATGATCTCAAGCTCGGCCAGCGGGTCGCGCTCAAGTTTCTGCCCGCGGAACGCGGAAAGGACCGCAGCTGGCGCGATCAGTTCTATGCGGAAGTGCGCATGGCGCGGCAAGTTTCCCATCCCAATGTCTGTCGCGTGTATGACGTTGGAGAGAGCGACGGCAGGCTCTTCCTCTCCATGGAATTTGTCGACGGCGAAGATCTCGCGTCACTGCTGCGGCGGATCGGCCGCTTGCCTGACGACAAAGCTGTGGAGGTGGCACAGCAACTCTGTGCCGGCCTGGCCGCCGCTCACCGCAGCGGGGTGTTGCATCGTGACTTGAAGCCCTCGAATGTGATGATCGATGGCAAGGGCCGCGCCCGCATTACGGATTTCGGGCTAGCGATTGCCGCGTCAGAGGCGGATCAGCAAACCCGCCCTGCAGGCACACCCGGATATCTTGCGCCGGAGTTACTCGACGGCGCTGCGCCCTCCATTCGGAGTGACCTGTACGCGCTCGGCCTGGTTCTGTATGAACTGTTTACCGGGAAGAAGGCCTTCGATGCCTCCAGCCTGGCCGAGTTTCACCGCAAGCAAACGGAAACCAATCCAACCCCACCCTCGAACGTCGTCAAGAACTTTGATCCGGCGGTCGAGCGTGCCATCCTGCGTTGTCTCGATCGAGATCCAACACAGCGCCCGAACTCGGCGTTAAGTGTCGCTGCAGCTCTGCCAGGTGGTGATCCGCTCTCGGCGGCGCTCGCGGCCGGAGAAACTCCTTCCCCAGAAATGGTGGCGGCCGCTGGACCTCGGGGCTTGCTGCGACCGGCGGTTGCCTGGTCTTGCCTCGTGGGCGCACTCATTCTGATCTTTGGGGCATCCATGTTTCTGGCGCCGCGAAAGATGGACTGGGGTCTTGCACCGATGAACAAGTCCCCGGAAGTGCTCGCAGACCGCGCTCAAGACCTGGCGCAGAAGCTGGGTTATTCCGTCGCAGTGGATCGCGCGTTCTGGGTTGCTTCAGACAAAGATTATCTCCGCTATGCAGCTCACAACTCGTCCAGCAAGGATCGGAAACGTACTCCAGCGGGTCACGCGTGGCCGTCCCCGGTCACATTCTGGTACCGGCAAAGTCCGCAGTGGATGATGCCGGGGGCTCAGAGCCCGAACGGGCCGCCGAGAGTGACTCTGTTGAATCCGTCTTACGAGACCTCGGGCATGGTTGCTCTCAGGCTGGATATGCAAGGCAATCTCCTCTTCCTGCGCGGTGTCCCGCCACAAGTTGAAAAGGGAGGACGCCCTCCTCAACTGGATTGGGGCTTACTTTTTGCCGAAGCCGGACTCGACCGCACTCAGTTCGTTCCCGCCAACCCCAAATGGGCCCCGCCCGATTCCTTCGATGTCCGCGCCGACTGGGAGGGTCATCTCCCGGATCGCCCCGACCTGCTTCTCCACGTTGCTGCCGCCGCCTACCACGGCGTACCAATATATTTCCAAGTGATCGCTCCCTGGGATCAGCCATGGCGAGGAGATCCTTCCAGTCCATCTCGCATGCCCGCCGCCTCTGGCATTCTTCTTTCGACGGCGTGGCCATTACTGATGGCGGGTTATCTGGTCGTCGCCGGTTTTTTCGCGCGCAGGAACGTCCGCCGCGCGCGTGGAGACACTAAGGGGGCGCTGCGTCTGGCGGGCTTCGCAATCCTGGCGAATTGCGTCTATGGTTTCTGCGTCTATCACTATGTCCCGCAAGCGGAATATATTTCGGTCCAATTTATTCTGCTGGGCGCTCCCCTTCTTTTTGCTTTGCTCGCGTGGCTGGGATATATGGCCATGGAGCCTTATGCGCGGCAAAGCTGGCCCAAGCTGATGGTTTCCTGGCAGCGTCTACTAAACGGACATCTTCGCGATCCACTAGTGGGACGCGATGTGTTGTTAGGCATCGTGGCCGGTTCGACGATGGGCGCGATCTTCTTGGGTGTCGGGGTGCTTTCGCACAACTCGGCAGCGTCCCCAGTGGACGGTTATTTCGGTCAAGGCATCCTGCCGTCCGTTGGCCACTGCTTCCTGTTACTCTTTGCCGCATCCTTCTACGCACTTTTTTATTTTGCCCTCTTGTCCGTCATGACCGGCCTGTTGCGGCGGCCAAGGTTCGGACTGGTCGGCATTGGACTTATCATGCTTCTGCTAAATGCGGAACCAACTGCGGTGGATTTCACTTTGACCGTCCTGTTCGTGCTTGTATTCCTGGCAGTGCTGGTTAGAATTGGGCTCGTTGCTGCGGCTGCCTTCTTCTTCATCCTGTTAACCCTCGGCACTTCACCACCACTGATTCTCGACCAGTGGTACGCTGGGCGCGCCTTGATCGCTCTGCTGGCTCCGCTCATTCTGCTTTTCTGGGGCTTTTATGTCTCGCTCGGAAGCCAGTCGGTCTTCGGGGGTGCTCTGAAAGACGAATAATGGGGCAAGCGCCGCTAAACTTTGCCTCTGAAAGAAGCTACGTCTTCAATTGCTCCCGAGTGACGGGCAAACCGGATGGTATGAATATGGCGTAGCACGCGATACGTCTGACCTCATCCGACAACAGGGCGTGTCGGGTCAAGTCTGGCCTATCCCCCCGAACACGCGACTTCAGCCTGCGGCTTCCCGGTCGCGGGCTTTTTCCTTTGGCCCAACTCCGAGACTCCCCTCGACGCGTAGACGCCCTTTCCAGCGTGTCGCACGACTCGGGTGGCTGCCACACGTTTGTAACAGGCTTCCAGATCCACGGGACTGATTCCGAACTCTGCATTGGAAGTATTTCACTTCAAGGCGAGCCCATTGGTCATGGCTGTTTGTGGTCGTGAAACTCTCGATCTACAGGGCCACATTCGAGGGTTCGTTCCCAATCATCATTTATGCGGCAATCGGTAGGACATTCAGGGCCAGCAAGTTTGGATTCGAAGAAATCTCCGAGAATGTCCCCGAAGCGCGCTTCTTGACGTCGTTGTGAATGTCTGATCGGGTCAGCAGAATTGCCGACGTCTCTAGCCCGGTCTACGACTAATAAGGTCAATAGTAAGCGCCTGATAAACAGACTGTTCGTATGGCGTGGTCCTTGTTGAAGTGTCCGGATGGCCGCAAAAATAAAGTTATCAGCGCCCAGGAGGTGGAGCGAGTTTTGCGGAGCCGAGATCTGAGCTTCTGCGCACTCGATCCCATTTACGGAAGAGGAAGCGTCATTTGATACGACTAGTCGATCGGAATCCGATACAGATTGCTTCGGTGGAACACATTCAAGAAGGAATAGATTGATGGATTTGGTCCTGGTGCGATCGCCTTCGGTATCTTCTGGGCACCGCTTAACGAGTTCAACTTCGTCTCTAGGCTCTGACCTGGCACTCGCAGTTCCGGAGGAAACATTTTTCCTTGGGTCAATGGAATCGCGTACGTGCTTTGCGCCTTCGCTCCACCAATACCAGCCGGAGTTACATAGAGAAACTTCGAATCTGGCGACCACGCGACATAACATCTGGAGTCGCACAGCTGCACTGCCGAGCCCTCGCCCAGTGGGTACGCAGCGGTGACATCAGTAGCCCCGGTAGTGGAGTTGGCCACATTTGCAACCAGCCAATGCCCATCGGGTGAAACAGCGCTGAGTGCGATCACCGGTGGGGACGGGATTTTCTCCCGCTCCCCACCTTCTTTCCGAATACGAAACAAAGCGGCCACGCCTTGCTCCAGCGACACAAAGAAAACCTCCCCTCCGGGTCCAAATTGGCCCTGAGATTCTTCAGGAGCGTCCGGCGGGCTGAGTTGACGGGGAGGAACGCTTCGATCGATCGGAGCGATCCACAAATGCGGCTTGCGGCCATTGTCGAGGCGGGTGAAAATCACGAGCTTCCCATCGGAAGAGACCGAGTAATCTTCCATTTCGATTCCGGGCAGGATGTGTTCGGTATTGTTGGTGTCGAGTTCCGTAACGCGCAACTCACCGGAAAAGAAAGCCCCGGTCGGCGGATCGGATCGCCATAAGTAGAAAACCTTGCGGCCGTCTTCCGAAAATGATGGTTGATCGGTGAATCCATCCGAAGAAACCGGTTGATCGCCTGCCGGTCGATGCACCCAGACATTCCTCTCTTCAGTGGTGACGGCGGTTATGAGAGAACGGCCATCTGGTGAGATCGTAAGACCCTTTTCCTCTGTGGGCCCGGAGGTTATTTTCGCGACCGAACCCTCGGGAAAGCGCTCCTTGAAAATGTGCATACCCTGGCCCGCATTAGCCCCGAAATACATCCACTTGCCGTCCGGTGACCAGACTGCATAAAAGCATTGCGCACCCGCCGGACCGACCGAACGCCCACTCGAACTCCCATCAAAGGGAACTAACCGGCAAGGCAGAAAGCCGGAATCATCCATTTCACCGGATATCAGTACCCATTTTTGATCGGGAGAAATGCGCGAAGCATGGGCCATCCCACTGCTTGTCTTTGGAAGATAAACGTCGTGGGCATCCGTTCTGCCCTCGCCCGCTGTAACTATCCCCATATGAATTCCATTCTTAATCTCGGAGAACAGGACGCGCTTCGAGTCGATCCAATGCAGACCGGACGCGTTGGGGAGCAGCAGCGAAGATTGACCGCCGAGCGATGGAAGAACCCAGGTGTCCCATGAAGAAGCGATCGTGTAGGCGATGCGAGAGCCGTCTGGGGAAAAAGCAATCATCCCCTTCGAGATATCGTCGTGCGTAAGTTGTTGGGGCTGACCATCGGGGAGGAGCATTGCGTAGACTTCGCCTTTAGCGAGGAACGGCAGACCGCTTTCCAGCGATTTTTCCCTGACAAAGGCGAGCATTCGGCCGTCAGGCGATAATTCCGGTTCCTGGGCGGCGTCCGAGAAGTGGGTGAGCTGAACCCATTCTGCCGTGCTATGAACCGTTGTGTGACCTGAGTGATAGCCGATCCAGACAAGCGAAAACAGAGAGAGGGCGCTGAGCGCGACTACTACTATAGTCAGCCAACCAATCGTTGACTTTCTGGCGGGCATGAAAGATACGCCCTCCATAGGGATCTCCTGCCCGCTCCGGAAAACATGCCCCAAGTCTGCGGCGCTTTGAAACCGCATTCTCGGATCTTTCTCGAGTGCTTGGTTGATCGCCTTCCCTACATCCTCAGGTAACGATGGGTTCAACTCGTTCGGCGGTGTTGGAGCATCCTTGAGAACGGCGTTCATTACCAGTACTGTATTTTTTCCGGTGAAAGGTTTTTTGCCCGTCGCGGCCTCGTAAAGGACTACCCCAAGCGAAAACAGATCGCTCCGAGCATCGAGTTCTTCCCCTCGCACCTGCTCCGGAGACATGTAGGCCGCGGTGCCCGGGTGAACTCCCATACGCGTCAGAGTTTCATCGCCGTCTTCGGCCCGCAAGGAATGGGGTGACGTGAATTTTGCCAATCCGAAATCGAGGATCTTAGCCTGGCCGCGATCATTCACAACGACATTCCCCGGCTTGATGTCGCGATGGATGATTCCTTTACTATGCGCGGCGTCCAACGCGTCCGCGAGTTGGCTCCCCAACCCTAGGAGGGTGTCAGTGGGCAACGGTCCATTTCGGAGGACTTCCTTCAGACTCCTGCCCTCAAGGAGTTCCATCACGATGACCGGCCGCCCGTCGTGTTCCTCGATCTCATAAATGGTGCAGATATTGGGATGATGCAGGGCTGACAGGGCTCGCGCCTCGCGCATAAATCGAGCCAGAGCTTCTTTTGCTTGCACGACCTTCTCGGAGAGGAATTTCAAGGCGACGTGACGGCCCAGACGGATGTCCTCGGCCTCATACACCACACCCATTCCCCCGCTACCGATTTTTTGCAGAATGCGGTAATGGGCAACGACTTGTCCAGCCGGCAGCGCAGAAGTTGGGGGAGCGGGTGACACAGAGCCCTCTACGGCGACTGCCGGTGGTTCGACTTCGATGATCGGGGCGATAAAGCGATATCCCTTGGCCGGAACAGTTTGCACGAAGAGTGGTTGCTCGGGGTTGTCCCGCAGGGTTTGTCGAATTTTGCGAATTGCGGTATTGATGCTGTTGTCGGTATCCAGGAAAACGTCCTTGCCCCATAGCTTTTCGACGATTTCCTCTCGAGTCACGAGTTCCCCGCGCCGATTCACCAGCAGCAGGAGGAGCTCCATTGGAATTCTTTCGAGCTTAAGAGGACGACCCGATCGGCGTAGAGCATAGCGCCGCACGTCCAGTTCAAATTCTTCGAATCGGACCAACTCCGCCATACGCCCCCACTCCGCCATACGCCCCCACAAGGTCGTCATTTTACATCGCTGCGCTCTCGTCCACCCACAAGCCTTTGATTACAAAACAGCTTACTTCTTCATATCTGTACAGAACGATTCAGGTTCTCTCCATTGTCAGAAACCCGCGAGCCGGGCAGGATGGGCCCGCGTTGCTGAGGTGAGGATCTCGATTTGGAACGGTTTCTTGGCCTCCTCGCCGAGGAGAGCAGCGACTTTGTCGAATTCAAGGAGAAGCACCATGAGATTGCATTTTGCCAAGCCGTTTTATTCGCTCGCCGTTTTGGCCGGACTTTGTCTGTCCGTCGCCAGCGCACAGGCACACTCTTCCGCTATTACTGGAAAAGAACTGGGAGGAACCTGGAAGGTCGAAGTTACTCAAAGGGATTGCAACACAGGCGATCCTCTTGGTATTCCCTTTCAATCTCTGCTGACCTTCGCCAACGGAGGAACCATGACGGAAACCACAGACAATCCTCTGTTCTTTCCGGCCGAGCGCAGTCCGGGCCACGGGGTGTGGAGCTCTAAGGGTGAGAGCCGATACACCGCGGCTACCACTGCCTTCGTCACCCTCAATGGCGCTCTGACCAAGACGCAAACAATCAGGCAGACCATCGAGATGGGCGACGACCCAAATCGATTCACCACGGTAAAAGCAACGGTGCAATTCTTCGACCCCAATGGGACGTTGCTGGTGACTGGCTGCGCGACCGCGACCGGAGTTCGTTTTCGGTGAGACGTTTTCTTGAGGCAGCAGAGGCAACAAGTATCAGCATATACGTGCGCTACCTAGGCAATCCCACCGTTCCTCAACTCTGAGTGGGACGGTGGGGGCGCGCCCGCGGCCCTGGAACGACAGAAGTGTCGCAAGGGCCGCTTGCGGGGCGATCCTCGCGCATGAGAACCTCAGCCACAATCAGACTCTGATAGAGACTTGAACATGATCACTAATGGTAAGAAAACGTTGAAGTATTACGGAGTGTCATTGGTGCTCCTCCCGTGGCTCGCACTTGGCACGCCGTCCGCTGCGCAGCATGAACACGCCAGCGCCGAACCCGAAAAGCTGGGCACTGTCCAGTTCGCCACTTCTTGCAATCCGGCAGTGCAAGGGGACTTCAATCGTGCGGTAGCGATGCTGCACTCGTTCTGGTACCAGAAATCCGGCGAGACCTTTGCACAGATTGCTAGGGTAGATTCAGGCTGTGCCATGGCGCAATGGGGCGTAGCCATGACTCATTACCGGCAACTCTGGGATCCGCCAACGCCGACCGATCTTGAGGCCGGATGGGCTGCAGTACAGAAGGCGAAGTCCATTCCGCCCCGTTCACAGCGGGAGCAAGCGTACATTGCGGCGATGGAGGTCTTCTATAGAGATAGTGACAAGATCGATCATCACACTCGCGCCATCGCCTACGAAAACGCCATGGAACAACTGCACGCGCAGTACCCAAAGGACCGCGAAGCGGCTATTTTTTATGCGCTGGCGCTGCGGGCGAATGCGCTGCCCAGCGATAAGACCTACGCAGATCAGAGGCGGGCGACCACGATTCTCGAAGCGATATTCGCTAAACAACCGGATCATCCCGGCTTGGCGCACTACATCATTCACTGCGACGACTATCCTCCCTTGGCCGCTCAGGCTCTCAACGCGGCACGCCATTACGCGAAGATTGCGCCTGATGCTCCTCACGCTCTGCACATGCCTTCGCACATCTTCACAAGATTGGGACTGTGGCAGGAGTCAATCCATTCGAATCTAGCCTCAGCCGCAGCCGCTCGGAAGCATGACCTTGCAGGGGACGAACTGCACGCCACGGACTACCTGGTTTATGCGTATTTGCAGACCGGTCGGGACCGCGACGCAAGAAAGCTAGTTGAATCGACGCCTACAGTGCGTGCCAATGATGCTGCTTACTTTGCTGGCTTGTACGCGACTTCTAGCATTCCCGCACGCCTTGCGATTGAAGAACACCGCTGGAAGGAGGCGGCGACGCTAACGTTGCCTCCCAATACTTTCCCGGGCGGCCGCTATCGCTGGACCGAGGCGGACCTTTATTTTGCGCGAGGACTCGGCGGCGCCCGCAGCGGAGATGTTCTGAGCGCCAGAACCTCGTTGCAACAGCTGACCTCGATTCACGACGACTTGATCCACAGTGGCGACCAGTTGTCGGCAAGCCTGGTCGATATTCAACGAAAAACAATCTCGGCGTGGATCTCTTTCGCGCAGGGGCACACGGATCAAGGTCTTATTGAGATGCGAAGTGCCGCCGATCAAGAAGACGCGACCGATCGCCCGCCGGTTGCGCCAGGGCCCATCGCACCGGCCCGCGAACTCCTCGGTGAGATGTTGCTCGAATCACAGCAGCCAGCATTGGCACTCGAGGCATTCGAAGCTGACCTACGCGTTGCTCCCGGACGTTTGAACGGACTGTACGGGGCCGGTCGCGCTGCCGACCGCGCGGGGAACTTAGGGAAGGCGGAAAATTATTTCTCCCGACTCATCGCGAATTGCCCGCAAGCCGACGCGGAGAACCCCGCCGTCCGCGAAGCACGAGCATTTCTATCGCCGGCTAAACCGTGAGAATCCGCATACATGGCCTATCGTGACTAGTACACAAGTCGGCATAGGAAGAGCCCCATCTTTACCAACGATTGTGGGATGGCGGGCTAACCGGTGGGAATTAACCCTGAACTGGTCAATATTCCGCACGAGCGCGGCGACGCCTGCTTGGTTCCGGCCCATCTTGTTGTCTGAGTTTTGTGCCGCGACAATCAGCGTCACCAGACGCTGTTTGGACCTGAAGACAGACCAAGACCACGCTGTTTATTATTTTGGTATGTTGTTTCGTTCCTGTCGCTCCGCCATGTTATTAAGATAAACAAATTAATTAATCGCGCGCCCACTTTCAGGGTCCTCTTTCCTTTTTGGAATGAGTGGCATGCGGGTGCAAGGCCCACGTGCGATCCGTTAAGGCTAAAAGCGACTGAAAAGCGACTGAAAAGCGACTGATTGGGGATCAGCTTCTCGATCGGCAAAGCAGGAATTTTACAGACCCGGGTTAGTAAGTCAACCTCTAGAGCGCCGAACAAAAACCACACCGTCGGTCGTGCCGATTGCCGTTCATGGCTTGCGAGATTCGCAGCTATGTTCCTAAAACACATTGCCGGGCGCCAAGCCGGAAGCACGATCATGTTGAAGTCTTGATAGCCGGTATCGGAAGCTTATCCGCGCTGTTCAGGAACGAACACTTCCATACGAAAGCGAACGTGTTCAGGCGGGTTGGCGCGCGCGTCTGCTTTTGGAATGTTAGATTTGCGCGGCGCAGCCTTGGTAAGCGATTTGCATTCTCAGTTACGCTCATGGCTGGCGATCTGGGAGACATCCCGAAAAAATCAAAAGCTTTCAGGAGACTTCATGGTGCCTTTTATTGGCCAACTCAAGCAGGTTTTTCGCCGGTTTTGCCGCGCGCCGCTTTTCGCGGCCGTGATTCTGATCACCGTAGCGATTGGCGTTGGCGCTAATACGGTTATCTTCAGCGTCGTAGAAGGTGTCCTGCTGAAACCGCTTCCTTACAAGGTGTCGGACCGGCTGATCGGCGTCTGGTATAAGGCCCCCGCCATCAACATCCCGAAAATCAATATGGCGCAGTATCTCTATTTCACCGATCGCGAGCAGAGCGAGACTCTGGAAGATATTGGTCTCTATGGCTTCCTGTCGTTCCACATCACGGGCGGCGTCGAGCCGGAGCAAGTTCAGGGGTTGGAGGTGACGGACGGTACCTTGCCGATCCTCGGTGTTCGCCCCGTGCTCGGCCGCCTATTCACTCGGCGGGATGATTCGCCAAATACTCCGCAAACGGTCATCCTGACTTACGCTTTCTGGCAAAGGCATTTTGGCGGCGACGCTACGGTAGTTGGCCGTACGTTAAAGCTTGATGGCGAGCTGCATGAAATTATCGGCGTTCTACCGACCGACTTCGAATTCCTGGATCGTTATGACGTTGACGTTATCGTGCCTGGGCAACTTGATCGCAGCAAAACGACGCTCGGCGGTTTCAGCGTCAACGGCTTGGCACGGCTGAAGCCAGGAGTTACTTTGCAGCAGGCCACCGCCGATTTGACTCGCCTCGTTCCGATTGCCACGCAGAGCTTCCCACCACCAGCAGGTTTCGGCATCAAGATGTTTGAACAAGCCAATTTCACCCCCAGTCTTCAGCCGCTCAAGACTGATGTGATCGGCGACATCGGCAATGTGCTTTGGGTCCTGATGGGATCCATCGCCATCGTTCTGCTGGTAGCGTGTGCGAATGTAGCTAATCTGCTGCTGGTGCGCATGGAAGGCCGTCGTCAGGAGTTGGCCATACGTGCGGCTTTAGGAGCGGACCGCAAAAATATGATCGCGGGCCTGCTGCTGGAAAGTCTTGTGCTGGGATGTGCGGGGAGTGCCATCGGACTGGGCCTCGCTGGTGTCGCTCTACGGATGATCATTGCCGCCTCGCCTACAGGACTGCCTCGACTGCACGAGATCGGCATCGATATCCCTGTACTTCTTTTTACGGGGGGTCTGACTGTTTTTGTCAGTCTTGTAATCGCGATGATTCCGATCCTGAAATATTCGGGCATCAAAGCCACTACCGGTTTGCGTGAAGGAGGGCGCGGGCTCAGTCAGAGCCGGGAGCGCCATCGCGCACGCAAAACGTTGGTTGTGGTCCAGGTCGCGCTTGCGCTGGTCTTGTTGATTTGCTCTGGGCTGATGATTCGCACCTTCCGCGCACTCACCCGCGTTTCTCCAGGATTCAGCGATCCCAATACCATCGCATCTTTTGACATCTTTATTCCGACGTCGCAGGTTCCGGACACAAGCAGGATCGATGTTTTACGCATGGAGCAGGCCATTGCAAACCAGCTTTCCGCCGTTCCCGGAGTGAGTTCAGTTGCCATTTCGTCAAGCCTGCCAATGAACCAGGACCGTTCTTTAGACCCTCTCTATGCCAGCGACCACCGCTATAAAGAAGGCGATCTTCCACCCATCAGCATGGAAAAATTCATCTCGCCAGGTTTCTTTAAGACCATGGGCATTCCACTAATCGCCGGGCGCGACATGACCTGGGAGGAAGAACTTGAAAAGCGCCCCGTCGTTGTGGTTTCGGAAAATCTGGCCCGCAAGTATTGGGGCTCCTCTGCCGCTGCTATCGGGAAACTGGTGCGCGTCGGCGCAACCGATCCGTGGCATGAGGTCGTTGGTGTGGTTGGTGATGTATACGATAACGGCGTAAATCAGGACCCACCGACTTCGGTCTATTGGGGACTGTTTCAAGATAATTTCGTAACGCAAAAGGAACTCGTGCGCCGCTACGTGCACTATGTGATTCGCACGCCGCGCGCGGGGTCTGCTTCATTCTTCAACGATAGCGAACGTGCAGTGTGGTCGGTGAATCACGATCTCCCGCTTGCCTATAACAAAACGATCGGCGAACTGTACACCAAATCCATGGCGCGGACTTCGTTCACACTGGTTCTGCTTTCGATTGCAGGAGCGATGACGCTGTTGCTTGGCGTCATTGGACTTTACGGTGTAATCGCGTATGCGATCTCGCAACAGACACGCGAAATTGGCATCCGTATGGCGCTGGGTGCGCAGCGTACGGCACTCACCCGAATGTATATTGGCGAAGGGCTGATACTCACAGTAATTGGCGTGATCGGTGGTGTTGCCGTTGCTCTTACAACGATGCGTCTGATGAGTTCTCTGCTATATCACGTGAGCCCGGTGGATCCGTGGACTTATTTTGTAGCAACGGGTTCAATTCTTATCATTGCGTGCATCGCGACCTATGTGCCGTCGCGGAAAGCGGCGGTCGTGGACCCGATGCATGCGCTGCGGGCGGAGTGAAACCGTCCGAAGAGCTGCTAGGGAGGTGGCCTCGATCTTATTGGTTCGAGGGGAGATGACACAGCAGAATCATCAATGTTTCGGCCACTTTTGTTGCGCTGTTCGAGTGATCACTCAGTGTGATCCGTTTGTGATCCGTTAGCACTACCTACCGTGGTCTTCTATCGCTTGTTCTGGGCCGGCCGCGTTCTCTATGTTATTGAAACTTGGTTATAAGCCGGATTCGAGTCTCCCTCTTTCCGCCATTAACTTAATCACAATCATTTGGAGTCGTGCTGCCTAGCAGAAGCGGGACAGCGACTGGCTAGGGTCACTTCTATTTCCCAACATGGCCTGCATTCCCTCATTCTTACGGACGAAAGAAGGACAACAACGACTGCAACCGCTGTCGGACGGTCTACATCCAAGCCGCGTGTCTGGAATACACAAGGATGTTTGAAATGAAATCGAATACAACGATTTTCTTTGCAGTTGCAGCGGCGGTCGTACTCATTGCGGTGGCAACGCGTCTTCGTCGTCAGCCGCGGCCTCTCAAAATCACTACTAATGATCTCGGATATCAGGAACATTCGCCGGAGGAACTGACTTCAGAGCACCTACTGGATCTAAATTCCGCCAGCCTGGATGACCTCTTACGACTTGGACTCGATCCAGCCGTAGGCGAACAGATTTTGGAGAATCGTCCCTATCGAAATAAGTTGGATTTGCTTTCCCGCATGGTGATATCGGAACAGGTGTACAACGCAATCAAGCAACAGGTTGGAATCGCGCGAGCGACTGAACCGATCAAGGTTACGGACTGACAGTGGGATCGATCTGCTTCAACTTGCTTTGGCTCTCATCGCTGCTATTTTAAGTGCGATGGCTTGTGGATCATCCGCGCCAGAGAGCACGATATCGGCTTGCGGTATGCCCTCATCCTCGTCCTTCATGCTGTAAACCACCAAGCCGCCGGGGCAACTACTTCTGAAAAGATTAACCAAATCACGGCAGATGACCGATGACATCACATAGCTAGACAGAAACACCCCGCATCTACCCATCTCTATTTCGAAGCGAGCTTGAATGGGAGTCGAAACGGATATGACTTTGAACCCGACTCCACGAAGTGCTGCTTCCAGGCTGAAAAGCGTTTTCGTATCCGGATTCAGCGAGAGGACGGCATCTTCGTATGCCATGTTGTCGCTTGGATGTGCGGCTTATGCCTAGGGTTGCGTTGTCAAGCGATTTAAGGCTGCATGGTTCCCTTCAGCAGTCTTGGTTCTGAGGGCACATCGATTTTGGCGTTATCTTCAGCCGTTATAAAAATTTCAAAGTCCTCATTGGACACGGTGTCCTCGAAGTTGCCTTCCAATTTGTCGTTTACTTTCAATATGCCTCGATTTTCAGGCTCTTTTCCGCGAGCCTGCGTCCACACCACATAACTTTGTCGCGAAGGAGTCAGAGCTCCAGGTTTCGCCAAGTGATGCACTTCCACTTTGAGCTTTAGATTTCCATTCTTCTCCTTACTCAGATGTGCCTTGCCGGTGGCTGCCGGTATGCTTGAATCGGCTGTCAGCTGAACATCCGAGGCACCAGCAAATGCAGTGAAAGCGAAGAGTACTAAGCAAGCGTACATCGCGACTAAACGATTCATTTTCGTCAATTCTCCCTTATCAATCAGACCATCTACTCCTCAAACAACTTCCAACTGCGCAGCGACTTGGCTATTTGTTATCTTCCGCTTTCGTAACGTTCTTCCTGATATCGGTGGCACGGGCAGTCCATCGGAGTTTCGATTGCCTCCAAATCCCGACCATGATCCACTGTCTGCTCTTGTCGTTTATGAATCTGATCAATATTGCTCGCATGTTGCCATAAGGAGAATCCTGCATCTCCGCGACTTTGGGCCGGGATGGACATTTAGGCGTTGCGATCGCAGCTAAAAACGACGATCGATCACGCTCCGCGTCCGTAGATGGATTTGAATCCGCTCTTCTCCTCCGGGTATAGGCGTTGCAGAAATGTGCTCTTAAAGTGAACACATCTGGGTGCGGCTCAAGTTCGTGGTGCTAGTAACTCTCTTGACTGCCACGCCTTTACACGGATGGCACTTGGCATCAAAACTGCCACACAAGTTCGAGGATGGAGGCCGGTGTCTTCTGAATTCCCCCCCGCGCTTCTGTATTCAACGAGACAGTCGATTCCATCCGAACGGAGCGTCCGTCGAATAATGCTCGCTGACCCTCCCTCACCCCTGCCGGGAGAATAGCTATGTTGTTGCGAATTTTAGAACCGCTGTTCCGATTTGCGTTTGACTGCTGGCTTGGATTGGGCGCATTCGCCGTCGTTTCGTTCCTTGCGTGCGGTCTGTGGGGCGTGGCGACGCTTCTGCATAATCCGAAGCTGAAGTGAGTTCGTTTCCTGAACAACCGAATTTGCGAAGGACATCCACCTAGTAACGTGACTTTGATAACCAAGCTTCGGGGCCATGGATTCACACGAATGGGCATGCTCTAATGAGGCAGTTAACTCCAACGAACTCCTCGCTGGAGCGAATGGCGGAAACCATGCTGAAGACGCGCCTTTACGTTGAATGTCCGAGCTGCCACATGCAATACCTGATGAAAGACTTCGGTTTGACCTACAGCAATGGGGCATATATCGAAAATGTAGCGGGGTCTCCGGAGTGGCAACGGCTGACATGTCCTTGCCGCCCTCAGAACCCCTATAAATTCAAACTGAAAGAGAAAACACGGCTGCACGTATTTCACGAAAACGACAGCGAGCAAACCCACTTCTCGCTCCAACCTGTAAAAGCGATGCCAAGTTCGGGAACTTCAGCGAAACTTTAGCGTAAGAACAACACGACCCAACTGAAACCCGACAAAATCCCAGATTTGCCCGGTCTTTAGCGGTCGTTGAGAGTGACAATCTTCTCCGCAGGCACCCTCCTTATCTTCATTTCTACTGTCGACGCGACGACTGGATCTTTCACCGTTCAAGAGCTTTGTGACCAGCGAAGCTCGCTCACGGCGACGTCCCGTGGGCGTTTTTTTTGCGGACAATTTTAAGTTTCACAGGCAGTTGTGGGAAGATGAGCGGCAAGAGGCCGCTTTGCAAAATTCGACCGAGGATTGCCGAGGACGTTGGGAAGCGAGAATTCACCGCTCTCAAGAGTTACTGGGGCAACATACAGCGGTTGCCAATGCGTTGCAGTTTTATCAGTCGACGCTGGAGTTCCAATCCGACCTTGCCTGCAGATCGAGGTTGAGTATGGATGGGGCGACTCCGTTGCGCCAACAGATTGATGTAACTGCCGTGTGTGCCGAAATGCCCGCGATTCTTTCCCTCAGCATTGAGCGGGGACCCGAACCTTTGGGTTTCGAGGCGAGAAGGGTCCATCAATCCGGAGAGTCGCGATGGCGTCAATTGGTGGAGGCGGCATTGATACCCGGCGAAGCTTCTTCCGTTGCTGCTGAAGATTTCTTTGTACGCGCCTGCCTACAGCCAATGGCCGAAAATCTTCAGTTGCAGCTGCCGAAAGATCCAAACTATAACCAAAATGTGTGTCCTGCATGCGGTGGGTTGCCGCAGATGGCAGTGTTGCGGCCCGAGGGCGAGGGCGCCAGTCGCTCGCTTTCTTGCTCCTTTTGCTTATGTGAATGGGCGTTTCGTCGAATCGTGTGCCCCTGGTGTGGCGAAGAGGATAAGGAGAAGCTGCCGCACTATTCTTCCGAGGCCTGGAAGTATATTCACGTCGAGGCTTGTGACCATTGCCAACGCTATTTAAAAGCGGTGGACATGACCATCGATGGACTGGCGGTGCCTCTGGTTGACGAAGCCGCGTTGGCGGTTCTAGATGTGTGGGCAAGCGGCTTGGGATACGTAAAGATCATTCGCAACATGATTGGTTTTTAACACTGCGTTAATATTCGGATCCTATAAATATTGACACTCTCAGGGCGAGGGTGTAGTTTTCGTTGAAATTGCGGGCGGTCGGTAAGCCTCGCAAGGGCATCAAAAAAACTACTTCCAGCAAAGTCTTGACCCGCGGAGACCTGAATGGACCTTTCTCGACGATCCTTCCTACGAACAGGGGTAGCTGGTGCAGTCGGGCTTTCGGCTCTGGGATTCGATCTTCAGCCTCTTTATGCCCAGACGTCTTCGCTGAAAATTTCGCGCGCCACACAGACACGCAGCACATGTCCCTATTGTTCCGTCAGCTGCGGCATCATTATTCATACGATTGGGGATGGGGCGAAGAACGTCACGCCACAGGTTGTCCATGTGGAGGGCGATCCCGATCATCCCATCAACCGGGGCACTCTCTGTCCCAAGGGATCATCGCTGCTGCAGGACATCGTCAATGACCGGCGCTTGCTGAAACCGCAGGTGCGCCGCCCGGGGTCCGACCACTGGGAAGATATCTCCTGGGATCAGGCGATCGACGAGATCGCGACAAAGACAAAAGCACTTCGAGACTCCGATTTCATCGAGCAGGATAAAAACGGCAAAACGGTCAACCGCTGGGAAAGCATGGCTTTCGCAGGCGGCTGCACAGATACGAATGAATTCAACTATCTGGTTGTGAAGTCAATGCGTTCGATGGGGGTGACGTGCCTGGAAAACCAGGCACGTGTTTGACACGGCCCTACGGTCTCCAGTTTGGGGCCAACATTCGGACGCGGGGCGATGACCAACGGCTGGGTCGACATCAAGAATACCGACATGATGTTGATCATGGGCGGGAATCCGGCTGAGAATCATCCGTGTGGATTCAAGTGGGTGGTCGAAGCGAAGCGCAACCGCAATGCCAAAGTAATCGTCGTAGATCCCAGGTTCACTCGGACAGCATCGCAGGCTGACCAATTCCTTCAGATACGCGCCGGATCTGACATCGCCTTCCTCGGCGGTCTGATCAACTACGCGCTCCAGAACAATCGCTTCAATCAGGAATACTTGGTCAATTACACCAATGCCGCGTTCATCGTGAAGGACGGATTCAAACTTCCCGAAGACGGCTTGTACTCAGGTTTCGACCAGAACGCAAAGACATACGATAAGACAACTTGGAACTACCAGGAAGGCGGAGCCACATCACCAGCGGGCGCAACGTCGCATCCAAGTGGGCCGGCCGAACATTCGCAGGGAGCGGAGGCTGCGAGCAAGGCGGAAGGTCAGGGATACCAGGCGCAAGGACCGGCGGGCGCGAAAGGCATGGGTGGCGGCCCGATTCCTCCGCCGGCTCTGCCACCAAATGTGGCTTACGATTTCTCGCTGCAGCATCCTCGCTGCGTGTTTCAACTCTTGAAGCAACAGTATTCGCGTTACACGCCCGAGATGGTCGAGCGCATCACGGGAATTCCCAAGGATGAAGCCCTTCGGGCATGGGAGACATTCACGTCGATTCGCCAAAACGGCGACATGAAGAAAGTGGCCACGGTTATCTATGCCGTGGGATGGACGCAACATTCTTCCGGGACCCAAACGATCCGCACGGCGGCGATGATTCAGTTGCTGATGGGCAATGTGGGACGGGCTGGTGGCGGAGTGAACGCGCTTCGAGGGCATTCGAATATTCAAGGTGCGACTGACATGGCGGGAATCTTCGATATCCTCCCCGGCTATCTGAAGATGCCTTCGCCCGCAGACACAGATTTGAAGGCCTACCTCACGCGTACGACGCCCAAACCGTCCAAACCAAAGGAATGGGACTCGTTCAATTATTGGTCGAACACTCCGGCGTTCACCGTGTCGTTGCTCAAGGCGCTCTACGGAGATGCAGCAACGAAAGAAAACGATTTCGGGTTCAACTGGCTTCCCAAGATCGACCGCAAGTATTCGTGGGTCGAGATCTGGGATGACATGTACAACGGTAAAGTCAAAGGCATGATGGCGTTCGGAATGAACGGTGTCATGATCGGGCCGAACGCGAAGAAAAACATTGAGGCGCTGAAGAAGGCGGACTTCCTGGTCGTCTGCGAGATTTATCCCGATGAGACCAGCGAGTTCTGGCGCGCTCCGGGAACTACCACCGATGACATGAAGAAGATCAACACAACCGTCTACCGGCTGCCCGGAGCTGGTTTTGCCGAGAAGGATGGGACGTTCGTCAATTCCGCGCGCTGGCTGCAATGGAAGTGGGCCGCCGTTCCTCCGCCCGGCGATTGCAAGCTCGATCAGGAAATTTTGGCGTGCATCTTCCTGAAGGTCCGCGAGAAGTATCAAAAAGAGGGCGGCAAATTTGCGGATCCGATTTTGAAAGCGTCGTGGAGCTACACCAACCCCTATAATCCATCGCTTTCCGAAGTTGCGAAGGAGCTGAACGGGAAGGCGGTCGCCGACGTAACCGACGCCAAGACGAACACCACAATCAAAGCGGATCAGCAGCTTCCGGGCTTCTCGTTCTTGCGTGACGACGGTTCGACGATGTCCGGCAACTGGCTCTTCTGCGGATCTTGGACGGAAGCTGGAGCGTTGACGCAGCGGAGAAACCCGGAAGATCCATCGGGCCTCGGGATTCATGCTAACTGGGCATGGTCGTGGCCTATGAATCGCCGTGTTCTCTACAATCGCGCCTCGTGCGATTTGAACGGCAAGCCATGGGATCCGGATCGCAAACAAGTCTGGTGGAGTGAAGCCAAACAAAAGTGGGTTGGGAATGACGTGCCGGACTTCAAACCTGACTCCGATCCTAAAGCTCACATGGGACCGTTCATCATGAATCCGGAGGGCGTCGGGCGATTGTTTGTGCCGATCGGAGCAGTTGCGGACGGACCATTCCCCGAACACTACGAGCCGACCGAGAGTCCGATTGAGAATCCGTTGCATCCTGCGCAGTCCAAGAATCCGATCGCGAAACGATTCAAGAGCGGTATGGACAAGTTCGGCACTGTCGATCAAGGATTCAACATCATCTGCACGACGTACCGGCTGACCGAGCACTATCACTACTGGACGAAGAACAATCCAATGAATGTGCAGCTTGTTCCAGAGCCGTTCGTGGAGATTCCCGCGGAGCTTGCCGACCAGCTCGGATTGCGTGGAGGCGAGAAAGTCAAAGTAACCAGTGCTCGAGCTGAATACATCGCGAAAGCAATGGTGACGCGACGCATTAAGGGGATGATGATCGACGGGAAGAAAACTTTTCAGATCGGCATTCCTATTCATTGGGGATTTCGGGGAATTGCGGAAGACGAAGGGAAGACCGCAAAGACTCCCGTCAATTATCTTTCTCCAGCTGTGATCGATCCGAACGCGTACACACCCGAATTCAAAGGCTTCCTGGTGAAGCTCGAGAAAGCATAGAGGAGGCCTGAGTTGAGCGATCGCAAGACGCTGCAAGTGCAAAAAATCTCTGGCCATCCTGGGCCTGTGCCGGGCCAGGGAACTCAACGCCAGGAAAAGGTCTGCAAACTGATCGATACCACAACCTGCATCGGCTGCAAGGCGTGCGAAGTCGCGTGCGTGGAGTGGAACGACATGCCATTCCAACCCACGATGTTCGACAACACGTATCAGACGATGCCGGATACGAACTGGAACTACTGGAACCTGATCAAATTTAATGAAGTGAGTAACGACGACGGATCATTTCAGTGGTTGATGCGAAAACACCAATGCATGCACTGCGCCGATCCGGGTTGTCTTGCCGCATGTCCCGCCGACGGAGCGATAGTTCAATATCGAAACGGGATCGTCGATTTTCAGGAAGAAAATTGTATCGGCTGCCAGTTCTGCGTCTCCGGATGTCCGTTCAATGTTCCGAAGTTCAATCCGTCGACGAAGAAAGTTTACAAGTGCACGCTGTGCTCCGACCGTGTCGGCTCGGGTCTCGAGCCCGCTTGTATCAAAGCGTGCCCCACAGGGTGCCTGCACTTTGGCACGAAAGATGACATGCTCCAGCTTGCAGGCAAACGCGTGGCCCAGCTGCAGCAACACGCTGGCCTGAAAGATGCAGGAATATATGATCCACAGACGATTGGCGGGACATCCGTCGTGTACATCCTTCATGATGCGACGAATCCGGAGAAATACGGTGGGCTACCCAGGAACCCCAAGATTCCGCTCGCGTTCACTATCTGGAAAAGCTGGTTCAAGCCGCTGGGATTAATTGCCTCGATGATGACATTTGCCGGGGTGATTCTTCATTATGTAACCGAAGGGCCACGCCGAGTTCAGCCGCAGCCTCCAGTGAAAGAGATCGACGGCGGGGAAGCGAGGAAAGAAAACTAATGGCTACTCCGGCGGAGCGTCTTGGCCGCGGTCCCGACCACTTTATTAATCGAATCGGGTTAACCGTAGTTTACGCGGGAGAATTATTAAGGCACCGCGCCTATACGCGCTTCCTGCACTGGGCCTACGGAATCTTTTTCTTTCTTGCATTGGTGTCGGGCTTCGGGATTTACATGCCGTGGATCTTCCGCTGGTTCACGCCATTGTTTGGCGGCGGTGCAATGACGCGCATGCTTCATCCGTGGTTCGGACTCGGTTTTGTTTTATTCTTTGGCCTGCAGGCGCTCAACTGGTTCGTTGTGATGGCCTGGGGACCGGGGGACACTCGCTGGATAAAACGGTTGAAGGACTACGTGACTCATCGAGACAGCGTCGAACCTTCGGACGTAGGGTTCTTTAACGCCGGACAGAAGGGGATGTTCTGGGAAATCGTCGGCGGCTGCGTAGCGTACGTTATCACTGGAGTGATCATGTGGTTTCCCGAGATTTTCGGACGCACTCCAGTGGCGATCAGTTACGTAATCCACGATATCTCGGCGCTCATCATGCTGGCGGGAATTTTCGTCCACATTTACCTCAGCACGATCGGCGAGCCCGGAACCATGCAAGCGATGACGCGCGGCACTGTGAGCGAAGCATGGGCGTGGACGCATCATCCTGCGTGGTACAAGCAGGTGACAGGACGAGACCCAAAGCAGGCTCTCGATGAGGCTAGTAAGAAATTAGGATCGACACCACCGCGCGGTTCCGACCTCTAACTTCGGGCCTTCCATGCCAGAAACGCAGTAGTAAAACAGACAAAATTTTACAGTGACTCCAAGGTGATCCGTCTATGATCGCTTTAGGAATCGCACTGCCTTCGCGGGGGCGAATGGTTGATGGTCACGTTGAGCGGACGGATGTGTTGGTGTCTGGGGCCGAGCCTGTCTATGTTGCTCAGTCTGAATAGCCTCTACGCCCAGAGTGCCCTAGCAGCCAATCAACCTACTCCGCCAGCCCCACAAGTTGCCGGAAATATTCACGGAGTTGTGAAGGCTGGAAACATGCCGATTCCGGGCGCGGGCGTATCAATTTCGTTGGACTCCTCCACCCAGAAAATCTCGACTTGGAGCGATGTCGATGGCAGCTATACCGCCGCAGTGCCGTCCTTCGGTTCCTACATTGTCGTTGTCCAAATGGTAGCGTTTGCGAACAGCACACAACATGTCGTAATCGACGCGGACCACACGACTGTCGTTGCCAATTTTGAGTTGACTCTGTTATCGCGGACTCGCGAGGCGACTCCTCAGCCGCGAAGGCCGACAGGGCAAGCGGGCGCACAGCGCGGATTTCAGACTCTATCGACACTCCAAAACATGGCCGGTCAGGATACGAGTGGCAATCCGGCTGGCGATGTTGTGCCCTCAGGTATGCCGGTTCCAGGGATCGATCCGAACAGCGCGACCGAGTCGATTGCAGTTTCCGGCAATACTTCAAATCCGTTCAATTCGATGAGCGGGGACGAACTTCAGCAGCGGATCAATGACGCGCGGCAGCAAGGCGGAGGTTTCGGTGCACAAGGAGGTGGATTCGGCGGCCCGGGAGGAGGAGGTCCGGGCGGAGGGTTCGGTGGAGGGGGCGGCGGGGGAGGAGCCATGACGATCGGACGCCGCGGCTTCGACATCAATCATCCGCATGGATCTGTTTACTTCGGCATGGGAGACTCTGGACTGAATGCCGCACCTTACGCGTTGGCGGGAGAGCCAGTGACGAATCCTTCCTACCGGCAAGAAAGTTTTGGTGGCTCCATTGGAGGGCCTCTTAATATTCCGAAGATTTATCACGGGGGCGCCAAGACTTTTTTCTTTGCAAACTACAACGGCAGGAGAGGTGAAAATCCGTTTGATCAATTTTCAACGGTTCCGACGTTACTTGAGCGGCAGGGAAATTTCTCTCAGACCACTTATACATCGGGTCCTGCAGCAGGAAAGCCGGTTCAGGTTTTCGACTCAAAGACTGGCACGATATTTCCGAACAACACGATCACACAAATCAGTCCTATCGCGTCGGGCCTGCTGGCGTACATTCCATTGCCCAATTTGCCCGGAGAATACCAGAATTTTCATTTTGTTACTTCCACCAACAGCAGCAGCGACGATCTGAATATTCGCATCAATCACACCTTTGGCGCCGCACCGGCTTCCGGTCGGCGTGGCGGCGGAGGGGGAGGCAGGCGGGCTCCGCGCAATAATCTGACTTTCGGGTTGCACTATCACGGTGCGGATTCCAATATCACGAATCCTTTTCCGAGCGTTGGAGGAAGCACGAGCGTCCGAAGTTTTGACGTGCCCATCGGCTACATCAAGAGCATCGGTAAACTGACCAACAGCTTGCGTTTCGACTTCAATCGTACCCGGACGCACACGCAGAATCTTTATGCATTCAGTAACGATATCGACGGCGCACTAGGAATTGGGGGAGTCTCGACGAACCCGTTCGATTGGGGTCTTCCCAGCCTTTCTTTCAGTAACTTTGCCAGTCTTCAAGACACAAATCCTCAACTGTTGCGCAACCAGACGTACACATTCTCCGACAGTGTTGTTTGGTCTCATGGCAGACACTCATGGCGATGGGGTGGTGATTTCCGGCTCGTGCAACTCAACAATGAAGCGAGCAGTAACGCGCGCGGGTCGTTCGTTTTCAGCGGAATTAATACGTCAGAGATAGTCGGAGGTTCCCAGGTTGCGGGCACGGGGTACGACTTCGCTGACTTTCTGCTTGGCCGTCCGCAACAAACCTCAGTTCAGTTTGGCCAGAACAACTACCATTTCCGGGGTAATTACTGGGATTTGTATGCGCAAGACGAATGGAAGATCCGTGGAAACTTCACGCTGAATGCGGGCGTGCGGTACGAATATGTTTCTCCCTTCACGGAAGAAAACAACCGCATCGCCAATCTGGATCTTGCCCCCGGGGTGCTAACGCAGCAGGCCGGACTCCCGACAAGCGCGGTAGCGTTAGTTTTACCGGGGCAGAGGGGACCATATAACGGAAGCGTGCCTGCGAGCCTTGTACGCCCGGACCGCAACAACTTTGCCCCGCGTGTTGGTTTCGCTTGGAAGCCGTTTTCAAAAACCGTGGTTCGCGGCGGATACGGGATCAATTACAACACGGGGGCGTACCAGGGAATTGCGCAGCAATTGGCGTTCCAGCCGCCATTCTCGACAGCGACAACTAACATTCAGTCGAGTTCCTGCGGCCTGACTCTGCAAAACGGTTTCCCATCCTGCACGGGAGACCAAATTACCAACAACTACGCGGTCAATCCAAACTACCGGCTCGGTTATGTGCAGATCCGCAATCTGGATATTCAACAACAGATCCGGCCCACGCTTCTTTTGAATATCGACTATACGGGTACGAAAGGAACGGATCTCGATATTCTGGAAGCTCCGAATCGTACCGTTGCACCACTCGGTGGTTTTCAAATCCTGGTTCCGAGCGTGCAAGCGTTCACTTACGAAACGTCGCTCGGTGATGCCGCAGCAAATGCCGCATCGGTGCGGCTGCGAAAGCGACTAGCGAACGGATTTTCCATCGGAGGAATTTACACGTTCTCCAAGTCGATCGACGATGCGTCATCCATTGGGGCCGGAGCGAGCGTTGGCTCCGGCAGCGCAGGTCTGGGTGCAGGCGGAACTGGAGCAGGAAGCGGCGGGACAACCGCCTCGGCGGGCAGCGGAGCCAATAGTGTCGCACAGAATCCATCGGATTTGGCGGCTGAGCGCGGACTCTCAAGTTTCAACCAAACACATCGGTTTACCGCCGACTATCTGTGGGAACTGCCCTTCGGCCACGACAAGAAATGGCTCACTGCAAATACGCCATGGCGTGCCATCTTCGGAGACTGGCAGTGGAGCGGAGATTGGACGATCGCTTCCGGATTACCGTTCACTCCGCGATATGTGGATCAGGCGGAGGAACTTAATGGTGGAACCAGCGGCACTGTCAGGCCCAACATTGTGGCGGGACAATCGATTCAGCTGTCGAATCCAACGGTCGCGGAATGGTTCAACACTGGAGCGTTTGTGCAACCTCCGAAAACAAGCCCCTACGGCGATGCACGGCGCAACAGCATTATCGGGCCAGGGAGCAAAGTGTTTGACATGGCTCTCACCAGAGTCATCCCGCTGAACGAATCGCGGGTATTGGAATTCCGCGCACAAGCGACCAATGTTTTCAACATCCCCAACTATTCTTCGATCGATACGTCGGTCACGTCGCCGACATTTGGCCGCGTGACAGGTGTCGGATCCATGAGGCGCATCACCATGACGGCGCGCTTCCGATTCTGAGGAAAACATAGATGGTCAGCTCCGTAGTCCAATTCGTGAAGCAGTCGCTGGCGATCCTGCTGGGTGCGGCTCTACTGTCTTCCTCCCTACCTGCGCAAGAGCAAGCCGACTATACATTTCGAGTACAGAGCGATCTAGTGCTCGTAAACGTTACGGTCAAGGACAAGAGCGGGAGCATCGTTCGCGGCCTCAAGCCGGAAGACTTCACGATTCTGGAAGACAACAAGCCGCAGAAAGTCGTCTCGTTCGATGTAGAGAATATCGATGCGGTAGCGACGCAAGACATAGCTCAGGCAAAGCCTCTGCCCGGGGAGCCCGCTCCGGCAACTTCGTCGGCCGGTGTTACGGCCGCAAATTCCGACGCTGATCGGTTTAAGGATCGCCGCTTGATCGTTCTGTTCTTCGATCTTTCGGCGATGGAGCCGGACGAAATCGATCGCGCAATTACCTCGGCCGAGCACTATGTTGACACGCAAATGGCTCCGGCAGATCTGGTCTCGATCGTCTCGTTGGGAAGTTCGTTGTTAGTGAATCAGGACTTTACGGCCGACCACGACCTCCTCAAGAAGCAGCTTCAGGCCTTTGGAGAGGGAAGCGGCCAAGGTTTCGAAGAAGGTACCACGGGATCCACCGAAGGCACGCCCGACACAGGTCAGCCTTTTACCGCAGATGATACGGAATACAACATCTTTAATACCGACCGTCGATTGGAGGCTCTCCGCTCTGTTGCAGAAAAGTTGTCACGCATGCAGCAGAAGAAGTCACTGATCTATTTTTCAAGCGGCATGGATCGAACCGGGATCGAGAACCAGTCAGAGCTGCGCGCCGCCACGAACGCTGCCGTTCGCGCCAACATGGCAATTTACACCATGGATCTGCGCGGCTTGCAGGCGCTTGTAGCGGGCGGAGAAGCGCAGAACGCCAGTCTGCGCGGCACATCCGCATATTCGGGCCAGTCTTCGATCAATGCGCTGAATTCGAACTTTACCACTCAGGAGACCCTGGTTACTCTCGCGAGCGATACCGGAGGGCGCGCCTTCCTCGACTCCAATGATTTCAGTCAAGTTTTCAAAGGCATTCAGCAAGATACGTCGACATACTATCTGCTTGGTTATCACAGCACCAATCCTGCGAAAGACGGGAGGTACAGGCGGATTGCCGTGAAGGTGAATATCCCGGGGTTAAAGGTTGAGTACCGGCGTGGCTATTACGCACCGGCAGACTACCGGCACTCCACAAAAGAAGATAAGGAGCTACAGCTTGATCAGGAACTAGCGTCAGAACTGCCGTCAACAGACCTGCCGCTCTATCTTGGCGACGCGTACTTCCGGCTCGAAGCGAATAAATTCTATATTCCAATTTCGCTCGTGGTTCCGGGTTCAGAAATACCGTTCACGCGCAGCAGCGATCGCGATAAGGCGACCCTGGATGTGATCGGTGTTGTGCTCGACTCCGAACATCATCCTGTAAACAGGATTCGAGATACAGTCAAGCTTGCGGTCGACAGTTCGTCCGATGTCAGGAAAAAGAACGTGCAGTACGATACCGGCATCAGCCTGCCTCCGGGCAAGTATCACCTTAAATTTGTTGTCAGAGAGAATGAAACGGGAGGCATGGGCTCGTTTGAAACCGATCTCGACATACCAGATCTAAAAGCTCCGATTTTAAAGATGAGTTCGGTGGTGCTCGCCAGCCAACTGCAGGCTGCAAGGAAAGGCGGGACATCGAGTCCGCTCGTGCGTGACGGCTCAGAGATTATTCCGAACGTTACGCACGTATTCTCCACTACTCAACACTTGCGACTTTATTACGAAGTGTATGACCCCGGTCGCGTTGCTGCTACAGCGGACATGCCTCAGACTAAATCTGGAATTCGACTCTTGACGAACGTCGCCTTATTTCGCGGTAAAGCCAAGGTCTTCGAAAGTTCAACTGTGGAATTGACTGAGTTGAACGCTCGCGATCGTAAAGCCGGAGTATTTCAACTTGATTTGCCTCTGACCTCGCTCAAACCAGGATTCTATACCTGCCAAGTGAATGTTATCGACGATGCTGCAGGCCAGTTCAGTTTCCCGCGCCTTGCATTGCTGATTCGCCCCGAATCCTCTGCCGGTGCGCAAAAACCTTAAGCCCAACACCGCAATGGGAGGGGAGAATAGTAAACTCGAAGCGAATGCCTACCCATCATTCCAGCCTCTTTTCTCAGCTAAAGGCCGTTATCTTTGATTACGGAGAAGTCTTGTGTCACCGGCCGAAGCCTGAAGAGACCGCTCGGCTTGCTGAATGGTTCGGAGTTACGGTAAAAAGCCTTCCCGAGATATGGGAGCGTAACCGCGGAGCCTACGATCGTGGAGATTTAACCCCAGAAGCATATTGGGCCATGTTGGCGGCAGACGCCGGCAACGCAATCGGGCCGGAGGAACTGAAGGAAGTCTGCAAGTTGGATCTGGACATGTGGAGCAACATTAATTCGGAAATGGTCGATTGGGCGCATCGCCTTCGCGAGTCTGGCGTGAAGGTCGGGCTTCTCTCTAACATGCACTCGACGATGGTGACGCACTGCCGTGCGCAATTCGATTGGATCAAACTGTTCGATTTCGTGACGTTTTCGGCCGAAGTCCGAATGATCAAGCCGTACTCCGATATTTATGAACACACGCTTCGTGGTTTGAATGTTGCAGCTTCGGAAGCACTGTTTTTGGATGACCGTGATGTGAATATCCAGGCGGCGAGAGCTTTGGGAATTCATGCCATCCGAGTCCAATCGATGGAACAACTTCGAATTGATCTTCAGAAGGCTGGATTCCTAATTCTTCCTTGAATCTCGCGATGTCAATTATGGTTGCGTCGAGCCTTTGAGCTTCTGAAACTCCTGCATTTCCTTTTCTGCTTCCGAGGCCTTGCCCTGTTTACGGTAGAGACCGGCGAGTGCAAAATGCGTTTGGGTGGCGAGTTGACTATCTTTTTCGACTGACAGCAACCCCGTCCAAGATTTTTCCGCAGCTGCCGCGTCGCCTTCGAGCGAAGCAGCTTTTCCAAGAGAGTAGAGAGTTTCAGGCATTTGTGGCTGAAGTTCATTCGAGCGTTCAAGAGCTACGCGCGCTTCATGCGTCTTTCCTTCGTGGAGAAGAGCATCGCCAAGGCGGTAGGCAGCCTCGGCATTTCCGGGCTGGAGTTTAGACTCGGCCCGGAATTGTTCTTCTGCTTGCGGCCATCGCGACGTCATGGCGAATACTTGCCCGAGTTCGAGATGAAGGTTGGGCGTATCCGGCCGAGCTTGTAAGGCGAGTTCGTATTGCTTTTGCGCTTCGTCCATTTGTCGAAGTACGAAATAGTTTTCCGCCATTGCCTGGTCGGCACGAGAGGAATTCGGATAGGCTGCCAATAGAGTGTCAACAGACTGCTTGGAGAGCAGGCCGGCCGCTCGGCCGAGATAATAGAGTAGATCGGGATCGTTGGGGCGTTTTTGCAATGCCGACTGAAGATTCTTGATCGCGTCGGCGAACTTGCCCGTTTCAAGCTGCGCAATTCCCAGTGCTCCGTCCTCGTGAACCCGCTCTAAATGGGGAATCGATTCCGCCGCATAGCCTTGAGCCAATAGTGCATAGCCGAGAAGTTGATGGGCCGCTGACAGAGAGGAGTCCAGTTGAAGCGCGCGCTTCAGCGGTTGCACAGCTGCTTCGAAGTCATGCGCCTCCATGCAAGACTGCCCAAGACTCACGAATCCAGCTGCAAAGTTCGGCTCAAGTTCCGTTACTTTGCGGAATTCGCTGACCGCTGTTTTGAAATCTTTTTGAGTTTCGGCCGTGCGGGCGGTGTTCCAGTGCTCGGTCGCTTCGGGAGAGATTGTTTGCGCAGAGGCTGATTGAAGTATCAGCGCGGGTAATACGACCCACATAATCGCCGCGAGCCTTGGCCACAATGAGCGAACGATGAACTTAAGAATGGTCGGAACGAATCTCGTTCGTTGATTCATGGATGCTCCGGTTCACGAATTTCGAGGAATTGATCCGCCGGCACATCATTCAAAACCTGATGAGATCCGGAAGGCCATGTTACTTCCACGCGCGTTGTCTTGGCCGTGCCCAGCCCGAAGTGCAATCGCTTGTCATTTGCCGACTCATAACTTCCCGCCGTGGTGGCAAACCGAGTTTGTCCGTTAACCTGCACCCGTGCCCCGAGTCCGTCGCGATTGCTGCGAGTGCCGCGAAGAGTGATCGTGATCCAGTTTGCGCCAGTGCCACGATTCATGAAGACTTGTGGCTTTGATCCGAGAACTGTCGTTATGGCATCGATCCAACCGTCGTTGTTAAGATCGCCGAATGTAGTTCCGCGTGCCGCCACCATTGCCTTCGTGCCGGGATCGACCGACTCAAAGCGCCCGTCGTGATTCAAAGCGAGCAAGGTCGGCTCCAGATAATGCAGGGACGGATCGATCTTTTCCACATTATCAAGAACATGTCCTTGAGCAATGAAAAGGTCCTTCTGTCCATCATTATCGAAATCTTCCAGGCCTACACCCCAGCCTGCTGTGACTCCGGAGAGCATTGAAATTCCTGTTTGAAGCCCTCGATCACTGAAGGTTCCGTGTCCGTCGTTGTGAAATACTCCGTAGGTTTGCCGGGGTAATGTCGTTACGATCACATCAGGTCGTCCATCATTGTCGTAATCCTGAAACACGACACCCATGCCTGACAGTGGGCCACCATCGGAGTTCAGGGCCGCTCCGGCTTCGAGCCCAACTTCTTTGAAGGTGCCATTCCCATTGTTGTGGAACAAATACTGCTGCATTCCATCGTTGGCAACGTAGATGTCGGTGAACCCGTCGCCATCGTAGTCGGCAAAGGCAACGCCTAAGCCATGACCTTTCTTAGCGGCGATTCCGGATTGCTCACTCACATCTTCGAAGGTACCGTCGCCTCGATTGTGATAAAGAATGTTCGTCGTACGTGGGAATTCTCCAGGTGGGCAGTAAGTATGGAAATTTCCGCCGCAGTCCTTACTATGCTGCGTGTCCCATTCCATGTAGCGGGTTACGAACAAGTCAAGCTTTCCGTCGTTGTCGTAGTCGAAAAAGCCCGCTGAGACGGACCAGCCTCCCGCTGCCACGCCGGCTCTCGCGGTGACGTCAGTAAAAGTTCCGTTGCCATTGTTGTGATAGAGAATATTCTTGCCGTAACTGGTGACATAGAGATCTGGAAAGCCGTCATTGTCGTAGTCTCCGACGGCAACTCCCATGCCGTAATTGCCATCTCCAGCATTCGCAAGACCCGCTTGCTCGGTCACGTCGGTAAAACTACCGTCGCGATTCTGTCGATACAGTCGATTCCAATACTGGGGATCGTGACGGTCGAAGCTTTCCGGTGCTGTCATTGGATTGGAAATGCGGCCACCGTTTACAAGAAATATGTCGAGTAATCCGTCATTGTTGTAGTCCAGCAGTGCCACGCCGCCGGGCATGGTTTCAATCAAATATTTCCGGGACGTGGGAGAATTCTGCAGGATGAAATCGATGCCTCGTGGGGAGCCAGTCTGCAACAACGATGCGGTGCTTGCTCCAAGCAGACCTGCCACGGTAAGAGCCCATGCAACCGGTAAGAGCCTTTTTGTCATGCGACAACTCTGGATGCAAAGCATGCTGCTAAGAAACCGCCGCGCCTTCAGAACGAAACCTTCAGTGCGAACTGGACGAGTCGCGGGTTTGTGCCCGGGGCGGTACTAGTAACGAAGCCGAAATTGGCATTGTTCGCGGTGCAGCAAATTGTGTTTGGCGGGCCAAACTGGGTGCGATTAAGTAGATTAAAAAATTCCACCCGTGTTTCGACAGCCGCCCTCGCGTCCGAACCGAAGAAGGTTCGCTTGAAGATCGCAAAGTCGAAGTTGTTTACACCGTCAGAACGCAAAGAAGAATCAACGCGCGATTCGTTTCCGAAGCTGAAGTTGGAGGGTGCGGCGAAGCAAGTGGTGTTGAACCATCCATCGAGGCGATGAATGCGGTCCGCTCCGGATACCTTGTTGCATCCGTCAACCACATCTGGTCGCGGATGAGCGCCAAACAGTCCTG
Source organism: uncultured Acidobacteriota bacterium (assembly GCA_963818115.1). Classification (GTDB taxonomy): domain Bacteria; phylum Acidobacteriota; class Terriglobia; order Terriglobales; family Acidobacteriaceae; genus Sulfotelmatobacter. The sequence goes on from CAWFQZ010000015.1 coordinate 109,796, forward strand.
CATCGTTCGATTCGCCATTACCGAATATGAGCGGGAATCCTCGTTGAAACGTAGTCACACCGTCGATGCCCCAGCCAGCTACGATGCTGTTCACAACACGGCTCATATTCGAAAGATATCTCTGGCCCTGCCCGAACGGAAGGTCCAACACGTAGCTGATTACGAGACGCTGCGGAACGTCCTGAGAGGAAAGGGATCGTTCACCGCGCAGGTTGTTATTATCCTGAATCGCTCCGACATTGGTTTCGAGCCATGAGGTCAACGTATCCGTATTGCTGATCAGTTTCGAGTTCGTGTAGGCGACCTGCAGGGAGCCTGCTCCCGCGAATCGTCTTTGAGTCGTGATCTGCAGCGAATGATAGATGCTTGCAAACGAGCCTTGTCCTGCGAGTTCGACGCTCGTGTATTGAGGAAACGGTCGCAACAATTGCCCGACAGTAGTTGTCGGCGCGCCAAGGGCTAATGCTTCGCCATTCACAAAGAATGGATTCGGCACGGATTGGAGCAAAGCGACGTTGGAACTTCCACCTGCTGCAAATTGAGCCGCTGCTTGCGCCAAGAGATTGTCAGAAATCTGATTGCTTTGTAACGAATACTGCTCCAGGTGGTTACCCTTCGAGCCAACATATGCGAGCGAGAACGAAAATCCCGCTGGAAGCTGTCGGTCGACGCTCAAGTTCCATTGCTGAACGTATCCCTCCGGATGATGAAATGGTTCCACTTCTGTGATGGACTGCACGACTTGAGTGAGGAATTGCTGGGTACCCTCAGTTCCAAGAGTACGTCCGGGGGGCGGAGAGATTCCGTTCGGGAAGGGAAGGGAAATGCTGTTATACGGATGCGCCCCGTCGACTGTCCCGGTGTATGTGGTGCCGGGAGTGTTGACCATATCGTTGATCGGATTTAGCGCAAAGGACACGTCAGTCGGAATCCAGAAAACTCCATATCCGGCGCGGACAATCGTTTTCGACGACATTCCGTAAGCCAAACCCAGCCGCGGGGCGAAATTCTTCTTCGCAAGCGGAATGTTAGTGCGAGATCCCGAAGAAACCAGAAAGACATCCCCCATGACTGGCGGAGACCCTTGCGCCAGATACTGATTGAGGTAGCTCGGCACCTTGGGGTCGAAGTATGAGAGCCGGTCGTGGCGTTCCGTCCAAGGATTTTGCAATTCATATCGCAACCCGAGATTGAGGGTCAGACGATCGGCAACGTGCCATGTGTCATTGAAGTACAGCGCGTGGTAAGACTGCTTGCCCGCCGTGAATGCAGGGACTACGGCCTGCGCAAAAAAATGATTCTCGAAGTTGCTGAAATTGTCGGCATAGCCTAGCAGGAAGTCAGCGAATGGAAAACCAGTGAAACACGGCTGAGTCGAGGCGCAAAAGTCGAAGGAGCCGGTTGCCACGTTGGTCTGCGCGTAATTGTCGAAGTCTGCTTCGAACTGTAGCCCAAAATGAAAGCGATGATGACGGCGTAAAAGGATCACGCTTGGGCCCAGGTTATATTGGGTGTCTCGATCCTGAATATAGCTCTGACCTTGCGTACACATGATGTTGTCGGCGAAGTTTGCTACGCAAGGTGTCGGTGGGGTACGCATAATTGCCGGCACAGACTGGTTGTAGCCGGCCGGCCATCCAATCGATGTCAGATCAAAGCCGGCGTTTTTAGGGAACCGGTTGTATTTGAACCGGCTGAGACTTGCATTGAAGTCGAAAATTGTAGTGGCGCTGAAATTGTAGTTGTAAGCAACAACTGCAGCATTCGTGGAGTAGTCTTCCGAGCACCTGTCCGAGCAGAGGCCGTCCTGAAGTGGGTCGATCGGCAAGTCCATGACATTCCAGTGGCTGAATCGAACAAATAATTTCTGCCGCATCGTAATCTCTTGATCGACCCGCGCAACGATCTGATTCTGATTGCCGCCTGTCGGGGTTACGGTGTTGAAATTGTTGATTGTTCCTGACTCAGTCAGGATACCGGCGGCGTTCGGTGACGGCCACAGATCCAGTAGAGCTTTCGAAGTTGGGTTGATTCGGCCCGAAGGGATTATGTTGCCGGGAAATTGGGCTGGGGCGGCGCTGCTGCCAGGACAAGCCCCTTGCGCGTCAACGACTCCAGCACAAGGATCCGTGATCGGAGTATTGATCATCGAGAAGTCGCCTGATCGCTCATCCGCAGTCGGGACGGTAGCGGTGAAGGGCTCTCCGGTTCGGAGGCGGAAGCCTTCCCAGCTGGCAAACCAGAATGTCCGGTTGGGCCCGTTCGAATTTGGAAGACGCAACGGCCCTCCCGCCTCGGCCCCAAATTGATTCTGAACCCAAGGAGGTCGGGGCTTGCCTGCCGCTCTCAGAAAGAAATCATTGGCGTTGAAAATGCGGTTGCGAAGATATTCGTAGGCTTCGCCGTGAAATTCGTTCGTCCCGCCCTTGGTGCTCAAGTTGACGACACCGCCGGCAAAGCGGCCCCACTCTGCCCCCAGATTGCTTGTCTGAATTTTGAACTCCTGAATGGAGTCCTGTGTTGGTATTAAAACCGGAAGATTGATATAGCCAATGTTCAAGGGCTGTCCATCGAGATATTCCGCACTCTGATTGGCGAACGATCCACTGACTTGGTAATTGCCCCAGCCGAAGGGATTTATTCCCACCGGAGTTCCCGTAGAACTCCCTTGGGGAATCACCGATGGTGCGAGGGCGATGAGGTTGAAAACGTTGCGTCCGTTTAGCGGCAACTCGTTTGCCTTTCGTTGCTCAACAATGGTGCCGACAGTGACCGATTCAGTGTCGATCGGGAATGACTCTCCCGCGACCGTCACACTTTCAGAGGCTGACCCAAGGGTCATCTCAAAGTTCACTTCCAACGCATCCTGCACATGGAGAATCAGCCCGGACTGGATGACGGCCTTGAATCCCAGTTTTTCCACTTCAATGCGGTACCTGCCCGGAGGAAGATCGGTCACGTAATATTCGCCGGTCTCATTGGTCAGCCCTTGGTAGTGGATTCCAGTGCCCGTATTGATGACGGTGACTGTGGCAGACGGGATGACGGCTTTATTTGGATCGGTAATTCGGCCGGTAAGGGACGCTAGAGTGGACTGGGCACACAACGGATTCCCTAGGAGCAACAAAACAACTAACGCCGGGAACGCGGTACGCATGAAGCCCTTTAACTGTTTGGTCGTCGTTGCTTCTCGAAAATCGCTCGATTTTAAACCTGTGGCCGCATTGGGAAGGCGCACCCACGGCGTGTTCGCTCCATAGATACGGTCCTTCAGGAAAGTCTGTACCAGTTCCAACGAATCTTTTTCGGCGCTTAGAAAAATCGTTTTATTCTGGAAAACGGTTTAGGTTCTGATGTATGTTCCCCGCAGGGTTCTGGGTCGCTGGTCAGACATATTACTCTCAAAGGTTTGTCTGCCCAGGCTTCACGTCAAACTGTCGTCACAAGCATGAGCTCTCCTCCGAACGGACGCGCACTATCATTTCCCCTTGTGTGGGGGAGGCCCCAAGAAGGCGTCGCTCCCGCCCAGCAGCCCGTCGAACTTCACTCCCCTGCCGACGAGGAGCTGATGGCTCGCTTGCAGAGCCAGGATTCCAAGAGTCTGGATTTGCTGTACACACGTTACGCCCGGCTTGTGTTTGGAATCGCCCTTCGCATCCTGCGAGATGGAAGTGAAGCCGAGGAAGTCGTCCAGGAGACGTTTTTCTCTCTGTATCAAAAAGCAGAGCTTTTTGACCCGACAAAAGGCAGCGCTAAGGGTTGGTTGATTCAGATTGCGTTTAGCCGCGCCCGAGATCGCAGAGCGCATCTATTGCGAAGAGGCTTTTACTCTGGTACAGATATTGACTCGCTGGACGATACTATAGCAGGGCGCGGTGATATAGAACGAGAAGTCGGCCTGCGGATCGATTTCTCTTTACTGCTTCCAGCGTTTGAAGACCTCACATCAATGCAGCGCAAAACGCTCGAGCTGTTCTATTTTCAGGGTCTCGAACTGAGAGAGATAAGTGAACGGCTTGACGAGCCGATCGGAAATATCCGTCACCATTACTACCGTGGTCTCGAAAGGTTGCGGAGGAGTCCGGCTGTAAAGAGACTCCAGGAAACGCAGAATGAAAACAAGCGAACGGCTGGGTGATCACGAGAGGTTCAAAGAACTAGCCGCACTAGCGCATTCCGGGGCGCTTAATCAGAAAGAACGGCTGGAACTTGAACGGCATTTGCTGGTCTGCAGCTACTGCAAAGAAGCATACGACGGGTACGCCCTAATCGCGAAAGAGGGCATGGAATTCCTCGCGGCCTCGCGTGGCCTGAGCGAGGACGAATTCCATTGGGACGATCGTGCCACGCGAAACAAGTTATTTGCCCGGATTCGACAAACGGAAGCGGCCAGCGCAGCCGCGACGAATGGCGAAATCAGACGCCCAGTCGGCCGATTCTTCTTGCCGACTGGAATCTCACAATGGACTGTAGCGGCAGCGTGTCTTTTGGCCGTGGTTGCACTTGGGTTCTACAAGCTTGGCGCCCGCGCCAAACCCTCTGTCGAGGGGGCGACGTCTGTATCAACCGTGCAAGTGCAGGCGGCTGTGACCAATCAACGAAAGACGGACGATCTTATTGCCTCGCAGAAAGCCCAATTATTGGGACTGCAGGATCAGGTCACTAGCGGGCAGCAGGAAGTGAGTCGTCTGCGAGTTGCGCTGCGCAGCGCGGACTCCCGTTTTGCGTCGCTGTCGGCAGTGAGCGGTCAGCGAGACAAAGAGTATGCGCGTCTGTCGGAAGAGCGTGATCGGCTTACAAGCCAACTACAAGAGGCGGAGCGAACGTATCAGGCGGCGCAAGCAGAGTTGACGTCGATGCGCGCCGAACGCGATCGGGTGCTTCTTAGAACGACTTCGCTGGAATCCAAGGTCGAAGATCTCACGGCTGCAGCACGAGATCAGGAGCGCCGACTGAAAGATAGCGAACAATATCTCGCTTCCGATCGAGACATCCGCGAACTCATGGGAGCGCGTAAACTCTATATCGCGGATGTGTTTGACGTCGATAGCGGAAGCCGCACGCGAAAGCCGTTCGGCCGCGTATTTTACACGGAGAGCAAGTCGCTGATTTTTTATGCGTTCGATCTGGACCACCAACCGGGAGTACAGAACGCCAGTTCCTTCCAAGTTTGGGGCGGAAAAGATGGTTGGTCACGGGAGAATCGCGCAACCAATCTTGGCATTCTCTACATGGACAGCGAATCGAACCGCCGTTGGGTTCTCCGCCTGCAAGATCCAAAACAGCTTGCCGAAATCGATGCTGTATTCGTGACCGTCGAACCGCATGGCGGCAGCCAAAAGCCCACCGGTAAGCCCTTCCTGTATGCGCTGCTGCGTAGAGAAGCAAATCACCCATAGCCGGACTACTTAACAATTTCATTGTTTCTGGGATTTGTTGCTTCGACGGTCGCCTTAGAGCCGGCCGTTTCCGCAAATCCAGCACCACGTTTGATACCTCCTGTGCGCCTTGATGAGAATGCGTTGGTACAGATTCTTTCACCGCGACGTAATTGCAGGTAAGGATGCTCAGGAAAGTTGTCGGCTACCCGTGTGGGGAAACTTCTGAGCGCTGATCCAAGATTCCATTTCAACTCATGGGGGAGACCATGTCGTCTCGGCGTTTCCTTGCAAGCGTATTGTCGGCTGGTATTTTCTGGTCACTGTCGTGCGCCTACCTTAACGCGCAATCGACGTACGGATCGATTTCCGGAACCGTCACCGATGCATCCGGCGCCGCAGTTACCGGCGCAAATGTGACTCTAACCAATACGAGCACGTCGGAAAAACGCACCGAAACCAGCGGCGACGACGGTCATTACACTTTCGTCAATCTATTTCAAGGCCAATATCGCATCGACGTCGAGAAGCAGGGGTTTAAGCATTTCGATCGTCCTAATGTAATCGTGCAGGTGCAGCAGGACACGCACGTCGACGCAGCCCTGACAGTAGGGCAAGTCAGCGAAACCGTCGAAGTGACTTCTGAACCGCCTCCGTTGCAGGCGGAAACTTCGTCGTTGGGTCAAGTCGTCGAGCAGCGCAAGGCCAACGAACTGCCGCTCAACGGGCGCAATATCTTCAACCTGATCACGGTTTCCCCGGCCGCGGTTGCCCAGGGAGGATCCGGCGGAACTGCTGTCGGTCAGAATCCGTTTAGCTGGGGAAACTATCAAGTTGGTGGCTCATTCGCCAATCAAGGCGCAGAGTATCTTGATGGCCAACCGCTGAACATCGGTTACATCAACCTGCCGGTGATTATTCCGATCCAGGATTCGATTGGCGAGTTCAAAGTCCAATACAACAACCTCGGCGCTGAGTGGGGCAAGTTCTCCGGCGCTGTCATGAACTTCAGCACGAAATCTGGAACGAATAAGTTCCACGGCGAAGCTTATGAATTCCTTCGGAATAAAGTGCTGAACTCCAACGAATATTTCTTCAAGCAATCGGAACTTGCAAGCGGCTTGTCGAACACTCCGCCGCCGTACGTGCAGAATCAATATGGATTCAATTTTGGCGGCCCGGTCGTCAAAGACAAGACCTTCTTCTTTGTAAATTGGGAGCAATTCCGGTTACGCACTGGTTCGGTCGTGACGACTGATGTGCCGATCGCCGCTTTCCGAAAGGGCGATTTCTCGTCACTTCTGTCGCAGGGAATCCAACTCTACGATCCGTTCACTGTGACAGCGACTGGCGCCCGCACTCCGTATACCAACAATCAGATTCCCCAGGCTGAATGGAGCACCGCGGCAACAGCTTTGTGGGACAAGTACTACTCTCCCGTAGCTCCCGCCATATTCAACATCAATAACCCTGACAACTTCACGTCAGCCGCGAGCAGCGGCGGAAATACGAACCAGTTTGTGGCACGCGTTGACCAGAATATTGGACAGAAGACTAGGATTTTTGGGCGCTTCACCTACAACGGACTGCTTGATCTTCCCACCAATCCGCTAGGGACCGGACTCTGTCAGGATCGTTGCGCTGAGGACTACCACACGAAGGCTTTGGTGGTTGACGTAAATCATTCCTTCGGGTCGAACCTGATCGCTGATTTGAACGTTTCGGGCAGCAGGTTCATTTACCTGCGTTCCCCGATTCTCGCCGGATACAATCTGACAGACTTGGGATGGCCTTCGAGTTACAACGTGCCATCGATCATGCGTACTCCACCCACACCGGCTTTCCCATTCCCCAACGATGTTGGCAGAACCCAAGGAAATAGCGCTATCGGCGACCACAACACGCAATACAACATCAGTCCATCTCTCACGATTATTCGCGGAAAGCACACGATTCAAGCTGGCGTTCAGTACGAATTAGGTTTGGACAACTACTACCAGACCAACATCGCCAGCGGCGCATTTGGATTCTTGGGAAGTTGGACGGCAAGCACTGGTTTACCCTCAACTACCAATCCGGCCACAGGAGGATTCGCGTATGCCGACTTTCTCCTGGGCTTGGCTCAGAATGGCCCTGCATCTTTCGTGAACCAGACGGAAGGTGCTGCTCAGGTTCCGGCACAAACCGCTGGACGTCAAACCTATCGTGGATTCTATGGGGATGACACATGGCACGTGATTCCCAAACTAACCTTGAACCTTGGACTTCGCTATGAACTGGCGGGTACATGGTCCGAGCGATACAACCGGCTGAGCTACTGGAATCCCACTGCGACGAATGCCACAGTCACGGGATGCAGCGGCGTTGCCGGATCGCCATGCACCGGCGATGCCATGCTGGTGGGCACCGGTCCCAACGGCAGCGATAACAACCTGCCCTTGGATAAGAAAGAATTCTCACCTCGACTTGGATTTGCTTACAGCTTGGATTCGAAGACGGTCATCCGCGGAGGCTATGGCATCTTCTTCATCCCCAATTACGTTTCGTTCGGACTCAACCCCGACAATGACGTGATCAACTTGGCCACGACGCCTTTCCACGCCACTGTGGATCAGGGGTTAACACCCTCCTCTACGCTGGATGCCAGCAATTGCTCCTTTGCAGGAGGCGTGACGGGCACCCCGCAGACGTTTACGAGTTTCACGTGCGCTACTCCTGGACCTTTCGGAGCAGCTGGAATTCTGCCGCCACCGGGCAGAGTCGGCGGAAATGCGGCGCTATCGAATTTCGTTGCGACGAACGGATCGCCTACTTTGGCTCCGTACACGACTCCCAAGTTCGGGTATGTGGAGCAATGGAATTTCGATATCCAGCGCGAATTGCCGGGCGGATTCTTTGCCGATGTCGCCTACGCGGGTTCGCATGGAGTACACCTGCAGCAATATTCGACCAACATCAATCAGATTCCCGACTCTTTCGTCGCTCAGGCTGCAGCTCAAGCGGCCTCCGGAGCAACCCCCACGATCGCCACGACCTTCGCGTCCGCGGGCCTCACAAATCCTTTGAACAGCCCGGATCCTTCGCTCCAAGGGTCTACCGTCGTTCTAGGACAATTGGATCGACCCTATCCACAATACGGTGGGCTGAGCCTGGCAGGGTACGGCTGCTGCAGCAGCAGCTACAACTCGTTGCAAGCAACCGTGACCAAAAGGTTCCAGAGTGGTGGCACTTTGTTGGTCGCCTACACAAATGCCAAACTTCTGAGCAATACCGACACCCTCACCAGTTGGCTGGAAGGCCCGACCGGTGGAGTCGGTAGCGTGCAGGACTATAACAACCTCAAGGGAGAGCGATCGCTCTCTTCGCAAGACGTGTCGCAGCGTCTGATCATCAGCTATGTTCTCGACCTGCCTTTTGGTCACGGCAGGAGATTCATGTCAGGAGCGTCCGGCGCAATGGACAAAGTGGTTGGCGGATGGGGAGTTGATGGTATTACGAGTTTCCAGCGCGGTTTCCCGCTAAAGGTGACGTGGGCTGGATCTTCAACCCCGTTGGAGAACGCGGGTCTGGGTATCAGCAACATCCGTCCCAATGTAGTCTCTGGATGCGATAAGGGTTCGTCATCTCACAACATTACCGAGTGGTTTAACGTGAACTGTTTCGCCGCCCCGCCAGCGTGGGGATACGGAACGGAAGCGCGCGTCGATTCCACTTTACGTGCACCTGGTATCAACAACTTCGACTTTGCAATCTTCAAGAGGTTCACGTTCCAGGAGAGGTTCGGACTTGAATTCCGCACCGAGTTCTTCAACCTGTTCAACCATCCACAGTTTGGCGTTCCGGGAACCGGCCTGAATCCGACGACCGATCCAGTCACCGGAGCTGTAGATAATGCGGCCAACGGTTTCGGGGCAATTACGAGTACAGTCAACAATCCGCGCTTGATTCAGTTTGCTGCCCGGCTCAGGTTCTGAGCTTTGTTTTTACTTCAAGGGGCTGAGCTGATGCTCGGCCCTTTTTCTTTTGTGGAATTGCGACACTTCAAGAATTCTGGATTCGTATTCTCTTTCCCCGCGGAAGTCGGCTATTCTTTCCAAATTATGATAACCATGCGAACGATTGATTATTCGGAAGCGAAGCGTGCACTTGATTTGATCGTCGAGAAGGCATCTCAAATGCAGAAAGCGGTGGTAGTCGCTGTCGCCGATTGCCGCGGCGAACTTATCGCTTTCGCGCGAATGGATAACGCTTCAGTTCCATCGGTCGTCATTGCAATGAACAAAGCGTGGACAGCCGCCCGGGCAGGGAAGCCGACTCACGAGATTGGGGAGAAGGTCAGACATCCAGAAAAAGGTCACGACATTGCTTACTACGGTGATCCGAGATTTGTGGGCTGGGGCGGTGGTGTGCCTGTCAAGAAGAATGGCGAGATTGTCGGAGCAGTAGCGGTCAGCGGACTGTCTTCCAGCGAAGACGCCGAATTGGCCACGCTGGGTGCGGAATCGATCAAATGACCGATTCCGCGGTCCAGAACCCAAGCTCATTGCAAATATTCCGGCGAATTTTGACTACGGTACAGAGACTTGGATTGGGCTGGAATAGCTGCTTTCCTGTCCGGTGGAATTAACCGCCGTCGCAGCGTAATAGTACGTAGTACCCGCGGCAACCGTGTTATCAGTGTAGGCAGTGCTGGGATCCAGTGTGGTGTTGATCTTCGTATATGAACCGGACGTGGTGCCGCGATAAACGTTGTAACCGGTAACTGAAGATGTGCTCGCATTCCAGGAGAGACTCACGCTGTACTGCGGCGAAACGCCCGTACCGCTGAGCGATTCTGTGCTCTTCGTGCTTGTGGACGTAGTAAACGTTAGCGTGGAGGATGCTGACCCGCTTGTCGTCGGCGCGAACACGATATTGACCGATGCGCTCTGACCCGAATTCAGAGTCATTGGAAGCGAGATACCGGAGAGCGAGAACTGTGAACTGCTGCTGGATGCGGAGGAAATCGTAACGCTCCCTCCGGTCGCTGTGATAGTGGATGCTTGCGTCGTCGAACTACCAATATCGACGTTGCCAAAACTCATCGAAGTCGGCGCGACGGTCAGTTGACCGCTTCCGGAAGCTCCTGTTCCAGTTAACGGAATGCTGAGGCCTGGACCAGGAACGAAGATGCTGCCGCTCAGTGTCCCGGAACTCGGCGGAGTGAAGGTGACGGTCAGAGTCGCGCTTTGACCCTTGTTCAGAACTAGGGGCAAACTCGGACCGCTGACTGAGAACCCGCTCCCCGTAGTCTGGAAAGCCGTCAAAGTTTCGATCCCTGATCCGGTATTGGTGAGCGAGACCGAGAGCGCTGAACTGCTGCCTACCGAAACAGATCCAAACGACAGGCTTGAGGGTGCCGCAGTCATTGGATCGATGCTTACACCATTTGCATGGAGCCCGATTTGAAGATTGGAATTCGTAGCCGTGCTCGTCACCGTCACTTCGCTTCCAACCCAACCGGTAGAGGTCGGGGAAAAGCTTACGGTCAGGCTGACACTTTGTCCGGCCGCTACGGTCGTGGGCAGGGTCAATCCAGAAACGCTGATTCCTGACCCATTCGGCGTAATTGCCGAGATCGTCACGCTGGTCGCCCCGGAATTCGTCAGAGTCACAGACTGGCTCTCCGACTGCCCTACTACCACGGAGCCAAATCGCAGGTTTGCTGGCGAACTTCGGAGCTGTTGCGACGTGCCCCTAGCATGCATCGGCAGCATGGCCATGGAAAACAGGAAAAAGAACAGGACAAGGACACGAATGGAAAGAGAGCTACTGCTGGACTGGGGGAGTCGCATGCAAGAAGTTTGCAATGTTTTGTAACGAACGCCTAGATACCGATAGGACATACCCCCCGGGTCGCTTGGCCGATGGCCAGACTGTCAATCGGACACGAATGGATCAGTTCGGTGAAGAAGCCTCGTCCTGTCGAGCGATCCAGTCCGGGATTAAAACTCTTGCGTTCCCAAAAGTTCTTCCCGGCATCCAAGAGATTGCCATGCGAGCAGCCAGAAACCGTGAGAACCCTGATAACACTGCTGCCGTAATAGGATTTCTGGGCGAATATAATTTGGCGACGGAGGGGACGCCTGTCCTTACCAATTGAAGATTATGCGATGATCGGCGACTGTCATACAGCCGCCCTGATTTCAAAACAAGGCTCCATCGACTGGCTTTGCCTTCCAAATTTTGATTCTCCGGCGTGCTTTGCGTCTCTGCTCGGAACACCCGAAAACGGTTATTGGTCGATCTGTCCCGCCGGCCAAATTCGCTCCACTCGCCGTCAGTACCGTGACGGCAGTCTCATACTGGAGACAGAGTTCGAGACCGAAACGGGATCCGCCAAATTGATCGACTTCATGATGCCTCGCGACGGAACGCCTGAGCTATTGCGGCTCGTGGTCGGGACCAAGGGGCAAGTGCAGATGAAGCTGGAGTTAGTGATCCGGTTTGATTACGGGGCGGTGGTTCCCTGGGTTCGCCGAGCCAACCATGGAATTACCGCGATAGCCGGTCCGGACATGGTTCGGCTGCGCTCAGGTGTCCAGCTTTATAGCGAAAACATGAAGACCGATGCCGAGTTCACCGTAGCGGAAGGACAAGAAATCTCGTTTGGTCTTACTTGGTACCCCTCCTACGGACATGAACCGGCAGAGCTAGACATGACGACGGCGATTCAGACTACTGAGAAATGGTGGCGAGAATGGTCGGATCGCTGTACTTATCAGGGTAAGTGGCGGGATGCGGTTCTGCGCTCTCTCATCACACTGAAGGGACTTACATTTCTTCCCACCGGCGGAATTGTTGCCGCTCCGACGACGTCTGTGCCCGAATTGCTGGGCGGAGTCCGCAACTGGGACTACCGTTTTTGCTGGGTCCGGGACGCCAGCCTCACCCTTCAGGCTTTGATTCAAGCCGGGTATCTGGATGAAGCCCGGGACTGGAGGGAGTGGCTTCTGCGAGCCGTCGCCGGCAGTCCTTCCGAACTCAACATTCTCTATGGGCTCCATGGCGAGCGTCGACTCACGGAACTCGAACTGCCTTGGCTGCAGGGGTATGAAAAATCCGTCCCGGTTCGCACCGGCAATGCGGCTTATTCGCAGTATCAGCTAGACATCTTTGGCGAGGTCGCTAACACTCTCTTCCTTGCGCGCGAAGCGGGATTGGGCCCACCAGAGCATGCGCGACACGAAGTTGCCCTCGCCATGTTGGAGTACCTGGAAACAGGATGGAAGCAGCCTGACGACGGCATTTGGGAAGTGCGCGGCCCGCGCCGGCATTTTGTCCATTCAAAGATGATGGCGTGGGTTGCCGTCGACCGCTTGATTCGATCGGCGGAAATGGGACGCTTCGAAACTGACACGGCGCGATGGAAGACGCTCAGAGCGGCCATTCATCAGCAAGTGTGCCAGGAGGGTTTTGATCCTGATCTGAATTCCTTTGTGCAGTACTACGGAGGCAAACACCTCGACGCTAGCCTCTTGATGATGCCGCTCGTCGGATTCCTTCCGTCCGACGATCCGCGGGTCGTAAGCACCGTCAAAGCTATCGAGACGCACCTGATGTCGAATGGTTTTGTGGGACGCTATACGCAGGATCCGGCGGTCGACGGATTGCCTCACGGCGAAGGAACGTTTCTCCCGTGTTCGTTCTGGCTGGCCGATAATTATGAATTGCAGGGCCGGCATGATGACGCAGTCCGGATGTTCGAACGCTTGTTGGCAATCCGAAATGATGTTGGTCTTTTGTCCGAGGAATACGATTCAATCGGCAAGCGCCAATTAGGCAATTTTCCGCAGGCGTTCTCTCACGTCGGTTTAGTAAATACTGCATTTAATCTCAGTCGCGAGGAGCGACGTGACGGGAAGTTGAACGGCAGTCAGATTCCAAGCAAGAACCCCTCGGCTCAATGAATGGCATTATGCCGGCGGAATCTGAATGTTGCTGACGATATTTGAATATCCACTTTCTTCGTTGCTCGTGTTGACGGCCGTGGCGGCGTAGCAGTATGACTTACCGTCTACTACGCTCGAGTCCGAGTAAAGGGTCGTTGTGTTCAACACGGAGTTGATTTTGGAATAAGAGCCGCACGAGGTGGTATACACAGCTCGATACACGTTGTAGCCCGAAATACTCGACGACGTACTCGCATCCCACGACAGGCTTACCGTGTGAGTTGGAGCAGCCGTCCCCGTTCCTGTCAGTGCTTCGGTCGCAGTCGTGGGTGAGGCATCGCTAGTTACAGTAAGCGTCGCGCTGGCGGCGCCGGTGGTCTGAGGACTGAACGTGATGGTAAACGGCAGAGTTTGTCCGGCCGCGATCGTGACCGGCAGAGTTAGCCCGCCCAGAGAGAACACAGAATTGTTCGTCGTCGCTGCGGTCACTGTCACATTTGCGCCTGCTGCCGTCAGAACTCCCGAGGCTGACCCGCTGGTTCCGTCGACGACGCTCCCGAGCGCGAGCGTACCTGGCGAGACACCTAACTGTCCAACAGCCGTGGTGCCGCTTCCAGATAGAGATATTGTGACGGTCGGATCAGATGCGTCGGAGGTGATCGTGACGCTTCCGGAGTCGCTTGTCGCCGATGATGGTGCGAACTGTACCGCGAAAGTCGTGCTCTGACCCGCCGCCAGAGTCACCGGAGTCGCGATGCCGCTCAATGTGTATCCGGTGCCAGTGATTCCAACCTGAGAAATTGTTGCGCTCGATCCGCCGTTATTTGTAATCGTCTCCGACAGGGATTGATTCTTTCCAACCGTGACGCTGCCGAAGCTGAGCGAGCTTGAAGACGCACCTAATTGCGCGACGGCCGTGGTGCCGACTCCGGATACTGCAATCGTCATGCTGGCATTCGACGCGTTAGAAGTCACGGTAATGCTGCCGTTAGCGCTGCCCGCGGTAGTTGGTGCGAATGTGGCGCTAAGAATCGCGCTCTGTCCAACCGCAAGCGTCATGGGCGCTGTCCCGCCGCTCAAAGTAAATCCGGTACCGCTGATCGTGATCTGAGAAACGGTAACGCTGGCCGCGCCGGAGTTGGTGACAGTTGCAGAGAGAGTCTGGGTCTTTCCTACTGTGACGTTGCCGAAGCTGAGGGTGGTCAAAGTCGATGCGAGTGTACCCGAAGAGCTCGAAGAATTCTTAATGCCGGTACCGCCGGCGCTGATTCCCTGGCAGCCAACGAGAACGGCAAACGATGCCAGAAGCAGCAGAGTGAATACAGCTCTTAAAGCGCTTTTCGAAGTGGTCTTTCTCGCAGCTGTTTTCATCATAAGTAAGCCAAGAAACCGCAACGTTTGGTTCCAATGACTGACCGGGGGAAGGCCCATCCCCCACAGTGTCATCCGGACCTTCGAGTTAGGGTAGATACCTGAGGTACATGCTGCTGGCCGCCGGACGGCCACTGTGAGGCGGCCTGGGGTATGAACCTTTATCGCTCGATGTTTCAACGGCGAACGCGTCCGGCCATGTCCTTCGGGACGTCGTCCTAACGCCACCTGTCGCTCAAAGGAGCTAAAGAACTAGGATCAGCGCATGCACTGTTCGCAAGGCCCTCCCACCCCCTTTTATTCGCCGGCGAGAAAGCATCGCCGATTCGATTTGCAATTGCCGGTCTCACTGAGCTTTGCGGCTGATGGGGTCCCTCATGCGCTCGCGGCAGTCAGCAAGAATGTGAGCGTGGGCGGCGTCCTGATCGAAGCGGGCGACCAGGTTCCAGTACGTACTCAGGTGAGCCTGACGATGAATGTGGTCGGCCCGTCGTCGCGACGTCCAGTCGTCCTTCTGGGGGAAGGCGAGGTCGTGCGTGTGGAATCGATGGGCCCGGGAGCCGGGTATGCCATTGCGGTCCAATGTAGGCAACCGATCACGGAGATCGAAGAGCACCTTCATTAGAACTCGCGCAACATACCTCGAGCTTGACCCCCTACTTTTCTTGCCTTAGATTGGCGGGCACCCCAACTCGGGCAGGAGGAAATCATGTTGGACGGGTTTAAGAAGTTCGTTCTTCGTGGAAACGTAGTGGACATGGCAGTTGGCGTCGTCATTGGCGCGGCCTTTGGCGGCGTGGTGACGGCGTTGACTAAGGACTTGCTGACTCCGCTGATTGCAGCTGTCGTTCACAAGCCTGATTTTTCGGCACTGACATTTACCGTGAACGGGACGCTCTTTCCCATTGGCGATTTGATAAACGCTTGCATCGCATTTTTATTGGTGGCCGCGGCCGTTTACTTTTTCGTCGTGGTGCCAGTCAACGCAATGATTGCACGGATGCGGAAGAGTCCCATACCCGCCGACCCGACGACCAAAAAGTGCGCGGAGTGTAAGAGCGAGATTCCCATTGACGCCACGCGGTGCGCTCACTGCGCGCAACCACAGTTTGCTGTGGCGGCGTAGGCACCCCAGCCGCCGTCGAGCCATCGACAGGCCGGTAGGCCTTTCGCACGGCTTCTTGATGATCAGCAATCAGTCTTGATCGCTCTGAATCGAACGATCGATAGCATTCACTGTGTGATCTCAAAGATGACGCCTTGGTTTTGGGTGCCACCTTCATTGGTTGTGCCAAAAATGTCGCCGTTGCTGTCGACGGCCAAACTTCCGTAGGGAGCAGCGCCGTCGTCCCCGCCGGAAAAGTCGTGAAGGTCGGTGAATGTCCAAGATCCATTGGCTGGAGCGAGCTTGAACACGGATCCGAGGCCATACACGCCGTCGGCATTAGTGAACCCGTAAATGTTCCCCTGATCATCGAGCGTCAGCTTGTTATACGGTCCTCCATAACCGCCACTAAAGCTGTAGAGAGTGGAAAACGTCCAACCAGTACTTGAGGGCGACAATTCGTAGACTGTGCCTCCGCCGTTGATCCCACCGTCGAAAGTCGTGCCGTAAAGATTCCCGGCTTTATCCAGAATGACGCCCCCAACTGGATTTTGGCCGTCGTTCGACCCTTCGAACGTATACAGAACGGTTTCTGTCCAGCCGGAGTTCGAGCGCGTTAGCTCGTACACCACGCCCTCGCCATTAGCGCCGCCTAAAGAGGTCGTACCGTAAAGATTTCCGTGAGCATCGATCGTTACGCCCGCAGGTGGGTTCGTGCCATCATTTCCACCTGTGAAACTGTAAAGTACGCTCTCACTCCAACTGTTGCCGGAACGTTTCTGTTCGAAGACTGTGCCATCCCCGTAGGCGCCGCCTAGGCTGGTGGTTCCATAGATATTTCCGGCAGAATCCAATACCACGCCGCCAATTGGTTGGGCGCCATCTGTCCCCACGCCAAATCGGTGGAGGACAACCTCCCTCCGCGGACAGTTGCAAATAGCAAAGGTTGTGCCGAAGTATCCACCTCCCTCGGTTGTTCCAAATAGCGCTCGATCGCCGCCGATGACGAGAGAACCGAAGGCCGGTCCGACCCCGTCGGTGCCCGCTTTGAAGCTATACAACGAGCTGTATTTCCAGGAAGAGCCGCTGGGGGAAAGACGATAGACGCTTCCGCTCCCGTAGCTTCCTCCCGTATATGTCGTGCCATAAAGATTTCCCAAGCCGTCGAGCACTGGACCTCCATAAGGGGTCGCCCCGTCGCTGCCTTTGCCTGTGAAGTTGTAAATGACACCGTAGGTTTGAGATTGTGCCGTTTGCGACATGCAGCCAACAATTAAAAGTGCGGCCACAAGCGCGAAGAGGGCCGCGGTTGCGCGCTGCGCCACGGAGTGGCTTTCAGGCTTACGTTCCAGCATTAAGGATCTCCTTTATCGATGAAGGCTTGGTGTTTACACAGAAATAGTGCGGACTATTATGCACTGGGTGCGCCGCGAATGGTTGGTCTCGGAACGACTTTTCGGTGGATCGCAGAACCACCATTCAGCAGGGATTTCGGTCCAATCCTGCTCTACGCATAGCGGAAAGGTCGTTCTTCATTACTCGCCCAGAAATAGGCGAGGATAATTACGCTTGCGACAGCCGCATATGCGCACCAGACAGAGGTGAATGCATAACGTTTGATCGCCATAACGATGAGTACAATCGCCAGATTAGCCGCGCCGAAAATTACCATCATCCTGATTTTGGAGAAGAATAGGGAACCGCAGGTCGCGATGACATAGAGGATAGCGACCGCAGTGTTATTTGTCGCCTGATTGATGTACACAATGCTGTTTGCTCGGATGTAGAGCTGTAGCGGGAACGCCGTGAGCGCCCACAGGATGTAGAGCGTGGTCGATCCGCCGAGCACGAGGAAGGGCAGCATCCTCTTCCGGCTGTCCGCGTCAGGTTCGAACAGCAATACGCTTAGTGGCAGGAGGAAGGGAAGTAAGCCTTGTGCGTAGAGCATGAACGCCGCTCCCATGTCGTGCGCTACAGCCGGCGATAAAAATCCATCCAATCCGAGCCACACGAACCCCTCAATGAACTGATGCAGAGCGAATAGAAGCGGCAAAGCCGCGAAGAGCAGTTCGCGCCGGTGCTTGACCTTCGTCAGTGTAACCACACCCACAGTGCCAAGAACTCCACTGCCCACAAAGTTCGCTGCGGCTGAAAAACACATGGTCGTCTTTCTCCGTACGGAGGATGTCATTGATCTTGTCAGAACGCAAACGCTCTCGGTACTCCTTTCCGATTTATGCCTTAGAAGCTGTTCTGCAGCATGAATTCCAGAGGTCGAGTGCGAGCGACAGAGCGAAGAGTCGACGCCGTTATAACATTGATTCGTGAATCTTCCTGTCAATCCGCCGCTGTTGCCGATGCTCGCCAAGCGCATAGACCAAATACCGACCGATGGAGACTGGATTTTCGAGCCTAAATGGGACGGGTTTCGCACCTTGGTGTTTCGCGATGGCGATGAAATCCTGATTCAGAGCCGCGATGAAAAGCCTCTCAATCGATATTTCCCGGAACTGCTCGAGCCTTTGAGCCGGAGTCTGCCAGAACGTTGCGTTCTGGACGGCGAATTAGTCATTGTGAAAGAAGATGAACTGGACTTCGATGCTCTGCAGCTCCGGCTTCATCCCGCTGCTTCACGAGTAAAGCTCCTGTCAAACCAGATACCAGCATCAGTTGTGTTCTTCGATCTGCTGTGCCGTGGCGATCGTAACTTGACCGGTGAGCCGTTCGAAGTGCGCCGGCACGAACTGGAATCGCTCCTCAAAAATATTTCTGCTCCCGTTCACCTCACTCCGGCCACACGTGACCGGAACATTGCAGAAGATTGGTTCCGGCGCTTCGAGGGAGCAGGCCTCGACGGCGTAATCGCGAAACCCGCCGGCGGGATCTACGAGCCTGACAAACGCGTGATGCTCAAGATAAAGCACGAGCGGGATTGTGACTGCGTGGTTGCAGGGTTTCGATGGCATAAAAAGGGCGATCGAACTTTGGTTGGCTCCTTGCTGCTTGGGTTGTTTGATGACTCCGGAGCGTTACAACATGTAGGAGTCTGTGCCAGTTTCACCAACGCAAAGCGGCTCGAACTGGTCGAGTTCCTCGAGCCATATCGCAAGGACGCACTCATGAACCACCCGTGGAAGGCTTGGGCAGAGGCGGACGTCGCTATCGGTGACAGCCCGAAGCGAATGCCCGGCGGACAGAGTCGATGGAGCCAAGGGAAGGACCTGTCATGGGAACCCTTACGCCCTGAACTGGTGGTCGAAGTCGCCTATGACCACATGCAAGGCGATCGCTTCCGTCACACCGCACAGTTTCGTCGCTGGAGATCCGACAAGAAGCCCTCGGACTGCACGTACGCTCAACTTGAGGTGATTCCACCTCAGGAACTGGCTGCAATCTTTCCTTCCGGACGTTAGCTCTTGGACTTTTTCTGTTTCTTGATACGTGTGTGCTGCTTGTGCTCCTCGCGCCACTCGCGGGTAGGGTCCTCATCCGGGTCTGGCGTCTGTTGTGGAGGGCGAAGATCTTCTGGAACATGTTGCAGATTGATACGAATGCGCGTCCATGTGGAGGACCTCCCGCGCATGGAATCGACCAGAACATCCTCCGGCGCGAGGAATTGAACTATCGCAGCGTGTCTTGTTTTCCAGCGCTCCAGGCCTCCGAGGGCTGCACTTTTGTCGGGTGAGTTGGCAATGACGATCAATGGCATTTTGATTCGTGCAGGCTTTGGCTTGGATTTCGCTCGCGAAGGTGCAACTCTCGGCGCCTCTGATTCCATCTTGCGGAAATGCGGAGGCCATGGCGCGTCGCCCAGGCCTTCCGCTTCATCACGCGCGGCGAATTCCAGGAGCGGCTCGAGAGATCCGGGTGTTTCATTCATTGCCGCGTGGGGATCGCCCATTTCCGCAAACCGCCTGGGCATGGTGAAGACCGTGAAGTCCGCCGGGTCGCAATCGGGAACCTCGCTCCAGCGAAGAGGCGCCGACACCCGAGCGTCCGGTACTGGGCGCACCGAATATGCCGAACAAGTGGTACGGTCTTTCGCGTTCTGGTTGTAATCGAGGAACACGCCATGACGTTCTTCTTTCCACCATTTCGAACTCGCAATTTGGGGAGCCCGACGCTCAATCGCCCGAGACAACGCAACCGCCGCGCGCCGCACTTCGGTGAATGTCCAGCGCGGCTCAATTCGAACGTAAATATGGATACCGCGTGAGCCGCTGGTCTTTGGCCAACCCTCCAAACCTGCTTCGTGCAAGAATGCCTGTACCTCAAGCGCGACGCGGCGTACATCAGACCAATCAACCCCCGGAACCGGGTCCAGATCGATCCGCAATTCGTCTGGGTGTTCCAAATCGTTAGCTCGAACCGGATGAGGGTGGAGTTCGATGCAACCGAGGTTGACGATCCATGCCAAGCCCGCCGCATCATCAACCACTATTTCCTCTGCAGTTCGGCCGGATGGAAACGACAACGTGACGGTGCGCAACCAGGACGGACGCTGCTCGGGAGCGCGTTTCTGGTAGAAGGCGGGCTTCTCGGCGCCATCCACGAATCGTTTCAACACGATGGGCCGATCCTGGATTCCGGTCAGCGCGCCTGAAGCAACCGAAAGGTAATACTGCACGAGGTCGAGCTTGGAAAGCTGCACCTTGTCCGAGAAGTACAGCTTGTCCGGGTGCGTGATGCGAACTTCTCGACCACCGAGGGTGAGAACCTCGCCTGCTTCCTGTTTCGCCATGAATCTAGGCTACCATTTGCGCACGAGGTGATCTGCCAAGGAGACTCACCATAGTGCAATCGCACCCGCGATGCTCGATAGCGACCGGCCGTTGACTATGTCTTTCCTCGTCCATAAGATGAGGCGACCGTGAACTGCCATCGCTCATGATCGGCCAGACTATCTCCCATTACAGAGTGATCGAAAAGCTTGGAGGCGGGGGTATGGGGGTGGTGTACAAGGCTGAGGACACCGAACTTGGCCGCTTTGTCGCTCTCAAGTTTCTGCCCGACGAACTGGCGAAAGATCCGCAAGCTTTGGAACGTTTCCGCCGAGAGGCTCGATCCGCTTCCGCACTTAACCACCCTAATATTTGCACCATCTACGAGATCGGCAAGCATGGTGAGCAGTTGTTCATCGCCATGGAATTTCTGGATGGCGTGACGCTGAAGCATCTTATCGCTGAAAAGCGGTTGGAGAACGAAACCGTGGTCTCACTGGCGATTGAGATTGCCGATGGCTTGGACGCCGCGCACTCCAAGGGGATCGTTCATCGCGATATTAAGCCTGCCAACATTCTCGTCACTGAGCGCGGGCACGCCAAGATTCTCGACTTCGGGTTGGCAAAAGTTGAATCAACATCGCGGTCTTCGAGTCAGATTGCCTCTGCAAACACTATGACTGCAGTCGACGGAGCACATCTCACCAATCCTGGCTCTACGATCGGGACCGTCGCTTATATGTCGCCTGAGCAGGTGAGAGCCAAAGAGTTGGACGCACGCACGGACCTGTTCTCCTTCGGAGTGGTTTTATACGAAATGGCGACGGGTGCTTTGCCGTTCAGCGGTGAGAGCACTGGAGTGATCTTCGATGGGATCATGAACCGGTTGCCGGTCCCGGCGGTGCGATTGAATCCTGCGCTTCCCGTCGAGTTCGAGCGGATCCTCGAAAAATCGCTAGAGAAGGAGCGCGGGATGCGGTACCAGTCCGCCGCTGAAATGAGAACTGATCTCACCCGTCTCAAGCGAGACTTCGACTCGGGGCGATCCTCCAGCGGCACAACAAATGTGGGCACAACGCATCGAACCAGTTCGCAGTCGATTCCCGCGGCATCGACCACTTCTTCCAGCAAATACGTGATCGCTGCCGTAGTTGCGATTTTGCTTATCGCGGGTGCATCGGCCGCATACTTTCTCCACTCGAGATCGAGCTCCACAAAGATCGACTCGCTAGCCGTGCTTCCCTTCGTCAACGCAACTGCCGACCCAACGAACGAGTACCTCAGCGACGGTCTGACCGAGAGCCTGATCAGCACTTTGTCCCAACTGCCAGACCTCAAAGTCATGGCGCGCAGCACGGTTTTCAAGTTCAAAGGGACGGAAGACGATCCGCAAAAAATCGGCGAAGCCCTCCATGTTGGTGCTCTATTAACGGGACGGGTCACCCAGCACGGTGACGAAATTGCGGTCCAGGCCGATCTGGTGAACGCCTCCGATGGGAGCGAACTCTGGGGCGCACACTACGAGCGCAAGCTATCCGACATTACTCAGGTGCAAAGCGACATCACTCGCGATCTTTCTACCCGCCTTCATCGTCCCACCGCAGGCAGTAATCACCAATTGGGTCAGGCTGGAACCACCAACACCGAAGCCTACAGACTTTATCTCGAAGGACGCCAGGCTTGGTACGGCCGCACTCCCGAAGGCTTGAAAAAGAGCATCGATCTTTTCCAACAGGCCATTGCGGCAGATCCCAACTATGCCCTTGCCTATTCCGGCCTCGCTGACACCTACAACGTCATCCCCAGCTACGTGCCCGAAATCAGCTCTCGCCAAGCGGAGCTACTGGCCGATAAAGCATCCCGTAAAGCACTCGAACTGGATGATTCCCTTCCCGAAGTTCATATAGCGCGTGCCGACACAGTGGCGTTTTCACATGAGTGGGACCAATCGGAACATGAATTCCGTCGCGCGCTTGAGTTGAGCCCGAACAATGCCTCAGCTCACTACCTTTATGCCTTCACCGTCCTCGTACCCGAAAAGAAATTCGATCAGGCGCTTAACGAGTTCCGCCTTGCACTTTCACTCGACCCTCTCTCGTCCATCATGAACACGAACTACGCCACTACGCTGATGGATGCTCATCGCTATCCCGAGGCGCTCGAACAGTTCCAAAAAGCGGTGAAGCAAGACCCGAGCTTCATGCCCGCACATCGCAAGCTTGCCAATTTGTACGCCGCGACCGGAGACTTCCCCAACGCAGTAAAAGAAATGCAGAAGGCGATGCCTGGATCGCCGCCCGTCAGCGAAGATGCGAAGGGCTACAGAGAACTGGCGCAGGAGGGGTTGTCGAAAGGATTCTCCGTGACATGGATGGCGTTAGCCATGGCGGCTACAGGCGACCGCGAGAAAGCATTCGAGTCTCTCGATAAAGCGCTTGCCGATAACGAAATCGAACTCATACTGTGCATCCGCTACCCAAGCTTCGACCCCATCCGTTCCGATCCGCGCTACAAGGCTCTAATGCAGCGGCTGAATCTACCGGAGTAGCTTGGCCGAGCAGCTTATTCCTCACCACAATCGATCACTACGCACTCCGGGGATTAACGGAAAAACTTGGTGCGTTCTGGAGCGATCCCTGTACAGCTCAGGGCCGATGGACGAAAGGAGTTTCGAGATAAAACAAGAAAAACTGTTCGTGACCCGGACGAGAGCGCAAACATCCTAGATTTTGGGTTGGCGAAGTTGATCGGATCGTGTCGCAGCTTGGAATACGGTGCTCACGGCAAGCGGCGGCAACACGAAAGGACTTTCCTTTTCAGTGTCCGGCCAATCGGAATTAAGTGCGTGGTTCCCAGGCAATTGTGCGAGGACAGTCTTTGGTCTGACTATGATCCGAACGAAGCCACAGCGGATTCCTGGTCCTCGAAGACGTCGAAAAGTTTTAACAGCCCAATCATCTTTAACGTTTTGACGGAAAACGGGGAAGGATTCAGAAGTTTCAGAGACCCACCCTGCTGCTTTGTGTTGGTAAGGTATTGGACCAGCAAACCGATTCCGCTCGAATCGAGCATGGAAATCTCGTTCAGGTCTACCACGTAGCGAAATGCACCCGTGCCGGCGAGATCGTCAAAAGTTGCTCGCAAGCTATCGACTGCGTCGCCCAAAGTAAGCCTGCCAGTTAATTTGATGACCCTTACTGTTCCCCTACTGCGGATCTCAATCTCCACCCAGTTTCCACCTTAAATGCAACGGATTTACAAAGTCTGTGCGGATAGGCTGGTGGATCGTATTGACTCTGATCCGAGCCTCTGATAAAGTGCCCGCTCAAATTAGAAGAAGCTTGCGATTTTTGCAAGCCTTTGCTAATCCCGCCTTTTTGAGAGTGCAATCTTTGTACCCGAAAACATGACATCACCGGGTTCGAATCTGGACCTTGACATCACCGGTTTCGCGGCGCGGTTGATCGAGGTCAGCGAGACGGTGGCGCGCGCCCATGTCATCGCCCAAACTGTCGTCGAAGTTTTCCCAGAAGCGACTGCCATCGTCTACATCTTGCAAGAGGACGATGACGGCCAATTCTGGACTGCAAAATCAAAGGTTGGGGACGGTGCGGAACCAGACCGCAGGGTCGCGGCTGGGGCAGGAACCCTTGGATTTCTCCTTCAGACTCCTCAGGCTGTGATTTTCGAGGGCCACACGTTGGCACGGGAACAATATGCACATCTTAATGTCCGCCGAACATTGCGATCTCTGGCGTGCCTTCCGCTGCTAAGTAACTCGGCGGTGCTGGGAGCGATTGAGATTCTGAGTTTTGATTTTGCTCTCGACAGCGCCGTCCTTGACCGTCTTGAGCCCCTTTGCGAGATTTCTGGACACGCTCTGGTGGCATCGCAGCTGTATGAGTCCGAACGTCACAACTCTCTTACATCTATTACTCGCGTCACCCAGTTTTACGACATCGAGAAAGTCTTCAGTTCCACGCTCGAGATGGATGAGTTGTTGCCCATCATTGGGAGCAAGACTCGAGAGATGCTGGAGTGCGTGGGAGTCAACATTTGGCTCGTCCAAGGAGACGGCCGGTTATTGCTCATGCATCAGGCAGGCACGGATCTCACTACCAGCCAAGGCATGACGCAAGGAGCCGGCGAGGGTGTCGCGGGCGACGTCTCTGAAAATGGCGAAGCGATCTTGGTGGAATCGTCTAAGGACGAGCGACTGATTCGTCGCAACGGGGAGCTTGAAGACGGCCGGGTGGAATCGATCATAGCCGCTCCCCTGATTGATAAAGGGTGTCTTGTTGGAGTTGTGGAAGCCGTAACGCGGGTGGACGGAAAACCCTTCGACGATGACGATCTGTTTGTGCTGACCAGTCTTAATGAAACAGCCAGTATCGCCCTCTACAACGCCAGTCTGCTGCTGGCTGAGCGCAAGGTGGAAGTACTCGAAATGCTGGTGACTGTCAGCCGCGAGATCACTTCGACCCTCAATCTAGAACGTGTGCTACAGACGATCGTGAATGCGCCGCAAGCACTCATCCCTTACGAGCGCGCCGCGATCGGACTGCAGCAAGGCGGTCGTTACAAACTCGCCGCAGTCTCAGGGGTGACTCAGCTTGATGCCAGTTCTCCGGACATTGTTCCCCTCAATGACATTCTGCGCTGGGCCATGTTGTCGGATGAGGTTGTGCACGTTCGTCAGGAGGGGGACGAGGTGGACAGCACTCGGGAAGAGACTGTCGCCAAGTTCAAGGGGTATTTCGCGAGTTCCGGGATGCGAGCCTTCTACGCTATCCCTCTTCGTGACGACACTGGCCGCGTCGGAATCATGGGCATGGAGAGCCGCGACCCGGATTTCCTCTTACCTGCTCATTTAGAGGTTCTGCAGGTTATCGCCGGTCAGGCGACGGTCGCGCTGCGCAATGCCCAGATGTACAAAGAGGTGCCGTTCATTTCCGTCCTCGAGCCCGTCCTCGAGAGAAAACGGAAATTCATGGCCATCGAGAAAAGACGCCGCACGTTGATGATTGGGTCTGCGGCGGCTCTATTGATCTTTCTGGCAGCGGTTCCCCTGCCCCTGCGACTGGACGGTGATGCGGTGGTTGCACCTCTGCGCACAGCCCAGGTCCAGCCCGAAGTGGAGGGAGTGGTTCGGAGAGTCAATGTGAGGGAGGGTGACCATATTGCTCGAGGAGAGGTGCTCGCCGAATTGGCTGACTGGGATTACCAAACACAACTGGCTCAGGCACAAGCCAAGTACCAAACCGCACGGTTGCAAATGAATCATGCACTCTCCGTCGGCGACGGAACTGAAGCTGGAGTCCAGCGAGTTCAGGCTGACTTTTGGAAATCAGAGGTGACACGAGATCAGGACCTTGTCGATAAAACACAATTGCGTTCTCCCATCGATGGTGTGGTAGCCACGCCGCACGTGGAGAATATGTTGGGAAGGCGGCTTCAGTACGGTGACACATTCACTGAGATCGTCGACACCTCTCGTACGATCGTAGACGTTGCAGTCGACGAGATCGACGCTCCTCTGATGCGCTCCGGTGAGCAGACAGCAATCAAGCTGAACAGTTTTCCGACCCGAGTCTTTCGCGGGAACGTGATGCTGGTTAGTCCGAAGGGCGCACTTCTGGGAGATGGACGATTTTTCTTCGCGCGCGTCGCCATTTCAAATCAAAGCGGAGAGATTCGAGCCGGCATGGAAGGCCGCGGAAAGGTTCGAGTCGGCTGGTATCCGTCTGGATATGTGCTCTTCCGTCGGCCGTTAATGTGGCTCTATACGCAATTCTGGTCGTGGTTCGGAGTGTGAGAAATGAAACCGAGAAAAACTTCACAGGGTGCCGTAATGTTACTCGGGCTGGCAATGATCTTCAGCGCCTGCTCCGAACAGATGCCCCCTAGCGTTGCCGCGGCCCCGGAGCCAGCAGCGGCTGCACCCAGCACGTCCCATGCGTCACTCAGCGACAACGCATTCACAGCGTCTGGTCCATTGCTGGTAGAGCATCAGCTGGATTTGTTGGCGCAACGTGACGGCATGATCTCCAAGCTGGCCGCGGACGTTGGCACTCGCGTGAAGATGGGAGATGTTCTGGCCGAGATGGACGATCGCCAGCTTATGGCGGACTTGGATGTCGCACGATCCAAGGCCAATAGCGCCGAGGCAGACCTGAAAGGCTGGCAGTCTGAAGAAAAGGTGCTGAACGCCGACTACGATCGAGCCAAGAAGCTTTGGGATGCGCAACTCATTCCTCTCGAACAGTTCGAACACGTTAAATTCAAATCGGAAGAAGAGCACTTCGAAGTTCAACGTGCCGAGCAGTCATTGGCTGCGGCTAAGGCAACGCAGCAATCGCTCGGGCTAGAGCTGGAGAAAACTCGCGTACGTGCTCCTTTCCCCGGGGTCGTTTCGCGACGATACGTGCGCGACGGGCAACAGGTCACCCGCGGCGATCGGCTCTTCTGGATCACGGGCGCGGGTCCGCTCCGCATGCGTTTCACAATGCCGGAGAAGTTCATCGGCCAGATCAAGAAGGGGTTGCAAGTGAACCTGACAACGCCCGACGTCCCGGATCGTAGCTACAAGGCCAAAGTTGTGGAAGTAAGCCCGGTCATTGACCCGGCTAGCAGCACGTTCGAGGTGATGGTACAGGTGGAAAACTCCCATATCGACCTCCGCCCGGGGATGAATGTAAGCGTGAACATGACCACGCCACGATGAATATCACCCAAGCCCTCAACGTTGCGCTGCCCGAACTGCCAGCGAGGCTCATCAGCGAGCGTCCGCCGCGAATACATCCGGATGTTGTATTCCGCGAACATATCGAGGATGGGGCTCAGGTCGTGCGGGCGTACGTACCGGGTGTAGCGTCCATGTTTGTTTTTCCTCCCGAAAGCTGGCGTCTGATCCAGCTTTTCGACGGGCAGAGATCGTTTGCCGAAATTGCTGAGATCTGCTCGAGTGAGACGGGGGCGGACTATTCCGAGGTTACTGTCCGTGACTTCGCCGCAAGCATCGCGGCCATGAATTTCTGGTACCAAACACCACAAGAAAAAAACATCAAGCTCATGCAGAAGACCGCAGATGAGCGACGTCGCCTGCAGAAGAAAACAAATTGGGGCGACCTCTCGATGATTACGTTTCCGGCGGTGAATCCAGATCGCTTCCTTGCTTGGCTTTACCGACAGATCGGCTTTATGTACAAGCCGTGGTGCGTAGTTTTAACGTTGCTGGCATTTACCTTTACCGCCGGAATCTTCATTACCCATTGGAGCGAAGTCGGGCGCGACACGATAGAGTTCTACAATTTCGCCGACAAGAGTTGGTTTGACGCTGCCAGTTTCTGGCTCATCGCGTCGGTCCTGCTCTGTATTCATGAGATTGGACACGGTCTTACCGTCAAGCATTACGGAGCACCCGTGCCAGCGATGGGATTTCTGCTCATTTATCTCACTCCCGGTTTCTATACCGACACCACTGCGGGCGAGGTCAAAGGAGACCGCTTTCAGCGGTTGATGATCGCCGTAGCCGGCGTCTGGTCGGAACTGGTGATCTGTGCTTTCGTGACGCCTATCTGGTGGCTGACGCCGCCGAATACCCCCGTCCATGATTTTGCCTACACGATTATTCTCTTCACCGGAATTGCGGTGGTATTCATCAACTGGAATCCCCTGATGAAGCTGGACGGCTATTACATCGTCTGCGACTTGCTGGGAATTTCAGATCTGAAAGAAGCCTCGACGCTGTATCTGTCCTCCTGGATAAAGCGAAACGTCTGGCATTTGCCGGTGGAAGTGCCCTTTGTGCCCCGGCGCCGCCGTGCAGGGTACGTGGTCTATGCGATTCTGTCCGGGACGTATAGCTATTCTGTCCTCTACTTTTTCGCGACCTTTATCGGCAATATCGCACGCAACTTCAGCGCTGACTGGGGCTTCATTTTCGAGTACGCTACGGCGTACATGATCTTCCGCGGGCGCATTCGCACTTTCTGGAACTTTATGAAATTCCTCTATCTCGACAAGAAAGATCGTTTGGCGCGCTGGCTCAAACCATCGCGTAAGCTTGCTCTTTCGGCAGTATCGATTGTTTTCGCGTTCCTGCCGATCTGGCATGAAACCGCTGTAGGTCGATTCGTCTTGGAACCCGCCAAAGTCTCGGTGCTTCGAGCGGTCGTTCCAGGTGTTGTGTCAGAAGTCTATGCTGACGAAGGGCAGTCAATTCAGGCAGGTTCCCCTCTTCTGACCTTGCGGAATGTCATTCTTTCATCCAGAACTGCGCGCAGCCAGTCTGACTTCGAGATGGCCCAGGAGAAGGCGCAAACCGCTCTTCTTCGTTACGCCGATTTTGGCGCCGCTGCAGCGGATCGCGAGCGACTTGACCAGCAAACTCATGAACTGACATCGGAACTCGCGAATCTCTCGGTAGATAGCCCGATTTCCGGGACTGTCCTTACGGCGCGTCTGTCGGACAGAATTGGGGAGTATGTCTCGGCCGGAACCGAGCTTGCCGAGATTGCAGACCTCAGTCGGGTTCGCGCCCGGATCTATGTCTCCGAATTCGACATGCACAAGTTCACGTCCAACTCGCAGGCGAGGTTTCAGGTGGATGGTTCGTTTCACAAACACGATGCCCGTATTGCGAACATCGCTCCTGTGTCCTCAGACATCGCTCCGGGCCTCATCGATCTCAGCAAATACAAGGGGCAGCGGGCGCCAAAGTTTTACGTTTTTGAGTTAATCGGTGATAACAACGATGGATCCATGCGACCCGGAATGGCAGGGACTGCCCGTGTTTACGGAGCGCGACGGAGCCTAGCCACGCTTGCCTGTCGCACCGTGTGGGAATTCGCCGGCCGCAAAATCTGGTAAATAAGAAAAGGCTGCCCTGAGGCAGCCTTCCTCCCCCTACTTTTGCAACACTTAGTACTTCTTACCGGGCCGAGCGACGGCAGGTCGGGCGACCGCTGGCCGCGCAACAGCAGGCCGCGCAACAGCAGGACGAGCGACAGCAGGTCGAGCAACGGCAGGACGAGCAACGGCCGGACGGGCAACCGCTGGTCGGGCAACTGCTGGCCGCGCTACGGCGGGCCTTGCAACGGCGGGACGCGCAACCGCCGGCTTTACTGCGCCTGCGTTCGCCGAACCCGTCGCTGGGGCGCTGGCCACGAGGGCCTTCTTGGTTGTGTTCAGAGAGTTGATCAGGGACTTCTTTTGGATAGTCATTGTTTGCTCCTCGTGGTTTCTTGTTTCCGTTTCAACAACACATCCGCTGTGTTGCACGAGCGCTGCCAATTGATTGGCCAATTCCAGTGGAACACCTAACGTTCTGTATCAGTTGGTATTAGCTTGCGGGATGTTGATCGGCTAGGGTTGGCGAGTACGTTTGAATTTTTACCTTGGGTTAATAATTAACCGCGATAGGGTTAAATTTTAACCAATTAGAGTTCAAGCTTGCGGCAGAGGTACTTCATCCGCTGAGGGTCGAGTCGCAGCAGCTTGGCAGCGGCAGACTTCTTTCCCTCGCTGCGCCGGAGGGCCGCGTTTAGGTAGGCCACCTGTATACGCTCCATTTCCGCATCGAAATCTACGCCGTCTTCCGGGATCAGAATCGCTTCCTGGCTGGCGGCACTCGAGTAGAGCAACTGTTGCGGCAAGTGATAAGCCGTGATACTAGGTCCATCGCTCATTAGCACAAGACGCTGTACCACGTTCTCCAGTTCCCGAACATTACCCGGCCACGAATAATGCTCCAGAATTTCCATGACCTCCGGCTGCACCTG
The DNA here is from genome assembly GCA_963818115.1 of uncultured Acidobacteriota bacterium. Classification (GTDB taxonomy): domain Bacteria; phylum Acidobacteriota; class Terriglobia; order Terriglobales; family Acidobacteriaceae; genus Sulfotelmatobacter. Next base: position 140,084 of record CAWFQZ010000015.1, read on the forward strand.
CTTCTGGGGTTTGTGGTTGGCCGTGCAGTACAAGCGGACGAAGTGCTCTACAAGCAACGAAATGTCACTGCCGCGATCCCGCAGGGGGGGCACAAAGATCGGAACCACGTTGATTCTGTAGTAGAGATCCTCGCGGAATCGACCCTTGCTGACCATGTCTTCCAGATCGTCATTCGTCGCGGTAATAAGCCGGAAGTCGATTTTTTTCGTGGTTCTACCACCCAACCGCTGGATCGAGTGTTCCTGGAGCACGCGCAAGAGCTTGCTCTGCAGCGCCGGGTTTAGGGTTGTGATCTCATCGAGAAAGAGCGTTCCCTTGTGCGCCAGTTCGATCATCCCCGGCTTGGCTATGTCGGCGCCGGTGAATGCACCTCTCTCGTGCCCAAACAGCTCAGACTCCATGAGGGAATCGGGCAGTGCGGAGCAATTGAGGCAGACATAAGGCTGTTCGTTACGGTCTCCACTTTGAACGACAGCTCTGGCAACCAGCTCCTTCCCAACTCCGCTTTCACCGCGGATGACAACAGTCGCGTTGCTGCCGGCGACTGCTTCAATCGCCCGATAGACCTTCCGCATGGGCTCGCTGCCGCCAATCAGTCCGCAGAATGCCGCCCGTTTTGCCACTTGTTCGAGCAGCCACTGCCCCTCAGATTGCAGCGCCCGCTTTTCGGCGGTTTGCAGCAGGACGCCTCTGAGGTATTCGTAATCGACTGGTTTAAGAAAAAAATGATCCGCTCCAGCCTGGCTTGCCGTAAGCGATAACTCTGGGCCCGTCGATTGAGTTATCGCTACAATGATGAAATCGTCGCGAAGTCGGCGCATTTCGCGGAGCACTTCTATCCCGTCGGCAGGCTCATCCCCGATGCTCTCAAGGTCGAGAACGATGCCCTGCAGGTCAGGATCATCAATGACAAGCTTGATCTGAGATTCCGTGCTGGCCAGAGCGGCCCGAAAGCTGGGAGCTAGCACGCGTCGCATTTCGCGGAAGACTTGCTCTTCGAGAGTGATGACTGCGATCGAGTAGCGTTCGCTAGACGGCATCCGATGATCGTTCGGGAGCTCGGCATTCATGGAGAATTGGAGTGCGAATTAGCGCAGGATTATACGTGAATCCGATTTCCTGGCAAGCAGCGGTTCTCGAAATCGATCTTATCTTGCCAAGGGATGTCGCTTGCAGCCATCCTGGGCACTGAGCGATCTTCCTCACTCCGCGTTTGTGTATTCGGAGTTCAAGGTGTACAGTCCTCGCGTCCGCTAGAACGGACAAGGAGGCACTATGGGGTTCCTTGCTTGGATTATTGTTGGTTTGATTGCCGGTTGGTTGGCAGGCCAGGTGATGAAGGGCGGAGGCTATGGCATTATCGTCGACATCATTCTCGGAATTCTGGGCGGTCTCGTCGGAGGATGGGTCTTCGGCCAGTTGGGAATCTGGCCTGGCGGTGGAATGATCGGCTCCATCATCGTTGCGTTTGTCGGGGCCGTGATCTTGGTGGGAATTACCCGCTTGATAAAGAGAGCCTAAACGAAAATTAACTTTTTCGCGCGAGTTCAGAAGCTCTCAGGTTGATCATCACCTGCTCAAGGATCGAAAAACATTTATCGGACGCCAATTCAAGGAGACTTAAAATGAGACGTGCGCACCCCTATTTTGTTTCGCTGCTTTTGAGTGCCGCGATGGTTGTTCCGGCAGTCACGCTGGGCTGCGGTTGGGAATCACTACTATCGTGTCTACGATGCCGATCACGGGGACTATCACACCTGGAACAATAACGAAACTGTCTATTACCAGAACTGGGAGACGGAAAACCACTACGATCACAAAGATTTTAAAGCGCGAAACAAGGATGAACAGAAGCAATATTTCGACTGGAAACATAAGCACCAGGACGATAAAGATAAGCACTAAAGGCTTCGTTCGGGGCTGATGTGCATGGGTCCGAAATCCGGTGAGTTCCTTTTCTTAGGCAGGCGAAAGTTTCGGGAATGTGGCGAACGTCATTAGCTGCCCGTTTGAGGCGAGCGGGCAGCCGGCCATATTTTCTTGGTGTCTTTTTTGTGCAACATTCAGATTTCCTGGCTATCGTGGCGGCTGCATCATTTTGCACGTTCGGTGACGCTCGCGGCTGTTCCGTTCGAGTTACCGATGAAAAGCTTGGCCGAAGCTCAGTGAATGCTATCCTTGCAGCATGGATCATCTAGATGTTCTTCGGGACAAGGTAGGAAAGCTTCGGCAAGAGATCGCCGAAATCCGGAGTTTGAATGAAGAGTTTCGCCGTAGCCGTGCGAATGGAGTCGATGCTCAAGGAGCGCATGCGCAGAGGAATGAGCGGTTACAAGCAATCCAGCTTGAGCTGGTGCGTTTGTCCGATCTCGGCCGAAGAGTTATTTCGAGTGAGCAGATGAAGGAGAAACACCGCTCGAGGTTGGAGCTTGTCAAGCAGAAGCAAGCTTCGTAGCCGGCTGATTCCGCCGAAAACTACGCCCTAACTGCTGAATCTAGGAGTCCAATCCTTCCAGCGTTAATGCTCGGATTCGCGACTCATTGAGTTCGGGAAGCTCAGTGGATTCTTGATTCGCGGATGTCCCCGCGTTTTTCTTCATTTTTGACAACCAGACTGTGGCTTTGTGCTTCGCCTCTTCGATTTGTTCGGGCGACATCAACTTGGTCATGAACACCCGGGCGTGAAGGGCGCGCTCCGTGGCAACCAAGTACCACATGTACGCTGAAACGAGATCCTGAGGATCGCGTCGGCGAAAGAAGTACATCTGCGCCAAGGCGAGCTGGGCTGCGGGAAGGCCCGCCTCCGCGGATTTTTCGAGTAAAGCAGCCTCACTGCCGGAATAACCCATCGGGGACCGATTTTCCGACGCGGGCGCGGAGAGGGAGGGCACATTATCGGATTGGCTTAATGTCATGAACAAAAGCTCGATACGACTTGAGACTCCCAGCTTGTCAAAAATCCTGAACAGATAATTCTTGATCGTGTGCGGGCTGAGGTTGAGCTGTTCCGCGATCTCGCGATTGGTCAAACCTTCCGCCAGGCTTCGAACCACCTGCAGTTCACGCTTCGACAGCAACTTCATTCCATTGGCATTCGACGTCCGAACAGAAGGAGAAGCCGCCAACGCGTCAACTGCTACCCCCATCGCATGATCATTCGCCCAGACTTTTCCCTGGTAGACGGCGCGAACACATTCGCTCAGATGCTCCAATGGATCGTTCTTGCTGAAAAGCCCCCTCGCGCCTGCACGAAAGGCCTTTAAGACGATCTCATCTTTCGAGGAAGCTAGGAGCATCACTGAGCGAGTTTCGCGATGAAGGGATCGTACTTCCTGGAGGATTTCGATGCCGCGGGAGGGAAGCTCGTCGAGGGTGGAACTGATGACCAAAACATCAATTTCTTCCGCGATGATCGCGGCGACCAGGCCGGAAGATTCCGACTCGAAAGCAGTCACCTCCAAGAGCGGATCACTCTTGAGAGCGTCCGCCAGCAGACGTGAATGGATACGTGAATTCTCTGCGACGAGAACTCGGATCATGTCTTCTCCTAGAGCGCGATGACGACCAAATCACCGGAAGCTCTTCTTAAGGGAGTGGAATGATTCTTGACCCGCAGTCCAATATCTGGGAGGAAGTACAGAAGGACTGATGCTCCGACTGATGATACCCAACTCCCCCCCTCAGTGCAAGAGTTTGTGACAGTTTGAGTCGCAATCAATTGCGTATATAGCAAAAACTTTCACACCGACCCGGGAGCGTTGAAGTAACTGATTTTTCTGCCGTAGAGGCTCTGTTGGAAACACTTTTACTACCGCCAATAGTCTTGCGGGATCTGAGAAGTAGCCCCGGTCGCAGGACCGTGGCCGACAGGGTTCCGAATATATTTGTAGAGAAATGCGTCTCTAAGGATAAAGACTCACTATTAGAGAAGATCAGCTTCAGACTACTAGAGACTGCAGTGTTGAGAGCATGTACCTCTTGCAGCAACATGCAATCGACTATATCTTCCTCGTCACTGGGCCGAACCCGTTTTAGGTTGTTGTTCCTTCCCCGAAACACAATAGCGACCGTCGATACGTACATACTTTCAGTGGGAGTGCCTGAGTTCACCAGCACGAAGCTTACTTGACGGGGGGACTACAAGTAAGCTATAATGTCTATCTAAATAGTAGACAACTGCGTGACCTAAAGATGTGGATTTAGTCGAGCAGGCCAAGGTTGCAAGAATTTGCAAGATGTAATGTTTGGCATTGCAGACTCACAATGAAGTGTAAGCAAAATCACAGACCGAATCGTCCGTGGTAGGCTAAGATCGCGAAGAGTTTGGAGCTTGTGTTTCGATAGCAGCTGTCTCAGTGAGCGTCTCATTGCAATTCCTGCCCCCAGGAGACGCCCGACAGCGGTGATGAGCACCGAACGGATGCAGCGAAGGTAATCCTCCCCGGCAAACAATCAGCCCTTTCCCCCCTAATCGATCTCTTTTCCGAGATCGCGGCAAGACCAACTTGTGGTTCTTTGAGGTCACTCCAAGACATGTGACCTAGAGGGCGAAGCTATGGCCTCCAATATCGTGAGCTGGCAATCGGACACCGTGCTTCCCGTCGCTACCGGTGACGAGACTTGGTACGCGTTGCACACTCGTCCGCGCCACGAGAAGCTCGTGGTCCAAAGGCTCGAAGAGCGCGGCGTGAAAACGTTTCTGCCCATTGTCACGGAAGTGCACAAGTGGAGCGACCGCAAAAAGCAAGTGCAACTGCCGCTCTTCAGTTGCTATGTGTTCGCCAAGTTTGTCCCGAAACGCGTCGAGCGCTTGAATGTTCTGCGCGTCGCCGGGGTACTTGCGCTGGTCGGAAGCGGCGGTGAAGGCACGCCGATCCCAGACGGACAGATTGATGCCGTCCGCACTCTGATGGACGGTGGAATTCCTTGGTCCTCTTATCCATTTCTCAAGATCGGGCAGCGAGTTCGGATCCGTGGCGGCGCCCTGGAGGGTCTCGAGGGAATCCTGGTTGGGCGCACCGGAAACCAAACTCTGGTGATCTCGATCGATGCCATCCAAAGATCGCTGTCGGTCCGCGTAGAGGGATATCAGGTCGAAGCGGCCTGAGATCTTTTCAGTTTCACTTTTCACTTCCATATAACTTCGTCTACCTCTTTGCACAGCTCAAGGAGCCACTCACCTGTGGCGGAAAACATAACTGAAACTGCACGCTTGCTAGTTGTGAGCCGGGAATCGGCCGTTCTTCGCCCCCTCTGGTCGGTGGCGGAGCCCAACTCGTGGCAGGTTGAAACTGCCGTGAGTGCCTGGGATGCGATTGAGCGGCTCCAATCCGGCGCCACCCCCAACTTGCTCTTGCTCGACTTGCCTAAGGGCGACGATGACTGCATGCGCATCCTGCGCTGGATGCGAAGACTTCGTCCGGACCTCCCGGTGATCGTGATGTGCTCTCCGGAAGATGCCGGCAGAAAAAAGGAAGCCACCCGACTGGGAGCGCAGGAAGTCCTGCTCAAGCCGTTTGACGAGTCTCGGCTCGAAGCGGCCATCCAACGCCACTTGGTCCGGTCAAGCGAAGAGGACGCCGAATTCTCGAGCGAGCACATTGAACAGCTCGGTCCGGATTCGTTCTTCGTCAGCGCAAGCCCGATCGCCCAAAAACTTCGTGCCCAGGCGGAGTTGCTGGCGGAAGCGGATGTTCCGGTCCTGATCTTTGGTGAAGCCGGCAGCGGCAAGGACACGGTTGCTCGGCTGATTCACAAGCTCTCCGTTCGCTCCGGATTCCAGTTCCTCAAAGTGAACTGCGCCGACATGCCGGTCGACCTCCTCGAGACCGAATTGTTCGGCAATGAGAGAAGCCTCGCAAACGGTGGCCGGACCGGCATCGGCAAGATCGAGCGAGCCGAGAAGGGGACGATTTTCCTCGACGAAATTACCGAGATGCCCATGGCCCTGCAAGCCAGGTTCATGCAGGTTCTGCAGGACAGAGTCTTGCTGCGTCCGAGCAGCGAGAAGACGGCTTCCCTTAATGTTCGCGTGCTGGCGGCGACCAGCGCCAACATCGATAAGGCCCTCGCGGAGAGAAAACTGCGGGAAGACTTGTACTATCGGCTCAGTGCCTTCACGGTTCAGGTGCCGCCGCTTCGGCAGCGCCGCAGTGAGATCCCGATTCTGATGCAGCACTCGATGCACCAGATGGCGCGGCATTACGGCCTTCCCCCGCGGGAGTTCTCTTCAAACGTGACGACCGCTTGCCAGAATTACCCTTGGCCTGGGAACTTGCGAGAGCTAGAAAGCTTTGTGAAGAGGTATCTGGTGGCCGGGGACGCGGAGTTTACCTTCAACGAAGTTCGGTCGAGCTTCGCCAGCAGCGTCGGCGCAGGTATCGGCACGATCTCGAGCCAAGGGGCGTTCTCATCGCCTGTGACGAGCGCCGATCCACAGCAGGCAACTCCCCGATCGCTGAAGTCTCTGATCCAGAATGTGAAGTCAGAAGCGGAACGAAACGCGATTGGGACCGCGCTGCAGAAGACTGGTTGGAACCGCAAAGCGGCCGCTCGTCTTTTGCAGGTGAGCTACCGGACGTTGCTGTATAAAATCGATCAGTACCACATGAGTTCGTCCGAGCCTTTTCTATCGCCGCTCCCGGCTAGCAAGTTTTCCATGCAGGGAACGACGACCCGAAGCAACGGAAAAGAGTAAGCACCATGAACGACAGAAGCCGCTGGATGAGACGGTCGACTGTGCTCTTCAGCAGTTTGGTCGGCAGTCTTGTTCTGACCAGCGGACTTTGGGCGCAGGTAGTCGGCGATAAGGCGCCGGCCCAGTCCGCAAACAGCAGTCAGGCAACGAACCCTTCGGGAACGCAGCCCCACGACGATAGCTTTGTAATCGGGAACGATGACGTCCTGCTGATCAATGTATGGAAAGAGCAGGAGATTTCGAAGTCTGTTCCGGTTCGTTCGGACGGCAAGATTTCTCTACCGCTCGTCGGGGAAGTGCAGGCGGCCGGTCAGACTCCGCTCAAGCTCGAACAAGCCATCGCAGAAAAGCTGAAGAATTACATCTCCGATCCCGAAGTCACGGTGATCGTTCAGCAGATCAACAGTCAGAAATTCAATATCCTCGGACAAGTAACCAAGCCGGGCTCCTATCCGTTGACGAATTCTCCGACTGTGCTGGATGCGATCGCAATCGCCGGCGGATTTCGAGATTTTGCGAAGAAAAAGTCGATCTACGTCCTGCGCCAAAACGCGGATGGCACCGAAACCCGACTTCCGTTCAACTACAACGACGTGGTCAAGGGAAAGAATCTGGCGCAGAACGTGAAGTTGCAGCCGCACGATACCATCGTTGTCCCGTAGTGATGAGTCACGTCGATCCAATGCGCGTTTCGGTAGCGATTTCCAGACTTGCCATGCTTGGGCTAAGCGTGGTGATTGCTGCACGGACTGCGTGGTCCCAAACGGAAGGCAATACGTCACAGCAACCAGTGCCCGCGATGGTTGGGGTGAACAACAGTGCGACGCCAGCCGACACGTCTGCTCCTCCTAATACCAGTGACGACCGAATGACGACTCCACCACCAGTTAGCGGACAGACGTACCCAGTCGCTGCGACATCTGAGGAGCGCGCAAATTACCTGCGGGGAGGATTGTCATTTACCAGCGCTTACACGGATAACGCAGTCGGCGGAACAGTCAACGGGCATCCAATCAGCGATATCAGTTATTCCGTGGCGCCGATGATTGCACTGGATGAGACGACCCACCGCCTGCACTACCTTGCTTACTTACGCGCCCGGCTTCACATTTTATCAACGGACCAGCGCCTTGAACGCGGCCGATCAACTTGCTTCGATCCAATTTGAGTACAGGCTCAATCCGCACGTCACGTTTAGCGTGAGGGATGGCTTTCAGAAGACGTCGAACGTATTCAATCAGCCTCTCGATCTTGCGTCTGGTGGCGTGGTTTCCGGCGGAGAACAAGGCTCAAATTTTTCAGTGATTGCTCCGATCGCGGATCAACTGAGCAATGCAGGGAGCGTTGGGTTAAGTGATCAGTTCGCACTGAATGACATGTTTGGGGTTACCGGGACTTTCTCGAATCTTGACTATCCAAATGCGGCACAGGTGCCCGGACTGTATGATTCGAGTTCGCAGGGCGGGTTGGCTTTTTATTCGCATCGTGTGGCTCGACAGCAATACCTCGGGGCTAGCTACGCGTACCAGAGACTGATTTCGTATCCGACCCAGGGAACTAACGAAACTCAAACGCACGCAGTACTGCTGTTCTATACATTTTCGCCAACGTCTTCGAGATTTTCGTTCTCGCTCTTTGGCGGACCTCAGTATTCCGATACGGTCGAACCGGCGCTACCGCCACAACAGCTGCAGTCGACCGAGACTCGTTCGTGGAATCCTGCAGCCGGAGCCAGCATCGGGTGGCAGGGAACCCTCAACAGTTTCGCACTTAGTTACACGCACATTATCGCGAGTGGTGGTGGATTGATCGGGGCGGTCAAGTTGGACGCTGCAACGGCCTCAGCCCGCCAATTGATCACGAAGACCCTCAGTGCTTCCGTGACGGGTGGCTACACCCAGAATAATGTCATTGGAAACCCGTTGCTTGGCCCAACGAATGGGCATACGATTTCCGGAACGGCGTCTCTGCAGCAACAACTCGGTCAGCATCTCGGAGTGCAACTGGGATACACCCGGCTTCGGCAGGACTATAGCAACGTAGCTGTCTTTTCGACGACTCCTAATACGAATCGCGAATTTGTTTCCATCTCTTATCAGTTCTCACGTCCTTTAGGAAGATGACTTATGGTTGATGATTTAGAAGAGCAAGGCGGAGAAGGACTCGACTTTCAACACTATATTGGCATCGTGCGAAGGCGGCATCTGTTTTTCTTGATACCGCTTTTCATTGGTTGGGCCGCGGTGTGGGCTACGAGCTGGGTGCTTCCTCCTCGATATCAGTCCAGCACTCTGATTCTGGTCGAACAACCGACCATGCCCAAAGATTATGTGACGCCGAACGTTAATGATGATCTGCAGGAGCGCATGCAGAGCATCACGCAGCAAATCTTAAGCCGCACGAACCTGCTGCATATCATCGATCAGTTCCATCTTTACTCCAGAGAACACGGTGAGCCCTCACCCGACGACAAAGTTGCGGGAATGCGAAGGGATATCGATATCGAGCTGGTACGTGACGCTCGCAATCAAATCACTGCTTTTAATGTCTCCTATATGTCGGGTAATCCTCGCATAGCCCAACAAGTCACCGGACAGCTGACTAACTTGTTCATCAATCAGAATCTGGAAGTCCGTCAGCAGCAATCGGAAGATACGACACAGTTCCTTGAGAACCAATTGCAGACGGCGAGCAAGGACCTCGCCGATCAGGAAGATCGAATCCGTCAGTTCAAGGGACAGCATGTTGGGGAAATGCCGGGTCAGTTGACAAGTAATCTCGCGATTCTGCAAGGCCTGCAGTCTCAATTGCAGACTGCGGAAGACTCACTGAATTCGGCTCGGCAACAGCGAGTCTATTTGCAATCCCTTGCGGATCAATATCGGTCGCTGCAGGGGCCAGTCAGGAGTTCGGATGGAACACCGGTGGGTTTGCCTGCGATCGATCAGCAGCTGCAGAAGCTCAGGTCACAACTTGCCGACTTGAGTTCGCGCTATACCGACCACCATCCGGATGTGCGCAAGCTGAAGGATGAGATCGCAAATACTGAGAATTTGCGGGTTCAGTTGCTTGCGAGCCTCAAGAATAAACCTGCGAGTGAGGCGGCCGGCAGTGATAATTCCGCGGAGTCGAGCACCGATACAACCCAGGCGGCGATGCTGGCTCCGATTGAGAGTCAGTTGCGATCAAACCAATTAGAGATTACCAACCGCGAACACTCGATCGCTGATCTGAAGGCCAAGGTCGACGACTACCAGGCCCGTTTGAATCAGGAACCGATTCGGGAGCAACAGTTGGCGGACTTGACTCGCGGTTACGATCAAAGCAAGGCGAATTACGATAGCCTTCTCAAGAAGAAGAACGAATCCAGCATGGCGACAAGCATGGAGCTACTTCAGCAAGGTGAGCGCTTCCGTGTCGTCGACCCGCCGAGCTTGCCGCAAAGGCCGGAATTTCCAAACCGTCTGAAATTTTGTGGAATCGGATTGGGCTTAGGCATAGCCTTGGGAGTCGTGGTGGCAGGCGCATTTGAGATGCTCGACGGCCGCCTGCACAACGCAAAAGAACTTCGGAAATTGTTGCCTGCCGAAGTCATCGGGGAGATTCCCGCTATCGTGAGCGTGTCGGATGCACAAATGGCGATGCGGAAGATGTGGCTAGGCTGGGCGATCGCGATCGTCGTCTTTGCTACGATATTGCTAGGTTCGGCGTTTAGTTACTTGCGCGGATAACCCTACGTCTTATGTACAAGCGTTTTTACAGTCTTCAGCGCAATCCTTTCGACATCACGCCGGATCCCTCTTTTCTGTTTCCGACCAAGAAACACAATGAGGCGCTGGCGGCGTTGTACTACGGAGTCAAGCGGCGTAAGGGTTTTGTCGTCTTAACCGGTGAGGTGGGGACCGGCAAGACCGTTCTCGTGCGGTGCCTTCTTCAGATTTTGAATCGGGCGAATGTAGCTTTTGCGTACGTTTTCAATCCGGTTCTAAGCCCGATGGAATTCCTGCAGTACGTAGCGGGAGATCTTCGGCTGGATACAGCCGGCAAGAACAAGACGGAACTTCTTCTCGAACTGAGCTCGTATGTTATACACCGCCATCAGAAAGGACTGACGACCGTTCTTGTAGTCGACGAAGCTCATCATCTTTCGACGGAAGTGCTCGAAGAAATTCGGCTCCTTACGAACCTCGAGACCGGAGAATCGAAGCTTCTGCAGATTCTTCTCGTTGGACAACAGGAACTGGATGAGAAGCTGGATTCAGTCGATCTACGGCAACTGAAGCAGCGGATTTCGCTCCGCTCACACCTTGCGTCTTTGGATTTGGAGGAGACGTGCGGTTACGTCTATCGCCGTTTGCAGATTGCAGGTAGCACGAACCCTGCTGAAATCTTCCCAATGGAAACAATCGTCGAACTGCACCAGCAATCTCGTGGACTTCCCCGGCTCGTCAACACCATCTGCGAGAATGCGCTCATTCAAGGCTATGCACGGCAGATCCACAGCGTTCCGGCGGAAGTCATCGAGGAAATCGCCGCCGATTTTCGGCTGAATGTCTTGCATCCCAGTAAGACACAACCTGAACTAATGGAAGACGCTCCCACAGATGTGGAACGTGCGGCTAGGACTCTGTTGGATTTGTACACGCATCTTCGCAATACGCAAGCCGGCAAGTCGGATCTGGGAATGATCGTGGGCGGAGGAATAAGGAAGAATGAGCCGTATATTTGACGCGCTGCAGAGATCGGGCACGGAGCAGTCAGGAATTGAATACCCGGATATGGTGTCCGTAGCGACTGCAGTTTTTGAAGCGCCGCAAGGGCTCCGATCAGTCGACGCAGCCGAAACTGCTGCCGAGGTTGAGGAGCCTCCCGTTGTGCCTCTACAAGATCAAGATCAGGATGCAGCCGCGGAATTTCAGACACAAGAAAACGCGGAACGAATTCCGGCATTTCCATCCTTGGAAGTCTCCGTTATGCCATCAAGCCGCCTCGTGTTCTTTACACAACCAGAAAGCCTGGCTGCCGAGAAATTCCGATTCCTCGGTGTTCGTCTTCGGCAGATGAGGCAGAGTCGCCATCTCAAGAGGGTACTCGTAACCAGCACAATCCCGGAGGAAGGGAAGAGTCTCGTATCGGTGAATCTTGCAGGAGTGCTGGCACGGCGGAAAGAAAGAGTGCTCCTGATCGAAGGCGATATGCGCCGGCCGACATTGGCGGACCAACTAGGCCTGGGACGTTTAGCCGGCTTGGCGGAATGGCTGCAAGGTGGCCTTCAAAAGCCCGCTAATATCTATCGACTCCAAGGACCTGGCCTTTGGATCATGCCCGCCGGCGATCCACCGGCTAACACGCTGGAACTCATGCAGTCCGGTCGGCTCTCGATGCTGATGGGACAGCTCACGAGCTTATTTGACTGGATCATCGTGGATTCACCACCGTTACTTCCCCTTGCCGATACCACGGTTTGGGCACGCCTCACCGATGGAACCCTTCTCGTAGCGCGTGAAGGGAAAACAGAAAAACGTCCGCTCGAACGCGGCCTTGAGCTGATCAAGAAGTCCGATCTGCTAGGAATCGTCTTGAACGGCTGCAGCAATACTGATCACGATAGCTACTACCAACGTTACGCGCCACCCGGAACGAAGTAAGATATCCCCCTTTCTTCCTAGGACAGAATCATCCCGTAGATTAAGCCGTAGATTTACCCACTCCAAAGAACCTCCGGCCGAGTTTCAAAACATCAGGAGAAGATGTCGTGAATGTGCGTCGAGCAGTTTCTAACTTGAGCGATGGCCCTCTTGGCCGACAGTCCGAGTCTGCGCAGGATCGCGAAATTCTAAGCCAAACGGCCTTCCACCGCGTCATATCCATCGAACGCCGCAGAACCGAGCGATCGCGCAAGCCGTTCCTTCTCATGCTGCTGGACATGGGCAACCACCTTTCCTCTGAAACCAGCGGCAAGAATGTTAATAAGCTTCTAGCCGCGCTTGCGGTGGCAACGAGGGAAACGGATATACCGGGTTGGTATGAGACCGATCGCATCGTTGGCGTGATGTTCACCGAAATATGCTTTGACGATCGCGAGACCATCGTGAGCACGATGATCGCCCGGCTAAGCGACATTTTGCGAAACAACCTCAGCCTGGAACAATTCAATCGAGTGAGCATTTCGTTTCACGTGTTCCCCGAAGATTGGGATCAGGATTCACGCAAGCCGAGCAATCCAGTTTTGTATCCCGACTTGTCAAAACAAGCCGATAAGAAGCGAGCCTCCGGCGCACTGAAACGAGCCATGGATATCGTGGGCAGTTCCTTAGCGTTGTTCTTGGCTGCTCCAATGTTCCTTCTCATCGCGATTGCCGTGAAAGCTTCGTCAACGGGTCCTGTATTCTTCCGTCAACGGCGGCTCGGCCAACACGGGGAACCATTCACGTTTCTCAAGTTCCGCTCTATGAAGGCTGGCAATGATTCCAGCGTTCACAAGGAGTACATCAAGAAGTTGATTTCCGGGAAATGCAGAGCGTCACCAACCGAGCGGAGACGGGTGAGGGCGTATTCAAGTTAGTGGGAGACACGAGGATTACTCGAGTCGGAGCCTTCCTGCGCAAGACAAGCCTCGACGAATTGCCGCAGTTCATCAATGTCTTGCGAGGTGAAATGTCCTTAGTCGGTCCTCGTCCTCCGATTCCGTATGAAGTCGAGAACTACCAGGTCTGGCATCGTCGGAGATTGCTCGAGGCGAAGCCCGGTATTACGGGTCTTTGGCAGGTCAGCGGACGCAGTCGAGTTACGTTTGATGAGATGGTTCGGCTCGATTTGCGCTATGCCCGCGACTGCTCGCCGTGGATGGACATCAAGATTTTGCTTCGAACCCCCCTCGCCGTTGTCCTAGGCGAAGGCGCGCACTAGTCTTCCTCCCCTCTCAGCCTTCCCTCGTACAAGTCCCACCACCTCCGTCCCAGAGGAGTCATATGGCTACCTACGCAACGCAACCAGAAAACTCGCTTCCAACTCAAAAAGCCAGCAGTGACGTCGTCAGATTTGGCGTCGTTGGTTATGGCTACTGGGGACCGAATGTTGTTCGGAACCTCGATCAGCTCGAGCAAGTCGATATTCTAGGCGTATGTGACCTTAGCGCATCCGCGAGGCAGCGCGCCCAGAAGGCCTTTCCTCACCTTGAAATTACCTCGGAGCCAAAGGCTTTGTTGTCCTCTCCGGAAATTGATGCCGTTGCGGTGGTGACACCGGTATGGACCCATTACGAACTGGCGAAGACCGCTCTCGAAAACGGCAAGCATGTTTTTGTTGAAAAACCTTTCACCAGCAATTCCGCGCAAGCAGAAGAGTTGATCGAACTGGCCGCCAAGAAGAACCTGAAGATCATGGTGGACCATACCTTTCTATTCACCGGGGCCGTTAGAAAGATTCGGCAACTGCTCGACGAGAAGGCGCTTGGAAAACTGTATTACTACGACTCCACCCGCGTGAACTTGGGTCTTTTTCAACATGATGTAAACGTGATCTGGGATCTTGCCCCGCATGATCTCTCGATCATGGACCACGTAATTCAGGAGCGCCCGGAAGCCATCGTTGCCACCGGACAGAGTCATCTGAATGGACACGAAGACGTAGCCTTCATCACGGTTTATTTCCCAGACAAGATCATCGCCCACGTGAACGTGAATTGGCTCTCCCCGGTAAAAATCCGCACTACGCTGATCGGTGGCGAAAAGAAGATGCTCGTCTGGAATGACCAGGCCGCGGACGAGCAAGTGAAGGTATACGACAAAGGAGTGAGCGTTAGCAGTCGTGAGGGCGTATACAACTTGCTGGTCAATTACCGCTCCGGAGATATGTGGGCGCCTCGTCTCGAACGCGCGGAGGCTCTAACTCATGAGCTGACCTACTTCGTCGAATGCATCACAAAAGATCAATCTCCGATCAATGACGGGAAAGCCGGATTGCGAGTGGTAAAAATGCTCGAAGCCTCAACCCAATCCATTCGACAAAAAGGCGCGTTGGTTTACATCTGAGTTCCAGCGTTCGTCCACTTCGGCAAGCTGACATGGGAAAAACACTCTCAAAACCTGCGGTGCTGCTGGCTGCAACCGATCGCTGGTATCCGACTGCAAGGTTGGGGATGGCTTTGGCATCCGCCGGCTGCATCGTGGACGCGCTTTGCCCGTCGAGCCACCCGCTGGGCATAACGAATGTTGTGAGGCGGAGCTACCAGTACAACGGTCTTTTTCCACTGACGTCGTTCGCTCGAGCAATTCGTACTGCCCAGCCTGATTTGGTAATTCCAGCCGATGACCTGGCAACTTGGCACCTGCAGGATCTTTATCAAGCGCAATTGAGCAATGGAAAGTCCGGAAACGCACTCTGCCAATTGATTGAGCGGTCATTGGGTTCGGCCGAGAGTTTCAAAGTTGTTCGCGCTCGGAATGCATTTATGGAACTGGCGGAGCAAACGGAAATCCGTGTTCCGCACACCGCTGTAATCAAGGACCGCAACGATCTCCACGATTGGATTTCTCGGACCGGCTTTCCCGTGGTCCTGAAGGCGAATGGCACTTCGGGTGGAGACGGCGTCAAAGTGGTCAGGACGGTAGAGGAGGCCGAACGTGCGTTTCTAAAGTTACAGTCACCGCCTCTGCTAGCTCGCGCGATCAAACGAACCCTGGTGGATCGCGATCTTACGTTGATTTGGCCCTCCCTCACTCGCTGCCGTCGAACCGTAAATGCGCAGACATTTGTGGCTGGGTTCGAGGCAACGAGTGCAATTGCTTGCTGGAAAGGGAAGGTATTGGCGAGCCTGCACTTCGAGGTAGTTCGAAAGGTAGGGACGACCGGGCACGCGACAGTCGTGCGCCAGATCGAACATCCCGAAATGATTGCGGCGGTGGAAAATATTGCCCGATCATTGAGGCTTTCGGGTCTGCACGGTCTGGATTTCATGCTGGAATCAGAGACCGGCAAAGCATATTTAATCGAGATTAACCCTAGGACCACTCAGGTTGGACATCTGACGCTCGGACCCGGGCGCGATCTACCTGCGGCGATATACGCAGCCGCGACTGGTAAGAGCGCTCAGCCAGCTCCCAAGATTACAGAGAACGGCACGATTGCACTTTTTCCACAGGAGTGGAAGCGCGACCCGAATAGCCCGTTCTTGGAGTCTGCGTATCACGACGTACCCTGGCAGGAGCCTGCGATGGTGGCCGCTTGCCTCGGGAAGACGCAAACGAGCTTTCCCGGTTCTCAAGAGTTTTCCCTCCCCCAACGTCTCTCCGCGCCACAGCCAGGAAAAACAAGCGCGGTCAGCACGTCAAAAGCTGCCCAGTGGATGGCTGAGCAAAACAAGATATAACCGTTCGTCAGAAGCTCTCAATCAAGGCTGGCTCTTCAAATGAATTCTTTCGTCTGCATCTCGGAGGACGTCAAGCTCGGACGAGACGTCAAGCTTTCCAAATTCATCAATCTTTACGGTTGCGAGATCGGTGACGAAACTAAAATTGGCGCATTCGTTGAGATTCAGAAAAATGCGACCGTGGGGAAGCGGTGCAAGATTTCGAGCCATACCTTTATTTGTGAAGGAGTGACGATCGAAGACAACGTCTTCATCGGCCATGGCGTGATGTTCATTAACGATAGCTATCCACGCGCCACTGCTACTAACGGAAATTTGCAAACGGAAGCCGACTGGAAAGTTGAGCGAACCGTGATTAAGAAGGGGGCGTCGATCGGCTCTGGGGCGACGATTCTCTCAAATCTAAGCATAGGTGAAAACGCAATTGTGGGGGCTGGCAGCGTCGTCACCAAGAACGTAGCACCCAACACTATCGTCGCTGGAAACCCGGCGAAGATGCTACGCCACATTGAACAACCCTTGGAGACTCGAAAATGAGCATTCATACTGGTATTCCTGTTCTTGATCTGGTTACTCCGCACGTAGAGCTTGAGCAAGAATTGACTGCTGTTTTTCAGAAAGCGTTACGCACCGCTGGATTCATTGGCGGGCAGATGGTCGAAGACTTTGAGTCTGCTTTCGCCAATTTCTGCGAGGCGCAGTACGCGGTTGCTGTCAGTAGCGGAACGGATGCGTTACGCTTCGCTCTGATGGCTGGAGGCGTCAAGGCGGGGGATGCCGTTATCACGGTGCCCAATACATTTATCGCTACGACCGAAGCAATTTCGCAGGCCGGAGCTTTGCCTGAGTTTGTCGACATCGACGAGCAGACCTATAACATGGACCTCGCAAAGTTGCGGGACTACCTTGAGAATCATTGCGAAATGAACTCCTCTCGCCAGTTGATCAGCCGGAGAAGCGGCCGTCCGGTCACTGCGGTCGTCCCCGTGCACTTGTACGGGCAAATGGCGGACATGGATCCTATACTCGAATTGGCAGAGCAGTATGGACTGATCGTCGTGGAGGATGCTTGCCAAGCGCACGGTGCCGAGTACTTTTCTCGCAAGCGTGGTGAATGGATGAAGGCGGGTACGATGGGAAAGGCCGCCGCGTTCAGCTTTTACCCCGGCAAAAATTTGGGAGCGTGTGGTGAAGCGGGAGCGATCACAACGAATGACGAGTCTCTTTCTCTCAAGTGCAAAATGCTAAGGGACCACGGCCAAGCCAAGAAGTACTATCACGACGTGGAAGGCTACAACGGACGGCTCGATGCCATTCAGGCCGGCATTCTGCACGTGAAACTAGGCCATCTCGCGAAGTGGAACTTCCAGCGACGCGACCATGCTGCCGAATATCACAGACTGCTATCGATAGCTGACTGCGGAGTGATCGCTCCGCATGAGCCTTCTTGGTCGAGGGCGGTTTACCACCTTTACGTGGTCCGTACTGAGGACCGGGAAGCATTCATGAGCCATCTGAAAGTAGCCGGAATCGGAACGGCAATTCATTACCCGATCCCGCTGCATCGGCAAAAGGCATACGCGTCATTGAACTATAGACAGGGCGATTTCCCCGTGTCGGAAACGGTCGCGTCGGAAATCGTATCGTTGCCAATATTTCCGCACCTGACGCCGGAGCAGCAGAGCCGGATAGTGGAGGAGATTGCTCGAGTCTCTCAATTCGAGTTGGCAAGGTAGTCAAAATACGTGGAATCAAGTCAAGACCGCAAAACCCATCTCTATTCCTTAAGTTCCACATGAGATTCACCTAATGATTACTGCCACGGCAGTGAATTCCACGGAACGCAAACCCGGTCCCGCGTTGAATACCAAATCCACGACTGAGAAAAAGATCTGGGTAGATCTGGATAACTCTCCCCATGTTCCTTTCTTTCGCCCCATTATCGAGGAGCTTAAGACCAGAGGCTACAAGGTCTTCGTCACAGCACGAGATGCGTACCAGGTACGCGAGCTTACAGAGTTCTACGGCGTAGAAGCCCAGACCATAGGCAAACACTATGGAAAGCAGAAAATCTGGAAGGCGTTAGGGACTGTCTGGAGGGCTGTTGAGCTGACCTTTTTTGTACATAGGCAAAAGCCAGAACTTGCGGTTTGCCATGGTTCCCGTTCAATGCTGTTGGCGTCAAAGCTACTTGGAATTCCCTGTCTGGTATTAATTGATTATGAATTCACGACCGGAATGCCAGGCATCAAACCAACCTGGTTAATGGTACCGAGCGTAGTGCCGACAGAAACCAGCGGCGGTGGCTCCAGAATTCTTAAATATCCCGGGATCAAGGAAGATGTCTATCTCTCGACGTTCCGAGCTGATGAAACATTGAAGGAGCGTCTGGGCATCCCGCAGGATAATATGCTGATAACGATACGTCCTCCTGCGACCGAAGCACACTATCACAACCCCGAAGCGGAGACGTTGCTTAAGTCCGCTCTTGAGCGTTTCGTCCGGCAACCCAAGACAACAATTCTGCTTCTGCCAAGAAACAAGAGGCAAGAGTCGAAATTGCATTCCAAATGGGCTAACGCTATTTCCTCGGGGAAAATCATAATTCCTGCTCATGCGGAAGACGGCCTCAACTTGATTTGGAACTCGGACTTTGTAATCAGTGGCGGTGGTACCATGAATCGAGAAGCCGCCGCGATGGGTGTTCCCGTTTATAGCATCTTCCGAGGGACCATCGGGGCGGTCGATCGCTACCTCGCCGATCAAGGCAGGTTGGTCATGATCGAAACTCCTCAAGACGTTTCAGCAAAAATCGAAGCTGTGCATCGAGATCGGTCGCCCCGGCCTTCACACGATGGCAAGAGTCCAACTCTTCAAGCGGTCATTAACGCCATCGTGTCGATTGTCGAAAATACAGTGGACCCGAGTCGCCCAGATTTGTCACCAGCTCGCAGCCACGATGATGTGGCCTGAAAAGTTTTGGATAAATCCGAACAAAGCAAGCGGGTAGTTAAGTATTTTCCTTCAACGCAATGAATGATCCCACTTTTATATTTGAAAGCAGACAGATGCAGCCGGATATCCCTGCCGAACGGGCAGAAATCCCGAAGGCCCGGACGGCTAGTGCACTATGCAAGTTGGCAGCCGAGGGACTGGTTAGGATGTTCGATCCCGAGAGACAAATCTTCTGCGATACCTACACCCGCACAGAAAATGGAATGAGGCGAGAGCGTTTGTCACATCGCTACACGATGATGACCCTGTTGGGGTTGGCCCGGTACGAGCGATTCGGTAATAGGTCGGCCATAGCAACAGCTCCGGTTCTGGATGCTCTTATTAATGATATTACGTGGATCACTACTGTCGGCGATCTTGGGTTGCTGATCTGGACGTGCGCCGAGTTGAGTCCCGAGCGTCTTCCTGATTTGTATAAAAAGGTCGGCGCAGAAACAGCTCTGGCCCGTTTTGACGACGGTCGCTCAGGTTCGACTTTTGAGGTGGCGTGGTATCTGACCGGACTTGCCAGTTGCTACATGGCTGGTCATCCTAATCTGCCCGGCCTGTCCAAGCAGACTGTGATCGCGCGACGAATCCTCGAATCGAACATTGGACCTTCAGGAATCTACGGACATCTGAGCCGCAAGAGTTCCTGGGCAGGACGCCTTCGCGGGAGAATAGGAAGTTTCGCCGATCAAGTGTACCCCGCGATCGCTTTTGCGCGCTTATCGCTTGCTCTCCAAGATAGTGAAGCCCGGCAACTCTCCATGCGAACCGCCGATAAAATGTGCGAACTACAGGGACCGTTAGGAGAATGGTTCTGGCACTATGACTCCGTAACAGGCAGGGTTGTTAGTCGGTATCCGGTATACTCGGTCCACCAGCACGCTATGGGACCTATGATGCTTTTTGCGGCGACCGAAGCGATCGGATGCGATTTCACTAATTCGATCAACAAGGGGTTGTCCTGGATCAGCGGCAATAACGAACTTCATCGGGATTTTGTCGAGCCTTCGCTTGGCCTGGTCTGGCGTTGTATCTACCTAGATCCATGGGACGCCTACACCGATGCCATTCAGCGGTTCTTAGGACTGCGAAACGGCACTCCGGATGCTCGCCGCCTGAAAGTTCGCTACGAATGTCGTCCCTATGAGTTGGGATGGTTGTTGTACGCCTTCGCTGGAAAATAGTTGAAGTTTGCGCCTCTCCTCAATTCAGATCCAACCTGACCATGAGAGTTCTGTACAGCTTTCCCCATAAAATCGGTGCTGACCGCATCTGCTACACGGCTTGGCAACAGGTTCGAGGATTGGCTGCTGCCGGCGCGGAGGTGCTGTTGTTTCCAGGTGCCGTCTCTAGGCCCTTGCCTCCGTCTGTGGACGTCGATCCGACTTTGTCCCGCGGCAAGCTGCGAATTCCCTACAGACTCCTCGGAAAGCTTCGCGCTCTGGCGCTACACGATCACATCGTTGCGCGGCGCTTGACCAAACTCGCCGGACGCATCGACGTAGTTCACGTCTGGCCCTGCGCCGCCCTCGAAAGCATCAAGGTTTGCAAGAGTCTTGGTATTCCCACCGTGCTCGAGCGCCCTAACGCGCACACGCGATTCGCTTATGAAGTTGTGAACAGCGAATGTCGCCGCATAGGTGTTGCACTCCCCAAGGGACATGAGTACGAGTTTAATGAGGCCGTGTTAGAGCGGGAGGAGCAGGAATTTCGCGCGGCGGATTTCTTGCTCTGCCCCTCGGAGTTTGTTGCCAAGACGTTTCGCGAACGAGACTTCCCGACCGAAAAACTGCTGCGGCATCAGTATGGGTTCGATGAAGCGACCTTCTATCCTCGCAAGCAAACATCTTTCTCCAAGCCATTTACTATGCTTTTCGCGGGACAAGGAGCCGTTCGCAAGGGAGTCCATCTCGCTATCGAAGCATGGCTCAATTCCAGTGGGCCGAGGGACGGAATCTTCAAAATCGCCGGCAGGTTCATCCCGGAATACAAAGCCTACGTCGAACGACTCGCGAATGGTGAGCCAAGTATTGTTTTTCTAGGGCACCGCGACGACATCGCCGACCAGATGCGCGACGCGGACGTGTTTGTGCTGCCATCCCTGGAGGAAGGGTCTCCGCTGGTTTGCGCGGAGGCAATGGCTTCGGGATGCGTCAATCTCGTTTCTGATGTCTGCACCGATGTTTGTCAGCACATGGAAAATGCCTTGGTCCATATTCCTGGGGATACGAAGGCGTTGGCACAGCACATTACCCAGCTCCATCGACTTCCCGAATTGTTGGCCAGACTTAGGTCGGGAGCCTTGCTTAGGAGGATGGATTGGACCTGGGATCGAGCGGCAAGGGCGCTTTCGGCGGCCTATGAGAACGCAATCGGAAAAGTTTCGGTACGGGAAACGGTAAAACTGGCTGCTTGCAGGCTCGCCTAACCTTATAAAATAGAGAGGTTTGCACGAAAGGCTAGGCCCTTTAGTCCCGGCTTCATGTCCTTTTGTGCTCTTGGCGATTCGGGGAGCGACCTGTAGTCTCTCTAGGAAAGGTTCACTAAGAAACCCCCGGAGACTTCCCCCAATGGCAAGACTCGCTCGAACCACCATGCTCCTGTTTTGCACTCTTCTCACAGGTAGCGCTTTAGCCACGACTTATTATGTTGACTACTCCAGCGGCAGCGACTCCAATTCCGGCACCTCAAAAACCAGCCCGTGGCAAAACGCGCCTGGGATGCAAACCTGTAAGACCACATGTGCTTCGACCGCCATCAAGCCCGGCGATTCGATCATTCTCAAAGGTGGCGTAACTTGGCCGAATGCCTCATTTATGTGGAGTCTTCCCGGAGGGGCTTCGGGTAGCCCGGTCTACATTGGAGTGGATAAAACATGGTTCAGTGGGAGTTCATGGAATCGGCCGATTCTTAACGCGGGTGGAGCAGTAATCTCAAATAACTACAACACCATGTTCAGCATGGGAGCTAACACTACAATCGACAACTTTGAGATAACTGGATTCTATTTGAAAACAGGATCCTGCAGTGGAGCCCCTTACGGTGCATGCGGAATTTTCAATTGCGGTCAAAACAGTGGACAGACCATGGAAAATCTCTACATTCACGGCTGGACGCATGACGGAACGAACGCAACTGACGGAAGTGGAATAGTATTCGTATTCTCCATGGGTGGTTACGGAACCCAGATCGCGCACGACAATACAATCGTTGGAACTGATGTGCCAGGCGATCACAGCGCAAATGCGTTTTTCAATGGCCCTTCCACCGCGTATAACAACTACATTAAACAAGTTTCCAGTGGTTTCATCGTTAGTTATCCTAGTTCTATTCACGATAATCATATTGAAGATGTCGGACCTGCGTATTGCAACATGCCATTCCCCCAGTATGCCGGCAACTGCACTCATGAAAACGCGTTTGAGGATAACGCAGATAATGGGCTCTCTTTCTACAATAATGTCATTACGAACGTTTCAGCGGGATTGGCGCTATGGATTGCGCCCAATCCCGGGCACACTGCTTACCTCTGGAATAACGTTGTATACGGAATACATGACAATCAAGTGATCGACCTCGCACAGCCGGTCTACAACTCTACTTATTGCTCGTATGGAGCCAATGGCTCCAATTACTGCAACAAGTCCGGAAGCTACGTTCTTTGGAACAACACGGTACAGTGCGGAGACGACTCAACTCAGTACGACACTTGCCAGAATAATGTAGGCTTTTCGACGGGAGCGTCTTTTCTCTATCAGAATAATCACTTCATCTCAGCTAGTGCTGCAGGTGGCTGTGCGTCTGGAGCCACCGACTGTTCATTCGATTCTTCCAACGTGGTCCAAACGCTCTCGGCGGCAAATAAACAGGGGTATACGTCATCACAGACTTACGCTTTCTCTCCGACATCTTCCTCAAACTCGACAGTCCTGGCTGTAACGAATTTGACATCTGCGGCTACTGGAAACTTGCAGACACTCTCAAGTGACACGACATATGCTTGTTCAGAAGGGACTGTAAGTCAGCCCTCTTGTCCCGCGCGGACGGTAGTCAGTCGGCCTTTGACAGGATCTTGGGACGCGGGAGCATACACATTCTTAGGCACAGATAATCCGGTACCACCAACTGGTCTGGCCGCCCTTGTTCAGTAGATTGAACGCGGGTATCTTGCTTCGCAAGAGGCGGTCCAAAGAACAATTGCTCAACTAAAAGCACAACCATACTACTTGTTGCCGCGAAAAACGCGCGGTTCGTGCACCAATCCGATAGCGAGTCCGCTCCAGTTCGAAACCTTCCGAGTACATTTACGACGATATGCGAACAGCATCAAGCCTCGCCGCCAGCGTAGGTCGTAGCACTCTATTCGGAGTGTTATCGAACGTCGTCCAGATCGGTACACGTCTGGTCACAGTTCCCATAGTGATTCATCATCTTGGCCTCGGAGGCTATGGGATCTGGAACATTATCATGTTGACGGCGACATACATGCGGTTCGGCAGTGTTGGAATAAAAACGGCGTTCCAGAAGTATGTGGCCGAGTCAACGGGTGATGGAGATTTCGAGCGAGCCAACTGCCTGCTGAGTACCGGTTGCGCCGTGATGCTGGTGTTTTCCATCGTTGCGCTCATACCGGCCGCGATCTTTTCCCAACAGATTACAAGATGGGCCGGCGTGCCAGATCAGTTCCTTCACTCCGCATCTGCTTCCGTGACGCTTTTGGCTGTTATCATGGCCATGTCTAATGTGGGGGCGGCATTTGAAGCCACCGTAATGGGTGGGCACCGCATCGACCTGTTAAAAAAGTACGGGACAGTTTTGCCCGTGCTTGAAGCTGTGGCGATCGTTCTTGTAATGAAGTTCGGATATGGCCTCTTAGCGATGTCCTGCATAATGGGCGTCTCGGAACTCATATACGTTATTGTTTGCTACTTTCTGTCCCATCGAGTCGTGCCACAAATCTGTGTCGGTTTCCGCTCAGTTACAAGCGGTGTGCTGCCGGAATTGTTCAGGTTCGCAGGCAGCTACCAGCTGGTTAATGTACTAGAGATTGTGTATGCTTCACTGCTGCCATTCGCGATCTTACGGACATTTGGAGCAAATTCCGCTGGAGTTTATGCAGTTGTTGTTCGGATCGTTGGCTGTGCCACGCTGCTACTCGATGCTTTTCTTCCCCCCATGCTTTCAGCCGGGACGATGGTATACGCGTCTGGTTCACAGGAGCGAATGCAAACACTTCTGAACAAGTCGTTTAAAGTGACACTGGGGCTCTCCTTGTTTCCTTTGGGTTTCATAGCAGTGTTCGGCTCAACGCTTGCATGGGCTTGGACTGGGGAAAAAAGTCCACTTTTTCACGGTGCGTTCTGGCTCGTTTCAGCCAAAGCATTCTTCGGGGCCGTTTCACTACTGGCGCTTGTCTTATATCGAATGTCGGGTAAGGCTTTACTCGACAATGTCAGGCAGGTCATCAGAATCCTATTCATACTCGGTACTGTCGTCTACGCGGGTAGGCTCGGCTTTTATGGTGTATTGACTGGAATGGGGCTTGCTGAGCTGGCTGGCATGCTTTTTATGCTGGTGGCGCTAACGCGAACCTTCCATTTGTTTCGCGTCGGGACTCTCCTACCGGATGCGGCCAGACTCACTCTAGCTGCACTTGTGATACTGGGTGCGGGGATCCTTGCCTCCTATTTACCCGTCCCTACGGATGCCGTGGGGCGTGGATATGCAAGCCTCAAACTAGCAGAGATTTCAAGTGCTTGTGCATTGGTGGCTTGGCCTGCCCTGCGCCGAACGGGCGCGATCAGTTTGCAGGAATCAAGGGCTATGTTTGGGAATCTGATCCCATGGGACCGTTCTCTCGCCGCTACGCAGAGCACACGACGCTAATGTCTGACAGTCATCACTCTGATTTGCTACGACAATTCTCTTCTCGAGAGTTGATTGATAGGCTAAGTGTAAAGCTAAATACGGTTTGGCTACGAAGTAGCTATCCTTTTGCAAATTTCGGGGAAAGGGTTTCAATCCACTACTCATGTGACATTTCCCGTGGAAACTCACGCTACATGGAGGTACAGGACCGGGTTTTTATTGGTCCCGGTGTTTGGCTGAACGTGATGCCAGAGGGTCAGAGTGCGACCTCCAAGATAGTTCTACGAACAGGATGCAAGATCGGAAGGCGCTCCACGATTTCTTCCAGAAATTACATTGAGCTTGGCGAGGATGTTCTGCTGGCCCCCTCCGTCCTGGTTATGGACCATAACCACGAATACTCGGACCCAACTCGTCCCATCCACGCTCAAGGTGTAACCGAGGGTGGGAGAATCGTCATAGGCCGCAACTGCTGGCTCGGCTACAACAGCGTTATCTTTTGTGGTAAAGGGGAATTGTCGCTGGGCAAGAACAGCGTCGTCGGCGCGAATGCCGTTGTAACGCGAAGTTTTCCTGCGTTTAGTATTATAGCAGGGAACCCTGCCAAGCTGATCAAAAGATACGATCCTGGGTCACAAAGATGGGTTCGAGTAGAGCACAACGAATCCGAAGGCCAAGATAGGAGTACGAATGCTTTCGCCAACCGTTGACCGGAGTCTCTTACTTGCGAACGAAAAATCCATTTCTAATTGCCCCACTTGCGGGCGCAATGACATCGAACCTTTCCTGAGCGCTCCAGACCGGTTTCACGGGCGGCGGAAGCAGTACGAACTGGTGCGCTGTCCTTCCTGCTCCTTGGTGTGGCTCGACAATCCGCCCAGCCCAGATGAAATGGCAGATCATTACGGACCGGACTATGATCGTTCGGTTGCTGCGGCGGGAGATTCTCCGGGGAGGTGGACGGGCCGGGTCCAAACAATTTCCAAATACATGAATGGAGGCGCGCTTCTTGACCTAGGGTGCAGTTCCGGAGCGTTTTTGCAGTGCATGAAAAGCCCTTCCTGGAAGCTCTACGGAGTCGAAATGTCGGGTGATGTGGCCAGAAAAGCTGAGCTGGCGACCGGGGCTGACATTTTTGTGGGGGACATTTTAGAAGCGCCATTTAGGTCGGCCAGCTTTGATTTGATCACGTGCTTCCATGTGTTCGAACATCTGTACCAACCGCAGGAAATCCTCAGGAAAGTCGCGCAATGGTTGAAGCCTGGAGGAATCTTCGATGTTATAGTGCCGAACATCGACTCCGCAGGATCCAGAATCTTTGGGACATACTGGTACGCTTTGGAACTTCCGCGGCATCTCTACCATTTCTCGCCGAGGTCTTTGACCCGCATGGCCAATGGAGTGGGCTTGGAGTGCGTCTCGATGATTACGGGGCGAGAGGTCTTCATTGAAAGCAGCACCCGCTACATACGGGACGAGATGATGCAACGTATAGGGAAACCGCGTATTCCGCTTGCTAATGCTAAGGTCCCCAGTATTCCGTTTCGCATCGTCCGAAAAGCTTTCCGTCTAACTCTCATTCCGGCTCTCAATGGATTGGCCAGCCTCGCGGGAGACGGAGAAAGCATTAACGCTGTTTTCAGAAAGCCGGTAGGCGAGAGATAATGGAACCTCACGGTCCCAAATTTGGAGGAGGAGTAAACGAAACTCTGCTCCATCCAGCTGTATTGGTGCTAATGGCACTGGCCACTATTTTCTTTTTCGTACTACCAAAGAAATATGTGATTGCACCGGTGCTGGTCGCGACATTTCTGATTCCGCTGGGCCAACAGCTCTATGTCGGTGGCATTCATCTGTTCGTGAACCGGATGCTGATTTTGCTGGCCTCCATCCGAGTGCTCGTTTCGAGAGGCGGGCAGAAATCGATATATGCCGATGGGTGGTCGTCCATCGACACGGCGTTCACCTCTTACGTGGTGATCTCGGCGATTGCGACCATGATCCAATATTCGATCAGCGCAGCTCTGGTGAATCAGGTCGGTTATCTCTGGGACTACCTTTTAGGATATCTGCTGCTCCGGGCACTCATCCGCAATGAACAGGACAGCTATTTGGTGATCAAGTGTTTTGCCGTGCTCATGGTGGTGCTTGCGGTGGCCATGGTGATTGAACAGGTAAAGGTTGTGAACGTTTTCGGCTTGCTCGGTGGAGTTGCTGCCGCTCCCGAAGTGCGGGAGGGTAAGATACGTTCACAGGCTGTTTTTCAGCATGCTCTAACCGCCGGCACCTTCGCGGCCACCACACTCCCGCTCTTTTACCTGATGTGGAGAAATGGGAAGGCCAAGCTACTCGCGATCATTGGAGTCGCGGCAGCCACTGTGATGACCCTAACCACGCAAACCAGCACGTCTCTGATAACGTATGCGGCTGCGATCTTTGGAATCTGTTTCTGGCCCATGCGTAAGAAGATGAGGAAACTGTGCTGGGGAATGTTAGCCGTAGTGGTTAGCCTGCATTTGTTTATGAAAGCGCCGGTATGGTTCCTGATTGCCCGGATTGACCTGACGGGCTCTTCCTCTAGTTACCATCGGGCGGAGCTCATCGATCAGTTTGTGAAGCATTTCAGCAGTTGGTGGCTGATTGGCACGAAAGATGCCGCGACTTGGGCGTGGGACATGTGGGATGCGCAGAATATGTACGTCTCCGTCGGAGAGGCGGGAGGGCTGGCTGCGTTCGTTTGCTACATTCTCGTGATTTGGTACAGCTTTGCGCGAGTGGGAGCCGCGCGAAAGCGAGCTAAAGACAAGAACCAGGAATGGTTCTTCTGGCTGCTCGGAGCATCCCTATTCGCCAATGTCGTAGCTTTTCTTGGCGTCAACTACTTCGATCAGGTGAGAATGGCCTGGTTCGCCCTGATCGCCATGATCTGCGCCTGCAGCGCCCCGACCGCAAAATCAAGGCTAACGGTCAATCCAGCAAGTGAGCTTCCAGATCAACTCTCCTGCTCCCGCGAAGCGTCGAACGGCGGATTTCCAGCGGGTACGCGCTTGCCAGTTTCTTCATCGATGTGAACGGATTGTTGGGTTGAGTCAACCCTACAGAGTTATAAAATGCGCATTGCTTTTGTATGTCACGAGTATCCTCCCTTGCCGCACGGCGGAATAGGAACCTTCGTAGAAACCGTGGCCAGGGGCTTCCATCAACGCGGCCACTACGTCACAGTCGTCGGTCTGGGCGAGAAGGACGAAGAACGGATGCAAGACGGAGTCCGAGTGGTTCATTTGCGGCGAAATCGCGCGCGGCTGGTTGGCAACCTCTTGTCTCGTCTGCAACTCAAAAACTGGCTACAGCGGCAATCCAGAACAGGAGGGTTCGATGTCATTGAAGTGCCCGATTTCCAGGGATCGATACCCTTCGCTTTGAAAAATTGCAGCGTGGTCGTGAGGTTGCATCTCGCATTTACCGCAATCTGCTTGCAGGCGGGCAATGAACCTTCTAAAGGAATTCGGATTTATGAACGCCGAACCCTTGCGTGCAACCCAAATTGGATTGCTGTTTCGAAATGCATTTTGGATATTACACAAAACACCTTTGCACTGCGACCCGCATTGTCGGCAGTGATCTACAATCCCGTACCAACTCTGCCAACAGATCGAGTGGACACGCCGGAATTACCGAGCCAGTTTGTCCTGTTTGCAGGGCAACTCTCGCATAGGAAGGGCGCGGTGATATTGGCGGCCGCGGCGCGCGAATTCTTGATTTCACACACCGATGTTCATCTGGTATACGTCGGTGGTGAGATTAAGAGGGAGGGGGAGCACTCTGTTCCCGAGTTAATTTATCAGATCCTTGGCGAGGACCTCTCGTCGAGGGTCCATTTCTTGGGCCATCAGCCTAGAGAGGTGGTCATCGAGTGCATGAGGAGAGCGAAGGTCTTCGCCTTTCCCAGCCAGTTGGAGGCTCTTCCTTTGGTTGTCCTCGAGGCAATGAGCTGCGGCCTGCCAGTGGTCTGCACAGATCTTCCTCCGGGACCGGAAATCGTAGAAGATGGATACAACGGTCTCCTTGTCGATCCACGTTCGCCAGCGCAACTAGCTGAGAAGATCAACCTTTTATTAGACAATCCTGAGCACGCGAAAGAGATTTCCGAGAATGCTCGGAAGGTTATCGCGAATGAGTTTTCACTTAATCGTTGTCTTGATGAGACCGAGCAGTTCTACCTGAAATGTATCGATTCAGCAAAGCGCCGACGCAATGCTCAATTTTCGGGATCAGAAATCCCTGCGCATCTCGAAAGTCGAACTCGAACAACCAATTAGACGATGATTTCACGATATGTTGTGATTACTCCTGTTCGGGATGAAGAGAAGTTCCTGCCCCTTGCGATTAAGAGCATGGTGGGCCAGACGCTTCGTCCGCAGGAGTGGATTATTGTCAACGACGGTTCGAAAGATCGGACGGGAGAGATCATCGAGGAAGCGGTGAAGCAATATCCTTGGATTCGCTCGGTGCACCGAGGTGATCGTGGATATCGCAAGTGGGGAGCTGGCATTATTGAGGCGTTTTACGATGGGTTCAACGCGCTGACCTGCCAGGATTGGGATTTCGTGAGCAAGTTGGACGGGGATCTGTCGTTTGAGCCGGATTATTTCGGGCGAGCGCTGGAGAAATTCCGGAAAAATCCTCGGATAGGAATCGGCGGTGGGATCCTCTACCACTATAAAGATCGTCAGGTGATATGGGAGAAACACCCGAAGTTCCATGTTCGCGGCGGTACGAAGATCTATCGTCGCGCCTGCTGGAACGATATCGACGGACTCTGGGTTGGGCCGGGTTCGGACACGATCGATGAGGTGAAGGCCAACATGCGAGGCTGGATGACCATGAGCTTCACTGATATTCATCTGCAACATCACCGCTTTACAGGAGCATCGTGGGGGCGGTGGGGGGGGTGGTCAAGGATGGAAAAATCGATTACGTATCGGGATACCATCCGCTGTTTCTCGCGGCAAAAGCCCTGGTGCGCCTCTGGCGGCGGCCTTATTTTCTAGGATCTATCGCACTGGTCTACGGATATCTTGCTGCCTATTTTCAGAGGATTCCGCGCGTGAACGATGCTGAATTGATCCGCTACTTGCGACATCAGCAATTAGCCCGGCTCTTCGGACGGAAAACAATTTGGAAGTAACCAATCTCGGTATAGTAAGTAGGACAGGACTTTCAGATTCCTATCCCGAGCATACTAGCAGACGAGGAAACGTGTCGGCTGTGGGGCTCTCGATCATTTGCGTGAATTGGAATTCGTTACAGTATTTGCAACGCTGTTTAGGGAGCATTTACTCCAACCCGCCAAGCATTCCGTTCGAGATCGTAGTGGTCGACAATGCATCGCGTGAAGGCGGGATTGACAAACTTCGGGTAGAGTTTCCAAGCGTAAGGATTATTAAAAGTAGTACCAATTTGGGGTTCGCTGGGGCAAACAACGTCGGCTTCGCTCATTCGAGCGGCGAAACGATACTACTTCTTAATCCAGATACGGAAGTGCTAGGGAGCGCACTGAACACAATGCTCGCTGTCATGGCATCGCTGCCGGATGCAGGGATCGTCGGATGTAAGCTTCTGAATAGCGATCTCTCGACATCAACCACTTCTATTCAGAAATTTCCTACAATCCTCAATCAACTGTTAACCGTGGAGCGCTTGAGATTGATGTTTCCAGGTTGCCACTTATGGGACATTGCTCCGCTCTTTTCCGACGGTAAGACACCGGTAAAGGTCGATGTCATTCCAGGTGCATGCATGTTAATTCGACGGAATGTATTCGAGCGGGTCGGAGGCTTAAGTGAGCAATACTTCATGTACGCCGAAGATATTGATCTTAACCGCAAGGTTCGAAAGATAGGATATTCGAGCTATTACACTGGACAAGCACGAGTGATTCATCATGGCGGAAAAAGCAGCTCTCAACACAAAGTCAGCGAGTGGTCCACAGTGATGACATATACTGCGATGCTGCAATTCTATCGAACGAACCGTGGTCAAGCTTATGCGACTATTTACCGTTTGGCCATGGGCGGTGCCGCTCTTTTCCGCCTGCTACTCCTCGGACTGATGTTTCCTTTCGGAAATCGGCAACAGATTCGTTGGTCGGCTTCCAAGTGGGTGATCATTCTACAATGGGCTCTCGGGGTGCGAGCGGTTGAAACCAGCGGCTAACTAAGAAAGCGGAGAATGAACCTGTGTGCGGTATCTGTGGAAAACTCAATTTTGATCGGGAACGCCCCGTTTCTCCGGCTCTAATGCGAGCTATGGCGGATACCATAGCGCATCGAGGCCCGGATGACGATGGATACTACGTTAAAGGGGCGTTGGGATTTGGGTTTAGACGACTATCGATTATCGACCTCAGCACCGGTCATCAGCCGCTTTCGAATGAAGATGGATCAGTATGGGTTGTGTTCAATGGGGAGATCTACAATTATCGGGAACTCCGTGCGGAATTGGTTGGAAGAGGGCACATCTTTAAGACTCAATCTGATACCGAAGTTCTTGTTCATCTGTTCGAGGAATATGGCGAGCAATTTGTTGAGAAACTACAGGGTATGTTTGCGTTCGCAATATGGGATGAACGGAGACACACGTTGTTCTTAGCGCGAGATCGCGTCGGAATAAAACCTCTCTACTATTACATCTCGGACAAATGTCTGATTTTCGGTTCAGAGATCAAGGCTGTCCTGGCCGATCCCGAGGTTGAGAGAGAAGTTGCTCCGGAAATGATCGATAGATTCTTGACCTTTTACTACGTTCCAGGAGAGGAAACTCTATTTCGCAACATTTTCAAGCTCGCTCCCGGATCTCACATGACGGTCCGCAATGGAAGTGTCCAGATCAAACAGTACTGGGACCTCAGTTTTGTGCCTTCGACTACCTCACGGGTCGAGGCCGAGGAAAAACTTCTTAACTTGCTTGACGAGTGCGTTCAAAGCCACATGATCAGCGACGTGCCAGTTGGCTTCCTATTGAGTGGTGGGGTAGATTCCACGGCGATGCTAGGGATGGCGGTAGGGAAAACAGATCACCATCTGAGCAGCTTCACCTTGGGATTTTCATCCCCGGGTTTGGCTGACGAAAGACCGTATGCTCGCCTCGCTGCCCGTCGTTACGGCTCTGAGCATCACGAAATGACAATTAGCGCGCAGGAGTTCGCTGATTTTGTGCCGAACTTTGCGTGGTATATGGAAGAACCTGTGTGTGAGCCGCAAGCCATCGCTCTTTATTACGTGACGAGGCTTGCGAAGGACTTCGTAAAGGTATTGATATCCGGCGAGGGTGGGGATGAAGCATTTGCTGGGTATCCTATTTATCGCAACGTTCTCTGGGTCGAACGAATTAAGCGTGTTCTCGGGCCTTTAAGTATTGTTGCGTTCGGCGTCTTGGACAGCCTTAGTAAGATCTGGCCGCATCCGAGGTTCACAAAGTATGCGCCTCTTCTGAAGTTAAATCTCGAGTCTTATTATTACAGTCGGACTTCGGGGCCAAGTCGTTTTTTTAACAGCAGAGGTTCCGAGCTATATTCGCCGAGTTTTGCCCACCATGTAGACCGAGAATTCTCAATGTCCGCGGTAAAGAGACACATGGAGAAGAGCAGCATCAAGGGTCATCTGAATCGAATGCTTTATACCGATACCAAAACGTCGCTGCCGGATGATCTTTTGTTGAAGGCAGATAAGATGACGATGGCCAACTCGGTTGAGTTGCGCGTTCCATTTCTGGATCATCGTCTCCTGGAGTTTGCGGCCTCCTTACCAGCCAACTTCAAAGTCCGCGGGTTCGAAACCAAGCACATCGCAAAAAGGGCGCTTCGAAATCAAGTCCCGCATGAGATATTGCGGCGAAAGAAGGTCGGGTTTCCAGTTCCATATGAGTCATGGATACGACATGAGTTAAAAGACTGGGTACGAAGCGTTCTGCTCGATCCCGAGTCTATTGGTCGAGGTTACTTTAACCGACGCTGTGTCGAGGAACTTATCGATAAGGATCTGCAGTTTCACTGCTATTCAAAGGAAATTCTAAGTCTCGTTTCGCTTGAACTGTGGCATCGCGCATTCGTGACTGGAGCGAGGAGTTTGGCAGCGCCCACGAAATCGAGTCCGATGGCTTCAAGCGTTTGATTCAAAAAGGGGTCCGCCTCCAACGGATACAACGATATGTACGAGACAGAAGTAAATAGCCTTCAAGAATCGGCAGATCAAATCCCAGAAGAGATAATCTCTCACTTTTCGGAGGCGAAGCAGACGGTCCTGGACCGGAGCGTGTTGCCATGGGGTGAGCATTGCACTGAGTGCGTCTGGCCGACCTGCTATTCAAGTTGTGATCTCTACGTTCCTCGTCAGGATGGGAAATGTCGCCGCTTTGTTGATGGAATGGTAAGGATTGTCTGTCCTGAGGCCTTGAATACTTACATTTTGAAGATTCGCTTCAAACGATGGGGCAAGCTGTGGAGTCCTGGAAATACGTACCTAAGGTCTGCAGAAAAGGCTCTTCGAGTTGAGCACCGTGACTATCGCATAGGCAATGTTCTGAATATCGTGCCGCTACCGACGCCGGTCAGAAATGCTCTACGGGGAAAGAGATACAACCTTAAAAAGCGCCTCATATATGGGATGCGTACGGGCAGCGTTTGCCCGACATCGTTTCTCTTGGAGTGCTATAACCCATCCAGCGAGGCCGTGAGACTATCCTTCACGATACGCGCCGTTGACACGAATGTTCAGATTCCGTTTCAGAAGTTGTTGAAGATCGATCACGGGTTCCAAAGGATAAGGATTCCGTACGAAGAGATTGCCGCGGTGATCGATTTAATCAAGCCGTTCAACGTCGAACTTGTTCCTAACGAAAACGAGCGGGAAATTACCTTGTTCTTTGGCCTTCTCGATTTTGTTCGCGAGCCAGTGCAACAAAAGCAAATTCAAAGTGGAAAGGACCGACCCAGAAAGAAGGTTAAGTGTGTCGTTTGGGACCTCGACAACACTCTCTGGGATGGGATCTTGGTTGAAGATGGTCCTGACAGTCTTCATCTGAAGGCCGGAATAGCAGAAATCATTCGGAAGCTCGATGAACGAGGAATTCTCTGTTCTATTGCAAGCAAGAACAACCTGCAGGACGTGGTTCCGGTGCTCCGAAAATACGGTCTCGAAGAATATTTTCTTTGCCCACAGGTCTCATGGGAGCCTAAGAGCAAGGGGATTGCAACGATAGCGACTCGCCTTAATATTGGCAGAGACACGCTTCTGTTCGTTGATGATTCTGAATTTGAGCGCAGGCAGGTAGAGGCAGTTCTTCCGGATGTTCGCACGGTTGATGGAATGCGGTACCGGGAACTCCTAGACCGTGAGGACTGTCAGGTACCTGTTACAGAAGAGAGTTGTAATAGGCGCAAGATGTATCGAGTAGAAGAGGAGAGGCAAGGTGCCGCTGAAGGGTTTGGTTTGGATTACAAATCGTTTCTGCAGCATTGCGAAATTCAGATGCACGTCCGGCCGATGAGGGCAGCTAATTTGGAACGCGTTCATGAGCTTACCCAACGTACAAATCAGATGAATTTCTCGGGGAACCGGTACGACCGTAGCGTGCTCAAGGAGATACTGACTCGAGAATACTTGGACACATTTGTGATCGAGGTTGAAGACCGTTACGGTAGCTATGGAGTAGTTGGGTTCTCGATCGTGGATTCTCGGATCCCTCTTATGACGGACCTCATGTTCAGCTGTCGGATCCAGTCGAAGCGGATTGAGCACGCATTCATGGCGTACTTACTCAGGAGATATATTGAGCGAACGGGGAAAGATTTCTGCGCAAACTACCGCAAAACGCCCGGGAATGCTCCATCAGGGCGGGTCTTTGATGACATGGGAATGCAAGAATGCGGGGGGAACGAGGGCATTCTACAATTTATATTTCCGCGGAATCAGGCCATACCGGATGACGGACTAATAAAAGTCCCCGTGGACGATCCCGCGACCGTGGCATAGCGCATGAGGTTGCGTTCTCGAATCGGCGGTGTGAGGCGTAGACTCTGGTGCGCGTTGTACAAACGCCTGATCTCACTCGGCGACCATGGTCCCATTGCCACCTTCACCTTTGATGATTTCCCGCGTAGCGCGCTACTGCATGGGGCAGAGATGATCGAACGGTCTGGTGGGCATGCAACGTTTTATGTGTCGGCAGGGCATATGGGGACGGTGAACAATCTCGGCGAGCAGTGTCAACAGGCTGACCTGCGAGCTTTGCGCGCCCGTGGACACGAAATTGCCAACCATACTTTTGCCCATGGTTCCGCTCAGAGGATGTCCTTCAGAGAGTTTGAGCAGGATGTGCGACATGGGGGAGCAGCACTTAGAACTCATCTCGGGATCAATCCATCAGAAAACTTCGCCTATCCATATGGCGAGGTGACGCTGAAAGCCAAGAGAAAATTGTCTGGGTGCGTGGAAAGCTGCCGTAGTACTTGCGGAGGCTTAAACGGACCTAATATCGATCTTAATCTGCTACGTGCCAACTCGCTGTACGGTGACCTCAAAGATGCGGCGTCTACTGAGCAGCTAATCAGGGAGAACGAGGCTAGCAGAAACTGGGTGATCTTCTATACACACGACGTTACTGCGAAACCATCGCCATTCGGGTGTACCCCAAGGCTGCTAGAACAAGCGGTGTCATATGCTGCGGCGCGCGGACATAGGATTCTGAGTGTCGAGGAAGTTCTGTCGGAATTAAACTCAGGAAGGCGCATCGACTCGGAGCGCCGTCAGCACGGCACGTCGTATCCAGACTGCAGAATTCGGAGCTAATAATTCTAGATGCACGTTCTTCATGTTGTTGGCGCTCGCCCCAACTTTATGAAAGCGGCGCCAGTTATCAGGGCTTTGCGAAGCAAGTTGGGCATTACGCAGAGCCTTGTACATACAGGCCAGCACTACGACGCAAACATGTCGGACGTGTTCTTTTCCCAGCTTGAGATGCCCGCCCCTGACGAAAATCTGGGGGTGGGCTCCGGCAGCCACGCACAGCAGACAGCTCAAGTAATCAGCCGTCTAGAGCCGGTACTACTGGATCGTAGGCCAGACATTGTTGTCGTATATGGCGATGTGAATTCCACGATGGCAGCCGCGCTGGTGTGCTCGAAGCTGCTGATATCGGTTGCCCATGTTGAAGCGGGTCTTCGATCATTCGATCCGGAGATGCCTGAAGAGATCAACAGGGTGGTTACTGACCGATTGGCAGACTTATTGTTCACTCCTTCAGAGGACGGGGATAAGAACCTGTTGAACGAAGGCGTCCCAGGGGAGAAAATTCATCGCGTCGGCAATGTCATGATCGATACATTGACGCGATTGCTTCCCTTCGCCAAAGCGCTCCCGAGGAATGGCTTTCCGAATCATTATGCCCTAGTGACACTCCATCGACCAAGCAATGTCGATCACCCCGAAGTTCTGCAGCGCGTTCTCGAGTCGTTATCAAATTTCGCCGGCAAACTGGACATCGTCTTTCCCGTTCACCCTCGAACTCGACAGCGAATCGGCGCGCTGGGTTTGAACCTTGACAATCTACACCTCCTGGACCCGCTACCCTACATCGAATTTCTGTCATTGCAAACGCGGGCGACTGTCGTCATTACAGATTCGGGCGGAATACAGGAGGAGACAACCTATCTTGGTGTTCCGTGCTTGACTGTTCGGACTAACACAGAACGCCCCGTCACCATTAGTCATGGCACGAACATCCTTGTTGGAAACAGCATTGATAATCTGGTCTATGAGTTGAGGAAGATATTGCAAGGAAATTCCAAGCACGGAGTCACTCCACCCCTTTGGGATGGTAGGGCAGCGCAGCGTATCGCTGACATTATTGAGAGCTACGAAATTCAATGTTTTCAACGAGCCCTTTAAGGCTCGCTTCTAATGGCTCTAATTAGGAGCATGAGATCTTGGACGAGGACAGCAATCGAGGGCAGCTCTCTGCCTTCCGTCGTGCTTCGTCGTGCAGTAAGGCTCCTACTTCTTTCAGCAACCCTAATAAATACAGCCCTGCTCGGCCAAGCGCCGCATCTCGATTATCTCAGCTCATCGGTGGACAGGTACATGCGGACAAATTCGCCTGGGACCGTAGAAGTGTTCATCGCACACGGACATAATGCGATTCTCAATAAGGTATATGTAGGGGGAACACCTCAGGAGCGATCATTGCAGCTCCGGCCCTCAGTCGGGGCAATTGGTGACCAGTTCCTGGCGGCCGCGATACTGATTCTGCATCAAAAGGGACTTATAGAAGTTTTTTCGCCCATTTGCAACTATTTGCCAACCTGTCCGCCTGGATGGCAATCGATTCAGGTTCTTCATCTCATGGCTCATACGTCGGGATTGCCTCTAAGTCAACGTGTGCTGAGTGGATACGGAGCTGAATCGACTGGCGCCGGAGAACAAGAGCGGCTGGCGGCTCTTGCTCATGAACCGCCATCTGGGAAGCCCGGTTCGACATTCAGAGATAATCCTCTTGACTACGTTTTGTTGGATCTCACGATTGAGAAAGTGACCGGCCGCAGCGCTCCCGAATATATAGAAACGGAGCTGTTCGATAGGTTACATATGAGTAATTCACGCTATTCTCAATCGTGCGTCGAGGTTGAGGCAGGAGACACCACGGCCAGTAGGCAACAGCGGCATAACTGTGAAGTCAAACTCGAGCGAGCGCATGAACGCGGGACCGTCGAATCCACCGCCGAAGATCTCTTTCGATGGAATTCGGCTCTGCTCGATGGGACGATTCTGGCGCCTCCGTTGTTTGCAGAGATGTTGACTCCCTTCAGAGAGGGGCATGCTCTAGGTTGGAAAATAGTAAAAGAATTGGGTCATAGAGTTGCTTTGCAATTTGCCAAAGAGTCAAACATAGATGTCTCAGAGCGGTTGTACCCTGACGACGATCTGATGGTCATTATTGTCGCGGAGCATAGTCCAATTGGCTCGTCAAAGATCGCTCAAGACATTGGATCAATCATGTTTGGAAGTGGTCACGCGTACAAAGCGACCATCCCCCCCGAGTAATAGTGGTGAAGACGCTAGAGGACTATCGGAGAAACCATCGTAACGCTCAGGATGCCATACCCTGCTAATAAGAGAGTCATGTTTATGAGAAAAGTGTGCGTGGCTTCGTGCCTGGTGGTCATGATGATATCTGCTAGTCTGTTTTCAAGCGGGCAAACCGCAGTCACGACCGAACGGTATGATTCGTCGCGGACGGGAGCAAATCTTAACGAGACGGCGCTGAACACTTCAAACGTCAACTCAGCGCAATTCGGGAAACTATATTCATACACCGTCAGCGGCTCTGTTCAAGCGCAGCCGTTGTACGTGCCCAAACTAGCTATACCGGGGCAAGGATCGTTCAATGTTCTGTTCGTAGTTACAATGAATGATGTAGTGTACGCGTTGGATGCGGACTCCAACGCGACAAACGGAAATGGAGTGCTATGGAGTCAAGACTTCACCAACGCTTCCATCGGTGTGACCCCAATTCCAATTGTGAACATTGTCAATTCTAACTCCCTCAACATTGTTGGAAACGTTGGAATCGAGAGCACGCCGGTTATAGACCTAACCACAGACACAATGTATGTTGTAGCCAGAACTATGGAGGTGACCGGCAGTGCGACAAAGTATGTCGCGAGGTTACACGCTCTAGACATCACCACTGGTGCGGAGAAATTTGGAGGTCCGACGGTGGTACAAGGAGAGGTGTCGGGAACGGGACAGGGTAGTTCAGGAGGCTTTCTCGCATTCGATCCGCTTATTCACAATCAGCGATCCAGCCTAGCACTAGTGAACGGACTCGTGGTGTTTTCATGGGCATCTCATGAAGATGACTATGATTGGCATGGATGGGTATTTGCATACAATTCACAAACTCTACAAAGTGCCAGCGTGTTATGCACCACTCCGAATGGGCAGAACGGAGGTATCTGGATGGCGGGTCGCGCGCCGGTGGTGGATCCGAGCGGAAACCTCTACTATGCTAGTGGCAATGGCGACTGGGATGGTGTAAGCGATTTTGGAGATAGTGTACTGAAAATCGGCACTAATGGTGGCATTCTTTCAATACTGGACTATTTCACCCCTGACGATTACGCGTCGTTGCAGGCAAACGATATGGACCTGGGCTCCTCGGGACCTCTGCTCCTTCCAGGTACGAACCTATTAGTTCATGGTGGTAAAGAATCAATTTTTTACATATTAGATACTCAGAGTCTTGGCCACGAACAGTCGGGAAATGGTCAGATTCCTCAATCATTCTCAACAACTGCGTCCGAAATTCATGGTGGGCCTGTCTTTTGGAATCGAGCAACGGGGGAGGGTCCTACGATGTATGTGTGGCCGGATGATGGTCCGTTGCAGGCCTATGCCTTCAACGGGTCGACTTTTAACATCACTCCCATTTCAGCAAGCAGTCTCACCGCGCCCTCCGGCAGTTCGGGAGGGGTTCTAACCCTTTCCGCGAATGGCAGCACTGTCGGAACAGGCGTCGTCTGGTCTTCAATACCGACCAGTCAAGACGCAGATCACGGAGTAGTAAAAGGAACGTTGCGGGCCTTTGACGCGAATAATCTGACCACTGAGCTGTGGGACTCAGACCTCAACCCCGCGAACTCAATCGGCTTCTGGCCCAAATATAGCGCCCCCACTATCGCTAACGGCAAAGTTTACATTGCTTCTTTCCCTGTTGATGGCATGAGCCCAGCACCATTGTCTGTTTACGGCTTGCTCGCCTCTCAAGGATTCTCGGTTTCCGTTTCTCCGAACTCAGAGACGGTGGTGGAAGGGAATGCGGCGACGTACACGGGGAGTGTGGGGGCGTTGAACGGATTCAGCGGGGTAGTAACGCTGAGTGCGAGTGGATTGCCGGCGGGTGCGGTAGCGAACTTTTCGCCAGCGACGGTGACGGGATCAGGGACAACGACACTGACGGTGACGACGAGTGGAACGACACCGGTGGGGACATCGACGCTGACGATCACAGGGACGAGTGGCAGTCTGACCCAAACGGCGAATGTAAGCCTGACGGTAACAGCCGTTCCGCCACCTCCGAATTTCAGTCTGAGTGTAACACCGGGTACAGAGACGGTGGTGGAAGGGAATGCGGCGACGTACACGGGGAGTGTGGGGGCGTTGAACGGATTCAGCGGGGTAGTAACGCTGAGTGCGAGTGGATTGCCGGCGGGTGCGGTAGCGAACTTTTCGCCAGCGACGGTGACGGGATCAGGGACAACGACACTGACGGTGACGACGAGTGGAACGACACCAGTGGGGACATCGACGCTGACGATCACAGGGACGAGTGGCAGTCTGACCCAAACGGCGAATGTAAGCCTGACGGTAACGAATGCCGCTTCGATCGGGGTCAAGTTCGTGGGACAGGGCACGGCGATGGGGAGTTCAGAAATAGGGGGAGTCGTCGCCCAGTCGAACTGGAACAACGCAACTGGAATGACAAGTACAAGCCCGTTGGTCTTGGTGAACCAGGGTGGAGGCAACACGGGAGCGACCGTGACCTGGAATACGAATGGGATTTGGTTACTGCCTATTACGGACACGGCCGGCAACAACCGGCTGATGCGAGGTTATCTGGACACGGTAGGAGGAACCACAACGGTGACAGTGGCCGGGCTACCTGCGAATGCAGGTGGCTACCAGGTATATGTGTATGCCGATGGGGATAACGGGAGTGCGACGCGGACGGGGGCCTACCAGATCAGTGGAACGGGGATAACGACAACCAGCATAAACCTGACGGATGCAGCAAATACGAACTTCAGTGGGACCTTCACACAAGCCAACAATTCCAATGGGAACTATGTACTGTTCACGATTACCGGAACCGGATTCACGATCAAAGCAACGCCTGGAGCGTCAACCGACCAATACCCGCGAGCACCTCTCAATGCCCTTCAGATTGTGCCACTCACAGGCGGGACGGCTAGTTTCAGTCTGGGTGTAACACCGGGTACAGAGACGGTGGTGGAAGGGAATGCGGCGACGTACACGGGGAGTGTGGGGGCGTTGAACGGATTCAGCGGGGTAGTAACGCTGAGTGCGAGTGGATTGCCGGCGGGTGCGGTAGCGAACTTTTCGCCAGCGACGGTGACGGGATCAGGGACAACGACACTGACGGTGACGACGAGTGGAACGACACCGGTGGGGACATCGACGCTGACGATCACAGGGACGAGTGGCAGTCTGACCCAAACGGCGAATGTAAGCCTGACGGTAACAGCCGTT
Source organism: uncultured Acidobacteriota bacterium (assembly GCA_963818115.1). Classification (GTDB taxonomy): domain Bacteria; phylum Acidobacteriota; class Terriglobia; order Terriglobales; family Acidobacteriaceae; genus Sulfotelmatobacter. The sequence continues at coordinate 181,348 of CAWFQZ010000015.1, forward strand.
CCGCCACCTCCGAATTTCAGTCTGAGTGTAACACCGGGTACAGAGACGGTGGTGGAAGGGAATGCGGCGACGTACACGGGGAGTGTGGGGGCGTTGAACGGATTCAGCGGGGTAGTAACGCTGAGTGCGAGTGGATTGCCGGCGGGTGCGGTAGCGAACTTTTCGCCAGCGACGGTGACGGGATCAGGGACAACGACACTGACGGTGACGACGAGTGGAACGACACCAGTGGGGACATCGACGCTGACGATCACAGGGACGAGTGGCAGTCTGACCCAAACGGCGAATGTAAGCCTGACGGTAACGAATGCCGCTTCGATCGGGGTCAAGTTCGTGGGACAGGGCACGGCGATGGGGAGTTCAGAAATAGGGGGAGTCGTCGCCCAGTCGAACTGGAACAACGCAACTGGAATGACAAGTACAAGCCCGTTGGTCTTGGTGAACCAGGGTGGAGGCAACACGGGAGCGACCGTGACCTGGAATACGAATGGGATTTGGTTACTGCCTATTACGGACACGGCCGGCAACAACCGGCTGATGCGAGGTTATCTGGACACGGTAGGAGGAACCACAACGGTGACAGTGGCCGGGCTACCTGCGAATGCAGGTGGCTACCAGGTATATGTGTATGCCGATGGGGATAACGGGAGTGCGACGCGGACGGGGGCCTACCAGATCAGTGGAACGGGGATAACGACAACCAGCATAAACCTGACGGATGCAGCAAATACGAACTTCAGTGGGACCTTCACACAAGCCAACAATTCCAATGGGAACTATGTACTGTTCACGATTACCGGAACCGGATTCACGATCAAAGCAACGCCTGGAGCGTCGACCGACCAATACCCGCGAGCACCTCTCAATGCCCTTCAGATTGTGCCACTCACAGGCGGGACGGCTAGTTTCAGTCTGGGTGTAACACCGGGTACAGAGACGGTGGTGGAAGGGAATGCGGCGACGTACACGGGGAGTGTGGGGGCGTTGAACGGATTCAGCGGGGTAGTAACGCTGAGTGCGAGTGGATTGCCGGCGGGTGCGGTAGCGAACTTTTCGCCAGCGACGGTGACGGGATCAGGGACAACGACACTGACGGTGACGACGAGTGGAACGACACCGGTGGGGACATCGACGCTGACGATCACAGGGACGAGTGGCAGTCTGACCCAAACGGCGAATGTAAGCCTGACGGTAACAGCCGTTCCGCCACCTCCGAATTTCAGTCTGAGTGTAACACCGGGTACAGAGACGGTGGTGGAAGGGAATGCGGCGACGTACACGGGGAGTGTGGGGGCGTTGAACGGATTCAGCGGGGTAGTAACGCTGAGTGCGAGTGGATTGCCGGCGGGTGCGGTAGCGAACTTTTCGCCAGCGACGGTGACGGGATCAGGGACAACGACACTGACGGTGACGACGAGTGGAACGACACCAGTGGGGACATCGACGCTGACGATCACAGGGACGAGTGGCAGTCTGACCCAAACGGCGAATGTAAGCCTGACGGTAACGAATGCCGCTTCGATCGGGGTCAAGTTCGTGGGACAGGGCACGGCGATGGGGAGTTCAGAAATAGGGGGAGTCGTCGCCCAGTCGAACTGGAACAACGCAACTGGAATGACAAGTACAAGCCCGTTGGTCTTGGTGAACCAGGGTGGAGGCAACACGGGAGCGACCGTGACCTGGAATACGAATGGGATTTGGTTACTGCCTATTACGGACACGGCCGGCAACAACCGGCTGATGCGAGGTTATCTGGACACGGTAGGAGGAACCACAACGGTGACAGTGGCCGGGCTACCTGCGAATGCAGGTGGCTACCAGGTATATGTGTATGCCGATGGGGATAACGGGAGTGCGACGCGGACGGGGGCCTACCAGATCAGTGGAACGGGGATAACGACAACCAGCATAAACCTGACGGATGCAGCAAATACGAACTTCAGTGGGACCTTCACACAAGCCAACAATTCCAATGGGAACTATGTACTGTTCACGATTACCGGAACCGGATTCACGATCGAAGCAACGCCTGGAGCGTCGACCGACCAATATCCGCGAGCACCTCTCAATGCCCTTCAGATTGTGCCGCTCACAGTGCAATAAACTTATCACGACTTAGGCTGACCGCCTCCTCCAAAGATGAAGTCAAAGTGTCAGAAAGTGTGTCGTACGGACAGAATCTTTTAAAGACGGAAGGTGCTTATGGATGCGGAGAGTACAATTCGAACAGCTAAACTGCTCGTTAAGATCAATGTCCATCAAGCTCGTGTCGGAGTAATTGGTTTGGGTTATGTCGGATTACCTCTCGCTGTTATATGTCGGCCAAGGCTTACCTGTGACCGGCTTTGACATCGACCAGAGAAAGATCGACATGCTTGAAGCTGGGAAATCTTATATCTACAGAATCCCGGAAGAGGAAATCCAAGAAGCACGGGCGTAGAGGTTTGCGCCAACCTCGAACTTTGGGAAACTAGCGGAAATGGATGTGACATCATCTGTGTACCAACTCCCCTGAATGAGCACCATGAGTCGGATCTGAGCTTCATCACAAATACTGCTCACCCACTTGCAACCGCATCTCCAAGCAGGCCAGTTAGTGATTCTCGAGAGCACGACGTACCCGGGTACGACGGAAGAGGTTCTACTGCCGGTATTGGAGCAATGTAACGCAAACGGTCTTAAGGCTGTGCGGGGAGTAGCAGCCGCAGAGCGCAGTTTCTATTTTGCTTTTTCGCCCAAGCGCGAAGATCCTGGAAACACGGCCGTACTCCATAATGACATCCCCAAGTTGTGGGCGGTTTATGTCCGAGAGCCACTGAATTGGCGTGCGCTCTTTACGGCACAGTTTTCAAACGCACTATTCGAGTTTCCTTACCGGCTGCAGCGGAGATGACCAAGCTGCTGGAGAACATCTATCGCTGCGTGAACATTGCCATGGTAAACGAGCTCAAGCTTTTATCTTTGCGAATGGGGCTAGATATCTGGGAGGTCATTGACGCTGCATCTAGCAAACCTTTCGGATTTCACGCTTTCTATCCTGAGCCTGGTCTCGGCGGACATTGCATTCCTATCGATCCGTTCTATCTGTCCTGGAGAGCAAAGGAATGGGATTTCCACACGCGATTTATCGAACTGGCAGGCGAAATCAACCGCTCCATGCCATATCACGTTGTAGATTCCGTTGCCTCAGCTTTTAACCGGCAAAAGAAGACTCTCAATGGAGCCAAAGTCATGGTTCTGGGGGTCGCGTACAAGAAAGACATTGACGATCTTCGCGAGTCCCCTCCCCTCACGGTCATCGAGCGCCTACAAGCGCCAAGGCGCAAGTGTTTGCTACAACGATCCGTACCTGCCGTTCATCGGAAAGGGGCGGAAGTACGATCTGCAAATGAGATCCACCCATTAGAGAATCTTGGACAGTACGACTGTGTTCTGATCGTGACCGACCACAGCGGTTATGACTATCAGCACATTGTGAATACATCAATACTCGTGGTGGACGCGCGGAATGCAAATAGGGGTATCGGTGCCGCTAACGTTGTTCGCTGCTAAGGGCCGGAATTCTAATAAAGAGCGCAGATGCAGAGCTTTGAAGTGGCACTTTAGGGGGCTGGATGAAAGGTAAGCAGCCGTGTATCGTTTTTGACATGAGTCCATGGAATATCGACCGCTTGTCAGGCGTCCACTTGATGGGTGCACTGATTGTCATTGCCGTTGTCTTGGTAATCCCGCAGGTCGATCTCCTAGATACGGCTTTTTATCTTGGCACTGCTCCTATCCTGATCCATTCGCACGGAACCGCAAAACCTGTTTTCCAAGTCCTTCCAGCCTTATTTGTCTACCTTTTGTTGGCGACCCGCAGTGCCGGTCAACGATCCGAAAATCGGTTATTGATTGTTTGCATCCACAAGGTCCAAATTCTCCAGCATTATTATCGTTTAATCACGCAGTGGCAGCTTTCGCCAGACGCTTTTTTTTATTGCGACTGAAATCCAAGCTGGGCGCGGCTAAGAATCCGAGTATTTTCTCCCCCCGGCCCCGCTTGTTGTGATCCTACGGAGCCATCAGATGAATCAGGCTTTATGTCAGTACTACAGGTGCCCGGAGCAGCAGACTCCACTGCTGCCAAGCGGGCCTTTGTCCGCGGGGAGCGGCTACTTTAAATTCGGACACAACCTCCTATATGGCCGGTTTCATGCTGTCGAAACAGCTAACAAATCTGATCATTTCTTACGGGATGTATCTTCTGAGTGCGGTGAGCAAACGGGCGCCGTGTATCTGCCATTTGATGCAACGGAAGCTGTGGACAACCTGCGATACGAAGCCTACACAGGCTTGTCCGCAGGCTGGCACCCGGCATCCTCTCTTCTGGGGAGAGGTTATTATTTCATTCGTCCTCTTCTGCCGGTTGGATTGCGGAGACACTTGCAGAAATTTCGTCTGAACGGTTGGCGACATCTCAGGTTCCCACATTGGCCCGTGGACCGAACAGTGGACAACGTAATGGAACGCTTGCTACTTCTGTCTCTTAGAGCCAGCAGGCAACCTGAGATTCCGTTCGTCTGGTTCTGGCCAAACGGTGCGACAAGTTGTGCCATCATGACGCATGATGTAGAAACGCTGGTCGGTAGAGATTTCTGTGGCTCCTTGATGGACATCGACGATGAATTCGGCATCAAGGCGTCATTCCAGGTTGTGCCAGAATCCCGTTACGAAGTACCTGAAAGTTACTTAGAAAATATTCGCAGCCGCGGCTTCGAGGTTAATGTACAAGATCTCAATCATGATGGTCAGCTGTTTCGGAGTAGGAAGGAATTCCTAGCACGTTCTGTGAAAATTAACGAGTTTCGCAAAAAATTCCGGGCCGCCGGCTTCCGCTCTGCAATTTTATATCGCCGGCAAGAGTGGTTTGACGCCCTGGATTTCTCGTACGACATGTCAGTTCCAAACGTGGCACATCTAGATCCACAACGAGGTGGCTGTTGTACCGTTATGCCGTACTTCGTGGGAAATTTAGTCGAGCTCCCTGTGACCACTACGCAGGACTATTCGTTGTTCCACATTTTGGAAGAGCACTCGATTGAGCTGTGGAAGCGCCAAATCGAGCTGATCATGGAGAATCATGGACTGATCAGTTTCATCATTCACCCGGATTACATCATTGATCGAGAGGAAAGGGCAACTTACGAATCCTTGCTTACTTATCTGAAAGAACTGCGAGCACAGAAAAATATTTGGATGCCACTACCCGGCGAGGTTGCTTCGTGGTGGAGGAACCGGTCGAAGATGAGACTGGTACAAGTGAATGGTGAATGGAAAATTGAGGGCGAAGGCAGCGAACGAGCAGTCATTGCACATGCACATGAACGAGATGGCGAGCTGGTATATTCCCTGCAACCTACGTGCGAAGCCACGCACGACCAGGGCGAAGCATCACTGAAGGGGGCGCACCACTGAATCTGAACAAACAGGAGCTCTTGCTCTTAAACCGTGTTGTTGAGTCTAGGTAGGCTTCCGGGTTGAAGGACTGTCAACCTAAAAATACTTCATCGCTGGGCCTGCTCGGTCGAGTGGAGCGCCCTCTGTAACTAACTTGATAATAAATGACTTGTGCGTTCGCCGCTTTAGCTGTGCGCCCGCGCCGAAGTGACCGCTTAACCGTTTACGTTACGTGGGGGATCGATCTAAAGGGGAATTCTTCCAATGCAAACAACAAACATTGAACAGGGAGTTCGGACATTTATCGCCGATACTTTTCTTCTTGGAAACAGTGCGGCGCTCGACGACGAGGCACCACTTCAGGGAAACGTCATCGACTCCACTGGAGTGATCGAATTGATCATGTTCGTCCAGAACCGTTTCGGGATCTCGGTAGAAGACGAAGAGGTAATGACGGATAACTTCGCATCCGTGAAGAATGTCGTTGCGTTCATCGAAAACAAGCTGCAAAACAAAGCCTAACCAGCCCCTAATTAATATGGTTCCGTCGCAAGTGCCTGTTGTTGAAGAATTTACTTATCTTGCGCTCTTCGATCGCACTCCCGTTTTTGCCCAGCTTTTTTTTGCCGGGAAGTGGTATATTCAGTTCAATTCCCCCTGCCTGTTGTTCGCCCGCCGGATTGTTTTTTTTAGCTCATTGAAAGAAATCGGTTGTTCACCACCACTATGCTCAACACTGCAATAATTGGTGCTGGACCTTACGGCCTTTCTATTGCCGCGCACCTTCGCGGTCGCGGTTTCCCATTTCGAATTTTCGGCCGTCCCATGGACAGCTGGCTGCGACACATGCCGAAGGGCATGATGCTCAAGTCGGACGGCTTCGCTTCCGATCTTTACGATCCCGAGCATGCATTCACTCTGCGGCAGTTTTGTGCTGAACAACAAATTCAGTACGCGGATACGGGATTGCCGGTGCACATTGACACTTTCACTTCATACGGGCTCGCGTTCCGGAATCGAATGGTTCCTGAACTTGAAGACAAGCTTGTCACAAGTGTCGATCCGTTGGCCAACGGGTTCAGGGTCCAACTTGAAGATGGCGAGGTGTTCCAAGCTGCGAGGATTGTGTTGGCGGTTGGCATCACTCATTTCGACTATGTTCCCGAGAGCCTTGCGAATCTGCCGCCCGAATTCTTATCGCACAGTGCGCGACATCGCGACCTCGAGCCATTCCGCGGCCGAAGCGTTGTCGTGATTGGCGCAGGCGCTTCAGCGCTCGATTTAGCGGGACTGCTGCATGAAGCAGGGGCCCAAGTAGAACTCGTGAGTCGCCGCTCCGAATTGAATTTCCATAGCCAGCCGACCGGAAAGCCGCGCTCGTGGTGGAAACAAGTGAGACATCCGCAGTCCGGCCTCGGGCCTGGTCTGCGATCACGGTTCTTTGCAGACGCTCCGGGAATGTTCTTCTATCTTCCTGAAGGGCTTCGACTCGAAATCGTCCGGCGTACGCTTGGTCCATCCGGAGGGTGGTTCGTTAGAGACATGGTAATCGGAAAAGTGCCCTTACATCTCGGGTGCACACCGCTGTCCGCGGTAGCCGAGAACGGGAAGGTTCGCCTGACCATTCGGTCTGGTGATGGAAGTCAGAAAGAAATCTCCGCCGAGCACGTGATTGCAGCGACTGGATACAGAGTGGCTATGGATCGCCTGAAGTTTCTCAATACCGAGATGCGCACGAAGATCAAGGTGGTCGGGGGATCCCCGGTGCTCTCATCGAAGTTTGAGTCTTCGATCCCGGGTCTGTATTTCGCGGGGGTAGCGGCAGCGAACAGCTTCGGACCTGTGATGCGGTTTGCATTCGGTGCTGGTTTTGCGGCGCGCAGAATTGCGCAGGCACTCGCGACGGCAGCTGCTAGAGAAAAGGCGCCAGTTCCCGTTAGGAGTGCTGTGGCTAGTTCGAAATGAACGTAGCGGAGCAATAAGGCCGTCTTCCTACAAGCATGAAGAGAGAAACCATCGCGATTCACGCCGGGTATGAAGGGGACCCTTCAACCAAGGCGGTTGCCGTTCCGATCTATCAAACCGTCGCGTTTGAGTTTGATAGCGCCGAGCACGGAGCGGCACTGTTCAACCTGGAAGTCCAGGGAAATATTTATACCCGGATTGGCAATCCTACAAACGCGGTGCTCGAGAAGCGCGTGGCTGCCCTAGAAGGAGGAGTCGACGGACTAAGTGTGAGCTCCGGTATGGCCGCGATTGAGTACTCCCTCATTAATATCGCTGAAGCTGGAACGAATATTGTTTCCTTGCCACAGCTTTACGGAGCTACTTATACCTTGCTCGCACACATCTTCCCAAAGCGCGGAATCAGCTCCCGCTTTTCGACGAGCGATCGCCCCGAAGATGTGGAGAAGTTGATCGATGAAGATACACGCGCCGTGTACTGTGAGAGTGTAGGCAATCCGGCCGGAAATGTTGCAGATATCGAAGGTCTGGCGCGAGTTGCGCACAAGCATGGGGTGCCGCTGATCGTCGATAATACCGTTGCGACTCCGATTTTGTTGCGGCCGATCGAGTATGGCGCGGACGTGGTATTGCACTCATTGACGAAATTCATCGGAGGCGGCGGGACAAGTATTGGCGGAATGATCGTCGACAGCGGTAAATTTCCGTGGCGAAAATACGCGAAGAAGTTTTACATGCTGAATGAGCCGGAAATTGCCTATCACGGTGTCGTCTATGTCGACCATTTCGGCGACGCAGCATATATCGGGCGCTGCCGTACCGTATGCCAGCGAAACACGGGCGCTACTCTTTCGCCGTTTAACGGATTCTTGTTTTTGCAGGGCATTCAGACGTTAGCACTCCGAGTCGAGCGGCATGTCGAAAATGCGAGGAAGGTAGCGGAATATCTTCGAGATCATCCTATGGTCAATTGGGTGAACTACGTCGGGTTCCCGGATAATCCACTCTATCCGATGGCTCATCGGTATCTCGGTTCGAACTTCTGCTCCTTGCTGACGTTCGGTGTGAAGGGCGGCTATGAGGGCGGACGGAAGTGCTTCAATTCGTTTCGTCTATTTAAACGAATGGTTAACATGGGCGACGCCAAATCGTTGTCGTGTCACCCGGCTTCTACCACGCACAGGCAGTTGACCTCCGAGGAGCAAGCTAAGGTGGGTGTCACACCCGAGATGATCCGGCTCAGCGTGGGAATTGAGCACATCGATGACATTCTTGAGGACCTTGGACAAGCATTGGAGAAAGCACGTTGAGAGTTATCGGGAACGTCAACGATGACGCCTGTGAGAGTTTGATATGCCGTTGATTATCGAGGGACGAGTTCCCAGTCGTTGGGGGCATAAAGTCAGCTCGAACATGACGGTCCCAACAGGCCGTAATCTCCAAAGCTCTGCGTGCATTCGTCTGGCGCTCATCAACAACATGCCGGATGCTGCGCTCGAGGACACGGAACTTCAATTCTTCGAGCTTGTGGAGATCGCGTCGGGCGATACACCAGTACTTCTGAGGCTGTACTCGTTGACCGGAGTTCCCCGGACAGAACGTGGCCAACGACATCTGAATGAGTTCTACTTCGGTCTGGATCAACTGTGGAACTCGAAGTTCGATGGCATCATTGTTACTGGGACAGAACCTCATCACCCGGACCTGCGACAGGAGCCTTACTGGTCCGCACTTGCCAATGTTCTGGACTGGGCTGAACGAAATACTTTTTCTACCGTTTTGTCCTGCCTGGCGGCTCACGCTGGTGTTCTCTACACCGACGGGATTCAGCGGCATCGCCTTTCTGACAAGCAGTTCGGTGTTTTCGAGTTCGCGAGGGTTGGCGATCATCACCTGACTAACGGAGCTGATCGATTGCGCTTTCCCCATTCAAGATGGAATGAAGTGCGAGCGGATGAACTCGACGCGTGCGGATACACCATTCTGACGCAATCGGTTGATGGCGGAGTCGACTCCTTCATCAAGAAGAAGAATCAAAGTCTGTTTGTTCATTTTCAGGGACATCCTGAATACGGTGCGCACACCCTACTCAAGGAATATCGCCGAGACGTCCGAAGGTTCATCAAGGGCGAACGAGAGTCATACCCCACAATGCCGAAGGGATACTTCGACGCTGGGGCCACTGAACTCCTGTTGAAATTCCGAGAGGCTGTTCTGAAGGATCGGTGCGAGGACAAGTTGAAATTGTTTCCCGAGACCATCGTCAACGGTCTCCAGAACACATGGCGCTCTTCCGCCACATACGTGTACCGCAACTGGTTGCAGTACTTATTGACGAGAAGTACTGAGGTGGCTTCGTTCAATGCGATTCCGGTTTCGAGCGCTCAAGTTGGCCAAAAAGGACCAGCTGTACTGTAGCTGTGGCTGACGCGTTTAGCCGTGAAACTTTTCCGGTTGCAAGTGCACTATTCAGCAACGGCGCGCTTGTGAGTTATCGCAATTGCTCTCAGATTGGAATATGCGATCACCCCCACGGTAGAATTCGTCAGGACGAGTGGTGACATGCTCGAAATAGCTGCGCCTCTGTATCCGGATATTCCAAGGTAGAGGAATGAGAGAGAACCCTTTTCGGGCATTGATAAATAGAATTCTTCAGCCCGTCGCGATGTTTGGGCCCGGTGGCTTAACCTTGCGTGTGTGGCTCCATCGTCGACGTGGAGTGAAGATCGGACGTGACGTTTTTATCAGCTACAACGTGCTTCTCGAAACCGGCTTTCCTCATCTCATCACCATTGAAGATGATGCCTTCATCGGAATCGGGTCCATCGTAATCGCTCATTTCCAGGATCACTTGCAAGAACCGACCAGTGGCATAAGGATCGGTAAGAATGCTTTCATAGGGCCTGGAGTCATTATTCTTCCTGACGTGCAGATTGGTGACGGCGCCGTTGTCACGGCTGGAAGCGTGGTAACGAGATCAGTGCCCGCTATGACGATGGTGCAGGGCAATCCGGCGGTTCCTATTGCAACATGCGGTGTACCCCTTTGGCCCAACACACCGCTAAAGGAATTTTCGAGCCGACTAAAGCCCATCGTGCGCAAGAAGGTTCGGAGCGAGTCTGAGATCGAGCGAGAGAACTTAAACAGGTAGCACGCTCTCGATCCGGTGAGGGCTCGTCCCGAAACGCACTCCACATCGATCGCCATTAACCCGCCGAGCTTGGCCCGGCCAGGAATCCACCGTCGAGAACCAATGACTGGCCTGTCATAAAGGATGCGTGATCGGAGCACATCCACGCGACGGCCTCGGCAACTTCTGAGGGTTTTCCAAAACGGCCCATCGGGTGGTAGCTCATGACTTTCTTATGAACGAGCGGGGGCCCGAAGAGTCGATCGGCCATCGATGTTTCCACTACGGCCGGGCACACGGCGTTGATTCGAATACCGCTCCGAGCCGTTTCTAGCGCGGTAGCTTTCGTCAGGCCCATGACTCCATGCTTGCTGGCAGTGTACGCCGCTGCACCAGCCGAGCCGACCAGGCCCGTAACGGATGCCATGTTTACGATCGCTCCGCCCGTCCCCTGCTTGAGCATTTGTTTGATCTCGTATTTGAGACACAACCAGACGCCCTTGAGGTTGATGTCGATGGTCCGATCCCAATCTTCCTCGGATTGTTGAATGATCGGTACCCAAACGCCCTCGATCCCAGCGTTATTGAACGCTAAGATTCAAACGACCAAATCTCTCTACGACCTTCTGAATAAGGCTTTCGACTTCCGAAGCTTTCGACACGTCGGTTTTCACAAACAAGCCGTCGCCTCCGGCAGCACGAATTAGTTCGACGGTCTCCTCTCCTGCCTGTTCGCGTCTGCCCGCAACAACTACTTTCGCCCCAGCCTTGGCGAACAGTACTGCGGTGTCGCGGCCAATCCCTGACGTCCCACCCGTCACAAGCCCAACCTTGCCTTCCAATCCTGTTGCCATAGTCTCCTTCCGGAATAAGATCTCTCGAGGTTAAACGGCGTGTGAATGCGTTGCGCGAAGCTTCTGTGACGCGCTACGCTCAGATACCTTCCGCGAGAAGGCCGACCGTGTCAAGGGAGAATCAGTATGGAGTCGGATGCATTCGGAAACGCAAGCGACAGGCTAGTGGGCACGTGGAGACTGGTATCGGCCTCAAGCACAACTTCGAAAGGGGAGCGCAGCGAAATCCCCTATGGTCACGGTCCCACAGGTTTTCTCAGCTACTCCGAGGACGGAAGGGTAACGGCACTGATCAGCTATGGTGGCCGGCAGCCTCTCCCTTCTGGAGGAGGAAGCCAGGAAGAACAAGCTGAGGCATTTAAAACATTTCTTGCTTACGCGGGACGGTACACGCTGGCTGATGAAAAGGTGACGCATCACATCGAAATCTCATCGATTCAGAATTATGTGGGCAAGAATCTTGTTCGAAGTGTGAACTTCCGGGATGATCGGATCACCTTGACTACGCCTCCGACGCCAGTGAACGGGAAAGTCCAGGTAATCGAGTTGATTTGGCAGCGTCTGTAGGCATTGACGCAGGTCCACTCTTACAGCGCTACCCGGAGACTCTTGAGACCTCTGAATCCAAAAGTGGGGGCCCATTCCGGACGCGGTCCGACCAGTTTCATCTCCGGAAATCGCTGGACTAGATTCAGGATGGCAATCTGTCCCTCTAGCCGAGCGAGTTGAGCCCCGATACAAAAATGCAGTCCGGCGCTGAATGCGAGGTGTTGGTTATTCAATCGCTTCAGATCTAGCCGATCGGGGTCCTTGAATTGTTTTGGGTCCCGGTTCGCCGCCCCAAGCATGCATTGAACCGTCCACCCTTTAGGTATTCTCTGGCCGCACACTTCGATGTCTTCCTTGAGCACGCGAGCTGTGAATTGCACGGGACTCTCGTAGCGGAGAAGTTCTTCAACCGCGGAGCGGATTAACTCCGGCTTCTCCCGTAATTCCGATGTTTGCTCAGGATTATTTAGAAGAGTGTACATTCCGTTGCCGATCAGATTCCTCGTTGTCTCGTGGCCGGCGAAGAGCAGCGCAATGCATTGCGCGTATAGCTCTTCTTCCGTCAGTACTTCTCCTTCTTCCTCGATGTCGATCAACAGGCTGATCAGATCGCTTCCCTTATTGCGCCTGCGCTCAGCAACGGTTTTTCGGAAGAACTCCGTTAACTCAACTAGCGCGTCTTGAGCCGCGCGTGCTTCTTCCACGGTTCGATTTGGATTACCGCGAAAGACGGCGATTGCTCGTGAAGCATCGACGAAAGTTCCATGCAGCGCCTGTGGCACTCCGAGGAGTTCGGAGATAATGCGGACAGGCATCGGATTTGCGAACTCGCTCATCAGGTCGATCTCCGACCCGTGGCTCAGTGAGCTTAACATCTGATCAACTATGGCTTCGGCTTGAGGACGCAGGCCTTCGACGGCAGCGGCCGAGAATCCCTTGTTGAGTAGTTTGCGCAGCCGAGTATGCTCCGGTGGGTCCATGAAAATCAGCCACAGACTGAGCATGCGCGCTAGCTCGGTGAACTCGGCTTGTCTGCTCAGAGGCAGAGGCAAAAGCATCTGCTTGGCGCGTTTCGCGGAAAGCCTTGGGTCCTTGGCGATGGAGGAGCATTCCGCGTGACTGAAAATCGACCACACAGCCCATTTACCGCCAACCTCTACGTAATGCAACGGGCCTTCCTCATGCAGCCGCGCGTACGTGGGATACGGGTCCTGGAGAATTTCATCGCTGAACAGAATTTTCTTCTCGTTCGCAGTAAGCTTGGACAACCGTTCCTTCCTCTCAAATCGCGAAAGTCAAATAGGCAAAATGCCAGCGAACGATGTTAAGTTTAACACCGTGATTTCCCGGTGCTGTGCGATGCCAAGTGAGGATCTGAGCGCCCAATGCGCACAGTAAGACTGGTCAAATGAAAGATACTCCGGCAACCTCTACTAGAAAGATCGTTGATACCGTTAAGCACTGGGCGGAGCGCTCACCAGCGCACCCCGCGCTGGTGGAGGCGTCGGGTTCCTGGACATATCAACAGTTGAACGAGGTGATCGCCGAGACTCAGAAATGGTTAGCCGAGTCAGGTGTGCGTCCCGGAGATCGGGTCTTGATCGTCTGCGAGAATTGCCGGACTTTTGTAGCGCTTTTACTTGCTCTCGTGGAGATCGATGCATGGCCCGTGCTTGTGAGCGCTCAGTTAGCGGCGCGGGAAGTGGATGAAATTCGCGATCATTGCGGAGCCCGACGAGTACTCTTCACGACGAGCGTGTCTCCGCGCGCCACAGACCATGCAAAACGTCTCGGCGCGGAAATCGTCGATTTGGGCACACTGGGAGTGGTTGGTGTCGGGCCCCTGAACGAGGCGACGAAACCGGAGCCGGTTGAAACGGATGCGGGAGACAATGTCGCGGCTTTGATCTATACGTCGGGAACGACAGGACTGCCTAAAGGGGTGATGCTGACCCATAACAATCTGCTATTCATGGCCGCCGGCGCTTCGAAAATACGTTCTCTTACGCAAAACGATCGACTTTATGGCGTTCTACCGATGTCGCATGCCGTTGGGCTGTCAGTCGTGTTGATCGGAACTCTCCTCAGTGGCGCGACGCTTTACCTTGCGCCTCGCTTCGACCCAATTACCGGTCCCACGACCTTGGTGAAAGATCGAATAACCGTTTTCTTGGGTGTCCCTGCAATGTTTCTTCAGTTGCTTCAGTATGCGAAGCTGCGTGGCTTGGCGAAATTAAGCTTCCCGGCGCTCAGGATTATTGCCTCGACCGGCGCTCCACTTCAGCCGAGCATTAAGTCCGCGGTCGAGAACCTTTTCGGTTTGGTCTGTCACAACGGGTATGGTGTTACCGAATGTTCCCCGACGATCGCTCAGACGAGGATCGATGAGCCTCGGATGGACACATCGGTGGGTCGAGTATTTCCAGGGGTTGAAATCAAGATCGTGCAGTCAGACGGCAAAACCGTAGCGGACGGGGAAGTGGGCGAGTTGCATGTCCGGGGACCAAATGTGATGAAGGGTTACTACAGGTCTCCAGCAGAAACGGCCGCTGCAATCGATGCGGATGGTTGGTTTAACACACGTGATTTAGCACGGATGGAAAACGGAAATCTCTTTATCGTGGGCCGTACCAAAGAAATGATCGTGCACCTCGGGCTTAACGTATACCCCGTCGAAGTTGAGGCCGTCTTGAACGCTCATCCGTCCGTCTTGCGCTCAGCTGTGGTCGGGCATTCGATTCAGGGAGACGAGGAGATTCTCGCCTTTGTGCAACTCGCTGAAGGGGAATCGCTGACAGCGAATGAGCTGGCTCAATATGCGGCTGCCCGCTTGGCGTCGTACAAGCGCCCCGCGAAGATACTGTTCGTCCCAACGATGCCGCTAACGCCAACTGGCAAAGTGGTGAAGACGGAACTCGCAAAAATGTTTCCGAATCTCAGTCCGGCGACTTAGCTGTTCGCTTCTTTACACAGGCACTTCAATCAGCATCGGTCCTTCGCAGGCAAATCCCTCTCGTAGTGCTTTTCCGAACGCCTCCAACGAGTTAACCCGTACGGCGGGAACTCCCATCCCTTTAGCAAGCTGAACCCAATCGAGATCGGGACGACCGATCTCAAACAATTCCTTTGCTTTCGGTCCGGGTTCGCCAACTCCCAAATAAGAAAACTCTCTCTTCAGGACGGCATAGCTGTGGTTTGCGAAGACTACGGTCGTAACATTTAGGCTTTCGCGAGCCATCGTCCAGAGGGCCTGGAGTGTGTACATAGCGCTGCCGTCTGCGGTAAGGCAAAGTACTCGCCGCTCCGGCGCAGCCACAGCCGCTCCCACCGCTAGTGGCAGTCCTATACCGATGGAGCCCCCTGTGTTTCCAAGCCAATCGTGTGCAGGAGCTCTCGCTTGTCGCGGGCATTAAGCCCGGCCCGATGTCATCGATTCGTCTACCAAAATGGTGTGTTCGGGAAGCAAAGCCCCGATGGCGGCTGAAACTCCCGTCAAAGTAATGTCCCCAGTCGGAAGCTGAGGCCGCTCGATCGGGACTGAGCTGGTCGGAGAAGCTTTCTCAGCGTGAAGGGTATCCGCCAAAGCGGAAACCGCGCCCACGAGATCTTCATACGGGCGTGCCAACGTGTGAATTTCACACTCGGGCGGCGTGAGAACGCTGTCTTTCCCCGGATACGCGAAGTAAGCAACCGGGGCCTCTGAACCCACAAGAATGAATCGTCGGAACTCCTTCAGCTGTTCCTTCGCTTGTTCGAGGATGTAAGCGATGCGATCAACCGCCGGAACGCCAATACCTCGCTGCATTCGAGTGAAGGGATAGGGGCTCAGCAGCTTGGCTCCTGTCGCCTCAGCGATTCGACCAGCCTCCATCAGTCCTCGCCCGTAGAGAGCTTTCCCCGAGAGCAGCAGGGCAGTGCGCTGGCCGGAGCGCAGCATGGAGGCAGCATGCTCAATCGCATCCGCAGTCGGCAAGGGCGCAGCAGGCATTTGCAAGGACAAATCAGCCATTTGGCTCTCACCCCAGGCCACATCAGCAGGAATGATCAGGGTTGCAATCTGTCCAGGAGGAGTACGTGAGAAGACGATTGCTTCCACGGCATCGAGACCGACCTGTTGCGGTGAGGAAGAGGTTCGAATCCACTTTGAAAATGGTCGGCCGATGCCTTCGATGTCGGAGGTCAGCGGCGTGTCGTGATGGATATGAAAAGTCGCGTGTTGGCCGACCAAGTTGATGATCGGTACTTGAGCCCTGGAAGCGTTGTGCAGATTTGCGAGGCCGTTCGCAAGGCCCGGGCCCAAGATGCAGCAGGGTGCAAGCCGGTTTCTCAGCCATCGCGAGCGTAGCCATCTGCTGCACCAGTCACGACGCCTTCGAATAATCCGAGAACGGATCGCATTCGCGGGACCCGGTCGAGAGCTGCAACAATGTGGATCTCTGACGTGCCTGGGTTGGAGAAGCAAACTTCAATCCCGCCGCCTGTTAGCGTTCGGATCAGACTCTCAGCCCCATTCATCCGGTACGGTCCTCTCGTCTCGTGCTCAAAGCAGACAGTCTAGGGATTGGCGCAGCTTGAATCAAACGATTCTATCGGGGGCGTTCCGAGGTTAGGTTTGTGAAACTGAGTCAGCAGAATCGAATCTCTGACCGGCCCTTACTGCGCCTCTGTCACTCCAGGTATCGGTTCAGCACCCGAGCCAGTTCTTCGTAGTGGGTCGTCAACATACCCAAGTGATCGCCCGATACGCTTTCAACTTCGAGATTCGGAAGCAAGTGAGACCAGACGGATTTCGGATTGTCAGGAAATTCAGTCACCTCGGCGGCACGAATGAACTTCACGGCGCCTCCATAGGTTGCCGGTCTGTACCGCCGCAACGCGCGATATGCCGCGTCTCTCACGCGGTCGAACGACGGAGCGAAGCTCGAAATCGCCTCTGGGCTGGGCAGACCGCCAAGTCGAATGTCCGTCCGCGGTGGCTGACCAAAAGTGGTGACGCGGCGCTTGGCCCGCTGGGTTAACAATCGCAAGAATTGCATTGGCGACAGAGAGTTAATGTCGGGATAAGAATCGATCATCACCAGCAACGCAACTTCGTGTCCGGTTGCATTCAAACGCCGGGCCATCTCGAGAGCGACCAGGCCACCCAGAGAGTAACCCGCCAGCAAATACGGCCCTTGCGCCTGCGAATCTAGCAGAGCTTTTAGATAGAACTCTGCCATGTCCTCGATGCGC
Organism: uncultured Acidobacteriota bacterium; assembly: GCA_963818115.1. GTDB lineage: Bacteria > Acidobacteriota > Terriglobia > Terriglobales > Acidobacteriaceae > Sulfotelmatobacter. The sequence goes on from CAWFQZ010000015.1 coordinate 198,517, forward strand.
TCGCAGGGATCGTCGAAACCCTCGATTCCTTTCGGCTGCAACCCATAGATCGGGTTTGGCGACTGTATGTGCTGTACGAGTTGAAAGAATTCCGCCGGACCGCCTCCCAGTCCCGGGGCGATGAAAAGCGGCGTACCGCGACTGCCGTCCTTCAGCAGAATAAGCGGGGATAATACTGGAGCGGACCGTTGCTCAAGCAGGGCTGCCAAGGAGGCCACTGTCGGCACGTGATAGATCATCACCGGTGGTAACTGCCGCCCGTAGGCATCGGCAATCTGGCTGAAAAGTTGTACTGCGATTGCGGAGTCCCCACCCAAGTCAAAAAAATTATCTTCCGGACCAATCAAAGAAACCTGCAGCAGCTGTTGCCACATTTGGGAGAGGACTTCCGTTGTCGATGACGTGCTGGCTTTGGACACGGCGATAAAGCTCCCAGTTTAATTGCTTATTATCCCCTGATTATTATCCGATGTGCCGATATAAGAGATTGGAGAGCATTACCAGGGACACATCGGGAGCGATAGAAACTAACCGCTGTGCATGTCGTATGAGGTTTTCGGGACCCGGCTTGACGGATTGAGCTGGATATCGCCAGTATTTCATCGTGGATCCCACAGCGCCCCAATTTTCCTTGAAAGTTGTGAGGCCCTTGTCCTCGAGATCGGAGCGGCCCATATCGAATACTTCGATGCCCGCTGCTTTTGCGTCCCGAATCGCGTTCCAAAATAATAGGGCGTTCCCCCCAAGATTGCTGTAACGCATGTCACTACATCCGTACTTGTAAACTAGCGTCTTCTTGTAGGCAATCGTCAACATACTTGCTACGGGAATTGTTCCTTTGAAGGCGACCCGGACTTTGAGGTCCTCTCCGAAGTACGCAATCAGACTGCGAAACCATTTCAAGGGCTGGGGAGGAAGTCCATGCCGCCGGCGGGTCATGATCATGAGCTTGTAAAAGCATTGCAGAAGTTCGTCTGAAGATCCCTCTTTGTAACGCAGCGATTCGCGCTCGGCGCGGCGAATCTTTCGTTGAACCGAGCTCTTGTTGAACCCCTTGAATAATTGCTGCTCCGATGACCGCAGGTCTAAACGGTGCAAATAGTACGTATTGCACATCCCGAAATTGGCTTTGATGTCTGGTGCGTAATCAATCGGACGAATTTCAGCGTATTTCCATCTGTCCTCGGTCGTCGTCTCCACCATGCCGCCGAGTAAAGCCCTTATTTCCTCGGAATCACCCACGAGAGGCTCACAGTGATCTGAGAACGGGACGGAAACGAGGCGATTGCCAGTGAGCCGACTTTGGATCTCACAAAACGGGACCCCGTTTTCCAGCGGAGATCCGGGTGCCGTAAGCGTTAGGGCGACGGGAGTATATGCATAAGAAGATTTTAGAGCTTTGAACCATTCAACCCGATGGAATATGGAAGCATCAGGGTGAGACTTAATGAAGATCTCCCACCGCGGATCCTGTAGCGGATCGATCTGAAAAACTCGCATTCCCTTTTCTCTGGAAGTAACCGACGCGGACGCTGATCGAGCCACGAACGGTTTGGCATTGACTTGCGTGTCGATCAAAGGAAACTCCGAGGTAAACAATCCTGCGTAGAACGGGGACGAGCCTGGTGGGGGAAGGAAAAGCCGAATTACGTATTCATTATCCCACGTTTGTAAGAATCATCGCCATCTATAAAAGCGGGAGCGAAGGTTTTCTACTACTGCAAATAGGGGATTGTGGAACGATCGCAAGATGCCGAATCGATCTCTCTATTTGGCGAAGGCAGGCTTTCACGAACCGGATACTGGCAAATGAGAATTGTCGTCTCTAGCGCAAGAAAGTGAATGGACCAGGCCGATGCCCTAAGAAAAGGCTTAGGAGCGAGATTTAGATCCATCCACTTCGACGTTACGTTTGTGAGGGAAGTACTTATAGAAGACGGAAACACTCCTTTCAAGAACTTGTCGAGCAATGAGGACAACCCACGCCGTTCTTCCAATCGAGTCTTCGGACCCTTTCCAGGTGGATCGAAGCATGCGCAGACGCTCCCGATTGTTCATACGGATACGCACTCCCATTGCCGCGATTATTTCGAAAGTCCTCCCCTGAAGCCACGCCGACCGTACATCTTTACCGAGGCATTCGGATAGGGAAAGAGATACTGAATGCTCAATCGTCGCATCATTCACGAAATAGGGAAGCTCGCCCCGATGGATCAAGTTTGCGAGCAATAAGGTGTCCTCTCCTCTCAAAGCGGCGGGATCAAAGGGGCCATGCTGAATGCTGGGGTGAGATCTTCGTATAGCAAATCCAGACGTATTCAAATATCGAATGCGCCCGTCCCGCCGTAGCGTTTGATCCTGAATTGCAATCAGGCGTAATTCTTCGGCACGGCCAAGCAAAGTCGAGCAATCACCAATTAGATGAAGTTGAAAACATTCATGTTGCGGACAATGGGAAATCGCAGAACTGAGAGCTGACAGGCAATCTGGCTCGAACCGGCAATCCGCGTCACTGAAAACAAGGACCTCACCGCTTGATCGCTTAACGCCACTATTTCTGGCTGCGGCTATCCCGATGTGGGGTTCTCGAAATATCGAAAGCGAATAGCACTCTGCCCATCTGCGAATTGAATCAGGAGCAGGGTGTTCGCTACCGTCATCAACGACAATTACCTCAAAATCGCGGAAATCCGTTTGCTCCGATAGAGAGCGTAAGCAGGCATCAAGGGGACCCCAATCGTCAAAAACGGCAATGATGACGCTGAAGCGTGGAACGTCACCTTTGTGGTTGGAATTGGGCATCATCACTCGTGGGATGAAACAATACTGACACAGTGCGGGGTAGTGAACGTGATCCGCAAGTCTCGCACGCATCACTGACGTTACCTGGAAGGTTAATGCGAGTTAGCGCATGCCGATAGCTTTCGAGCCTTCACCCTCCAGCGGAACCGCCCCGAGGGAGACGCTATATAAGGAGTCCCGCCAGTGGGGATCCCCACGGCTACCCGTGATCAAGCGTACGACCTTTGGTGACTGGAATCACGTCGAAATCTCGCAATCACTGGTAATTTAATTCCCTGAGTTGCGGTCGGCCATACCCCCGAAACGGCCGTTCATTCGTTCAATCCCCCACCGCGAGACCCAGAAAATACTGTGCCACCAATGGTGCCTGACGTGTCCACCCCGATCTCGGCAGACTCGGAAACATTGCCAACTCCGAAGAATTTGCGAATCTTCGAACTGAATTTTCGGAGCGATCCGCGCTGGGAGCGATTCGTGTCGGCCCATCCGGACGCTCTGATTTACCACCACCCGGGCTGGCTCTCGGCGCTCGAGAGCGAATACGGCGAAAGATGCTTGAGCCTTGCCTGTGCGGATGACAGCGGAGAACTGAGCGCCATCTTGCCCCTGTTCTATACGAAGGGTCTGCCGTTGAAGATCGGTCCGGTTGCAAGTGGCCGCCGCCTTTCCTCTCTTCCGCGAACGCCGGTCGCGGGGCCGTTGGCGCTCAGCCGAGACGCGGCAAAAGCCATCGTTGTGTATGCACTGGGATTGGCAGCGTCCGAACCGGGATTGCAGCTCGAAATCAAGAGTGACATTTCGGACTTGAATAGTTCTCTCGATGTTCTGACCTGCACGCCTTGGAGACCGACCTACGTGGAGGAACTTCCGACGCAGGCGGAAGGCAAGCCTTGGGAAGACTTCTGGGAAAATCTGCGATTGCCTCGAAACTGTGGGTCATGCGAGGGCTGTCGTAGGCTCCGCTTTGGCAATGCCAAACGCCAGCACCGCGTGAACTGGGCAGTGAACAAAGCTAAAAAGCTTGGTCTCGAAGTTCGGGACGCGGAGACTGAAGAGGAGCTGCTGGCTTGGTATCGCCTTTACCTGTTGGCTATGCGACACAATGCCGTTCCCCCTCGGTCCTATCGTTTTTTCCAAAGTTTATGGGTGTCGCTGCATCCCGAGGGTAGGATGCGCCTGCTGCTGGCTGAACAAAAAACTCCAGGCAAAAAACGAATCGTCGCCGGCTCCATCCTGCTGCAGTTTGGGCAGACCGTTTTTTACGCCTTTACAGGGTGTGCGCCCCAAGATTTTTGTTTGCATCCCCACGACATTCTCCAGATCGAGGCCATTCGTGGAGCGTGCAAGGGTGGTTTTCATTGGTATGACTTCGGCGAGGTTGCGGAAGATCACGAAGCTCTTGCCCAGTTCAAAACAAAATGGGGCGGTGACCCGAAGCCACTGTACCGCTATTACTCCCCGGCTCGGTTCATCCGACCCACCGACGGGAGCAGCGCGCTTTCTCGATCCCTGCGGAAGATCTGGCGGCATCTTCCAATGAAAGCAACGGCAGTCCTCGGTGATCTGATTTATCGCCGTATGTAGCCGTTTGACTTCGCCTCCCGGAGGTTCTGAATGTCGAATCAAACACGAGCAGGCTACACCGGTTCGCTTGGCGTACATCGGATGCTGGTACAAGGACGACATGTACTCGCACAACTGCAGCAATCTGGTGGACTCTCTTCGTGAGGCGGGAACCACTGTCGATGTGATTACGTCGAACTGCCGATGTTTTTCATCGGCGCAAAAATTCTCCATCGCGAAGGACGAACTGATCAATGTGCAGTGTTCTCCGGTCGCGATTCCGCACGCGCCCAGAACTCCCGGCAAGAAGCACGGCATTATGAAGTATCTGGCGGTCAAGGTGTTGCGGCTCGATCTTCTTCTTGCAACGGCTCGGGGATTCCTCTACTACAAACGAGCGCGCCACGCGGACGTGATTCATTTCGATCAAGTGCTGGAGGCGTTTGGCTGCATTCCGCTGTTCATCCTGATTGCGCTTGCCCATCGGGCAGGGAAACGCGTTGTGGTGACCGTGCACGAGATTGACCCGTTTCAGTTGAAGCACAAGCGGTTCAATCGCTTATATAGCAAGTGTGCAGAAGTCCTCGTGTACAGCGAGAATATGAAGCAGCAAATGATCGACCTTGGAGCGCCAGCGCAGAACATGAGAGTAATTCGATACGGCGCACATATTCCAGAACTCCTCACGCTGAATCGTACTCATTACATTTATTTCGGGGGACACAACATCACGCGAGGGAAGGGCTACGCAGAAATGATCGATGCCCTGGTCTTCCTGAAATCATCCGGCGTTCGTATTTCCCTCGTGATTTATGTCGGCTACGGATGCAACGGCTTGGCAGAAGCGAAACAGCTCGCCGTCACAAAGAACGTAGCGGACATGATTCAATGGCAGGACTTCTATTCTGCCGAGGAGTTGGCGAAGTCCTACCGGCAGAGTAAGGCCTGTATTATCCCGCTTACTGGTGGATCCGCGAGGCATCCTGTAACGACTGCCATGGTGAACGCTACTCCAGTGATCGCGACGCGGGCGGTGGATATCCCAGAATATTTGGGAGACCTTGGGATCTATGTTGATGGAAGCGCGGCCTCGATCGCTCAGGCCGTGACTACGATAGAAGGCGGAAAGATGGATTTGAAGACTTTGGGGAACAACTTGCGTTCAAAGGCCCTTGTGGAACTCGACTACGGCAAAATTGCCAGAGACCTCAGCGCGGAGTACGCAAGAATCGGTGGTCCCCCGAAGTTATTGCAAATACTGCCCAAAACCGCGGCCTAAATTCCACTGGCAAGCTTGCGGTTCTCGGGAAAGCCCCTATGCAGAATAGTGCAATAGTTGCAAAAACAGCCATCTTGACAGGCGTTTAGAAGCATTCTTCAATGAGATGTTGGCTTAGGTTGTTCGATCGCGATGAGCGGCCTGGCGAACACTCCTCCCCTGGATGAAGCTCAATAGCTGTAGAAAAGGGAGTGCTCTGATGATGATGATAAGAGAGCCCAAGCGCTGGCTGGCTGTCGCAGCTCTGGTTTTGTTGACCTCGGTGTTCGCGGTCGCACAACATGGGGCTCAGCCCGTTCGCGGCGGAGATGGTTGGGGCAACGGCGGTAACGGCGGCGGATGTAGCAACAACGGAGGGAATGGCTGGGGCAACGGCTGGGGCGATAGTCGCAACCAGCAGAAGCCTTGTCAGTCGGTTCCTGACGGTGGTTCTTCTGCCGAGTATCTCCTTGCCGTTGGCGCCACAAGCTTGGGAGCGGTATTCGTCCGCTCTCGGCTTAGCAAGCCTCGTCTCTCCTAACAAGACGCAGCAATACTTAGCCCGCTTAACCACAAAGGTTGGCGGGCTTTTTATTTTGGCTGCAAAAACTAAAGCGCGGTGGAGGCGCGATAAACTGATGGGCGCTCGCCCCGCCTAAGTACCCATACCAGCGTGATATCGACGATTAGTGCGAGCCCGAGAAAAATGAAGCCGCCATTGTGGTGCAAGCGTCCATTCAAATACCCAGGGTCGACGCGGGTGCCGAGTTCCGCGATCGTAAAGATGCGCACAGCATTCTTGGCGACTGACAGGGGGATCGCGAGTGCAACCAGCAATACTCTTCTCCACCAAGAGCGAAGGAATAGATGAGCGAGGATCAGAGTGATAATGATCAGCATTGTGCTGGAACGGATACTGCTGCACTCTCGCGCGACTTCGATATCCAAGGCTGGGATCGACAACATAATTCCCTCGCGCGAAACTGGCACATGGGCCGCCCGGAAAAGAATTTCCGACGCCACCGCAGATTGACGTTGCAGAAAAACTGTTGCAAGGTCGACGAAACTTTCAGGAAGCGGAACTAACAGGAACAGAAGACATAAAGGGAACAGAAGGGAACGCGCAGCAGATAATCCAAAGCAGAGGATCACACTACCGATCCACCAGAGTACAAATGCCAATATGGTCAACGACAAGCGCAAGTCGGACGACTGATTCCCCAGATTCCATAACGTCAGAGCGAGTAAAGACAGGGCTATCCCGAGCAGAATCGCTCCGGGCCACCGCCGGTGCTCCGGGATCGCAGGACGTTGTCGATCCTCGAAATACATCAAAGACATGCTCAACGGCAGGATCAAGAGGAGATGTGTGTATGCGTCGTTGGTCAGGGCGAGCCGCAGAGTGGAGACAATGGCCTGCCACCACAGAACGACTGATGCTGCTAGAAGAAAACCGAGCTCAACATAACGCTTGCGACTTCGAACGTCGCCGGGGACAAACATCACAGTTGGACCGCAGAACGCGAATGAGAAAACGACCAGTAAAGCTCCCGAGCCTTGGTATAGATTGGGCCGGGATGTAGAAATTGTCCGTCGATGCGAGTCACAGGAACGACTTTTGAATAGTTGCCCGTCGAGAAGATTTCATCGGCTAATTCGAATTCCTGATACGTCATAATCTTTTCAACCACGGTCACTCCGGCCTCGCGTAGCAGACCAATGACTCGCTGGCGAGTGATACCGGCCAGAAATGTCCCGTTCGGAATTGGGGTATAGACAACTCCGTCTTTTGCCATAAAAATATTCGAGGTAGCCAGTTCAGCCACATTCCCGAGCACGTCGCAGACAACGGCATTATCGAAACCTCGCGCGTGCGCATGGAAGAGGGCGCGCGCGTTATTCGGATAAAGGCATCCAGCCTTAGCATCAACCGGCATAGTTTCGATCGTCGGCCGACGGTAGGGAGACAGCGTTATTGAGAATCCCTTCGGCTGGCGCATCGGAGCTTCGTAGATAGAGAGACACCATCGGGTCGACTCTGGATCATGCGCCTGCACCCAAGGGCCTTCGTTCTCTGCCCAGTACATAGGGCGAATGTAGAGGGCTGCGTCCTTGCTGAATCTCGAGATTCCTTCCCGAGCCAGTTTGACCCATGTTTCAGGTAGGACTACTGGCTTGAGAAACATCTTTTTCGCTGAATCGTTGACGCGGGCACAGTGCAACTCGAGATCGGGAGTAACCCCTTCAAAATAGCGGGCCCCGTCAAAGACCACCGAGCACAACCAAGCAGCATGCGTGCGGGGGCCCATGATCGGAACATTGCCTTCGTGCCATTGATCCTCGAAGTACGTCCAGGTGCGAGTCTTAGCCGGTGCGGCTGGCATCAAACCTCCTCCGTTCAAACGTCGACGTTACGACACCACGATGGACGAGTCAATGACACTGTCGGACCCGCATTTTCAGTGGTGACCCTGCTGCCTTCGACCGTTCGCTTGCGCCAGTTTGCCGTCTTTAGGATTGCAGAATGGCCGTTCTGTATTAGGCGGGATTATGGCGTCCGCCTGATTCGAAAAAACGCTAAGCTTTCCGTTCGTACGATCGATTGCGATCGCGACGTAGCAGTAGTGAGCACCATCTTCTACCTGAATGTCCAGCTTTTGAGTGCCAGAGATTGATTCCTTCGTGACTCGTTGGCAGTTTACGCACGGAGACTGTGCACCGGCCCTGTTTGTCCGCACCGGCCCACCCTTCGTTCGGTACAAGCAATAGAAAATGTCCTTCGCATTGGCACCGTTCGCCGACGTGCTGGCGTTCCATGAAAGCGTCACTTTGCGCCCGCCGGCCGGAGTGGATGAAGCGTCGTTCCCAAGAGGATCCCCTGGGGGACAGCTCGGAGGTATTGGCTCGGAAACAGTTTGTGCGGGAAGTTTCGCTTCTGGAATGTCATGCAACTCTACATGAATTCGAGACCCAGAATTTTGGCTACAACCGTTCAAGACGAGAAACACAGACGTGGCGCAGAATGCAAAGTGGCAAGCCCTCTGAATGAGCTGAAAACCCCGATCTGGACGCCTCAGATCCATATGCCGGACCACTGTTCGTTCAGATTATTTCACTCTCACGCGCCCGGCGTCTGGCTAGCAGCTCGGGTTTCTTCCCAGTTAACAGGACACACTTTGAGCATCAAAACGATACTGTTCGGCTTGTCCTACCCGATCTTGGCTAGAATGGAGTTCCATATGCTAGATCTCCGCAAATTCTACATCGATGGAACGTGGGTCAGTCCCGCAGAAGGCGACGACTGCGTCGTTATTAATCCCGCGACCGAAGAGCCCATAGCGACCATCTCGCTTGGGGGCGAACCAGATGTCGCAAGCGCTGTCCACGCAGCCAATAAAGCTTTCACGACATTTTCAGAAACGACTCCAGAAGAGCGCTTGGCCTTGCTCCATCGGATCATTGATGTGTATCAGAACAAGAGAGAAGAGATGGCGGAAGCAATCTCTTCCGAGATGGGTGCCCCTATTTCATTGTCCCGAAAAGCTCAAGCACCGGCGGGACTTGCCCACCTGACGGAGGCGGCACGAGTGCTTGGACAATTCAAATTCGAGGAGGCAAGGGGCTCAACTCTAATGGCTAAAGAGCCGATTGGGGTTTGCGGGCTGATCACTCCGTGGAACTGGCCCATGAATCAGATCGCATGCAAGGTAGCACCGGCGATTGCGGCGGGCTGCACAATGGTTCTCAAGCCCAGTGAACTTGCGCCTCTCTCCGCGCATTTGTTCGCTCAGATTATCCATGAGTCGAATGTACCTCCAGGAGTTTTCAATCTCGTTGATGGTAACGGACCGACGGTAGGACAAGCCATCGCGAGTCATCCCGATGTCGCAATGGTGTCGTTCACCGGCTCGACTCGAGCTGGCATTGCCGTCGCGACGTCGGCGGCGCCGACGGTAAAACGGGTCACGCAGGAGCTTGGTGGCAAATCCGCCCATATCATTCTGGACGACGCAGACCTTGGAAGGGCAGTGAGAGAAGGCGTGCAGGCATGTTTTCGAAATACGGGGCAATCTTGCAACGCGCCTACGCGCATGCTTGTTCCGCGAAAGAAAATGGCGGAAGCCGCATCTCTTGCGAAGAAAGAGGCCGAGGCCACGAAAGTCGGTGACCCACGTGCGGAAGATACGTCCGTTGGCCCTCTAGTGAGCAAAGCTCAATTCGAAAAGGTTCAACGACTCATCGGCCGTGGCATCGAAGAAGGAGCCACACTAGTAGTTGGAGGAACCGGGCGACCCGACGGCATCAGCAAGGGTTACTTCGCAAAGCCCACCGTGTTCTCGGATGTTCGGAACGACATGACAATCGCCCGAGAAGAGATCTTCGGTCCGGTCCTGTGCATCATTCCGTTCGAAGATGAAGAAGATGCTGTTCGAATCGCGAACGACTCGCCATACGGTTTGGCTGGATTCGTCAACTCCGACAACCTGGAGCATGCTCGCCGAGTGGCGAAACGCCTTCGTGCCGGCAACGTTCATCTTAACGGGGCTCGAGTCGATTTCAGTGCCTGCTTCGGTGGGTACAAGCAGTCGGGGAACGGGCGAGAGTGGGGAGAGGCTGGTATCGAGGAATTTCTCGAACTCAAAGCGGTATTTGGGTATACGGTCGTGAAGAAATGAAGTCGAGCAAGTATGTTTAGAAACGAAGTCCTATGTAAGGCGTATCACCTTAAACCTTTGGGCAGCGATAGCAGCCAGCATTTTCGTGGTCTCCATCGCGAGAGTGTCGTTGCGTCGGTGCCGTTCTTCGAGTCAACTGAAGCTACCATCCTGGTGTCGCCCGATATCCCGAAGAAGTGAGCTGTCGTCTCTGGCTATTTGTTGGTCGCGGCGGCCTGCTGGGCTTCGGTCACGATCTGCGCGAAGCGCGGGTCGGTGTGCAACGACTTCAGATTGGCGTCATCCTCCAATCCCATGCGCAGGTCCGGCTTGAGTGCGTGTTCCACGGCGAACCGCAGGTTGGTGAAGGCTCCGTCCTGTTTGCCCTCCAGCGCCAGCACAGAAGCCAATCCGTAGGCGCTGGAAGCCGTGTCGGGACTGCCCGGGCCGAGCGTATGATTCCGGCCGTCGACTGCCTCCTTGTAAACTTTCTCCGCTTCCGGGTAGCGCTTCTCTTTCTTTAGGACGCTGCCGAGACTATCCAACGAGTTCAACGTCGATGGATGCTCAGGACCAAGAGTACGTCCCTTCCTATCGATTGCTTGCCGCAGCAGTTGTTCGGCCTCGGCATACTGGCCTTCAGTCCCGAGCGTCTCGGCCAGGTTCGACATCGTAATCAGAGTGCTGCGATTGTCGGGGCCGAATTTCGCGAGTTCGAGTGCGAGCGCATCGCGCTCCAATTTTTCCGCTTCGGAGTACCGTCCCTGGTCCTTTACGGCGATCGCCAGATTTTCCTCGGTCATTAAAGTCTTGGGATTTTCCGGACCATACAATCGCTGCGTAATCGGGAGCACATCGCGAAACAGTCTCTCGGATTCAGCAAACTTTCCATCGTTCATCAGCAAGTTGGCAAGATTCACCGAGACTGCGATCGTATCTGGATGTTCCGGACCGAATATCTGCCGGCGGATTGTCACCACCTGTCGAAGCAACTCCTCTGCTTCCGTATATTTTCCTTCTTCGCTCAGAACTGCTCCTATGCGGCTCATGGCGCTTAGTGTGATGTTGTCGTGCGGTCCCAGCACCCGGTTTGCGACTTCGATCGTTTCCCGACCCAGTTTCTCTGCATCGGAGTATTTTCCTTCGATGAACAGAATCCACACCAGCCAATTCATGGAAATCAGAGTGTCGCGATGATCGGGGCCGAGCAGTTTCTTGCGGCCTTCATAGGATTCGCGGCAAAGTTTTTCGGCTTCGTCGCGCTTGCCTAGCCACGTCAGGACTTCCGAGAGTTGGTACATGGACTGCAGCGTGTCTTTGTTGTTGTCACCGAACGTGTGGCGGCGAACTTCGAGCGCATGACGCAGCAAGGGTTCGGCCTGTGCAAACAAGCCGAGATTGTCGTAGACCGTGCCCATGACGTTCATCATGCTCGACTGGAGAACAGGATCGTTGGCGAGTCCGGAATCAATATCGTTTGAGGCCTTGTCGAGAATTTCGCGTGCAGTGACGCTGTTGCCACGCGCAGCGCCGGGATCGGAGATCTTGAACATGTTGGTCATGAAGTCGGCGACTCGCTTGGAAGCTGCGGCTTCCTGATTGGCGCGAATGCTCTGCCGTACGCTGACGACGGACGCGGTAACCAATACCAGCACGAAGGCAAAAGCCATAATCAGGCCGACGCGATGGCGGCGGGCAAATTTCCGCGCTTGGTACGCGAGCGATGGCGGCACTGCCAGCACTGCTTCGTGATTCAGATAGCGTTTGATGTCGGCGGCCAGCTCCGCAGCTGAGGAATAGCGGCGTGCCCGCTCTTTTTCCAGCGCCTTCAGTGCAATCGAATCGAGCTCGCCACGCAGATGCCTAGCTAAGGTCTGCGGATCCGTCTGGCGTTTCCGGGCCACATCGGTTGAGGTGTCAGCATTCTGCGTGCTGATCTTGGTGCTCGGCCTGGGCGGATCTTCTTCGCGCAATATTCGTAAGAATTCTTCGAGCTCGACTTTGCGGAGCTCGATGGGCGGTGCGCCGGCCAGCAATTCATAGAAAATGATGCCCAGCGAATACACGTCGGTGCGCGTGTCGATGTCTTCGCCGGAAGAACGCGCCTGCTCCGGGCTCATGTACTCAGGAGTGCCGATGAGCACTCCGGCGAGCGTGAACATCGTGTCGTCGGTAAGTTTTTGGCTGAGTGCCTTGGCCACACCGAAATCGATAATCTTGGGCGCGGGCCTGCCATCGACTTCGGCGACCAGAATGTTCGATGGCTTCAGATCGCGATGGATGATGGCCTTCTGATGCGCATGCTGCACGCCTTCGCAAACTTGCGTGAACAACTCAAGCCGCTCGCGTGTGGTGAGCTTGTGCCGATCACAATAGTCGGTGATGGGCGTCCCGGCCACGTACTCCATGACGAAGTATGGCGCGCCTTCCGGCGTGGCGCCGGCGTCGAATACTTTGGCGATGGCGGGATGATCCATCAACGCCAAGGTCTGGCGTTCGGAATCAAAGCGGATAAGCGCCTCACGAGTGCTCTGACCGCCCTTGATGAGCTTGAGCGCGACGCGCCGGCGGACAGGCGCTTTCTGCTCCGCCAACCAGACCTCGCCCATACCGCCTTCTCCAAGGCGCCGCACCAGGTGATATCGGCCGATGACTTTCTCTGCCGTATCGACCGCATCCAGGCTGGCTGTTGGCGCTAAGGTTTCCTCTGATCCCAGGGGATCTCTGCCGAGCGGATGGGGAACATCTTCTTCATCATGCATGCTTCGGCCAAACTAACGTTTCAACAAATGACGGGGCAGTATACACCGAATCAGCGCGCTGTTCCTGATCAGAACAGCACCGGAGCGAGGTCTCAATGCCTAAAAAAATGTTTCGACATCGAATGGATTGGATGAGGGCACGATCACTGAATCAAACTCGACTAGTGACGCGTATGTCCACGGACTTGTCGAGAATTTAAGAACTGTCCTCCATCTCTCGCACGTCGATCGGCACTTTAGCGCCTACGTCGCCGAACTCCCACTCGACTGCCGGCGGCATCGTACTCCCGATTGGCCGACCTTCCACTCTGAAAAGTCGATGAACCATCAATAGCTGCGTCCAAAACACTGTCCAGTTTTGGACGGCACCCGCTTAAGGTCGAACAGTGGCGAAGACTGAGCGACCTTGAAGTACATTCAAAACATTGGAATTGCTCGAGCGAAGATTGGAAGTATAGGTGCTGTCTTGTCTCCGGTCGGCGGTGGGGACAAGTTTGTTTCATTACCTACTGATTGAAAAAGCTGTCTTGCCCCGAGCCTGATGAGGGAAAAATGATCGCTTCGTTGGGTCAGGATCTTCGCTATGCATTCCGGCAATTGCGGAAGAACCCTGGATTTGCCGCAATCGCCGTGCTGACGCTTGCTCTCGGAAGCGGCGCCGCCACCGGCATCTTTACCATAGTTAGCGGTGTTTTGTTGAAGCCGCTGCAGTATCCGCAGCCTGAGAGCCTGGTCACGCTGCACGTTCAAGCCGAGAAGCGCGGCGACCGATGGGGATTCTCCTACCCTGATTTCCTCGATTGCCAGCGCGAGTGCCGGTCATTCGAGGAAGTCGCCGCATGGACCTACTCCGGCGGAACGGTCAGTGCTCCCGGTGAAGCGGAGTACGTCGACGGACGCCTGATTTCTGCGGATATGTTCTCGGTGTTGCGCATTCCTCTCGTGATGGGGCGTTCGTTTGTTCGAGCGGAGGATCAGGTCGGTGCTGCGCCGGTTGCCATTATCAGCACTCGACTCTGGCAGCGCCGTTATGGAGCCAGCCCAAACACAATTGGCATGTCACTCACCTACGACGGCAAAGCCTACACCGTGGTAGGAGTTGCGCCACGCGGTCTCCACTTAGATGGGGATCCGGACATCTTCACCCCGCTCGGTCAAGCCACAGAGCCGCGCATGCATTGGCGCGCGGCACACTTCATTCATGTCGATGCACGCTTGAATCCTGGGGTAACTCTCTCCGGGGCGCAAGCCGAATTGGCACTGATGAGCGCGCGGCTTGCAAAGCAATATCCGGACTCAAATACAGGCATCGCGCTAGTGCCGCACCCGCTACAAAGTGAACTCGTTCAGGGCGTAAGACCCACTCTGTTGCTGCTTCTGAGCGCGGCGAGTCTTGTCCTGCTGATCGCCTGCGTCAATGTTGCCAGCCTGCTCTTAACGCGTGTCGTATCTCGCACGCACGAATTCGCATTGCGTCTTGCATTAGGCGCGCCCAGTGGACGCCTGCTGAGGCAATGCCTGATCGAGAGTAGCGTACTCGGCGTGTGCGGCGGTTCGCTCGGGCTCTTGCTCACTACCCTTGGTACCGGACCTTTCCTGCGCTTTTGGCCTGACGGCCTGCCACGTGCCGACGAGGTTCATGTCGATTGGCGCGTGTTGCTCTTTGCCATTACGACTTCGATCTCGACAGCCCTCATTTTCGGATTGATTCCGGCACTGCGAGCGAACAGGAGTGCAATCGAAGAGACACTCCGCCGTCACTCTCGCACCATTGCCGGGAGTGCTCGAAGGCCACTGAGCGGTTTCGTCGTATCTCAGATCGCGGTGGCCCTAGTGCTGCTGAGTGCCGCTGGAGTGATGGGTCGCACACTGATGCGCTTTGCGTCGCTCGATCCCGGGATCGACATCCATGACACGCTAACGGCGCGTATAGCTCTGTCGCCATCGGTTCTTTCAAATCCTGCCAAGGCACGCGCCGCTTGGCAGGAACTTATGGACAGCATGCGGGGCATTCCTGGCGTTCAAACTGTTACGCTTACGGATATCGTTCCCATGCGCGAAGGTGAGAATGTCCTGAGTTATAGAGCCACCGCCGTCCCCGTACAGCCGAATCAGGAGGCTGAATCGCTCGCGTCCGCGGTCACTCCGGACTATCTGCAGGTCATGCGGCTTCCGCTGATTCGCGGCCGCTTCTTCAACGAAGATGACAAACTCACCTCTCCGCAGGTGGTCGTCATCGATGAGAACTTGGCGCGTCACGCGTTCGCGGGAGAAGATCCGGTTGGCAAAGGACTGTGGATTCCGGCACTAGGCGAGCGGCCCGTTCAGGTGATAGGTGTCGTGGGCCATGTCCGGCACTGGGGCCTTGCCGGTGACGACCTTTCCGCTGTTCACGACCAATTCTACTATCCGCTCACCCAAGTGCCTGATCAGCTGGTTCGATTCTTCTCTTCAGTCCTTTCCGTCGTGGTCCGGACTAACGTTCCTCCGCTGAACACGGTCGACGCCCTGCAGAAGCAGGCGCGCGGCGCGACCGGCGATCAGACGCTTTACGAAGTCCGTACGATGGAGCAATTGGTAAGCGCCTCGCTCGCTCGACAACGATTCTTGCTCCTTCTCTTTGCGATTTTTGCTGGACTCGCTCTGATGCTAGCTTGCGTCGGCATCTACAGCGTCATTGCCTACCTGACGAGCCAGCGCGTACCCGAGTTCGGAGTGAGGCTTGCGCTTGGGGCGCGCTCATCAGGCATCATCAGCCTCGTTCTTCGCGAGAGCCTGACAATTATCTTGGTTGGAATCGGGATTGGCCTGCTCGCTTCAATTGGCAGCGGACGCGTTCTACAGCGCTTGGTGCCGGGTTTGCAAATGGAGCACGGTCTCATTCTTGCAGTCGTGCTGCCCGCACTCATTCTGGTCGCTCTTCTCGCCTGCTACATTCCTGCCCGCCGCGCTAGCAAAGTCGATCCCGCGGTATCGCTGAGGTACGAGTAAGGTAGACGGTCGACAGCGGACGCCACCACTGAGACCTTCTGGCATCACGACCCAAAGCCCTCCACAGTGACGATAGAGTTTATGTGACGAGTCGGTGGAACGGGGCGGAGTAGGCGGGCTTTCTCTTTGAGGGCGGTCACATAACAGGAGTGGTGATTATTCTCACAAGGCACGAGTGAGCTGCACCGATAGTCCTTGCTTGAGGGCGTCGTCGAAGACCGTATCGCCGGTGGTGTTGGGAAAGTCGGCGAGGACGATCGTGTCCTTGTCGGTCAGGCGCTGGCTTCGGTGCAAACGAGAGTAGAGCCCAGCTATCAGTACGGCAGCAGCGACGACTGCGGCCGCGACATATACAATGGCTCGCCTGGGACTGCCGAGGGCGGACGTACCCACGGGAACAGTTGCCACACAACCTGCCGAGGACACGCCGGCATGGTTATCGCGCTTCACTCGCTGTAGGTCCGCGCGAATCTCATTCGCTCGCTGGTAACGAAGGCTGCGATCTTTCTCTAGGCACTTGTCGATGATTTCTTCCAGCCTGCCCGGTATAGCTGGATTGGAGATCAATGCTGACTCGGCGGGATGATTCAGGATTGCGTCAAAGATGACGGCTGATGTATCACCGCGGAACGGAAGCGTTCCCGTCGCCATTTCATACAACACATCGCCGAAGGAAACAGATCGCTTTTCCCGGGCCTGCTCCGGCGACATGTATGCGCCGGTGCCTAGCGCCGATCCAGGACTGGTCAGGTGTTGCTCGGCCTCGACCGTTGCAATCGTCGCCTCGCCCCGTCGCCGACTTTCCCGAGATTTTGGCCGAGCCAAAGTCCGGAACCTTCGCGCTTCCACGCCTGGTTATAAAGATGTTCGCGGGCTTGGTGTCGCGATGCACGATGCCTTTGGCACGCGCCGCATCGAGCGCATCGGCGATTTCGATGGAGACCGACAAGAGTACTTCCAATTCGAGGGGCGTGCCGGCGATGCGATGTCGCAGTGTCATCCCATCCAGAAGCTCCATCGCAATGAAGGCATGCCCGTCCTGCGCGCCGATATCGTAAATGGTGCAAATGTTGGGATGATTCAACGCCGATGCAGCTTGCGCTTCTCGCTGAAAGCGAACCAGAGCATGCGGATTTTATGCAGGTCATCGGGCAGAAACTTGAGCGCTACAAAACGATGCAGACGAACATCTTCGGCCTTGTAGACCACGTCCATACCGCCGCCGCCGATCTTGTCGACGGCGCGGTAATGCGAGATGGTCTGGCCAACCATAGAATCGCCGTATCTTAAGCGGGGGAAACGGGCAAATCAATGAAAGCGATCGGGTTGTGTAGCCGTCGGCCGGATTGATCGCGAAAATCGCCAATTACACTTATTGACACCGGATCGGGCTTAGCAAGCGCTCGCTGTCCGGTTTGCCGACCAATCGGACAGGGAGGCGCAATGCGAACGGAGCCCAGACCCTGAACCAAAGCAGCATAAAATCTAGATGCTCAGCTGGCGTCGCTTAGCAGTCGGAAAGCTACTGTCTTTCTCGTTTGATGGTGCCGAGGGTTCCGACATCACGGTATAAGGGGCCCGCACAAACCCTTTCCGTTACAGCTGCAAAGCGCTTTGTCTCAGGCGCCGGATGGGCTAGGCTCATTGAAATAGATGTGAGGTGATCCGGTTCCGCAATGGTGGAAGCGATCTTGTGGGATAACGATGGCGTTCTCGTTGATACCGAGTGTCTTTTCTTCGAGAGCACTCGAACGATCTTGGACACAATCGGCATTCAATTAAGCTTGCGACAATTCCTCGATTTGTCAATGCGAGAGGGGCGCAGCGCGTTTGAGCTTGCCATCGAGAGGGGATGGGGAAGACAACAGGTCGCGGAGTTGAAACGCGAACGCGATTTGCTGTATTCGGAAATGTTGCGCAAACAGACACGCGTGCTACCAGACGTGCCGGAAACCTTGCAACAACTGCACGGGCGCATGCGGATGGCAGTGGTAACCAGTTCGCGGCGCCAACATTTCGATGTCATACATTCCGATACCGGTTTGATGCGATATTTCGAATTTGTCCTCGCACGGGAGGACTTCCGCGAGACGAAGCCGAATCCCGAGCCTTACCTGCTCGCTTTGGAACGACTTCAGATGAAGGCAGACAACTGTGTCGCTGTGGAAGACTCAGAGCGCGGACTGGCTGCGGCCATCGCCGCTGGCCTACGCTGTCTAGTGATTCCAAATGATATGACGCGCGTTTGCAACTTTCGGGGGGCTACCGCCATTTTGCCGCGGGCGGCGGCCGTTCTCGACGCCTTGGCCGACTTATAGTCAACGCTTTCCTGTTCGACCTACTGCGGATGACGGATGTATCGAGCGATGGGCCAATCAGTAACAGCACAAGGAAACGATGAGGATAATGTGATGATGGCCAGCGCTACACCGGGACCACAAGGCGGCCCCAATCGCTTCCAACTTGCGGGTTGAGCGTGCCTGCCGCGAGCGGCGACATACACCGATCCAAACAGTTTCCTACCGGTCGTGTAAACTCGACGTGCAATTTCTAGAATTCAATCGTTTTAATATGACGATAACATCATGACTACCGGTTCTGATCTACGGATCTCGTCTCGCCTTTGGCCATGTGTTGCGGTTGCGGCGGTCGGGCTGATCGCTTTCTCTCCGCGCGTCCATGCTCAGGCGGCGCAAGCTCAAACGGCTCAGACGCAAACGCCTCAACCACGACACCATCGCGAGGAACTCCCGCCGGATTCGGTTGCCCCGATCGGCACGCTTGAGTCCATCGCTACGGTCCACGTGGACGTGACGCCCTCTCATGTTCTGAACACGATCTATCCCGACACGGCGACTGGCGCATGGATGGACGATCTGAGCAAGGCGCAGGTGGACAACTTGAGCAAGCCTGAGGTAATTCAGGGGGTCAAGAACCTGGGATGGGGCTCCATCACGATGCGCAACAACAGCGAGTTGCGCTTGTCGGCATGGCACTGGAACGAAAACGGCACATGGAGCGATCCGGCGACGAAGAGCGGCTACTACGTCGGCAGCGCTGATTTAGGCGAACCGATTCACTACGGCTATTCGTATTCGCTGCCCCATCGCGATTTTATGACCAGTGGAGATTTACCCTTGGTTGCTGGTTTTCAAAGTTACTGGAAGAGCAATCCTTACCTGACCAGCCACTTCACGGGCGAGAGCGATACGCTGCACCCGCAATGGGTGGTGATCGATATGGGCACGGCGCGCGCGGTCAACGCGATCCATATTCAATGGGTCAATCCGTATGCCGTGGTTTATGTCGTGCAGTACTGGATCGGCGACAACAACGCGATGGATTGGGACATGGGTCCGAACGGCATGTGGAAGGCGTTCACGTCGGGCGCGGTGCTGAACGGTAGCGGCGGCGATGTCCGTCTTAAGCTTTCGGATGAGCCCGTCATAACGCGGTTCGTCCGCGTGCTGATGTCGAAGTCCTCCGGAACTTGCGACACTCACGGGTCGCAGGACATTCGCAACTGCGTGGGCTACGCGCTGCAGACGCTGTCGGCAGGGGCCATCGATACTGAGGGGAAATACGCGATTGTGTATCCGCCGAACGGCAAAGAGCCCGGACCTGGGCCGCCTTCGGTTCTGCAGGGTGCTGGAGAGCAGGAAGTGATCGCCGGTTCGGAGGCAGACCTGGCAGGATCGTTTTTCGCTTCTTCCGTCGATCCGTGGCACCAGTCGGATAATCTGATCAGTGGCGGCCACGATCAATACAACGGCATGGACAATTTCTTCACCAGCGGATTGACCATGGGCCACGCGGCGCTGGTTGCGTGTGCGGCGATTTATGACACTCCGGAAGATTGCGCCAATGAAGTTTCGTACATTCACAAGCGTGGTTATCCGGTAGTGGGAATTGAAGTCGGTGAAGAGTGCGACGGCAAGCACATGACGCCGGAAGATTATGGCGCCATCTACATTCAAGTGGCGGATGCGGTCCACAAGCTAACGCCCAGCGCCAAGTTGGGCGGCCCGATTTTCGAAGGCGTCGATAAAGACATCACTCTCTGGCCGGACGAGGAAGGTCGCACTTCCTGGATGGAGCGATTCGTCAATTACCTGAAGGCGCACGGACATCTGAAGGATCTCGCATTCATGTCGTTCGAACACTATCCATTCATGATCAACGGATTCACGCCACCGAACGACTGGGCATCGCTCTATCTGGAACCTGGAATTATGACGCATGTCCTGCACATGTGGCGGCGGGATGGCGTTCCCACCGAGGTGCCGCTGATTATCTCCGAGAGTGGAATCATCGCGGGGCAAAGCGGACCGGGCTACCTAGGCGTGACTGGCCGCTCCATCTGGGAAGTCGATGCGTTTGGCACTTTCTTTGAACAGGGCGGCACAGCGTTCTATCGTCCTGCGATCAATAATGGCGCCGTTGGTCACGGAATCCTCGATCCCGAGGGTGGCGCTGATGGCGGAGGGGCGTATGGCACGCCTGCATATAATCCTTACTCCTCCGCACACATTATTAATTTTGAATGGTTGCAGCACGAAGCGGGGCGAACAAGATTTTCCCGGCATCGGCGGACCTTAAGGACGCTGCCGGACGGACCGTAGTTACCTCATAGGTTGTCAAACGTCCGGACGGGAACTGGTCGTTGATGCTGATCAACCACGATTTGAACGCGGCCCATCCGGTGCGTCTCGTCATCGACGATGCCAAGCGCGTCAGCCATCCTTTCATCGGATCTGTAGCTCTCGTGCAGTATTCCAACAACCCTGCTGAGGACAAGAACATCCCTATTGCCGCCGCACCCGACGGCATGTACACACTCCCAGCCGGTTCAATCACCGTGATTCGCGGGAAGCTGCGGTAGTTAGCCGATCTACCGTTCCCGATCGAGCCGACCCTTCTAAGAACGAATACTGCGGAAGACACCTATGACGGGTAAATCAGAAGTCAGCTTCGCAGTTGGCGACCACTCGGAATCACCCCGGGTAGCATCACGTCAGGCGGAACCTTCGGACCCGGGTCCGCGTATATTACCCGCAAGCAGGTGCCCATGTCCTATTCGCCCATACTGAGTGCCCACATTTTCGCGGGACCTTAGGATTGCTGTCGGGAACCGCTGCAATGTCTTTCCGGAAAGGTTCCCCCCGTCATGTGCTGGCGGGAAAAATCTTTGTCGCCTCCATGCTCACGATGGGCGTCCTTGCTGTCTACCTCGCAATCGTGAGGCATCAAACGAACAACATCGGCGGCGGGATTGTAACCGTCTATCTCATCGGAACGGGATGGCTCACCGCCCGGCGCAGAGACGGGGAAACCAGAAATTTCGATTGGGTTGTGCTCCTGATTCCTTTGACGCTCGGTATCCTCACTTGGATGAATAGTTTGAAAGTCGTGCGTAGCGGAGCGACTTCACAAGACGGAGTTCCGGTCGGAATGACATTTTTCATGGGTTCGGTAATGCTCCTGGCTGCGGTGGGTGACGCTCGCATGCTTGTACGTGGCGGTGTTTTTGGAGCCAAGCGCATCGCGCGGCATCTCTGGCGGATGTGCTTTGGCCTGTTCATCGCGGCGGGTCTTTTTTCCTGGGGCCCTCAAACCGCCCACTGAGGTTGCTTTCGGCAGTGAGGATCGGGCAACACTTGCCCCCGGCTCTATTCAGCACGCCGTTGTATTTAATTCTCAGCATCCTCCCACTGGTTATGCTGATTTCTGGCTAGTCCGAGTGCGCTTCAGAAATGCATACGAGGGATGAGACAACTCGCATCCGCAAGTCCGGGTTTAACGCGATAGTCGGGCGAGTCCTGCTCCCCCGAAGAGTTCGCCATCGCCTGCAGACGATCGCGGGCGGATGACGGGCTAACGGAAGTTAACTGTTGGAATCAGCGTTTGCACTTATTGAGGATCAGCGATCAGGACTCAAAGCTTCCTGCTTATCTCCTAGCCATGGGTCGACAGCCGCTAGCACTTTAAGGGTTGGCATGGGACCGGTGAATAGCGGTGTGACAGGCGAAGCACAGAGTGATCAGGTTCTATTCGGAATATGCACCCAAATGACTGCGAAACTGTTGATGATGGACCTCCAGATTCGTCATCGCTCCGCAGGACTGACAGCGCCAGCCATCTCGGCGTAACACTTGTTGCCGTAGATTTTGTAGGAGACGGGATCAAGCCGTAAAGGCCCACTCTTCGGGCGCATCCCGTTCATGACGCTTTCTCGCTGAGACTCTAAAGAAAGGCTTGCTTTTGATCCTCCGGCAGGAGCCAGAAGAATCGGATCATCGAAAACAGAAGTGTCTCCGGATTTCCATGGTCTAGTTTGGCTCCCGCTAGAAGTCCGCACAGATCATCTCCAGGCAGTACCCACGAGACTTGTCGGAGCCGAGCATGTAGGCTGCGGTTTCAATTGCCTGCTTGATCACCGGAATCTGGCTCTTGTAGAACTTGAAGTAGACCAGTTCCGACGTTCGGATTCCTTCCCCGTGAGTTCCTTCTCCACCTCCCGCCGGAACTGATCCTTCGGCATTCCCCGGGCTTTGTGCAAGCAGGTTGCACAATCGAATTCCTGCCCGTCCCGGCGCGCCACCTTCGCCAACTCCAGTCCCTTAGTCCAGCCCACATTCTTCAGTTCCTTCCGGGCCTGAGGTGGAAGGTGCTCGTGGATGGACATCAGGTAGTACGCTTTCCTCCGCGATTCCGGAAACCGTCCCTCCAGAAACTCGTCAAACGATTTCAGATTCTCCCGCCGACAGTACTTGCACCGAGCGAACAAAACCGCTCCTCGAGAGTGCGGATGGAAAAACGGGGTCAGTGGCGGCCCGACAGAAAGAACAACCCAATGATCAACTAAGACGATCACGAATAGACTTGACTCCGACCAGCCTTCTCACGGGAAAGCGTTTACACTCATTGAGGATGGCCGACCGCTGGACAAGGCGATTGTTTCTCCGCGGTGTCGCGGTAGCCACAATCGATGCCTGCCACCCAGGCCGCACGTCACGTTGACTGGGGCAGCGATCGGGCGATACGATTTCCTCACTGGCTGCGCAGGGGTGCCGTCATGGGAGATCCCTATACTCAATCAGTTAGGCAGTTGCTGGCGGTTGCATCCACCGGCAATCAAGAGGCAGTAGGGCTCTTTCCGACTTGTTTATTCCGAAATGCGCGGACGTGCCACCTCCTATCTGCGGCGCGAACACTCAGGTCCAACACTTCCGCGCACAGCACTCATCCACGACGCCTATCTCCGCCTTATCGGTAAGAAGGTTAACTGGCAGAATCGAGCCTCTTGTCTAGACATTGCCGCGCAGACAATGCGACCGCTTCTGCTCGACCCCACTAAAACGGGGCGGACGACAATTCACGTTGCGAGTTGACCAGTGGGTATTGGCGTGAAAGGAACGCGATTTGAACCTGATTGCCCTCGACAAGGCTCTGTCGGAGCTTGAAAGGATCGATCCGATCCGGCTGCATTGTGGAGATGTGGTTTGGGAAGCTTGTCGACCAAGAGGCCGCGAGGTGCTAGGAGTTCCGCGCCTACCGTGCAACGGCAGCGGGCGACCGTAAGGTCCAGGCCGGTCCAAGCCATGAAGGTTCGGGAGGCGCTGTGAGCGAGGATTCGTGGGACAGTATTAAAGACATGTTGGATTCGGTTCTAGAAATCCCCGCCGAGCAGCGTGCTCGCTACCTCGATCAATACTGTTCTGATCCGCAGATCCGACGTTCCGTCGAAGCCATGATCCAATCTTATGAGGAGTCATCTACGTTTTTCCGTGAACCCGCCATTGTTGATCGTTTGCGCGATGAGAGTCCATGGGTCGGCAGGAGGGTCGGGCCGTACAAAATTCTCGAAGAAATCGGGGCGGGAGGAATGGGTGTCGTATACCGCGGAGCCCGCGCCGACGATGAGTACAGCCAGCATGTAGCTATCAAGGTAGTAGGTGGTATCTTCTCCTCGAAGGCTCACCTCGAACGCTTCCGCGTCGAGCGGCAGATTCTGGCCGACCTGAATCATCCCAATATTGCTCGACTCCTTGACGGTGGAACGACTCAGGAGGGATTGCCCTTCCTCGTGATGGAATTGATCGGAGGTACTCCGATTCATGAGTATTGCGATTGCCGGAAGCTTTCTGTCAAACAGAGGTTGGAGCTGTTCTTACAAGTTTGCGGTGCTGTCCAATACGCCCACCAGAACCTTGTCGTCCATCGCGATCGGAAACCAGGCAATATTCTCGTCACTAGCGACGGAATACCAAAGCTTCTTGATTTTGGAATCGCAAAAGTGCTGCAACCGGTCGAACAAGCTGCCAGCGCTCAAGCCGAGCAGACGGTTGCGGCTTTGCGCGCCATGACTCCTGAATACGCGAGCCCGGAGCAATGAGAAGGTCGGGCAGTGACAACGGTAAGCGATGTTTACTCGCTGGGTGTGGTGCTCGACGAGCTTCTCACCGGAAGCTGGCCGTATCTGGCTGAGTCGAATACGCCAGACGATATCGCGCGAGCGGTCAAGGCCCAAACTCCACGCAGGCCCAGCAACGCAGTTGGCGGCTCCGATACGCAAAACAGAGTGGCAACGAAAGCGGAGAGAGGACGAGTGATTCGGCAAGAATCTCTTGCTCATCGGCGGAGAGAACTGGCGGGAGATCTGGACGCAATAGAAAAAAAAGCACTAGAGCGGGACGTTTTGCGCCGATACTCTTCAGCCGAGCAATTCGCTGAAGACATTCGTCGTTTTCTTAGTGGTGAGCCCGTCCAGGCACGCCTACCAACTCTGACTTACCGTGCAAAAAAGTTTGTTCGCAGGAACGCCGTAGTTGTATCTGCCGCAGCGCTAATAGCGATTGCGTCGGTAGTTGCCGTAGCCTGGATCGTTCGCGCCGAGCGGACTGCAACCCGGGGAGCGTATTCGCGCAGAACAACGTTTTAGTGACGTGAGGAGTTTGGCTAACTCTTTGATCTTTGATATTCACGACTCCATAAAGGATCTTCCGGGGATCGACGCCGGCACGCAAAGTGATTGTTGATCGGGCACTGAAGTACCTGGACAGCTTATCCCATGAAGCGAGCGGTGATCCTTCCTTGCAACGAGAACTGGCGGCGGCTTATGAACGAGTCGGCGATGTACAAGGAAATCCGTACTTCGCAAATCTCGGCGATACAGCGGGAGCGCTAGCTAGCTACGGTCACGCAGCGACAATTCGTGAGACGCTTGTGAAAAAAGTGACGCCGCAAATGTTATCGATAGGTGGAACTTGTACGAAACCTACCTAGCGATTGCGGCCTCACTGGAAGCCAAACATCACTATCGTGAAGCCTTGAACAATGCGCGAAAGGCCTCGGCCATTTCCGAAGATCTTTTGCCTCAAACACACGACCCCGCGACGCTAGCTCGCGGTGCGGGAGCCTATTACTATCTCGGAAACATTTGTCGGAGACCAGCGATTATGAGGGAGCTCTAGAGAGCTTCCGAAAGGGAGTCGCGATTCTCGAGACCGTTCACCCCGTCAATTCGACGCAGCGCACAACTGTGCAGACACATCTGGCAGGCGACTACTCCGGTATCGCTCGAGTGTTGATTTTTCAGAAACAGCTCGGCCCGGCGATCGAAGCTCAGCGTCAAGCAATGGTTTTGCTCGAACGGCTTTCTGAAGCCACCCCCACGAATGCCACTGTCCGCAGCTTTCTGGCAGATTCGTACCAGTTCCTCGGAGCTGATTTGGAAGACAACGGTAACTCTGAGGAAGGATTGAAATACCTCCGCCGGGCTGAGGGTATCTACGAGGCATTGCAAAAAGTGGATTCCGATAATGTGCTCATCCCTTATCGTCTGGCCTATACCAATATGGGCATCGGACAAGTCCTTCTGAAACAAGGGCGTTCCAACCAGGCTCTGCAGAGTCTCGATCGATCTGTCGCCCTCCTCCAAGGCTTGGTAAAAGCATACCCCGATAACAGCCTGGATCGTCAGGGACTGGCCGATGCATACGCAGAGTTGGGCAAAGCATATGAGCAGTTTGCTTCGAGTCCAAACGCAATCGGGAGAAGCAAACTGCAGAATTGGAAAACTGCGCTGGCAAACTATCGGAAGAGTCAAGCTGCTTTAATCAACGTACAAGCTCGTGGAATCATTGGGGGAGGGTAAGAATCTCGACCCCAATAATAATATCTCGCAGAAGATAGCTACCTGCGATGCAGCGATTGCTCAGTTACAAAAATAGGCTCTGCCTTGAGACGAATTTCGCCTCAAGCCTAAAGTCGTGCTTCGCCGACTCGATTCGGATGAGGCAAAATTCGCCGTTCTGAAACCTCGAGGTCTGCAGATTCGCACCGCGGTTACCGAGACCATTGAAGAATTCGCGGAGTGATACTGCTCGGAGCCGAGGTTCTCGTTCAGTAGGACTATTGTGCTTTTCGCTATCGGCTTGCAAACACGCAAGCAGAAGACGGATCGACGGTATGCGCATTGATGTTGCGACTGCTGATGGACGCTCGCTTTCCGCGAATCTGGGTACCGGACGCAGAGAAATTGGCATCTGCGACAACTGCTATGGCATCGGCATCGCTTGGCCAGCCCTTTAAAAGTTGGCATGGGACCGATGAATAGCCGTGTGACAGTCCGAGCAGAGAGTGATTAGGTTCTGTTCTGAGTCTCCTCCTGAGCGGCTGCGAAACTTTTGATGATGGACTTCCAGATTCGTCATCGCTCCGCAGGACTGACAGCGCCAGCCGTCTCGGCGTAGCACTTGTTGCCGCCGATTCGCGTAGGAGACCGGATCGAGCCGTAAACGCTCGTTCTTCGGGCGAATCGGGTTCATGATGCTTTCTCGTCGAGGCTTTCAAGAAAAGTCTGCTTCTGATCTTCCGGCAGGAGCCGGAAGAATCGCGTCATCGAAAACAATAGTGTTTCCGGATCTGCGTTGTCCAGATTGGCTCCGGCCAAGAAATCGGCGCATATCATTTCCAGACAGTACCCTCGCGATCTGTCGCTTCCGAGCATCAGCGCCGCCGTCTCGAGAGCTCGGTCGACGATGGGGACTTGGCTCTCGTAAAGTTTGAAGTAGACAATCTCCCAAGGCTCTGATATTTTGCCGGTAAGTTCTCGCTCAACGGCCTGCTGAAAATCTTCCTTCGACAATTCATGAGCTTTGTGCAACCAGGTTTCACAATCGAAGTTCTGCCGATCCCTGCGCGCGACCTTTGCCAATTCGATTCCTTTGGCCCATCCAACTTTCTGTAGTTCTTTCCTTGCTTTCGGTGGCACGTTCTCATGAATGGACATCAGGTAGTACGCCTTGCGCCTGGATTGCGAAAATCGCACTCCTAGGAATGCGTCGAACGATTTTACGTTCTCTAATCGCCAATACTGCCCCGCACGAACCTCGCAAAGATAACGTCCGAGTTCAACAAATTTGATGTCGCGCTCGTTCTCTCTCTGTCGCTCCCAAGCCAAAATCTCGTCAATCTTGCCAAGCACAAACAAAGCCCGACGTCGATTGAGTTTGGGCGGCATAGGCGGATTACTAGAAATTAAGCTCGTCAATCCAACCAAACGCTTCAACTCCTGGACGCCGTATCAAGTTGGCGTCAATTTCCTTTTTCCCCAAACATAATCCGACGTACGGGCAAGTGGTGCAGGGATTTTGGGGGAATCGAACGCCGCTGTGCGGCAAGAATTCCGCGGCCTCGATCCGATGGATTGTGTTCTCGACCAAACGACCGAATTCCCGACGTTGCTCGTCTGTGATTGCCGTTCGCAAGTATTGGATATCGACGAGTCGCTTGCGGACAAACACTACTTGTGCGACTTCCGAGATGCCGGTCATCCAGGAATAGCAGACTAGTTGTGGATCTAGTGACAAGAGGCCCTTGGGGTGTTCTTGGTACCGGCTAGAGGACGTCTTCCATTCAAGTAGGCATCGCTTTCCGTCGAGTTCCCCGATGCCGTCGATGTAGCTGAGGAACTCGTTCCGTCCAACAGGTCTCGTAAATTTGATCTGTAGATTTTGACGCGGTTTGGTTATTCGGACACGGTCATCCTGGCAAAAGCGAGTGAGGAGCATGATCCCTTGTTCCAGCATCCGATCCCAGGTGTCGGAATGCGAAAACTGTAACGGTTGATCTTTGCAAAGAGACCATTCGCGGAAGAGAACATCTCCGGGATCTTCGCGTCGAAACAACGCACCGAGAGCTAGTTCGAAAGCGCGCCCGAAAACCATCGCCGCACGGATGTCTTTCTCTTTCCAGCCGTCGAGATAGCGATGGCGATACCGACGGGGGCAAGTGAGGTACTGGCTGATCTGTGTGTAGCTGTAAATCATCAGGCCACCTGCGGGCTGTCTAGATTGGCGGGAGAGAGTTCTTCCCATCGTCCTGCAGGAGCAAACCCGTCGAAACGGAGCAGGGAAGTGCCGTTAAACATAATGTGACTGATCTTGACTACTCCTCTCAGACCGATGAGTTGACGTTCATCGACTTCATCGCGGCCCAATAGTTCGACGTCGTAGCCAAAGTCGCGCAAGAACCAATTCAATTTCCAAAGAGCTTTCGGGTTGCAGTAAAGGCGGCTCGAAATCGTGTGCTGGTCGAAACGGTGCGGCTCGAGAATGACCATACCGATGGTGTAGTACGGCTTTTGTGCTTGCCGCCTGTAGGAGATTCGTTGCACTCGAACGAGATAGATTCCGTCCGGAACCTGGTCGGCGGCACAACGATCAGCGGCGTGGAGTCCCGTAATTTGGCGTCTCATGCGACACCTTCCTTGTGGACACCGTAGCTGTTCAGTTGGCAAAGCAGGGCATTGCGATCTCTCTCGGCCCAGTCTGCCAGATGCTGGACAAAACCCTCGACCTGATCGCGTGTAGCGTCGCGTAGTGCTTTGACCCCGCAGAAATCGGCGGCATAAGGCTTCACCAAGTTAGGATCGAGCTCATGCTGGCGAATGATCTGGTAGAGGCGGTCGCGGACGGTGGCGCCGGAGTGTCCGTTGCGATTGGGGGATGGTCGCGGGAGCTTCTTCGACTCGGGAATGGATTCGGAGGAAGGCCGATCGAGGGAGCCGATCTCTTCCACGGAGCAGATGCCGATCCCGTAGGCTTTGCGGAGGGCACGGTTGACCGCGCGCGTTTCGGCCACACGCATCTCCGCACCGTGAACAAGATACGACACGTTGGAGGGATCCGCGTCGCCGTAGCCCACGAAGCCGCGACAGCGGGCGGACTTGAATACCGTGGCTCGGAATACGTAGCGACCCAACGAATGATCGGAAAGTTGGCGAACGGCTTGAATCCTCATTCCCGCGCACCGAGAACGTTTTGCGAGGCGAATGAGTCCGACGTGAGTTACATACCAGCTGCCGCCGATAAGCAAAAGGTCTCCACATTTGACGGAGAGAGAAAAATTTCGAGTCAGCTCGCGTAACTGTTCAATCAGAAGAGGCGACAGGTCGCGACACACGACGCGCTTTGCAAACCGTACGTTCTCGGCCATCAACGGGTGCTGTCTCTTTGAGCGACGATTCATAGGCGTGTTCCCCTTTGGTAACCAATGTTGAACATTGTCTAACGTTTACCTTGGGCTGTCAAGGGTAATTGGTTTGCGGCGCGCATATGAACGTTCTAGAATTCCCGGAGCGTATGGCAGCCAAAGACGAACGAATTGGGTTTAGGGTTTCGACAGAAATCAAAGCTGATCTCATGCAGATCGCCAAAAACGAGGGCCGAAGCTTGGCGCAAGTGTGCGAGTTACTTCTCAGGGGGGGGATTCGCGAGTACGAGAGAGAAGGCCCCAAGTACCTCCACCGATTCGTGGAGGGTCCGAAGGACAAAGGGAGATAAGAAGAGCGAGGGAAACATTGGAAGAAGTAGGTCAAGGGGGACGCGCTAAGTCAAATTTCAGGCCACGGTCGTCTCTCATGACCCCGGTGACTCGCCGCAAGAGACAACAACGAGCTAGCTCTAATATGGGCCAGTACCCCAAATCATTGCTCGTATTCCTCGCCCGTATCCTCGCTTAGAAGGCTTCGCTACTCCGGAACGAAACAGCAGCAGTTTTAATTAGGAATTTGGCGCTACACATGAACCGAGCAGCGCCAAATTCCGGCGTGCAAGCACCGGACATTTCGGTGCCAAAACTTTTCGCCTTTAAAACTGCCTCAGGAGCGATAAAATCCCCCTCACGCCGTGCCGAAAAAGGAAATTCCCGAGCATGGCCGAGACAAGTGTCCGTTTAGGCTAACGGTGATAAATGGCAAGCACTCGTGGGGAAATTCAAATGATCGGAGGCGAATTCATGACAAAGTTTGTGAAAACAATGTTGCCAATTGCCATGCTGTTTGTGGTTTATTTCTTTGCGGCTTCGGCGTTCGCAGCGACGGAGCCGCCCGATCCGTGCTCCCTGCTGACGCCGGCGCGCAGTGGGCAGTGTAATGCAAGCGACTTAGACCGCTGCAACCAAGAGCGAAGCGCCGCGTCCCTTTGCGAACACAGTGCCCGGTAGGATTGCCATTACAAAGGAAGAAATCCTACCAATCATTTGGGAAATAGCTCTCGGATCACGTGACCTTTCTCATCCAAAATTGAAAGGCTCGGAACTCCTTGATCGGTCACCTGCATCACCATGCGTTTCTTCCCCTGGACGTCCATGAGAGAGACTGATGCGGTTCCGTCGTCTGTCCTGCCTACCCAGACGCGCCTGCTTTGGTCGCTAACAGCCAATCCCGCAAAACGATCGTTGCTGTCGTCCACACCGGCGAGTTGAACGATCTGGTTAGCTCCGTATTTATCAAACGAGAGACTGCCGCCGGAATCGACAACTTCGCCCTTCTCGTTTCGTCGTCCCCCAAATATCAATCCCCCGTTTTCAGATCCTTCGTCGTTGTAGAAAATCATTCCTGCTTGGGGTCGGTCCGATGGCGGCGATTCTTTGCCCTTGACGATGATCCCCGGCAAGCGAGCCCGATTCGAGATGACCATTCTCAAAGTGCCGTCCGGTTCGACGACATCGATGCGATGCACACGGATCTCGTCCAACGACTTGGTCGAATGCGTAGCGGCTCCATTCAACAAAACCAGTCCAACTACCGTGCTCAGTGCTGCTGAATAAATCAGCAAGAATTGTTGCCCGATCGTCCTCACTTGGACCTCCTGGAAATTGTGATGTTGACTCGAATATCTCAAACCCGGTTGGATCGTTCGCTCCTTTACCTCGCACTTAAGACAGGGTGTGATGGCGTACGGTTGCAGCGGTTCTCACAAAACATTGTGGTTTTAATGGCCGAGGTGGTGGGAATGGAAACACGTCCAGAGACCGGTTGAATCTGTGATCGCAGCAAGGCGTTCCTCGGCCTCCCAGTCGAATTTGCCAAGTGACGGAACAGGCGCTCGCGCTGTTTACCTTTTGCTTTCAGCACTTAACTTCCTAATGAAGAACCGGCGTAACCCAAGGTGGTACGCACGGAATCTACTCAGATTTTCCCCCATGTAGTATTCATCGTTTGACATGCACTGCCAAAGCAATTTGGAAATCAACCAGGGGCATGCAAGCTCATCTCTTACCAAATCAGAAAGGCGATTACAGCGATGCTCAAACTTTCAGGTTCTTCATACCAACACAGCGATGCAACCCAGGACAAAACCAATTCGAACCAGAACAAATCTGTAGCTTCAGAGGCGGGGCAGAAACAGGTTCCGAAAACGATATCTGCTAAGAAAGCGGCGGCCAACCAACTTAACGCACAAAAATCCACCGGTCCGAAAACACTGCAAGGCAAAGAGCGAAGTCGCTGGAACGCGGTGAAACACGGACTTCTCTCGAAGAAGTTGGCCGCCATCGATGCCAAGGGTAGCCTCGAATATTTTGACGTACTCGAAAACTTACGCGAAGATCTTCAGCCTCGCGGGACCCTCGAAGAGATTTTCGTTGAAAAGATTGCGATTGACTACTGGCGTTTGAAGTTGAGCATCGGCCACGAAGTGGACCTTGAAAAGAAACAATGCTGCAGTCTCCCCATGTTCGAACAAATCAGCAGATACACGAACTCCATCAATCGGCAGTTAATACAAGGTGCGAACCAGCTAGAACGCATACAGCAGTTGCGAAGCGGGGAAAGCGTTGCTGCGCCCGTTACCATTGATGTGAACGTCAATGGGTTTATTCAGGACGATGCGGAAGCCGTTCTCCTGGAAGTCCCGAAAGCATCTACGACGATTGAGCCAGCTGGATCGGCATGTAAGGCTTCAGCGCATAGCCCAGAAGAACCCTCTGTATCCAAGACTCCTGGATCGAACGGAAAACCCTTCGAGCAGAACGCTCCATCGACAACGTCTCAATCGACAGCGCCAACGTTTGAAGCGCACAAGCAATATGGAGCACCCGCTGCCCTGGCAAACCCTGCGGGGCTCGATCCTCTCAAGGAAAGCACTGACGTAGGACTCACAGACGCAATCACCAATGTTTCGTCTCCCGAGCCGCCGTCGCACCTCATGTGAGCTGTCTGATCGCAAAGAGCCCAAAGGACGAAAAGCCGTTTGAGTCTCCACCTGAAAGGGCTAGGCGTCTTTGCCTATGGTCGTAATGCGTCGTTTTTCAGGGTTCCTTCGGGTGCCGCAGCATACTCCTGTCTTCGTGATTGTTGCTGCACGGATAAAACGCCCCTTTCGAGTATAGGCCGGTCATTTCCACAAAAATCCGAACAGACAAATAAAGAAAATTAGCCTGGCACGTCTCTTACCCGGAAGGGACAACACTGTCTCCCTAACAGCGCGAAGATGCGACCCCGGGCACCGATTATTACCAAACGAACCCACCGCGCAGGACGCACAGAATGGATAAAGTCGCCTATACGAAGTAACCGCTCCGGTCCACCAAAAGCGGTCAGCCATCCAGCTGGGGGGACCGCTTTCACTCCAGCCAGCGATGGCTTCCCATGG
The DNA here is from genome assembly GCA_963818115.1 of uncultured Acidobacteriota bacterium. GTDB lineage: Bacteria > Acidobacteriota > Terriglobia > Terriglobales > Acidobacteriaceae > Sulfotelmatobacter. Next base: position 231,488 of record CAWFQZ010000015.1, read on the forward strand.
CTCAAGCCATCGGTTTCCGGGAAGCCATCTAACCGTGGTGGATTTTTGAACACGATGAATCACCAAATTCCACACCGCGAGCATCAAGCTGCAGCGTCGCCTCACGTTCGTGCGAGTACCCATTTTGCGAGCAGCGATGGGATGACTTTCGTTTCCGACTGATAGGAACCTAGAGTGGCCGCAAACCATTGCGAATTAAGGACAAAGCGTCCTTTTTAAACTTCAGTACCTGTGACATAATCACACTAGTCCCTCCCTGCGTTTCCCCCCGTACTTCCCCTGTTTTCCCCCTACGTTCGGTTCCCGGTCAAGCTCGAAAATCTCGAATACGGGGCGGCCTTCTTGACTCTTTTCTGGATACCCTCACTTTCTCCGCGGAGTGTCAGCCGCATCCTTTCCCGTTCGATCGCTTGCCGCAGAGGCGGCGTTCTACTCGGCCTCATCACGGCGGTCTTCTATAGTTCGGCTGCTTACGCCGCGGCTCCGGCCGTTACTTTAGCGCCGACCAGCCTGACGTTTGGGACGCAATTGAGGGGCACAACCAGCGCTCCCCAAATCGTTACAGTCACGAACACGGGGACATCTTCTCTGACTCTATCGAGCATTCGGCCCAGCTCGGGTTTTTCTCAGACGCATACCTGCCAGGCAACGCTGGCGGCTGGAGCCAGCTGCACCATCTCGGTTTCATTCACGCCGGTGGCCAATGGCACTGTGAGTGGAACGCTCACGATCAGTGACAACGCTCAAGGCAGTCCGCAGGTCGTCGCACTTAGCGGAACAGGTGCGATTGTCAGCCTCACTCCGGGCAGCCTGAATTTCGGCAACGAGGCCGTAGGCGCGTCGACCGCGTCCCAGATCGTTACTCTCTCGAATGTCGGACAAAACACGGTGAAGGTTTCGGCCATCACCTTTCAAGGCGCAAACATAACGGATTTCTCTCAAACGAACTCGTGCGGCAGTGTCGCCGTCGCAGGTTCCTGCAATATCAATGTGGTTTTCACTCCTTCAGCTGCGGGCAGCCGCAATGCCACGCTTAATGTGACGCTCACGTCCGCCGTTTCACCGGTCCCGGTGACGCTCACGGGAACGGGAACATCCGGTAGCAGCCCAGTTCCGTTACTGAATCAGCCGCTGTCACCGACTGCGGCGGCACCTGGCAGTCCTGCAACGACGTTGACAATCAACGGAGCCGGATTCGCTTCCGGAGATTCAGTTCTTTGGAACGGGTCGAGTCGCACAACTACCTTTATCAGCGCCGGAGCAATTCAAGCCTCGCTGTTGGCTTCGGACTTGGCAACTGCTGGGACGGCCCAAGTTACGGTGAAGAATACGAGCGGAGCGGGCGGAGTTTCCAATTCGCAGCCCTTTCAAATAGCGGGGTCCGCATCGATGCTTGCAATGGCAGGACCAGCCTTGAGCGTGGGAGTAGATCCGCGCGGCATGCTGGTAGCGGACTTCAACGGTGACGGCCGGCCTGATTTAGCAATCGTCAATCGCGGATCCAACACGGTTTCCATCCTGCTTGGAAATGGCGACGGCACCTTCGCCGCGCAATCCTCATTCGCCACCGGCACAGATCCCATCGCCATCGCAGTGGGAGATTTTAACGGCGACGGCAAGTTGGACTTGGTTACCGCCAACCGTGCCTCGTACAACATTTCCGTTCTATTGGGGAACGGGGATGGCACGTTCCAGAGTCATGTGGACTATGTCGCCGGAACGGAACCGATCGGTATCGTCGTCGCTGACTTTAATCGGGACGGCTACCTCGACGTCGCAGAAATCAATAGCGCCGACAACACGATTTCCGTCTACCTCGGTGTTGGCAATGGAACCTTTCAACCGCAGGTGACCTATCTCAGCGGGTCGAGCCCGAACGCCATTGCGGTTGGCGATTTCAACGGAGATGGAATTGTGGACCTTGCCGCTGCTGATTCGGCGACCAGCAATGTCGCGGTTCTGTTTGGCAATGGGGACGGTAGTTTTGCCAGCGCGTCGTACTATCCGACGGGTTCGGATCCAGACGGTTTATTGGCCGCGGACTTGAATGGAGACGGCAAGCTCGATCTCGTCGCAGCGAATAATGGAAGCAATACGATTTCCGTACTCTTGAACAACGGAGGAGGAATCTTTGCACCCGGCGTGACTTATCCGGTCGGGAATTTGCCGTTTGCGATCAGTGCCTTCGATGCTTATGACACGGGCAAGCTTTCGATCGCCGTCGTTAATTACGGTGACAGCACAGTTTCTATTTTGCCCGGCAACGGGGACGGCACGTTTAACGAAGCAAAGGTTCAAACGTTCCCCGCGGGCGAAGAGCCGATCGGTATGGTAGTCGGCGATTTCAACCTCGATGGCAGGCCCGACCTTGCGGTTTCCAATTCGGAAGACAACACGGTTTCGATCCTGCTGCAAAGTCCCGCCACAGCGCTGTCGAGCACCGCGCTGGCGTTCGGTTCGCAAACGATTGGCAGCACTAGCGCTCCACAAAGTGTCGTGCTGACGAATTCGGGTAGCGCGAATCTGGTGATCAGCAGCATCGCCCTGACCGGCACGAACACCAATCAATTTGGCGAGACGAATAATTGTCCGAGTACCCTTGCCGGAGGTGGTAGCTGCACCATCAGCGTCACGTTTTCTCCGACGATCAACTCCACTGTCACAGCCAATATTTCGATCACCGACAACGCAACAGGAAGTCCGCAGACCGTCAGCCTGCTTGGAACTGGAGCTTCATCGGCGGTAACTCTTTCCCCGAGCAGTCTGACATTCAGCTCGCAGACGGTGGGCACCACAAGTTCCCCTCAAAATGTAACGCTGACGAACACAGGCAGCGTTACGCTTGCGATCACATCAATCAGTGCAACTGGAAACTTCGGTCAGACAAATAATTGTGGAACTTCCGTGGTTTCGGGCGCCACGTGCACAATCAGCGTCACATTCACGCCTTCGACGACCGGTACGCTCACCGGAACCATCAGCATTAGCGATAGCGTAGCCGGCAGTCCACAGTCGGTCAGCCTTAGCGGCACAGGATCGGCCGCGGCGACGATTACGTTATCCCCAGCCACACTGACTTTCGCCAGCCAGAATGTGGACACAATGAGTACAAAGCAAACGGTCACGTTGACGAACACGGGCAGCGGACTGTTGACCATCAGCAGCGTTTCGACAACGGGTAGCTATTCCGAGACCAATACTTGCGGCGCTTCCGTCGCCGCGGGAGCAAGTTGCACGATTAACGTTACCTTTGATCCGACTGTCGTTGGGACGAATTCGGGATCGGTGGTAATAACGGACAACGCTGCGAATAGCCCGCAGAGCGTCGGCTTGACCGGCACGGGCGCGAGCAGCAGCATCACTTTTGCTCCCACCAGCCTGAGTTTTGGTACCCAAGCGCTGAATGTGAAGAGCGCCGCGCAGACTCTTCAGGTTTCCAATAACACAGGCGCCCGATTGACGTTCTCGAAGCTAACGATCTCGCCCAATTACTCGCAGACCAGCAATTGCAACGCCGGCGTAGCGTCGGGTGCAAGTTGCACGATTAACGTGAGCTTCACTCCAATCACCAGCGGCACGATCGCCGGCACAATCACGCTGACCGATAGCGGGACTGGAGCCGTGCAAACGATTCCGATGACCGGAATCGGGGCGTCGGCAACTGTCGTTCTTTCACCTTCCAGCATCACCTTCGCTAACCAGTCCGTCGGGTCGTCCAGTACGGCTTCGACTGTGACTCTTACGAATACGGGCTCGACCGCGCTGACAATCACGAGCGTCAGCATTACCGGAACCAACGCCGGCGATTATTCGCAGACCAACAATTGCGGCAGTTCGATCGCCGCCGGCGGATCGTGTTCCATCAACGCAGTCTTTACTCCCACGGCATCGGGGACGCGCTCGGCGACCATCAGCATTGCCGACAGTGCCACGGGAAGTCCTCAGACTGTCGCGCTAACTGGAACCGGGGTTGCGCCGGCTGTCAGCCTCACGCCAGTCAGTCTTTCATTCAGCAGCGTCACGGTAGGCTCAAGCAGCACTCCTCAGAATGTGACGTTGAGCAACACAGGCAACTCAACGCTGACTCTGACCAGCATTACGATCACGGGATTGAATCCGTCGGACTTCTCTCAGACGAACAACTGTGGAAGCTCCCTGGCAGCGGCTACCAACTGTACTATCAGCGTCACGTTCACGCCGGTTGCCTCCGGTTCGCGCCAAGCAAATCTCTCCGTGGCCGACAATGTCTCCGGAAGTCCCCAAACCGTCGCGCTGACGGGAACCGGCAACAGTTCGGGCATCAGTTTCAGCACTGCCAGCCTTACCTTCGCTGCCCAAGGTGTCGGGACGTCGAGCCCGGTGAGCGGAGTTACACTTTTCAACATCGGCAACAGTACGCTCTCGATTACAAGCATCGCCGTCACAGGCACGAATCCCGGAGACTTCTCTCAAACCAACAATTGCGGTTCGTCAGTGGCCAGCGGGGCAAACTGCACGATCAACGTCACATTCACGCCGACGGTGGTGGGAACGCGAACGGCAACGATTTCTGTATCCGACAATGCGACGGGAAGCCCGCAATCGGTTGCGCTCACCGGGACCGGAACGAGTGGAGGTCCCAGCGCGTCGTTGTCGCCGACAAGTTTGACCTTTGCCGCACAAAATCTGTTGACCACAAGTTCTTCTCAAAAAGTCACGCTGACGAACACAGGCTCCGTTACTCTAAACATTCTCAGCATCGTCGCCAGTGGAGACTACGCACAAACCAACACCTGCGGAACTTCGCTTGCTGCCGGTGCGAACTGCACCGTGCAGGTGACGTTCACGCCATCCGCAACGGGAACCAGGGCGGGTTACGTCACGGTCACTGACAATGATCCGTCCACGCAACAAACCGTCAACCTGAGCGGAACGGCCACCACGTCCAGCAGTACCGTTTCGATCGTTCCGGTTCAAGTTTCAGTAACACCGGATCAGGGCTCGCAGTTGCAAGCCTATATCAGTGGTGTTGCCAGCTCGAGCGTCACTTGGTCGGTGGACGGCACGGTTGGCGGTAGCAGTTCGGTAGGCACGATATCGAGCAGCGGTTTCTACACGGCTCCGACTGCACCTGGATCGCACGTCATCACTGCGACCAGCACCGCCAATACCACACAAACAGCAAGCGTGCCGGTCATCGTTACCTCTTACAGCGGGACCTTTGTCTACCATAATGACGATGGGCGTACCGGTCAGAACCTGCAAGAAACCGTACTCACGACGGGAAATGTGAATTCAACCCAGTTCGGCAAGATTTTCTCTTACCCGGTCGACGGTCAGATTTACGCAGAGCCGCTGTACGTCCAGGGCGTCAGCATTCCAGGCCAGGGCGTGCACAATGTCACATACGTGGCAACCGAAAACGACAGCGTCTATGCCTTCGACGCTGACGGTACCTCGACCACGCCCCTGTGGCAGGTAAGCTTCCTCACCAATGGAGCACAAACGCTGAGTACCACCGACATTGGAGGCTGCAGTAACATTTCGCCCCAGGTCGGGATCACCTCTACGCCGGTCATCGATCCGCAAACGAATGTGATATTTGTCCTGGCTCGGACCAAAGTGGTTTCGGGTGCAACTACTTCGTATTACCAGACTCTGCACGCGCTGGATATCACGACAGGTTTGGAAACGCCAGGAAGTCCGGTGGTGATCCAAGCTTCGTATCCTTCTTCCAGCGGAACCGTCACCTTCAACCCGCAGACACAAAATCAACGTGCGGGATTGTTCCTGAATAACGGAGTAGTCTTCATCAGCTGGGCCTCTCATTGCGATATCCAGCCCTATCACGGATGGATCATGGGATATCAGGAGGGCAGCCTGCAGCAAGTTGCGGTATTTAATACGACTCCGAACGGCGTCGAGGGCGGAATCTGGCAAAGTGGCGCTGCGCCTGCCGTGGATGAAAACGGAAACATCTACGTCATGCTCGGGAACGGAACGACTGACATCAATACGGGAGGCGTGGACTACGGTGAGGCGCTCGTGAACTTCAGTTTCACCGGAAGCGCCTTGAGCATAAGCGATTATTTCCTGCCTTCCAATTTCCAATCGCTCAACAACTCCGATCTTGATTTGGGATCAGGGGCACCGATGCTGTTGCCGACCCAGACCACTGCCCCCACTGAATTGCTCGTAGCCGCCGGCAAGCAGGGGGTAGTCTACCTGGTCGATCGCACCAACCTTGGTAAGTACAATGCCTCGGGAAATCAGGTTCTTCAAACGCTTCCAGCTGGCACCGTTCCGACGGCGCACAGCATGCCGGCATACTGGCAGAACAATATTTACTTCTGCGGAGTCAGCGACTATCTAAAATCTTACTTGTTGTCGAACGGGTTGCTTTCGACCTCGCCGACTTCGGAATCGCCTTCTCTGTTCGGTTATCCGGGGGCGACTCCTGCGGTATCGGCAAACGGGTCGACGAACGGCATCGTTTGGGCTCTGAGCACCGCCAAGGGCGGATATGTTTGGTTGCACGCCTACGACGCGGTGAACTTATCGCGAGAGTTGTACAATACCGGCCAAAATTCGGCACGCGACCAGGGCGGCATCGCGGTAAAGTTTGTAGTACCAACAGTTGCCAACGGAAAAGTGTACGTCGCGACCCAAGGGGAACTGGACGTGTACGGCTTGCTGCCCCAACCCTAGAACGAAGAGGAAGATGTTCGGTTCCTTTATTAGACGTGTGTCTATACTGCGCTCCATGGGGATTTCTGAGCCGTCTGCGCGCGAACGAAGCTTTTCAAACTGACTACAGTCCCGACCCTGGCGCCACATCCATTGCAGGCGAACCGCCAGTTTTCGTGTAATTGCCCCCTTCGCGATCTCGTCCTTCGGCGCACGGCCACGCGGAAAGACTTTCTGGGCCACCCTTGCTGGTGGTTCCTTTAACCGTGCGCCGCCACCAGCAGAGAGCGCAGCAGCCATTGCGCTGTTTGCTGATGTGTCCCAATCGGCGATGATCTCCAGTGAACCTTCCCGTCTGTCAGCCATCCAGCGAGGGGCGATAAATACTCATGCCGAAGAACTGTCGAACTGTTACTATTCATATCGTTTTATTTCGTTTGTTCCGGGGACGACATTAAGCACTCGACAGTGCTTCAAAAGTACGAGTTTGCCGCCCGTTCATAGGAGACCACTCAAATGGGAATGGATAAAGACTCAAAGGAAATCTCCCGACGAAGCTTCCTGAAGCGCACCGCGATCGGGGGCGCCGGACTCGTCGTTACGACTGAAATGTTGAGCTCCGATTCTCTGGCCATCCCACGCAACAGCGCAAAGTCGACCATGATCGGCGTCCCGTTTGAAGGACGGGAGCGAGTGCGGTTGGGAATTATCGGCGTTGGCGGTCGGGGAACTAGTTTGCTGGGGGACTTGCTCGCCGTAGAAAACGTGGATGTCAAGGCGATCTGCGATCTGGTACCCGCGAAGGTCGCACTCGCGCAAAAGATGGTCACGGACGCGGGCCAACCGGAGCCCAAGGGCTTCGGAAAAGATGAAACGGATTTCAAGAATCTGACTCACCTCGATCTCGACATCGTCTACATCGCGACACCTTGGAACTGGCACGTTCCGATGGCGCTCGATGCCATGAAGAATGGCAAGCACGCTGCCGTTGAAGTGCCCGCCTGCACGACACTGCAGGAGTGCTGGGACATCGTGGATACATCCGAGGCCACCCGAAAGCATTGCGTCATTCTGGAAAATTGCTGTTACGGTGATACCGAAATGATGGTGTTGAATATGGTGCGCGAAGGCCTTTTCGGCGAGGTCACCCACGGAGAAGCAGCGTATCTTCACGACCTGCGAAAGATTTTGACCGCGAATGAAGGCGAGGGCCTGTGGCGCCGTATTCCGCACATGAAGCGCAACGGCAACTTGTATCCGACTCATGGATTGGGTCCCGTCGCCCATTACATGGACATTCATCGCGGCGACCGTTTCGACTACATGGTTTCGGTGAGTTCTGCGGAGGCTTCGCTCAGCGCGTATGTGAAAGCTAATTTTCCTGAGGGTGACTCCAAACGCGCCGAAAAATACATTTGCGGCGACATGAACACCAGCATTATCAAAACGCAAAAAGGCCGCACGATTCTTCTGCAGCACGACGTGGTCAATCCACGACCTTATAGCAGGCTCAACTCGATCTCGGGGACAAAAGGAATATTTGCGGACTATCCGGCGAGGATCTTCCTCGACGGTGCAAAGCAAGCAGATGGCTCAATGAAAGAAGACTGGGAGGCCATCGACGCGTTTCGCGAAAAGTACGAGCATCCACTCTGGAAGAAAACTGGAGAGCTGGCTCGAAAGATGGGTGGGCACGGCGGAATGGACTACGTCATGAATTACAGGCTGATGGAATGCCTGAAAAAGGGATTCGTGCCTGACATCAATGTGTACGATGCCGCCGCGTGGAGCGCCCCAACTCCGTTGAGCGAAGCTTCCGTCTCGCAGAATGGAGCGCCTCAGAAGTTCCCGGACTTTACACGGGGGAAATCGGACGCGCGTTCGGATTCTCCCGGCTTTGCAGTTCAGGTATAGATCCGCCAGTCCCAGGAGGCTTTAGATGATCGAAAGCGCGCAGGTTGAGACCCCGGAATCGAAAGCACCTGTCGTCGAGCCTGGACGAAAGACTGAAGTCATCATCCGGCTAATCTCGCTGGATGCATTCCGCGGGTTGGTGATGGTGCTGATGCTCGGAGAGGCCATGCGCCTATTCGATGTGGCGCGCTCCTTTCCGAATAGCCTTCTGTGGCGCGTGATCGCCTTCAACACCCAGCACGTTGAGTGGCAAGGGTGCTCGTTGCACGATTTGATCCAGCCTGCTTTCTCGTTCCTGGTGGGCGCCGCGCTGCCGTTTTCTATCGCGAGCAGGCAAATGAAGGGTCAAACTTTCGGTCCTATGTTCGGGCACGCCGTTCGCCGCGCGTTCATTCTGATTTTTCTCGGGATTTTCCTTCGTTCCCTCCACTCGACTCAGACCTACTTTACATTTGAGGACACGCTGACGCAGATCGGATTGGGCTATGTCTTCCTGTTCTTGCTGGGATTCACACGGGTACGAACACAAGTGGTGACCTTGGTCCTGATCCTGATTTTCTTTTGGGCAGCTTTTGCGCTCTATCCCGTGCCAGGGCCGCAGTTTGACTATGCGCGGGTCGGCGTTCCGCAGAATTGGCCTCACCTCTATACCGGATTTTTTTCGCACTGGAACAAAAACTCGAACCTCTCGTGGGCCTTTGATGTCTGGTTCTTGAATCTCTTTCCACGTGTACATCCCTTCGTCTTTAACGAAGGCGGTTGGTCGACGCTAAGTTTCATTCCTACCCTCGGCACCATGATCATGGGGCTTTTGACCGGAGAATGGCTGAAAGGAAAGAAGTCGAAAGAAGAAAAACTGCGGGGACTCGTAGTCACGGGAGTAGCCCTCGTTCTGCTGGGACTGATCTGCCAATGGGCCGGCATTTGTCCCATCGTCAAACGGGTGTGGACATCGTCGTACACGTTGTACAGCGGTGGCATGGTGTTGCTGATCCTCGCCGGTTTTTATGCACTTATCGAAATAAAGGGATGGCGGCGATGGGCATTTCCTCTACTGGTTGTAGGCATGAACTCGATCGCAATCTACGTGATGAGCTGGACAATGGAGACGTTCTTCGGAGAAGCATTCGACCGCCACTTTGGCGGAGCCATATCGTTGATGGCCGGTCCGACTTTCCGGCCAGCGTTACATGGCTTCCTCGTAATACTTACCTTCTGGATGATCCTATATTGGATGTACCGCCGGAAGATTTTTGTAAAGATTTGAAGCAACGATTCAACAAGATTGCGCAGCGCTGAGAACTTCCTTGGGAGTGATGAGTGTGAAATTGTCAATCGTTTTCACTTTGTTTGTTTGGACCTTAGGAGCCTTTGGCCAATCCAACTCCTCTTTCTACGTGTCATTGACTGGGAGTGATTCGAACCCCGGCACTCAAGCGGCACCTTGGCGCACGGTTCAACATGCAGCAGACACCGTGAGGGCGGGCAGTACCGTCAATGTGAGAGGCGGCGTCTACGAAGAACTCGTGACCATCAAGACATCCGGCAACGCGAATGATGGATACATCACTTTTCGAAGCTATCCAGGTGAGACGGCGATTCTTGATGCGCAGCATTTCACGCCGGATGGCAGGAGCGCAATCTTAACCATTCATAACAAGAGCTATGTGCGAATCGAAGGCTTTGAGGTTCGGAACTATCACACTGCCGAACATCGCTTGACCCCGCTCGGCATAAGTGTGATGGGCGCCGGCTCTCATATAGAACTGCTTAAAAATAACGTCCATCACATCGAGCAGACTTTTGACGGCCGCGATGGTCCCGGACATGGTGCCAACGGATTTGGCATCGCGATATATGGAACGGATGCCAAGACTCCAATCAGCGAACTAATTATCGACGGTAATGAAGTGCATCATCTCAAGACCGGTTCGAGCGAATCGCTCGTAGTGAATGGGAACGTCACGAATTTCCGAATTACGCACAACGTTGTTCACGACAATAACAACATCGGAATCGACGTCATCGGTTTCGAACGCACCGCGCCCGATCCCGCGGTTGATCAAGCGCGGGATGGCGTGGTGAGCGGAAATCTCGTTTACAACATTACGTCGCGCGGCAATCCGGCCTATCGCGACGAAGAAAATTCCGATGGCATTTATGTGGACGGCGGCACGAGGGTGCTGATCGAACAGAACGTCATTCACGATGTGGACTTCGGAATCGAACTGGCCAGCGAGCACAAGGACCGCGCCACCAGTTACATTACTGCACGAAATAATCTTATCTATCGCGGCCATACGGCCGGCGTTTCCATCGGAGGCTACGCACCCGAGCGTGGACACACCGAGCACTGCACCGTGGTTAACAACACGCTCTACGACAACGATACCTCGGGTACAGGGTCGGGCGAGTTCCAGATGCAGTGGAATATGGGAGACGATATTTTTGCGAACAATATTGTTTACGCCGGGTCCCGCTGCCTCATCGCGGTGAACAAATCGCAGCTCGACAAGCAACACCCGTCCGTCAGCATCGATCACAACCTTTATTACTGCGCTTCCGGCTCAAAGGCAAGCACGTGGGGAGAAGCTTCCGCCTCGATTACCGGATTCGATAACTACGTTCAAGCGACCGGGAATGACCGCCATTCGCATTTTCAGGATCCGGATTTCGTCGATGCCGCAACGAATGACTTTCATCTGCGATCGGACTCTCGCGCCATAGCAGCAGGGACGACTGACGGTGTGCCAGTGGGAGAACTGGATCTCGAAGGCTCACCGCGAATCAAATCTGGGAAGATCGACATCGGCTGCTACCAGACAAAGTAGGAAGCAGTCTTAATTAGATCTGACGTCAATTGCCTCGAATTCCTAATGTGCGGATTTCATGGTATCGCTTTGCGGACTGATGCAGCTTTCGTAGCGATAAGGCCAAATCCTTTGTGTCGCGCGTCTGCCTCTAATGCAAGGAGACCTGTTCTAGCGACGGAGTCTCGATGCAATTTCGTCTCCAGTTGTGCCAGAGTGAGACGGGCTTCGAGTTGGATTTCCAGAAACTGGTAACGAGTCGCATTCCGCATTACGCTATCCAGGTCCTTCCGCGAAGACTCGAAATGATCAGAAGTTAAGTGGAGACGCGCAGCAGCGAGATCGAATTGGAGTTGGAGGAGTTCGTTCGCGCTCTTCGTCGCGAGTGGTCTTTGCGCTTCCGCTTCTACCGCCGCTTCTTCGAGCTTACCTTCGGAAACTAGGGCGTCGATGAGTACCGTGCCGGCCTCGAGTTCGTCGTTAGTCTGCTGGTCCTTATGGAACTGCTCCTTGCACTTGCGGATTACGGTTTCCGCGGCGGGGGCGTGTCCCTCTTCAATCGACAAACGGGCGATCGCAAGCTCGGTCTCAGCCGTCAGTTGTATTTCGCCGGTCTGTTTCCGAATAGCGAGAGCTTCCTCGTACGAAGCGCGGGCGCCAGCGAGATCACCACGATCGAAAAGAACGTCACCCACTCCGTGCTGTACGTATGCAATGGCACTCTCGTCGTCAATCTCTTGAGCAGAAGCTTTGGCCTGTTGGTACGTCGCCAATGCTTTTTCCAAATCTCCGCGGCGGCGCGAGATCTCTGCCAGGTCATTCAAGTTCAGAGCGACTCCGTCTTTATCATCGAGTTCTTTGTAGCCGGATAATGCCTGGGAGAGAGCGCGTTCGGCCCCGACGAGGTCCCCTCGCGCCAAGAGGATGTCCCCTAAATTGCTGGAGGCGGTGGTGAGACCCTCAATTTCGCCGAGTTGGGTGAATACTGAAATCGCCTCACGAAAGAATTTCTCCGACCGGTCCAATTCTCCCATCGAATAATAGATCCCTGCAAAATCGTTCAAGACCCGCGCCTCATTATTCCGATCGCCGGCGGCAGCATAGCCTTTCCGAGCACTCTCACAATCCTGGATTGCTTGCGGGGTGGAACTTCCATTGCCTGCCATCTGACACAAGATTCCATAAGCTCGAGCGACGAGGAGGACTGATCCCTGAGCCGTTCCTTTTTCGACCGCTCTCCGTCCCAGTGCCTGAGCTTTCGCGAAGTCCTTGGCAATCCATGCGCGTGCCTCAATCATGTCAATCCGAGGATCATCGCTCGCAGGGGCGGGAAGTTGTCGCAAAGCGGTCAAAGTTCGTAAAGCATCTGCAGAGCTTATCCGGCGTTGCTCGTCCGCTAGGCGGAGACCGTAGTCCAGATTGTCAGGAAACATCGAAAAGAGATTCTGGTACGCCTCGACCGTTTTCTTGGAGTCAGCCATCACTGAAAAATACTGACCCTCGATCAGTAGCCTCTCCTCGGGCCCCAATTGCCCAGAGAGAGAAAGAGCTCGCTCGGCCTCGTTGCGAGCCTTCAACAGGTAGCCGAGATGTTGCCACGACTCTGACAAGACGGAATGAGAAAGCGGGAAGTCTGGTTCGACGGCAACCGCCTGAATAAGAAAATCCCGCGCCTTGATGAAGTCGAAAGCCCACATCCGTGCTTGCCCTTCAGAATAAAGACGAATTGCTAGCGGTTTTGTGGGCAGAGCTGCGCGTGCCTGGGCTGACGCCTGCATGGATACCGCTCCGGTGCCCATATTCCTTCGCAGCGCTGTTCCAGCTTGCCCAACCAGCTCAAACAGGTCATCTTCAGTTCCTACGAAGGCTTGTTCGGAGACGATTTCGCCACGGTTCGTATCTTGCAGCCGGATATCCAGGCGAATTCGTTTTTCCCCTTTACCTGGAAGTGCGGTGTAGGAACCGAGCACAACCATGTCAGCACCGGATTCTGCACGTACCCGGTCTAGAGTCCCTTTGGCTAGGCTGTCTTCGTCGATGAGAGGCAGATCCCGTTTGGTACGGGCAACATCCTCTCCAGAAATCAAACGGAGTCTGCCGTCCGCAGCCAGTTCCGTGTTTAGCATTTCGGCGAAGGCCGAAGCTAGCCAGTTGTCTGCTGGTGTTCCAGTCAGATTGCGAAAGCCAAACACGGCGACCGACCGGCGCACGCGCACTGGAACGGCTGTGGACTCAACAGTGCGGGTCGATGCGGTCCTTTTCCTCTGCCAACGAAATCCAAAGAAGATAGCTGCTATGAGAAGAAGTGCGACGAACGCGAGCATCAGATACTTGCCCCGCGAAGGCGGGATCGTGATGCTGGCTGGTCTGATTCCCGCAGCGGCTGGATCTCTCTGATCAGAGGATGTTTTCAGGGAATTCGGGACTGGCAGAGGCTGGACTACTGTTACCGGAGCAAGGAACCGATATCCTCGTCGCGGGAGCGTCTCGACGTATCTGGGAGCCTCGGCATCGTCGTTGAGGGCGTCGCGAACTTTCCGGATGGCGACTCCCAGACTGTTGTCGAATTCAACGAAGGTGTTCTCCGGCCATAACCTTTGTCGAAATTCGTCCCGAGTGACGACTTCTCCCGGGCGTTCCACCAACATGAGGAGCATGCGCCACGGTAAATCCTGCAACTTCACAGGAATTCCGTTGCGCGAAAGCCTACCTGCAGCCGGGTCCACCTCGAACGGACCGAAGCGATAACAAGGGCCCTTTGGGTCGGCGATGCTTATGGAGTCAGTCCCCCGAAGAAGATAGCGGCAAATCTTATCACGGTCCCACGAGCCGACGGCTTGTTAATACGAGGCCCTAAGCCTTTGAGCAACCGATAGTTCGCGGTTAAGCCACTCTTAAAACCCTGTTTCGTTGACGATTCTGTACTGAGGGGCTGATATTGCGCTTGACGCACGAATCGCTCATTCAATCGCGCTTGGGGCGATCGCCACGCTGGCGGAGTTCAAAGCTTAAAGGCGACAGCACAAAGAGGAGACTATGGCCAATTTCTGTAACAAATGCGGTGCCCCTGTCACCGGGATATTTTGCAACAAATGCGGTGCCGATAGCCGGCTGGCGGAAACTGCCCGGCCCGCAACTCCCCCAGTTCCAATGCTGTCGCCGGCTCCGGTTGCTTCGGTCCAGGGAAACAACTCATCCTCGCCAAAATTCTGTAACGCGTGTGGCGCCGCGGTAAGCGGAGCGCCGTTCTGCAACAAATGTGGCGCGAACTTGTGGAGGGCAATTGGTTCGGTGGGATCTGCTGCGGCTGAGTCAGTCCCGAAAACATCTCCTTCGCCCGTGACACCTGTGCAGCCGAGCTTTAGTGCATCAGCCCCGACTCCCATCGCCGGACCAACCCAGTCGAAAGCAAGTCCCATTACCAAAATTCTCATCGGACTTGTGGTTGTAGTTTTTGTGGTTGGCGCCCTTGCGGCGGGCGGCGTGTATTACGTTGTACACCGAGTTAAGGAAAGGATTCACGAAGTCACCCGCGACCTGCCGGGGCTCGATCCTAACCCTAAGACCAACTCTGGTTCTGGCATTAATTCAGTCGGGAGCGCGTCAGGAAGTGACTCGAACGGAAGCGTCACCGGGGACCCGTGTCGATTGTTGAGCAAAGAAGACGTCAGTCGCGCAATCGGAGTGCAGATTGTCCGAACGCAGCTGTCGGACGGTGGGTGTTCATACATTGCGACAGGGAATCAAGCGGACATGACCGCAAAGCACGTCACCGCAATGATGGCGGCCCGAGGTGCTGACAAGAAGACTCAGCAGATGATCCAGGGGTTCGCGGGCGGGATGTTCAAGCAATTTCAAAGCGAAGATGCTGATCACAAACAAGACAATTCGGGAGAAGTGCCGGTGTTTTCGTTTTCCGTGGATACGAATGCCGCGGAAGAACAGATGCAGCTGAACGGCAAAGTGCTTTCCACATTGGGCGATACGCAAGGACTTCCTGGAATCGGTGACCAGGCATTTGTGTCGGCCGATGGAATGATCATGCTGCGCAAAGGTAAGAGTCTGGTTCGGATCATGTTCATGACCTGCCCCTGCGGCACAGACGCAGTGAAGCCGCTGGCCAAGGAAATCGCAGACGCTCTGTAAACGGCGCCCTTACCGAAGATGAATTGGCCGCTCGGACAGGCTCTCGATTGAAACAGCTCATATCAGTGTCTTGCAATATCTCGATCCATGAAGGACCTAAAACTATGACTTTCGCAAAACTTCTCTCAGTCGTATTCGTTCTTTGTTTCGCCCTAATCGCGGCAGGCGCCCCAAAACTGCTGAGTGAAGACCCATTGACGGGCCTTCCATTGCATCCTGCGACGGATTCTCCTCTTCACTTGGGAAACGAGCCAACTAAATTACCGGATTCGGATGTCTGCAAGAGCAAAATGCAGGCAGATTTCTATTCAATTTTTAATTCCAAAGTAGACGTAACGCTCGCTTGGTATGGCTCACATCTTCAAGGGTTCAAGAAGACCCATGCTTACGCAGCTGGCCGTTCCCAGGATACTTTCTACAACAGCGACAGAACGCTGGTAGTCTCGGTGACCGGAAGCGCGGGCAAAGAAGGCGAGAACACCGACGCGTATTCGGTGCTTTACGCTCGATTCAATCCTGGCCTGTCTGAGAAGACGATCCTCGGAATGAATCAGCAAAAGATGGTGTGCCCGTAAGCGAATGGCTCGCCGACCGAGGCAGCACCGCCGAATTCCCGGACGTCGTGACCGGGCGCCAAGCTATTTCTTGTTTTTTTCTTAACATCCAGAAAACCCTAACAATTCGCCACCTGGTCGCACCAAAAGTTGCTGCAAATGCGTCTCCGTCCAATCATCCTCAGCTGCACCAGCCGGGCGCACCAAAAGAGATAACCTCGATCTTGCGATAAACCGGCCTATCATCCCTAAATCAGCAGGAGCTATACACATGGCAGTGAATCAAGTGGTGCTTTACTTCGACAGTCAGGAAGATGCTTTGCTTTTCACTCTGGCTGCCAGTTCCGTAATGTCGGCCGAGGAACCGGTCCACAGCAGTAAGGCAGCGGTCAGAGTTGCGGAGGAGATTTGTAAGGCCAGCCGAATCAAGACTGAAGGCGTTCTCAATGTCACGTAAAGGGCGGCAAATTAGATGATTCGAAAAGCTGCGTTACAAATCGGAGTTCCGGCGCTGCTCGCGTTTATTGCCTTGAATGCGTACCTTGCCATCAATCATTTGCAGCGTGTCCAGAAAACTGCGACGCTCACACTTGAAAGCTCCGCGATCCAATCGGCACTCTCCGGCGTTTTGCAAGACGTGACCGATATGGAAACAGGTCAGCGAGGGTATCTCTTAACGGGGGACGCCGCATACTTGCAGCCCTACACGGATGCAAAGGGTAGGGTCGGAACACGGTTCATGAGTCTTCGCACAGGATTCGCCAAGCGGGCGCAGAGTGAACAGTCACTAGAGTCGCAGTTGGAGGGCTTGATTCGCTCAAAGCAGGGGGAGATGGAGCGCTCCATTACTTTGCGTCAGCAGGGATATCGTCACCGATCTTTCATGCTCATCAACACAAACGAAGGTGAGGGTTACATGGACGAGATCCGGCGAATCGCGTCCTCGCTATCCTCCGCCGAGAGTACGAATTTTGCGAGACTCGACGCGGAGAGGATCGCGGCATTAAGAAATGTTTTGTCGAGAACGATTATTGCGAATTCTGTCCTGCTTTTGTTTACAGCATGTCTGTTCGGGTTGATCCACCGCCATGCACGACGCCTTGAAGAAGAAGCCTCTCGCGGAAGAAGCGCGCTTACAATACGCGATTTGCAGCTCGCCAAACTAACATCCGCTCTTTCCGGTCAAGCGCGCTCAAACATCTTCGCCATCAATACGAACTCCAGATTGCTGTTGGAGAATTACGGAGGTTTCCTTCCACGACAGGGGCACGAATATGCCGAACAAATGAAGGAAGCAGCCGCACAAATGGAGCGACTCCGTCAGGATTTAGTGGGCAGCCCATCCAACGGCGACGGAAAAGCAGCCTAATAGTTATTCGCGAGCGGGTCGGAGTCGCAGGGGGCCCGGTAGGCGGCTAGATCCGGCATTCAGATAAATCCAAGCAACATCGCGACCCCGATGTGGATTAGCGCCAATACCGCGAAGGCATAGCTGAACGGCCGGTGCACGACGTGCCATAGCTTGAATACGCGCTGGATGTGGGAAAGGAATATGATCCGGCGCGAAGTGGTGGCCTGTTTGCACGCGAGATGAATCACTTCTTCAAATTGAACATTCGTGCTGTATCCAAGGCCAATCAGAGACTTAATCGCGAATTTAGTTCCTAAAACTTTTGCGCGAAGATGGAAAACATTAAATGGCCGAGCCAAATCGCAGGCCACCATATAGACCAACGCTGAGAAGGCCGACCAATTCGAAACATTACGCGCGGACACTTGCAATAGCAGTCGCCGCAGGTCAGGATGAGGAACGATTGTTTGGCGCTCGAGTACGCCTTGAAATTCCAACAGTGCTAATTCAGCGGACGCAACATGGCGCGGAATTTGCGCGTACAGATAGCGACCGATGAGGCCACTGACCGAGACAGCCGCCATCACCCAAAAAGCCATACCGGCCAGGCCGCGAAACTTGAATGACGAGTGAAATGCAATGCAAACTGGTGCGGCGACCCCCAAAACGACGTGGTGATCGAGCCAGTGTTTAGAGTTCCCCTGTTTTTGTAGCCACCCCCAACGCTTGCGTAGCGGATATAGAAAGATCCCGCACAACATGAGAACGCCCGCCACGCCTAAGTTAATCCCTACAATCCCGCTTGGCCGCAACAAGTGGTGCTTGGGAGAAAACGCCCTTTCAGTTCGGCTGAGTTGATAGTAGTCCGAGCCGTAAAGCGCAAGCGCAAGAATCGTGCCTAACGCAATGAGCGAGAGGATTACTACGAGCCTCTGATGCTTTTTTGCAGCAGTGCTCGCACGCGCGGCCGGTATAAACGTTGACGCATGTGCATTCATTTTGTGAAGCCTTTCATGTCGAGGCGATATCCCAAGCTCATGTGCCACTGCTCGTAGTTCAATTGCGCACCTCGTTCGATGGTGTAGCCGCTCTGCAGAAACGTGCGGCCACCCAGATTGGTATCGAAAGACGTGTCTATAAACGCCGACCGCTGATTGCTGGTGAACTCCGACGAAAGGGTCTGGCTTCCGGCTTGAACGGTCCAGTTCGCTCGTTTGCTCAGTGGACGTGATAAAGAAAGAACCCTGTAGTCTCCACGCGCGAAGGAGCTGTCGAATTTCGAATAATGAACGTCTGCGCGAATACCGGTGTGGCCGATTTCGTTCCACGTCAGTCCAAAAATCTGGTTCAGACTTCGCTTTACGTCTCCAGTCTTGTCGCTTTGGCCGATCGTGCTGTAAACGGCGAAGTTCCGCACCGGCTGCAATCGCACGGCGAGGTTCACGCCTTGATAGAGAAGTTTGTCTACCAAGCCAGTGCCGATTAAAGCAGTCGCAGCCGTGGGTACGTCGCGAAAATAGTTGTGAATGAGCTCCAAAGAGATCCACTGTCTCGGCTGCATGAGCACGCTGAGGTAACTGCGGTTGATTCCCGTTCCGGGTGTGATTTCGTCTGTGCTGACTCCTTGTGGCGAGTCAACGATGAGAGAGTGATAAACGGAAATATACTTCATGTAGGACAGCGCGTTTTCGAGAAAGACATATGGACGATCGAGCTGCCATTTCACAAAACTCAGCGCAATCCCGGCCGTGCTTGAATAGTGAAAATTATCGTAATTACCGCCTTCGAAGTTGACGAAATATCCCCCGATTTGCTGGTCCGGACGATAGTGCCACGACGTTGGATCAGGGGTGGATCCGAGAAAAACTCCAGTCGTCACGGTATCGGTGAGTTTGCGTCCGAGGTATCCGCCATCGATCGTGTCTAAACTCACAGCCCAAGGCAAATAGAGGCGTCCCACACCCGCAACCCACCGGGAGTTCGGATTGTCGTATGACAACTGAATGGTGTAAGTCCTGTCCAGATAGTCCTGCATGGTTTCCTCAGACGGCTGGGAATTGGCTGTCAGTCGCCCTCGCCAGTCTCCCCGTAAATTCCAGTGAGTGCCGGCGATTTGCGTCGTGTCTGTGTGAAATGCCAAACCCACCGAACTGCTGCGCCCCGGCGTCGAACCGCTGCTGCTGATTCCGCTGTAGTCGAACGCGATTCGCGCGCGAATCCGCCCTTCCTCTTGCAACACTTGTCCAAGTTGCGCCGTTGCGGACGGCTTGACCGCAGCCAGTGGCTGCGACGGAATTTTGAGGGCCGCTTCGCCGACCGGTTTTCGCCCCAGCTTCGCGTAATCCGTCTCGGAAAGTTCAGCCCAGTCGCCAGGTTGCACATCCCGTTTGGTGTTGCGGATTTCTGTCACCGCCGATGTCTCCGCGACGGAGACAACTTGCAACTCAGCAACAATCGCGCCTTGAGGATTTGAAGCTTCAGTCGAGGACGGTGCGACCTCATGCACGAACAACTTCATTCCAGCTGCCAGTCCAGAGCTGCGTCCGCCAATCAAATAGGCCGCCCCCTCTGCTACGTACTTCACTTTGAAGCTGACGTGGAGATTCGTGTCCGATGGGGCTTCCGTAACCTGGGAGGATGGCATCGCTGTTTTATTACGCATGATCTGCTTTGGGCGCAGCCTTTGCCACAATGTGCCAGTGGCCGCCGGCAAAGCACCTCTGCCATGCGGACTGATGTCATCCACCCTGACAGCAGGCAGCACGGTCAATGTCACCGTGTTGCCTGACGCAGCAAGTTCGTACGGATGGGCTCGATCGATATCTATGACCGCCCGGGTGACGGGAGGGGTCGCAACATTCAGACCGATTCGAATCTGCTTCACGCCATTTCGATTCACCGCAATATGTCGCTGTTTTGAGCTGGCCGCAGTTGTGGGAAGATCTAGAACCAGTCGATCAGGGTTGGTGACGATGCTGACTCTTGGATCTACTGAGTGAGTGAGAGTGATCTCAAGTGTTATCCTCTCGCGGGACCGAACAACCCTCACTCTCCTGATTCCTGCAGTGCTGCTCCCCTGCGCCACACATACGGACGCCAAGAACAATAGGGCGCACAATCCTATGATGGTTCTCACTTCTGGTCGCTCCGGGGATCAAATACGGTCATCGTTCCGGTCCTCATTAAGTCAGTTTTTTCTGGTTCGATCATCTGCTCCGAATCGCTGTTGATTTCACCTTCGTCGGCTCAGTTTCGCGCGCGGGAACAGCGCGGTCGCCCAGCCATCCATACTCGTGTGGCATTGGAGGCAATCGGTCGAATATCCAAGAGCTTGATGATTGGGAGAGGTCGTCTTTTGAAACGCTTTCAAATGACAGCTGACGCACTCGGTTGAAAGCCCTTGGCGGTTAAATTCCCCAATAGCACCCGCTTTATGACACGAATAGCAGTCGACCGCGGCGTGGGCTCCAATCAAGGGAAATCGATCCTGATGTTCGTTGATCGACTGGATCAAGACCTGCCAACCGCTGACACGATGGCAGCTGTCGCATTGCGCCCCGTTCCGTCGTCGGTGAATGTCAGCATGACAATCCTGACAATGGATGCCTGTATTCGCGAAGAGTGGGCTGACGTGACATTCCTCGCAACTCACTCCCGAGTGCAGTCCACGCAATGGGTAAGTGGTTTTGTTGTGATCGAAATCTGGCTTAACGCGGATCGGTTTCCATGCAGACGCTGTGTGACAACTCTCGCACGCAACCTGCATCGGCCCATGCGGACTGTCAATCGAAGAAGCGGCCGCGGTCTCCTGGGCCGCCGCAACCCCAGCTAACCGCAACAGCAGGACGAAATGGATCAACAACACACCTCTGCTGAATGCCTTCGTCCGCTGTGTCTGTTGGCGATCACTTATTCTCATCCGAAAAACCTCAGTTCACCGCTGTCTTGGTTTTTTCCAGAGTCCCGGGTTTGTGACAGCCTGCGCATTCCTTAGAGGTCGGCTTATAAAAGAGAACTTGCTTTCCTCCGATCCTCCGCATCAATTTGTGGCAGCTGGCGCAGCTCGCAGTACGATGGGCGCCTTGTAACGGGAACGCGGACTTCTTGTCGTGGTCAAACGAAGACGGGCTCCACCTGGTCGCGTCATGACAGCTACCGCAAACGGTGCTCCCAAACTTTGTAAACTGCTGACCGTGGACATCCGCGTGACAGGCCTCGCATCTCGTAGGCACTTTTTTGAAATCCGCATGATTGATCCCTGCCTTCAGGTTCGGGGGCCTATGGCAATCGGCACATTTCGTGTTCTTGTGAGCCCCAGTGAGTGGGAATGCGGTTTTCGAATGATCGTAGTGGGCGTCTCCCCAAGTTTCCGTGGAATGGCATACCTCACAATCAAGCTTGGTTCCATTCGGCGCTGAGCGTCTCATGAATTCGTTAAATCGCCCCTCATGAGGATCGGCGTGGCAACTCTGGCAAGCCAGCCCTTGCCAGTGGTACTGCGCCGTCGGTTTAGGTTTGATAGTCGCGAAATCCTTGTGGCAGTCACTGCACGGAACGGCTACGTGACTTCCAGTCAACGGAAACGAAGTCCCGTTGTGTCGGCGAAGACTAAATGTGGATGGCAGAAATCTTTGGAGATTGTGGCAATCTTCACAGCGGTTGATGTGCGGGCTGCCCGCAAACTGCCCGGCATGGGGGTCGGCGTGACAGTCCGTGCAGTGCTGGAACTTCATCGCATAGATCGTCTCTTTGCCTCGTGGAAGATGGCACTGCGCGCACTGCAGTAGTGCATGTTTGCCTTGCAGCGGATACGCAGTCGTAGCGTGTTCTTTCAATCCGAACGTCGACGGTTTGAAGCCGTCAGCAGAGTGGCAATTGGAACACTCGATTCCGCCGGGGCGCTTGGCGAACTGTCCCCGATGAGGATCTGACTGGTGACAATCAGTGCATTTCTGAAATGCGAGAGCTTTCCTGAAGTTTCCACCAGCGTGACACCGTACGCACTCCACATCTCCATGCTTCCCAAGTAAAGGAAACTTTGTTTTGGAATGGTCGACGGTGCGACTCAACTCGGCCCCCAGGGTTCTATGCCAGCCGGAAGTGGCGTGACAAGACTGACAGGTTTGAGAAAAACCACCTCGATGTGGGTCGGAATGACAGTCGCTGCAGTTGCCAAATTGGATCGCTATATATCGCGGCAGCTTGTCCGGCCCCGGAGTGTGACACTGCTGGCACGGAACCTTGAGGTGTAAACCGGTCAGGGGATAGCGTGCGAGGGAATGATCAAAGGTCCGAATATTGATTTCGCGCCACGCGGAAAAGTTGTGGCATTGCAAGCAGTCGGATCCGAGTCGTCCCTGATGCCGGTCTTCATGACAGTTGCCGCAGGAAGGGGAAACTCCCAGGAAAGTTTTGCTAAGATCTTTGACCTTGATCGTCAAGCGTTCCCGTCCCGAAATTCGCTCTGGGGTGTGGCAGCGGCTGCAGGCCAGGCCGGAATGCTTGCCTTCCAGTTTGTAGCCAGTCTTCTCGTGTTCGAAGGTCTGAATATCCCATTTCGTTAGGTTGAAATCCTCGCCGTTGTGTTCCGGATGGCAGTTGGCGCACTCCGAATTTGAGCCTGGCTTGATGTTGTACGAAGCATGGAGTCCTTTTCGCGCCACGATGCGCCATGAAATCTCTGCGTGACACGACAGACACTTGAAGCTAGGTTTCCCTGTCGAAACCTCATGGCAATTCGAACAGTCGGTCACGCCATTGATCGACTCGTGAGCGCGCGAAAGAGGTCCTGGAGAAATTTGCCCTGCGGCCGGGATCGAGATCGACAGGAAACTCATCACAATGCACCCGAGAATCTCTGGCGTAGCGACATTGCAAGTCGCGGCAACCAGGTGAGCCTTAAGAATCGCTATTTTCGTTTTAACGAAACAGAACATCACTGACGTCTGCGACCGCTCGAAGTTGGTTTGAGATTTCGGATAGCGAGCTCAGGAGATCTGCTTATCTCCTGAGCCTGCCAGCCAACTGGGTTCCTAGCAGTGCGGTCGAAGCACTAGTCCGCTGCCGCCACAGCGCTGTCCTCTTCGTCCGCGGCATCGTCCTGGGATTTATAGCGATCCAGTTTGCGTTTGCATTTTTCGTAGTTGGGCACATCGATCGTTGCGCTAATGGCAACGCCGTTGGTGTTCTGCGCGAAAGATACGGGGTCGGGTATGTCCACCAGGTTGGCGCAACCCAGGATGTTGTAACTGGCCACAAAGCGTTGCGCGAGGAATGTGAACAGCGAATTCGCGGCGTCCGTCACTGGCGAAGGCCCGGCAAGCAGCAAGGTTTGGTCCTGCAAGAGCCGGTCGGGTGCGATCCTCAGCATTCGACGGCAATAGCGCGCCGTGTCAGCTTCATCAAGAGATCGTGCCTCATGTTGATCTACGCCGCGCCTGTAAGCATTCACTTTGGCGAGATTTGTCGATCCATCGCCATTCAAGACCATAGGATCGCCGGCAGGAATTCGCGCAACAGGAGTTTTCTGATATTCCCGAGCCTGCAATTCGTTTAACGCCAAACCAGGAACTTGCTGACCTGGATCGGCTAAGTCGGGAACCTTCCAAGGGGTGCAGCCAAGAGCGGGATCCATGAATCGATCGAGCAGGCCGTTATCACTGGGGTTTCCGAGTGTTGTGGCACCGGGCAGGGCCTGTGTGTTCGCCACGGTATTTTGGGCAAGCAGCCCCCCTGCACTAATCAGGTAGGTGACGGGCAAATTGTCGCTCTGGTCCTGATCGACAACAAAGAAATCTCGCACTGACGGACAGGCGCGCCCATCTTTTGCAAATCCCAAGTGCGGCACTCGCAACTGCCCGTTACGAACTGCCTTGTTGGCGGCCTTGAAGAAGGCCGGAGCGTTACAGTACGAGAATTGACCGAACACATTATTTGGAAGGCCATTCACGCAAGCACTGGCCTCCAAGACTCCCGGTGAAGCTCCCTGTTGCACCAGGTTATTCCCGTTGAATCCAAACCACAGAGCCACAATGGCATTGTTCGGCAGAGTCGGAACTACTGGTGCGGCGCCTGGCGCTGGAACGGATCCGGCGTCAATCACGAGCGGGTTGTAAATCGAGATCTGGCCGCTGGCCGGATCGAAGATCGCAGCTTGAACAAAAGCCGACGAAGCGCTGTTCGTTTCGTGACAATCCCCTTGAGCCGGATTCGTGGCGGTGAGCTGGTAAGGCGTCGCGAGTCCTGCAGCAGTCAGCGGGGCGGTGGGGATGATGATCGTGCAGTTAGGATTTTGGGCGAAGAGCACTCCTGGAATCACGAGCAGAATGCTCAAACAGAATGCCTGAAATGGATTAAATGGTTTCATCGACAAATTCCTCCGGGTACAGATTCGGGCACACCTCGGCGCAAGGCGGATTCTCCTCAAAGGGAAACAGGGAAGTACCAACACTCGAGCCTGATAAAAATGTCGGCTGATTCAGAAGTTGACGCGAAGGAAACAGCCTATTGTCGGTGTGAGGGCCTGGAAGCTCTCTGAATTACTCACGACGACGTTGAAACCTAAATGCACTCTAGAGTCGATCCAATTTTCCGACAAGGTGTCAGAGAGTCATCCCGGAAAGTTCACGATGCAAACAGGAAAGAGTTCAGTGCGCGCGCAAGAATTAGGACAAGGAAACGGCAGTTACCCGTTTTCAGATCCGCCATGATTTCGGCGAGGGCGCTCTATCTGCTAGTGGATTGAATCTGGGGCCTAATTCGTGGTTACGCGGGAATTCCCAGTTCCAACCAGTGCTCCGCGAAACCTCTTTAGGATCGTGTTCCCCCGAAAGGAAGCAGTCCATCAAGGTGCGCAGCGTCATGAATGAATGGCCCTATGTTCCGGTACGTGCAACTTTGGGAAAACTGGAAGAATCGTCTCGCGAGATCTCGAATTCGATATCGGGGAGCTGTTCCACCGATCGTCGAAGGGACTGTTCCCAAGTCGAATGGATCAGATTTAGATCCCGGTCGCCGGCGCACAGCCGCCGGTACCGATTAATCGTGAGGCTGTCTTTTTCATACAACAACAGATCAAACGGCGGGCCGACAGTCACGTTCGAGCGCATCGCAGCATCTAGAGAAAGTAGAGCATATTTCGCGGCGACTTCAAGCGATGTTGTTGCTTGTATGCCGCGATCCAGGATCGGCCGTCCGTACTTGCATTCGCCCAATTGCAGATACAACGAGTCTTCAGTGGCTGCGAGCGGATTCCCCTGGGGGTAGATCAGGTATAAGTTCGGCTCTTGTCCTCGGACTTGGCCGCCAAGCAGCAGATGAACGTTGAAGTTGAAGGAATCGCGCTCAAGCGATGCCCGATCCATGTCGGATACGTTCCGCACGCATTCGCCGACAATCCTCGCCGCATCGTAGAGCGAATTGGCCTGGGCCAGTCCACGCCCTGCGTCGAAATCAGCGCTTAGCAGGGTGATTACAGACTGGCTGATGGAGAGGCTTCCGCTCGAGAGAATTACAAAGACACGCTCTCCCGGTTGGACGAACCGGTGCATCTTGCGGCACACGTTCACCTGGTCAAAACCCGCGTTCGTCCGCGAATCCGAGGCCAGCACCAGCCCTTGTTGCGTCACAATGCCCAGACAATAAGTCACTCGAACTCCTGTCAGAATCTACCGCATGATACACCGATCATCATTGCGAATTTAAGATTCGGTGTATGAGAAAAAACGCAATCAAATCCCTGCCGCACGTGATAGTTTCGGCATCCAAGGTCATGCTCGCAAGACACAACTGAACTCTATGCTACTTCGTCTCGGCTATGACATACAGTTTGAAACCCTCGCAGATGTTCCTATTATTACGCTGCTCAACGTGCATCCATCCCGACTTGGGGACCTGCGCGAACCCGATGAGCTCCGTACCAACCCACTCGTTAATGTCGAATCTTACGAGGACACCTTCGGCAATCGGGCTTGCCGCCTAATCGCGCCGAAAGGCAAAATTCAGTTCCACGGTTCAACGCTCATTGAAGACTCGGGCATGCCCGATGCGGAAAACCTCGAAGCGGCCGAAATCCCTGTGTGCGATCTGCCCACGGATGTGCTTCCGTACTTGCTGAACAGCCGCTACTGCGAGGTAGATCTGTTATCGAACACGGCTGCGGAATTGTTCTGGGGCGCTCCCAGAGGATGGAATCGCGTTCAAGCTGTGTGCGACTGGGTCCATAGCAAAGTCACCTTCGGTTACGAATTCTCAAGTCCCTTCAGAACAGCTCTCGGCGTTTACACCCAACGTGTAGGAGTCTGCAGAGACTTCCAGCATCTTGCTATCGCTTTGTGCCGGGCTCTGAATATTCCCGCTCGCTACGCAACTGGCTACTTGGGCGATATAGGCGTGCCTGTGTCGCCGTGTCCAATGGATTTCAGTGCCTGGTTTGAAGTGTACTTGGGGGGGCGCTGGTGGACCTTCGATGCCCGTCACAATGCTCGCCGCATCGGCCGGGTGCTGATGGCCGTCGGGCGCGATGCGACCGACTGCGCGATCACCACTTCTTTCGCGAGCACAAAATTGCTGAAATTTGAAGTTGTGACGGAAGAATGGAAGATCGCGGATCGCGCTCCTGTGGCCCGATTCGGCTGACACTATGCTGCTTCAGTAACAGAATGTTGCAAGAAATTGCACTTTTCATCTCTGCCTTGACTTTCCCACTTCTGGATGTATGATGACGTTCCGCGCAACTGCTTGCTGCACGGCAGATTTGTAATCATTAGCAACCCAAGCGTCCTTCCCCCAAGGAGCTCGGTCTGTTTTCCTTACGAACTAAATCCAAGTTGAGAAGAGGCCTTGCCATGCCCACAAGTCTCCGACAGTTCTGTTCGCTGAAGCCAGAAATGAGAGCGAATCAATTCCCCCTCAAGGCGAAGTGCATGAAAGAAGCTCCGAGAACAGGTTTGTTTTTCGTAATCGCGCTGCTGGCAGTCGTAATGGGAATGGGAGACAGAGCCGCGGCGCAATGTCCTGCTTCGCCCAGCTACGCTCCAGATTTCAGTACGAATCAGAGCTGCATGATGACCAACGGGAACAGTGTGTTTGTCAGTGGGGCGAGCACTGTTTTGCAGATTACATCCAGCACTGGGAATCAAACAGGTTCGGCATGGTACCTGACTCCGCAGGCAGTCGAAAACGGATTCACG
The DNA here is from genome assembly GCA_963818115.1 of uncultured Acidobacteriota bacterium. Taxonomy (GTDB): domain Bacteria; phylum Acidobacteriota; class Terriglobia; order Terriglobales; family Acidobacteriaceae; genus Sulfotelmatobacter. The sequence goes on from CAWFQZ010000015.1 coordinate 259,119, forward strand.
ACGACCTTTCAGTTCCAGTTTACAAATGCGTCCAATCCTCCGGCGGACGGGATCGCTTTCGTGATCCAAAACTCCAGCACGGGGGCAATCGGCTTCACGGGCGGAAGCGGAGGCGCGATCGGATACGGCGACGCCGATGGAAACACCAATCCCAGCCAGGGCAATGGCATTCCCAATAGTCTCGCCATCGAGTTCGATACGTTTCAAAACGCGTGGGATCCCGCCGCTGTCAACGGCTCCGTGAGTCATGTCGCGATTCAGAGTTGCGGCACTGGGCCGAATACTTCGCATCATGGCTACTATTGTGGCGGTGGGACCACCGGTCCATATTCGACCTTGGGCGCTCCCGTGGGCACTGCGAACATGTCCGACGGCAATACGCATAGTGTAACGATCACGTACGTCCCAGCGTGCCCAAAATGCACACCAGCGACCGTGGCAAATATTCAAGTTGTTCTCGATGGTGTGAACGAATATCCCAACGGCGTCGCCGTAGATTTGAGCACCCTCGGCTTGGGCAGCGGCGGAACAGCGTACGTCGGTTTCACAGGCGCAACTGGCGGAGACTGGGAGACTCAGAACCTCCAAAGCTGGACATTCTCTCCCACTCAACAAGGGCAGCAAATCAATCCGAACAACCCAGGCAGCTTAACCCAAAGTTTTGTTGCCAACAGCGCCCAGGGACAACTTCAGGAATTCGATTTCGACTACAGCGTGTCACAAACTGGCGGAGATCTGAACATCCAGCCCGATACGATCCCATTTGTAAGCAACGGAGGCGTCAGTCCCCTGGATTGGGCGAGCATTGTGAAAGGTACGGCGATGGCCGATGCCCCTTGCTTGACTGCAGCTGGTCAGTCGGTTTGCGCCGTCAGCACTCTGACCTGCACCACGGCGACGCAAAACAATCCCGCAGGGGAGAATTGCCCGCAATCAACCGTCAGGAACGTGCTCTTCGTCCAGGAGATGGATCTGAATCTGAATCAGCCCGGCATTACCAACGGCATTCTCACCATCCCGACCGGGTACGCTCCAGGAATCGCGATGGCGCCCGATGTCTTGGTCTCAGGGGCACAGTGCAATTATCCGACCGGCGATCCGCTCGCAAGCCAACTCTGCCCGCAGAGCATCATGACCCAACTCGAAGACAACACTCCTCGCGGCGGAGGTACCGGTACCACCACGAATTCCAGTTACGTATTCTTCTGCTGCGAACCGGAATGGCAGACTACCCCCACGATTCCTTTGTGGACCAATTCCACTACCGTGGCCGCATCGTTTACCAGCATGCCGCCGCAGACTCCCATTCCCGATTCCAATACCTTCCACGCTGCGCAAGGTGCGTCAGTGGTCGTGGGGGCTGAGCCGCGAGGAACTTTGCTCGACACCACATATCCTCTGCCAGGAGAGCAGACGTTAAGCAATTCTGTACCGTGTCCGGCGCTCGGTGCCTTGCCGACTCCGTGGTCGACGCAGAATCCCCAGACGTTCGGGGTGAATGGCTCCATAACCACCTACGACAACAAAGGCACGGCAAGTCCATTGGCAGAAGGTGCTTATGATGCTCATTATTTCTCTGTAGATTGCGATGCTTTTGAGGAATTGGTCTATCCAGCTTCACTTAACGTGAGCCCCGGCACGCCCGGTCCCAATGTCGCCAGCTTCAAGACCGTGCCTTTCAACATCGATACGACAAAACCGAGCGTAGACTCTATTACTTTGAGCGCAGGCGGATATTACGCTCAGAATTCGACGATAGCGACCGCTACCGTCTCTTGCACCGACCCTTCCAGCCCAACGGTTGCCAATTTTTTCTCAGGAATTGCTTCCTGCGGATCGCAAACGTTCAGCGGAAATCAGCAAACCGTAACCACCACGCCGATCTCTCTTAATACGTCTGCGATCGGGACGCAAACGTTCACAGCAAGTGCAATTGATGTCGCCGGAAATTCTTCTCCGACTTCTAGCGTCACGTATCAAGTTGTTGGGTCAGCGGATCTTGCTACCGGGATGATCGGAAATCTACTGGTCAAGACCGGAACGAATATGACTTATTACATCGCAGTTGCGAACAACGGTCCCAGTACAGCGGACCTCGTCACATTGACGGACACGCTACCGGCGGGGACCACATTTGTGAGTTCCGGGTACGCGATCGAGTCTTGCAGTTTCTCAGGCAGCCAGCCGATCTGTTCCATCACGCCGCCAACCACGTCTTGCGGCAGCGTCGCCGGCTCCTGCAGTATTCCGAGCTTGACGGCCTGGACGAAGAAGAATCCGACTGGAGCACTTGTTCAGATCACGGTGAACGTCACCGCAAAGGCGAACACTACAATCACCGACACCGGGGTGGTGAGCGAAGCCAACTCCGATCCCAACTCGAAGAACAATACGACGAAGTGGACAACTCTGGTGACGAAATAAAGAAAGCCACAAACGGGATTCGGACCAACAGATCAGGCGGAGAAATCAGTTCGTAGCCGTCGCGAATTTTGATGCTTCGGTGTACATAGCCTTCAAGTCGAAGCGCTCGAGAAGCTTTTCGGCTCCAGCATCTTTTCGCATGTCGTCGAGCAGGTTCAGCGCGAGGCGATAGTGTTGCGACGCATCCGCTCGATTTCCGGCGAGTCGCTGAGAAGTAGCGATAAGGTAATGGATTCGCGCACTCTGATAACGCGCTCCCATTTTCTCACTATTGCTCAGCGCGGTTTGCAACTCGTGCTGCGCTACGGCATTGTCTTTATGGCCGATTGCGGCTTCCGCTGTGTCAACTGAACTTTCCAGTGAGAGGTACTTCAGATTGCGGCGGTCGGCCTCTTGCGTCAACTTACGAAATTCAGATATTAAACCTGCCGCATTCGCCCTGCTTAAGCCCATCTCGGCGGCATGCAGCCTGCAGATCAGGACTTCCTCCGGAGCGCTGCCTTGCGAAGCAGACCGAAACGCCTGCCGATACAGTGTTTCAGCTGATTTGGCATCGCCACGATAGCGCTGGATATCGGCCTGAGTGTTGAGCATCGCGGCCTTCACGCTTTCGTTCTTCAATCCGCCGGTTAAGCTTTCCGCTTCCTTCAATAAAGGTGCGCTCTCAGAATCTCGCCCCGATTGCGCGAGAGCGTCGGCAAGATCATTGAGGAGCGTTGCCATATCCGCGCTTCGATCTCCTACATCGCGATAACCCTTGACCGCGTCCTGTATGGAATTGACGGCTGCTCCGAAGCGTCCCTGGCCTTCGAACACCAATCCGATGTCATGCGATTCATCCGCCGCGCCGCGAGCATTTCCCGCTTTGCGCCATAGATCAAGCGCGCGCATCGAAGTCGAGAGTGCTTGGTCATACTGCCCGGTGCTGATGTAAACCTGGCCCAAAGCGGATAGTGTCTCTGCGATCGAGGCCGGAACGTTGAGCTTTTCGCGAAGTTGCAACGCCTGCTGCAGATACGTCAAAGCATTGTCCGTATCGCCTTTTCCGAGGTAGACGCCGCCAATATTATTCAAGCAAAGCGCCTGATAATTCTCGTCGTTGGCTTCCCGTTGGATCTGCAACGATTCCTTATAGTTTTGCAGCGCCTGATCGTATTCGCCTTTCGATTCGTAGACCACACCCATGTCAATCAGAGTGTCGCCAATCTCTTTCTTCATCCCAATTTCGCGCTGCAATTCTAGAGCGCGCTGGTAGTCGGAGAGAGCCGCGTCGATTTTTCCCTGCGTGTTCTGCACGACAGCCATCTCGACCAAATTACTGGCGAGAGCGCGCTTCAGCCCAAGACGCTCGTTGATTGCCATTGCATCCTGGTAATTTCGCATTGCGTCGTCCGGTTTATTCAGCATCCGGTAGGAGATGCCGATCGACTGCAGGATGAGTGCTCGCATTTCTGGCACATCGAATTGAACCGCCAGTGAAAGACCGCGGTTCAAGGGGTCGAGCGCAGCTTGCGGATCGCCGCTCACAATTCCGACCACGCCCATCTGCCACAACGCCTTGATGTTTTTCGGATCGGACTCAAGCAGTTTGGACAACTCGGCACGCGCCGATGCGTAGTTTCCGGTTTCGGTATACAGCCCACCCAAGGCCGATTCGACGTCGGAATTTTCGGGCATGCTCCTTGCAAGGTTTTCGAACGCTTCGATCGCTTTTTTATTGTCCTTGGTAACCCGCGCATGCGTCGCCTCGATAAGATACTTCTCCGCGACTGGCAACGATTGGCTCAGGTCGAGTGCCTTGCGTGATGCCTGTTCGGCATCTCCGTCATAGCCCAGAGCTGAATCCGCATCTGCCAAGCGCGAGTACGCGAGTGCAAAGTCCGGATCTTCTTTCGTGGCTGACTGGAACGACTTCACGGCGTCCATGTTCTTGCCGTCTCGAAGGAACTGAACGCCCTCGTTGTAGGCCTTGAGCGCTGGCGCGGAACGCGAGCTAGGCTGGAAGGAACTCGCTTTGAGCTCTCGGATCGCATCCGAAGAAATCGCCAGATTGTTACGAATCAACGTCGCTAGTCGGTCCACCGCGCCCGGAATATCTTTTTCGTCGACGCTGTCGATCTTGATCGGCACAGTGCGATCGTGCTTGAGATCTTGCACGGTGGCATCGATCCGAATCTGGCCGCCGAACCTCGCGTACTGCCCCAACACTAGGGTGTCTGCGCTGCTGAATTGGGCTAGGCTGCGCAGGGTCGTCGGATCGACCGAAGCGTTAGGCGTGATTCGAAGATCGGATATCACCTGGTGCAGCCGGTCCTGCGAGATCGTACGCAAGCTCGCCGATTGGCCGACGTCGGTATTCAACATTTCCGCGAGACTCGGTCCCAACCAATCGAGGCTGGGATCCCCGGAGGCATTGCGAAATGGCAAGATCGCCAGCGACAACGCGGGTCCCGACACAGCTTTTTTAGCTGGCGGAGCCAACAACGAACTGCGGAAAACATAACCAACAATTGCCAGAACCAGAACGGTCGCGATACCCGTTACCAGCGGCCAATGAATCGTGCGTCCCCAAGGCTCAACGGCGGGCTGAAAGCCCAGCGTCGCCCCTGCATGGTTGCCTTGCCAGGCCTCGAGATCGCGCAGTAGTTCCGCGGCGCTCTGGTACCGGAGATTGGGATCGCGCTCCAGGCATTTACTGACGATGTTGCTGAGTGCCGTTGGAATGGTTCCATCGTGATCAGAAACCGGAATCGCCCGTTCCGACGTGCGACGGATCAAACTCGCGATGGCGCTGTCTGCCCGGAACGGAGTCTCGCCCGTCAGTAGTTCATAAAGAATTAATCCCAAGCTGAACAGATCCGAACGCTGATCAAGATTTTTCGCCAGCGCCTGCTCGGGCGACATATATTCCATCGTCCCGACCAGGGCTCCCGATTGGGTCATTCCGTCGCCTTCGAGCGTCCGTGCCAACCCAAAGTCCATAACCAGTATCCGACCGCTGGCGTCGCGCATGACGTTTTGCGGTTTGAGGTCCCGATGGATCACTCCCACTGCATGGGCCGCTTCCAGGGCTCGACACACCTGCTGGATGATTTCAACTGCCTGCTCTGGCGAGAACTTCTTGTGCTCCTGAATGAGCGTTCGGAGATCCTCACCTTCGACGAACTCCATAGTGATGAACTTCACCCCGTCGGCGTCGCCCAAGTCGTAGATGCGGATCACATTCTTATGTGTGACCTGGTGGGCAAGGAGTAGTTCCTGCTTGAATCGCGCCAGAATCGACGGATTCGCAGCCAGTTCCGGACGAATCAACTTGAGCGCCACCGGACGGTCTAACTCCCGATCCATGGCCTTGTATACCGCTCCCATGCCGCCTTCGCCGAGCAGTTGCAATATCTCATAGCGGCCCCCAAGCACATCACCCGGTTCGAGCTTAGCCACCGCGGGATGCATTCGCGCACGCGGCACGGGCCGGGAAGGGGGTGTGATGTCTATCTGCGTAGCCTGCGGGTCCAAGCGCCTGCTCTCAGAATCCGGAGTTGGAGAAGGGAAGTCGATGAGGGTGGCGTCCGGGTCGAACGGGGGCGCTGAACCAGAACTGTCGCCCTTGCTGGGGACACTCACGGCGGGCTGATTGGCCGAGTTGGCGCGATCCTGTGGATCGAACCTTGGATTCTGCTTTTGCATGATTCGCCTGGCTGGGGACCAGACTGAAGAAACCAAAACCCCGCACTTTCGCAGCAAAGTATATACCGTCTGGAAGACAGGAGTAAGCCCTTTAAATGCACCTCAGCCCAGACGGGGTGGCCACGCCAAACCGATCTAAGGCTCATCGTGTCTTGCTCAACTGCCTTTGCCGAGGAGACCGGCCAAGAGATGAGGGAGGATTCAGGGACTCAACCCAATCAAATTCCGGGAATCCTTCAAATCGGGAGGGAACATGAACACAACACCAATCGGATGCCTAATTCTCGCGCAGAAGCACGACATCGGACGCGTTTTCGCTCCGGGCGACGGCAAGGCTTTTCCCGTCCTGCGACCAGCGAAATTCGGAAATAGTTTCCGAAGTGAAGTTTGTGACCAAGTGCCCCGGAGAGCCGTCGAGAGGCTGGACAAAAATGTTATCAATTCCTTGATCACGAACAATATACGCTACGGATTTTCCGTCGGGCGTGAAGGTCATGCTATTCGTGAATCCGGTCCCGCCCGCCGTGGCAATTCTGGGATCGGGTTCCAACAAACGGGCAGAGGACTGTGGTCCTAATTCGAGGGTTACCACCACCAATTTACTTGCGGCTGCTTGGGGATTGTCGGGACTGTTTACGTCCGCGTTGAATATCAACTGTTTCCCGTCGGGCGACAGCGCTTCTCCGACGCCAATGCCGTACATCCCATGCACGTCGGAACCCGGCACGGGCTCCGGCGTTCCGCCCTCCAACGGGGCTCGCATCAAAAAATGTGGTCCGCCGCCGTCGTAGTAGTAAACCCACTTTCCGTCGGGTGAGCAGACCGGAAAACGATCAAAAGTGCCGTGAGTCAGTTGCTTCGGATCCGAGCCGTCGGCATTCACGCGCCAGATCGCGGCCCGATTCGTGGCGCCATGGAAAGCCCAAGAGAGAACGATGTACCGATCTCCGCAACGGGCCATGTCAGCGATCCAGGAGCCCGGATCACTGAGGATGGTGGATTGTTGCCCACCATCGACATTCATCCGTCGCACGCTCTGGCCGTCCGTGACGAATAGCTTGCCATCATTTGTCCACGAGACAGAGGAGATATCCAGTCCCGGTAACTGTGGTTGGACCGATACATTTCCCACCGAACCGGTGCCCGGAAGTAGGGCCAAACTCCGCGCGATTCTCACCTGAACTGTTGCTGCCGTCTTGCCATCGGAAGACAGCGTTAGAGTCTGATACTGGTTCGTATCCCGCGTGATGGGCTGAATTGGTCCTCCGGAGCGACTTACGAGACCGATCTGGGTTCGCTGGTAGCCCGGGCCTTTTTCGTTGTACGGGACCAGAAGCCATTGTCCGCTGGGTACCCATGCGAGATCGAAAAGCAGTTCGCTCTTGAACGACCCCAGCAGTCCAACTTGCTTCGCGGCGATGTCGAACTGTTTGATGGCGCCAAGAGTGTCTCCCAGGACGTAGACGCTATAGGCGATGCGCTTTCCATCGGGCGACCAAGCGACATGACGGGGAAGATCGCCCGTTTTGTCGTCGGCGATTTGCAGGACAGTTTCGTCGCTGCCCTCAGGATTCGCCGTGAGCAATCGATACTTGCCAATCTCCGGGTCGTTCGCACGGATATACGCCATCCGCCGTCCGTCGGGTGAGAATGTGATCCCGGTATCGAGATCGTGGACGAGCACCTGCGGTGTGCCTCCGAGGACCGGAGTTCGGTAAAGGTCCCACTCGCTCTGCGTGCTGATGCCGGCTTTTCGAAAGTAAACATAGTTCCCATCCGGCGAGAAGATCAGAGAACGGTAAATCGCGGCCGCCGGAGGGACAATCTGGGTGTCACTACTCGTCGGTACGTTCCTTAGCCATAGGCTTTCCTTCCCGTTGTCGCTTTGCACATTCAGGATGTACTTGCCATCCGGCGAGATCGCTGCTAGTTGCGCCCTGCCCGTGTTTGTTACCTGCGTGATCGTGAAATTCTGAAAGGGAGTTGGCTCTCTGCGGCTGAGATAGGAGTAAACACCGAAGGCGCCCGCAGCGAGCAGAATCAATCCCAAAACGACTCCGACCGCGAGACCTAGCTTGTGCTCTCGTGCAACCGCACTCACGCTCGACCCGCTCGCCGTGACTCGCGCTGAGGAGGAATGATCCGGAGCAAGGCTCGTTCCACCGGCTTGTGCCCGCCCGGATGTGCCACTCGTCGGGACAGGGCTCTCCGCATCTTGCAGTTGCATCGCAGGGCGCTGGCCGGAGGCACTGTCCCGCTGTAGCCGCTTTAGATCGCTTCGTATCTCTGAGGCATGCTGGTAGCGCATGTCGCGGTCTTTTTCGAGCGCCTTATAAATGATCTCTTCGAGCCTGCCTGGCACGTTGGGATTGAAACGTAGGGGTGGGAGAGGAGCGCGATTGAGAATCGCGTCGAAGATGACCGCAGATGTTTCTCCGCGGAATGGCACGGTGCCGGTGACCATTTCATATAAAACAGCGCCGAAGGAAAATAGGTCAGTCCGCGAATCGAGTTCTTTTCCTTTCGCCTGTTCGGGCGACATGTATGCAACGGTCCCGATTGCGGTGCCCGGACTGGTGAGGTATTCAAGGCTTACGCCGGCCGTCGCGTCGATTTCTGCGGGCGTTGCCGATGCCGCCGTCGCCGACGGAGTCAATTTGGCCAACCCGAAGTCAAGGACCTTCGCATGTCCGCGCTTTGTCACAAAGATATTCGCAGGCTTGATATCACGGTGAACGATGCCCTCCGCATGGGCGGCATCCAAGGCATCGGCAATCTCGATGGCGAGAGACAGGACAGCGTCGATCTCCATCGGCCTTCCAGCAATCCTATGTTTGAGAGTCACACCATCGAGAAACTCCATGGCGATAAACGCCTGGCCGTTCTCTTCGCCGATGTCATAAATCGTGCAGATGTTCGGATGGTTTAACGCCGATGCCGCTTGGGCCTCGCGCTGAAAACGGGCAAGCGCTTGCTGGTCACGGGCTACATCCTCAGGCAGGAACTTGAGCGCAACGAAACGGTGAAGGCGGGTGTCTTCGGCCTTGTAGACCACACCCATTCCGCCGCCGCCAAGTTTTTCAATGATGCGGTAGTGGGAAATCGTCTGGCCGATCACAGGTAGCGGAATCTTACGTGGCTGAAACTTCGCAGTCAAACGGGTCAGGAGCACAGAAAGCACTCGGCATTTTTCAACTCAATGCCTGCAATCGGTAGCTACGCTGATGTACACTCCTCGGCGTTGTTTGTGACGCTTCGCGGTGACGTAGATGCGCCTCACAACAAGGGGCAACGATGCTCAAGTCCATCACGGCTGTCGTTGGCAGTTATCTGCTCTCGGTTCTTCTGGTCCTGGCGTCGGACCCATTGCTTTCCCGCTTATTTCCGGGCGACTTTGTCACGGGCAATGTCCCTTCAAACTCCGCTCTCGCTGCAAGCACCGGTTTCTTCGTCGTTATATCGATTCTCTGTGCTTGGGCTTGCGCACGCTTCGCACCGAGCCGCGCGGTGCGCCATGTGCTCTGGTTCTTCGTCATCGGAGAGGTGATGGGCATTGCCGCAATCATCCCGAACTGGAGCAAAGGCTGGCCGCATTGGTACTGGGTCTCGTGGCTCCTCACCTGGCCGGTGAGTTGCTGGATCGGGCTGTTACTTTCTGGGCGCCGAACGGACCAGCCACCCGCCGCGATCGGCTAGCTAACCAACGCCAATATCCACGTCTGATTTCTTATGACTTCCGTGGCTCGTCTGCCTTTCCCTGATATTCCTCGCGTCATAAAAACTAGCCCGCATCCGTGGCACGGAAATGTGGATGCTACGATTGAAATACCCTCATATTTTCTACACAATTCCTCACTTTTACTCGGAGAGCTTTCGAATGCATGCACAGGTCTCCCAAAAGCGCCACGTCCCCATCGGCATCGACTTTGGGACAACGAACAGTTCGATCGCCTGTGTGAACGGGATAGGCGAGGTTCAGCTTGCCAGGTTCCCATACTTGGGAAGCCTGACGGATTCGTATCGTTCGCTTCTGTATCTTCAGCAGACGAAGGAAGGCACTGTCCGCACGCTGAAATCATGGACGGGTCCTGAAGGCATTGAGCAATATCTCTCCGCGGACACAAAGGGTCGCCTGATTCAATCCCTCAAGTCGTTTCTGACTAGCCGCAGCCTGCAAAGCACGGAAGTCTTTGGCCGTCGCTACACAATCGAAGACCTGATCGCGAGAATTCTTCGCGACCTGCGGGAAAAGGCGGAACAACAGTTCGGAGTCAGCGTCACGTCGGCAGTGGTCGGAAGGCCTGTGCACTTCGTGGGAGCAGAGAGCGAAGACGACGACCGCTATGCGGAGGGTCGGCTTCGATCGGCATTCCAATTGGCTGGTTACGAGTCGGTGGTGTTTGAGATGGAACCTGTCGCGGCGGCACACTATTACGAGTCCACACTCGATCACGACGAACTTATCCTCATTGGCGATTTCGGTGGTGGGACTAGTGACTTCTCTTTGGTACACGTTGGTCCGGGAGTTCGCCGAGCAAAGGGAGAGTCGGGCAGCATCATCGGTAATGCTGGAGTGGGCATCGCGGGCGATGCGTTCGATGCGAAAATCATACGGCACCTCGTCTCTCCAGCTCTTGGAGCCGGATCGGAGCTGCGTTCACTGGGCAAGATTCTCCCGGTTCCTAACTGGGTTTATATCAGGCTCGAGCGTTGGCATCACCTCTCGCTGCTGCGGGGCAGAGAGGTACTCGAGATGTTAAAAGGTGTTCACGCGCAAGCGTTGGAACCCGACAAGATTGGCGCTCTCATCCACTTCATCAAAGAGAATCTCGGATTTCAGCTCCATCGTGCGGTGCAAAAGGTAAAGAGCGACCTGTCAAATACCACTCGAGCCACGTTTCAGTTTTCGGATGGGTTTGTGGATCTTGCAACAACGGTCGAACGTGCGTCTTTCGAGGAGTGGATTTCTGAGGAATTGGAACAGATCTCGCGTTGCGTCGATACTCTCCTTACGACTTCGGGTGTTGTGCCAAAGAACGTCGATATGGTTTTTCTGACGGGTGGATCTTCATTTGTACCCGCGGTAAGGAAAATCTTTGAAACGCGATTTGGGAAGAAAAAAATCCGTGGGGGGAATGAATTCAGCTCAGTTGCTCGCGGTCTCGCGTTGAGAGCAGAAGACGAACACTAACGAAATTCTCGGAGAGTTTTTCAAGAAATCCAGATTTTTTTTGGCACTGATTGCGACCGCGAGGAGGGTACCCCTCCCCCCGGGGTCTAGTGGAATCATGGGGTTAGCGAAAAACTGAGTGAAAGCCTATGGCGCACAATCACTTAGGGGCAAAATCCTGATTTCAAATAGCTTAGACGACTTAAGGATGGAAACATTGTTCAAATCGGGACCGATGCTCCGCTTCAGCACGGTCACCGCCTCGACGATGATCGCGCTCAGAGCCTGAGGACCGCAAGGTCAGATGTCACATTTAGGTCAGGAAAAGAATTGGGCGCGCCACCGCGGTTGACCGACAGCCACTAGTCTGCGGAGAAAGACGACCGATAGGGACGTGTAGATGGTATTTACAGGACATACATTCGTAGCATCCACCAGACGAGAAAGATCGCGACGATGGCGCCGGCGATGTGGATGATCCAGTCACCGGCGGTTTTGGGCTTGCCGAAATTGAACATGCGGCCATGGTAGCAGGCGACACGCCGGCTGACCCCAGCTTTTTATTTTGCTGACGGCGCAAATGAACCACTGACTTGAAGTGGAGAAGTCCGTTTGCTTTATCGTTGCGAGATGCTTTGGGATTCGAGGGTCAGGATCCCTTCTGTCTCGCGGGTTCGTGTAAAGTCTGTGTCGGTTCGGCGCTCGTCAGCTCGAACTTTCTGGGTGCAGGATCGAATACACTTTGGCGAGCAGCGACTTCTTGGTAAAAGGCTTCTCAAGGAATGATTTCTGGTCCATCTCGACTCCTTGACGGCTCACCAAATCACCGGTGTATCCCGAGGTGAAGAGCGAACACAGTTCGGGGCGCAGTCGCTTACCTTCTCTCGCGAGTTCCGCGCCGCTCTTGCCAGGCATTACTACATCCGTCAGGAGCAAGTCGACTCTCGGTTCCGGACCTGCGAGGATGGCAAGTGCCTCTTCTGCATCTTTTGCTTGCAGTACTCGGTAACCGGCCCCTTGCAGCAGGACAACAGTAACTTCGCGCAGGTTCTGCTCATCCTCAACCACTAAGATAGTTTCTGATCCAGGTGGAGGCTCTGCAGCTTCTACCATTGGTGCAAGCTCTTTACTCTCTTCGGGAACTATGGGAAAGTAAATCTTGAAAGTCGATCCCTTTCCGGGCTCACTGTATACGGCGATATAGCCGTCGGTCTGTTTCACAATTCCATACACAGTAGAGAGGCCGAGGCCAGTACCTTTCCCGACTTCCTTTGTAGTGAAGAACGGTTCAAAGATCTGCGACTTGGTGTTTTCGTCCATCCCGCAGCCGGTGTCGCTGATAACAAGGACAACATGGTGCCCGACCTGCGCTCCCACGTGTTGAGCGATGTAATGTTCGTCCACTTCTGCGTTTATCGTTTGGATCAAAATCTTACCGCCAGTCGGCATCGCATCGCGGGCATTGACGACCAGGTTCATCAGAACCTGTTCAACCTGGCCGGAGTCGGCTTTAATCCTGCCGAGCGGGATCGTGGGTCGGAACTCCACCGCGATGTCCTCGCCGACCAAGCGCAAGAACATCTTCAGGGCATTTCGAACTATTTCGTTCAAATCCAGGATTTTTGGGAATACAACTTGCTTGCGACTGAAAGCCAGCAGTTGCTGGGTCAGGGAAGCCGCTTTTTGTGCCGCTTTCTTCGCCTCGCTCACGTAGCGGGTGACGGGATTCTCGGGAGTGAGGAGACCGAGAGAAATGTCGGCGTAGCCTGTGATGACACCGAGAAGGTTATTGAAGTCGTGAGCCACTCCGCCTGCCAAACGCCCGACGGCTTCCATTTTTTGTGCCTGCCGGAACTGCGCTTCCAATTGCTGCGTCTCAGTAATGTCGCGAGTGATGGCCAGCAGGCAGGGTTGGCCCTCAAGTTCGATGAGTTCGATCCATAGTTCTGCTTCTCTCAGTTCTCCCTTGGAAGTTCTGTACTGCGCGTTGTACTTGGATAAATGCTTTTTCTCCCGGAGTTGCCGAAACATCTCGACTCGATCGTTGGGATCGTTCCAGAATCCCAAATCCCTTGACGTTCGGCCAATCACATCTTTGCGCTTGTAGCGAAGCAGTTCAAGGAAAGCGTCATTCACATCGAGGTAACGCCCGTCTTCCACGGTCGAAATCGTAATCGCGAGAGGATTACTGCGAAAGGCTTTGCTAAACCTCTCTTCGGAATTGCGTAATGCTCTCTCCGCGAGTTTGAGTTCGGTAATATCCTTGAGGATGCAGGCAATGCGCTCGACACCTTGTTGTCCGGTGATGGGGAAGTACGATGCGGAGAGGTCCCGTTTACCCGCGGAAGGAAAGTCATAAGTCAGTTCGTATTGCACGGAGTTGCCGAGAAAACACTCGTCCATCTTCTCTTTGATCTGGGTTTTGAAGGCATCTTCGCCAACGACCTCTTCCACGGTGTGGCCGACGAGTTCTTCGGCCGACATGCCGCGAAAATCAAGAAAGGCCTGATTCGCGATTACATAGCGGTACTTGCGATCCACGACCAGGATCATTTCCTCCAGGCCCTCGACGACTCTCTCGTATTCCTGGAGCCTCTCGACCGTTTTCATCCGTTCACTGATGTCACGAAATGCAGCCACGCCGCCCCGGACCACTCCTCGCTTATCTTTGAGAGGACTGGCATAGGCCTCGATAAAAACTCCGCCATCAGCCCCGGAATGGCGCAGATACATGACAGCGCTTCCAGTATCGCCCTGAATGGCGCGAGCCAATGGGTTGAGTTCGGTTGGAAAGGGAGTAACTTTGTCGGCGAGATAGATGCCGTAATGTTCAGTCCACCTTTGGCTCGGCATGTTGGAGGGACCGCGGCCGACGATTTTGTCGGCTGCGGGGTTCCAGACAACGAAGTTTCCCTTCTCGTCTGCCACGACCAAGCCTTCCGACATGCTATCCAGCACAGACTGGAGTAACAGAGTTTTGTCTTCGAGAGCATGCCTATAGCGATCAAGTTCTTCCTCTGCGCGCTTGTGCGCTGTCACGTCGATATTCGTCTCCAGGATTCGCACTGGTGCGCCCTGATTGTTGCGATGCAAGACCCACGCGCTGGTTACCACGATAGTGTTTCCGTCGCGGGCGCGATGGATGAGTTCTCCCTCCCACACCCCCGTATCCGCCAGTTTTTCCTCTATCACTCTGAGGGGTTCCGGAAATTGTGTCCGGAGGAGGTCGTGAGAGATGACGCCGACTGCTTCCTCGGCCGAGAAGCCATAAATTTTTTCTGCGCCGCGCGGCCAGAAGACAATGCGGCTCTGCATATCGCGCACAAACACCTGCGCCGAGTTCATGGCCTCGGCCTGCTCGCGCAATACCTCCTCCGCCTGTTTGCGCGCGGTAATGTCGATGACGGCAGATTGAATCAGCGGCTCGTCCTGCCCGGCGAGGAGTAGGGTGCTGCTTAACAAAACCCACATGGGGGTTCCATCCCGGCGCTTCATTTGGAGTTCACGGTTCGAGAACGAACCGTTTTGAATCAACTGACCAAGGAGCGCTTCCCGGTCTGAGGGATCGGCATAGCTTCCCGCAACCCGATGGCCGCGACATTCTGCAGCGTCGTCGTACCCGAACAGCCGAGCCCACGCGTCATTGCAATCGATGACAAGGCCGTCGATGTTGACCGTCGCCACTCCCGCAACATTCTTCTCGAAGAGGGTGCGGTACCGCTGCTCAGAACTTCGAAGAGCGGACTCAGCGCGCTTTCTTTCGGTGATGTCCTGCAGGATGCACGCGACTCGATCTACCCCGCCGGCATCTTCGATCGGGAAATAGGAGATGAATATATCCCGGTAGCCTTGTCCAGGAAACTTATGTTGCATTTCATAGTGGACGACTCTTCCCTGGAAGCATTCATCAAGTTTTTCTTTTACGATTCTCTCGAAGGTGCCCGGATTCAACATTTCAGAAATGTGGCGACCGATGAGGTCCTCATTTTTTATTCCGCGATAATTCAAGAAAGCATGGTTGGCGATTACGTAGCGGTACTCGCGGTCCACTACAATGATCATCTCCTCCAGGCTTTCGACGACCTTTTCGAACTCCCTGAGCCGTTTCGCACGTCCGCGGAATTGATCGCTTATAGCGCTGATGACTGTCCCCATCACTGCGAACAAACCTAACGCAATGAAGTCGTGTCGATGGCTCACAGCGAACGAGTTAAGGGGTTCAACGAAGAAGTAGATGGCAGATGTCACCGAGAGCAGAGTCGCGCATAGACCGGGTCCAAACCCGGCAAACAGGGCGATGATCGTTATTGTCGGATAATAAAACAGAAAAGGCGGACTGAAGCCAAACCCAGCATCAACGCCGTACTTTAAGAGCGTTGCCACGCCGACGGCGGCCAGTGCAAATCCATATCTTTGCGGCCAGCGCTGAAGCCAGTACCAGGGAGCTCCAAGAAAGTTGTTTTGATCAGCCGAACTCATAGCTGCCTTTCACCGTGATTCCCGTTGATATCAACCAACGATCGTTTCCCGTTCAAACAGCCCAGATCCCTCAGCGCTTCCGGCGGAGCCGTTGGTACCCCATATGTAGATGGGCAGGTAGCACCAAGCGCGTGTTTCGAAGGTGGAACGCGAAAAGAATCGTCGAGCTCCAACTTAAGTGAGCGCAAGATGGTCAGATATATCCGGTCGCCTCATCCGTAATATAGTCACAAAGCGGTAGATAAACTTACTCTCCGGAATCACTTCGGCCCAGCCAGCCAGCATAAGTGCGGCTGGGTCCGTGAAACGGGGGAAGCGGCGATTTCAAGCTGCACTTAGAGAACCTAGCAGGTGCTCTCTTTCAAAGGAACAAAGCCATATTATTGAACGAAGCTACGGCCGGGGCGCAATCGGGGAAATCCTGTTTCCGAAGATGGTAACCCGAATGACAGAGTCATTGCATACGTGATCCGGGGACAAGAGACGTTATGTGGCGCCGAAAATTCCGCGAAGTGCACGCCATTGGGGAGCGTTTTCAAAGTTGAACCGGTTGTGTTGAGCGGGCGCAGTTAATCGGGAGTTCAGAGAAAGTTTTCCGTGACCCTTGCGTGGGTCCCAGGGAAAGCATTACGTTAGTCCAGTGATCTTTCCCCGGAGCAGTGGAATCCTTCTGCATATCAGTTCTTTGCCGGGGGCGCACGGTATAGGCGATTTTGGGAGTCCCGCACACGAGTTTGTTGAATTTCTCGCCGCCTCTGGCCAGAAGATCTGGCAGGTATTGCCGCTAAGCCCAACCGGGTATGGCGATTCTCCATACCAGTGCTTCTCAGCTTTTGCCGGCAACCCTCTTTTTATAAGCCTGGACTCACTTCGCGACGAAGGGCTTCTATCGCCTGCGGACGTCGCAAATACGCCGGAGTTCCCGGAAGAGTTCGTGGCGTACGATCGCGTCATCGCCTTCAAAGAGAAACGGCTTCACAGTGCAGCGCGCACATTTTTTGAGGAGCGCGATGAAGCTAACCGCCGAGCCTTCGACGCATTTTGCCAGGAGCACAGGGCGTGGCTGGACGATTACGCGCTCTTCATGGCTTGTAAAAAGGTGCATAACAATGTGGCTTGGATTCATTGGGATAAGAACATACGTCAACGGGACCCGGCAGCTTTAAAAGAGTGGCAAGACAAACTGGCGCCTGAGATCGAGTTTCATCGGTTTACGCAGTTCAAATTCTTTCAGCAGTGGCAGAGGGTTAGAGAGTTGTGCCACCGCCTCGGTATACGAATCATGGGCGACATTCCGATTTATGTTGCTCATGACAGCGCGGATGTGTGGAGTCACTCAGAATTATTCCGCTTAGATGAAGACGGGCGACCGAGCGCCGTGGCAGGGGTTCCCCCCGATTATTTCAGCGCGACCGGTCAACTGTGGGGTAATCCTTTGTACCGGTGGGATGTTTCCGCGTCTTCCGGGCATCGTTGGTGGATTGAACGTTGCCGTGCGTCGCTCCAGATGTTCGACCTCGTGCGGTTGGATCACTTTCGTGGGTTTGAGGCGTACTGGGAAGTGCCAGCTACGGCTTCGACGGCAGCGGGAGGGAAGTGGGTTGAAGGGCCGGGCGCAGAGTTGTTTCGTGTTTTGGCCGCGGAGTTGGGTGAGTTGCCATTCGTCGCCGAAAATTTAGGTGTGATTACTCCCGGGGTAGAAAATCTTCGGAAGGAATTCGGATTTCCAGGAATGAGCCTTCTGCAGTTTGCGTTCGGAAATGATCCGCAAGGTCCCAGTTTCCGTCCTCATAATTATTCAAGAGAATTGGTGGCATACACGGGCGGGCATGATAACGACACGACGGTGGGATGGTGGACGAGTGCCGGCGTAGGGGAGAGCACTCGAACCGAGGAAGATATTCGCAAGGAGCACAATTTCACTCGGGCATACTTGGGATTTCAGAACGAAGAGGTGAATTGGATATTTATTCGAGCGGTGTTGGCTTCTGTGGCAAACACAGCAATCATCCCGCTACAGGATGTGCTCGGTCTTGGGAGCGAAGCACGGATGAACCTGCCCGGTACGGTAAGTGGGAACTGGAGATGGCGTTTTAAGCCGAAGGCTCTGACGAGGGAGATCTCGGATCTATTGCGTGCATTCACGATTCTATTCGATCGCTAACCTCCGTCGCGGGTTGAGCTTTAGAGAGGCGAGAGTTCGTCTTCGTCCTGCTCTTTGTCCTCACGCACGAATTTTTCTTCGAGAAAGCGTTTCGCAATTTCTCGACCTCCAATGCCGAAGGCGATGGCCAGCCCTAGCATCAGTGCTCCGAAGGCGATTCCAAAGGCCACGAGCATAGTCTGCTGTGCCAGGCCAAGCTCCTCAAAGGCAATCGACAATACGAAAACAATGATGATGCTGCGGACAGCGAGGCTCAGCAGACGGGGCGACGGGACGCTCGCGTTCACTGCTGCCAACAAGGCGGCGCGGGAAAAGAAACCGGCAGCGAGCAGTCCAAAAAATAAAATGAACACGGCCACAAAGAGCCGCGGGACGAACAGGAAGAAGCTGGCGATCTGATCTTGAAGTCCCAGGATTCCGAGGACGCTAACGCCCAGGAGAATGAAGCCGAGCCAAGTCACCCAGAAGACGAAGCGGCTTAACATCTCCGTGGCCGAAGGAAGCGCGACTTTGTGAAGTAGCTGAGAAGCGCCCGCGTTCTCGGATAGACGGTCAAAATTGATGAGCCGAAGGATGCTGCGGAGCACTACTTTGACCACATAAGCGATCAGCCATCCGATGAAAGCAAGGATGAGCATGACGATGAGACGAGGGAGGTAGTGGGCGAAGCCTCTGGCCAGATCGTGCATCGCCTGAGTCAATTCGCTGATAATCATTTCCCGCATAATTGCCTCACTGTTTCGATTTCCATATCTCCAATAGATATGGTTTCAAGCGCTCGAACTCGAGACATAGTTCCTCGATGTTGTTTGCGACATCATTCGCCGAACCGTTGCGGTTTTCGACCAGAAATGTGAGCACCCTGCCGCGAAAAAGAGGCGCTAAAGCCTGAATAATGTGATCTCGATTAATGACTGACTTCCGATAGGCGGCCGCGAACTCGTAGACCGTTTTTACCCACAATTGCGCGGGGTAGCGAAATTCGTCCTCCCCTAGAGCTGCGATGGCGTGCAGCTCTGTCCAAGTAGAAGGAGAAAGAATGGACTGGAAGACGGATTCTAATTCATTAACTCCGGTCGCAAACATTTCGCGCAACCTTTTTCGGTTGACGCGCAATGGGTCGAGAAGTACCTCCGGATTGTCTCCTATGGTGGGAACCGGGTGGGAGCCCGAAACCGGACTCCAGACATCAAAGCCTGAGTCCAAGGCAGAAAATAAAACTCCTACGGTTTGACGCAGTGTGGGTACGAGATCGGCGGCACGGCGTTCGACATGTTCTTTCTCGCCGAGAAAAGACTCGCAGATACGGAATCCGCCACTGATCGCAGCCAATGTGAAGCGCAGC
Organism: uncultured Acidobacteriota bacterium; assembly: GCA_963818115.1. Classification (GTDB taxonomy): domain Bacteria; phylum Acidobacteriota; class Terriglobia; order Terriglobales; family Acidobacteriaceae; genus Sulfotelmatobacter. Next base: position 278,388 of record CAWFQZ010000015.1, read on the forward strand.
TCGACACCGTTTTCTCCGACACTGTCATTCCAATTATTCTGCCCCAGGAATTGACTTCCCATGCGCCCCGAAAAGCCGAACTCCGTCATGTAGGACTCGCGGACCCTTACGCCGTATAAAGCACGAATCATAGGGTAGAGCAGGTTGGTCATCAACAAGCCGTCGAACTTATGCCTGCGATAAGTTGGGGAGACCAGATCGAAATTGTCGTTGTAAACCGGGTGGAGAAGGTTCGAGATCGATTGAGGTTGAATGCCTTCAAATTCTGGAGAAATGAAAATACAGGCCTTGGCTCGGAGCAGTTCCGCCGCGGCCAGAATCGTTCGCAAGGCGACTCCACTATGGGGAGTGTTCGCATATTTGGTGCTGATGGCGTGCAGTGTGCGCAGCGCGTATAAGTTCGAGACGGGACGCGCGTCATCGATGGCGACAGCTTTGATTAAATCCGTTGTGCCATCGCGCGAACCTCCGTCGGCATTGATGATAACGGCTCGTTCCCGGGGGAAGCTCTGAAGAATCCCGCTCCGAATGGTCTGTACCACCGAGCCAACGGTTCGAGCATTGTTGTGGGTGGGCAGACCAACAAGGATGTCGACCTCGCCGACGTTGATCAGCTGGCGAAGAAAATCGTCGGTAAGAAAAGTTCCGTCTTCCAATTCTCAACTCTGTGTGAGTAATTTGCCGGGTCTAAACTCGTCGCATCCGGAACCAGTATGACTGATAAGGACCCAGCGTCAGCGGGTACGGCAGTTCGCCGACGCGGGGAAAGAGATTCCTGCCAAACATCTCGATCAGGACGTTTCCTTTGTGAGGCCGCAAATCCAGTTCGACAGCTTGCGCAGCACTTGAAAGATTGTTGACGATCAGGACAGTTTCGTTGCCTAGCCGGCGCAAATAAGCCAGGATTCTGTGATTTGCCGGGTAAAGAAATTCGATGGAGCCGCGTCCGAAGACCGCGGTTGATTTCCGCACGTCAATGATGCGGCGCGTCCAATGGAAGAGAGAATGCTCGCTCTCCCGTTGAGAGACGACGTTGACGGCGGGGTATCCGTAGACCGGATCATGAATAAGAGGAGCGTAAAGACGCTCGGGGTCCGCAGTTGAAAAGCCTGCATTCCAGCCTCCCGTCCATTGCATTGGAGTTCGAACACCGTTGCGGTCGCCCAAGCTAATGTTGTCGCCCATACCGATTTCATCCCCGTAATAGATGATTGGAGTTCCCGGCAGAGACATCAGCATACTTGTCATCAGTTCGATGCGCCTGCGGTCGTTGTTCAGCAATGGAGCAAGCCTGCGGCGGATGCCCAGGTTCAGGCGCATGGTTTTGTTCTGCGCGTACATGTCATACATGTAGTCGCGTTCCAGATCGGTCACCATCTCGAGGGTGAGTTCATCGTGATTCCGGAGAAAAAGTGTCCACTGACATGAGGGCGGTATCTCAGGAGTTTGCTGCAGGATCTCAGTGATGGGCTTGCGATCCTCAAGCTTAAGCCCCATAAACATTCGAGGCATCAGCGGAAAGTGGAACGCCATGTGAAATTCGTCGCTGTCCCCGAAATACGGGCGGAGATCCGCAGGCCACTGGTTGGCTTCCGCCAACAACACGCGACCGGGGAAATGTTGATCTAGTCTTCGCCTCAAGTCTTTAATGATGAGGTGCGTTTCCGGCAAATTCTCGCAGTTTGTGCCTTCTCGCTCTACGAGATAAGGCACCGCGTCAAGCCGGAAGCCATCCACACCCATTTCCAGCCAAAACTTCATCACGTTCCACATCTGCTCTCGAACCGCAGGGTTGTCCCAATTGAGATCGGGTTGGTGGCTGAAGAAGCGATGCCAGTAAAAAGATCTCGAGTCCGGGTCCCAGGCCCAATTAGATTTTTCTGTGTCGAGAAAGATGATGCGGGTGTCCCTGTAGCGGATGTCGGTATCGCTCCAGACGTACCAATCGCGGCGAGGATTGTTCTGGGAACTGCGTGCTTCTTGAAACCACGGATGCTGATCGGAGGTGTGGTTTAAGACCATCTCGATAATGACTCGGATGCCACGCTTATGAGCTGAGTTCAGCACCTTGCGAAAATCGTCGAGGGTCCCATAGCTCGGATGGACCGAGTCATAATCAGAAATGTCGTAGCCATCATCGCGCAGGGGCGAAGGGAAGAACGGCATCAGCCAGATTGCGTTGATACCCAGTTCCTGCAAATAATCGAGCTTTTGTTCAAGGCCCAGGAAGTCGCCAATTCCATCTCCATTGCTGTCCTGAAAAGTGCGGACATGAACCTGATAGATGATCGCGTCCTTGTACCAAAGAGCATCTTTGCTTGCGTTCAACCGCTTTCTCCTGGAGACACTCCCGCAATTTGTGGCAGGACGGGCTCAAAACGCAGTTTATACGAATTGAAAGGCGTCAGCGGAGGCGGCGCTGCGCTATTTCGGCATTACCACGACTTCATCTTTAGGCAGCGCATCAAGCGTAGCCTTGTCGATACCAAGATGGGCCATCACGAGTTCGGGTGGCGTGTGGATGAGCCATTCCGAGAGTGCGAGGTCCTGATAGAAACTGCTCTTAAACATTTCCAGAAACTTGAGATCTGTACTGCCGGTATTCTCCACGTAGTGAGGCAGAGTTTTCTGAACATAGCCGACGTCTCCGGCTTGAAAGTCCATGGTGCGAGCGCGGCCTCCGGTAGCAAAGACGGTCATTCTGCCGGCACCGCTCATGTAGTACTGCCATTCGTCCGCGTTGGGGTGCCAGTGCAGTTCGCGAATTCCTCCTGGATGAACGGTGACGATTGCGGCTGCGATGGTCGTGGAGATTTTGAATTTGCTGGAATCAACGATGCGCACCTCGCCTCCAGCAGTTCGCTTCGTGATCGTTTGCTGCGCTTTGCGAAATGCAAAATCAGTGGGGGATAAACCGAGTGCTCCAGCCGATGATTTCAAGTCTGCATCGAGTGGGCCCGGAACTGCCGCTTGGAAGATAAACTTCTCGCGCTTCGGCAGTTTTTCGAGAACCTTGGGATTCACTCCGAAGTTTTTCGCCAGTACGTCGTGAGGCGTATGAGCCATCCAGTCGGTGAGCAAGACGGTCTCGTACTCGGAGAAGTTGCCGTCGTCGAAGACAAGTAAAAATTCACAGCCGTCGGGATTCAAGCCTTGAATGGAGTGGGGAATCCCAGTGGGAAAGTACCAGAGATCGCCCTCTGTGATGTCAGTGACGAAACTTTTGCCATCGGCATCGAGACCGGTGATGCGAGCATTTCCGTAGAGCATGATGGCCCACTCGGCGGCGGTGTGCCAGTGCAGCTCGCGAATGCCCCCAGCGGTCAATCGCATGTCAACACCAGCCATCGATTTTGAAACGGCTAATTCTCGTACGGTCACCTCGCGCGACCATCCGCCCTCTTGCATGCGTTTGTGGGAAAGTGCGAAAGGATACTTGAAGGTCTGAACGCCGCCGGCGTCGGTGGACGGCGGCAGAAAAGAATCCGGGTTCTGGGCATCGAGCGGAGCATTGCCCGGTCCAGGCGCACTGGCGCTTCGATCGCCTTTAGTCGGATACGGCTTTTGTTCTTGTGCCAAGGCGTCGGCCGCCGGGAGCATTCCCGCTGCTGCAAGAGCAGCCGATCCCATTCCCAGAAATCCACGCCGCGAAACTATTTCCTTCTTCGAATCTTCGCTCATGGAAAAATTCCTTCGGGACCCAGCGGTCAACTGGATCCCGATCTCCAGCTCTGATGCTCCTTCTGATTAAGCTGTTGGAGACAGATGTTCGAGAACATTTGCCAAAGACTGCAGCCGTTTTGCGTCAGCTGGGTCCTTAGCAGCGCTTGCGCTCTTTTGCAGCGAAGGAGCCTTCTTCTTCAGTTTTGAAAGACTCTTGCTGTTCATGTGCGAAGCTTCGGCTGCCTCGATCGATTTTTGTAGATCAGCGATTTGGTGAGCTGATAGAGCTTGCGAACGAGACAATTGGTCGAGATATGCTTTCGCCACGACAAGGTTCGAGGGCCACTCGATTTTCGGCTGGTCCTGCACATTCAACTCAGCGAGCTGCACCGTCTTCGCGGCATCGATTTCATTCTGGGTAAGGAACTTGCTAGGCGTGAGTTCGAAAACGTCCAGGCCGCGAGCGATTTCCGAACCGTAGATGTAGCCGTTGTACCAGTAGGCAGACCAGAAGCCACCCAGAATCAGGACTTTCGGATCGATGGGCCCACGATCAAAGTACGCAATCTCAAAAGGCTTCGCAGGGTCGGTGAAATCCATGACGGAGATTCCGCCCTGATACCAGGACTGTACTTCGATATCACGCCCGGGAACTGGAACGAGAGAGCCGTTGTGAGCGACGCAGTTTTCGGTATCGCCCTGCGCAGCCGGCAATTTGTAATAGTTTGCAAAGATCAGCTTGTCGTCTTTGAGGCGGAAGATCGCGTCTGCGCCCCACTTGTTCGGATCGTTCGGCCGGCAGCGTGCGCCAAGGCCTCCGCCCCACTCATCGGTGAAGACGACTTTGCTCCCATCGTTCGAGAAGGAAGCTGAATGCCAGTAGGAATAGTTTGGATCATTCACGGCGTCGACGCGCTTTGGATGGATGGGGTCCTTGATGTCGAGCAAAATTCCGTTGCCGGAGCAGGCTCCCGCGGCCAGTCCTATTGCCGAGTAGACGGTGATGTCGTGGCATTGATTCGTGTCGACTGGTTTCTCAGCACCCTTCTTTCCGTGAGTCCCACCATTGTTAAGGCCATTGATTGCCCCAGTCCGCGGATCGATAAATACGCGAGGATTTGAAACGATCTTTGCGTCCTGCGGCGCCGCGAGCGGAACTTTAATTACGTCTATACGGAATAGCGCCGTGTTCGGATCTTTATCGGGCTTTTCGTCGGAACAACCGGCAAGCTCCTCGGATTGGCGAACAAACGACGTCCCCGAGACGTAGATGTAAGCGTTGTCCTTATCGTTGGGATCGATGACCAGCGTGTGCGTGTGGGAACCGCGGCACGTCTGCACTGCAGCAACCTGTTTTGGGTTATTGATGTCGGATATGTCAAAAATCCGTACCCCACGGAAGCGATCTTTTTGCGCCGAGGGCAGGTGCCGCTTTCTCTGCTGCGGCTCGTCTTTCTTGTCTTTGTTGTCGCCAGCCACAGCTTTATTTTTATCGGCATCGGCAGCTTTGTCGGCGTCCTTGGCGGCGTCTTTATCCTTAGCTTTGTCATCTTCGGCGGGAGCAGGGTCCGGCGGAAATCCTTCTGCGCCGCAATCCAGCCTTCCATTCGGCATTTCGACCGACATGAAGAGCAGGTTCTTATAAACGGACACATCGCCCTGTCCGCCCGGACATACCATTGAGGTCAGAAGTTTCATGTTCCCGGGTTTGGAAATGTCGTAGATATTCACGCCGTAGAAATTTCCCTGGAACAGATGACTACCTTCGAATGCGAGGTCGGAGTTGGCGAAGGCCAGTTGGGCAATCACCAGCTGGATCGGTTTTGGAATCTTCCGGTTACCGCCCACGCCCAGTTGAGCGATGGTTTTCTGCACTCGGGGATCGTCGGCATCCGCGGAGCCGAGTTGAAAGGCATCGGGTTTCTTGAACAGCTCGAGGTGCTTCATGCCCATCGACGCTTCGCCGGCGTCATACAAGCCAGCGCCGAGCTTGAAGCGAGGGTCGTTTACGTCCGAACCGGTCATGCCCGGAGGCAATGTGGGCGCCGGTTCAGGAGCGAAAGGGTTCTCTTCCGCTTCGGGGCTCTTGCCATCTTTACCGGCCGGCTGAGTCTCCGGCTTCGCCTGCTCCTGTGGAGGAGTCGCGGGCTGCGCTGCTTGCGCATATGCGCCGTTCACGTTGAGACACGCAAAAAGCGCGCCTGCCGTTATAGACAGGGCAAGACTGGGCATTCGGTTCATCGTTTCTCCTCGGTCTGTGTTTTCTCTAACATGGTTTCCATGATGTGAATCTCGGCCCGTTGCGTATTGTCTGCATCGGTTGCGAAGTTGAAAATCTCGGCGTCCTGCCCGGCACCGGCTGTGTTGAATAAGTCCTTCACCATAGTTAAGGCGCCGTTATGGTGCTGAATCATGCCAAGCAGGAATAAGCGGTCGAACTCGCTGCCTTTTGCCTTGCGTAATGCGTCCATCTGTTCGGGCGTGAGCATTCCCGGCATCAGAGGCATCTTGTCGTTCGACATATCCATTCCCGGCATATCGGGCATGGTGCTCGGAATGGATTCTCCTCGCGCCGCGAGCCAGCGCTTCATAAACTTTATTTCGTCCGACTGGGAGTTGCTGATTCGCGCGCCTAAGGTACGCAGGTTTTTGTTTTGCGTATGCGAAGGGATCAACGCGGTCATTTCCACCGCTTGCGAGTGATGAAAGATCATACCCTGCATGAACTCCACCTCGGCAGGGGAGCGTGGCGGCAGGCTTGCTCTCGTCGAGGAGGGTAGTTTCTTGGTCGGCGTTCCGGGTGCGCCCGGCTGCACAACGGCGGGCTTGGAGGAATCTGTTTGCTGGGCCCACGTGCCGGTTGAAAAGAGAATCGCTAATACGGCGGCCAGCAAGGCTCGAGGCCATATCCGAGCATCTCGCACAGAAAACTGGCTCGGGCTGAGACGAGAATAAAACTTCCGACAATTGGGGCTGGGGATGAAGGGGCTCATTCGGACGAAGATGTGATCTTTTCATGGAATGGGAAAGTTTTCAAAGGGTAGGGCCTTTGATTCGACGATGGGACCCGATCGAACCCTGGTGGCCGCCTTTGAGAGGCCCTTCCTGGTCGCGCGCCCGTCTTGACTAATCGCTCAAAATCGGCGAGGCTTTCGCCCAATTGCGAATGACGTCGCCACCCACAATTCCGTGGCTCATCGGCGCGGCGGAGCGAGGCGACGCGGCGGCCGCTGACTCTTTGTTTAGCGCCCTTTACGGCGAATTGCGAAAACTTGCCCGGCGAGAACTGGCGCGCCCGGGTGCTGCGGTCAGCCTTAGCGCGACCACCCTCTTGCACGAGGCCTACCTCGACATGGCAGCGCGCGAGGGGCCGTCATTTCCTGACCAGGCGCGGTTCATGGGCTATGCCGCGCGGGTAATGCGAGGGCTCATCATCGATCACGCTCGGGAGCGGCACGCTCAGAAACGGGGCGGTCTGTTTGAGTTGACTTCGCTGGATACCAATGCCATGGAGAACGCGGCTGATCATAAGGAGCTGACGCGAATCGGCGAAGTTTTGGACGAACTAGCCAAAGTTGAGCCCGCTCTGGCCGAGGTGGTTGACTTGAAATTCTTTTGCGGATTTTCGTTTGGAGAAATCGCCACCATGCGAAATGTGTCAGAGCGTACCGTCCAGCGGAACTGGGAGAAGGCGCGCATCTATCTGCATCGGAAAATCAGCACGGATTTATCTCTATAGGACTTTATGCCCACACTGAGCCCAGACGACTGGCGAGAAATCAGTCCCCACCTAGATCAGGCCCTCGCAATGTCCGAGGATGAGCGCGCCGTGTGGCTGCGCTCGCTGGAAGAAAAAGATCCGGAATTGGCTGCTCGGTTGAACGAACTCCTCGCCGAACATCGAGTATTGATAGAGGAAGGCTTCCTGGAGAAAGCACCATTGGAACTGCCACGCTCCGCAGGACTCGAGGGCCAGACCCTTGGACCCTACACGCTGATCTCCCAAATCGGACAGGGTGGAATGGGAAGCGTGTGGCTGGCCGAGCGGAACGATGGACGTTTCAAGCGAAAAGTCGCCGTAAAGTTCATTCACTTTGCGCACATGGGAAAGGGCTCCGAAGCGCGGTTCAAGCGCGAGGGCAGCATTCTCGGACGGCTGGCTCATCCACATATTGCTGAACTGATCGATGCCGGAGTGTCGGCTGCGGGCCAGCCGTATCTTGTTCTCGAGCATGTCGAGGGCGAGAGCCTTGATCGTTACTGCGACGAACACAGGCTCGATGTCGAGGCAAGGCTGAAGCTATTCCTTGAAGTACTCGAGGCGGTGGCGCATGCGCACGCAAACCTGATTGTGCACCGCGACCTCAAGCCATCGAATGTGCTGGTGAGCAAAGACGGGCAGGTAAAGCTGCTGGATTTCGGAATCGCCAAGCTGCTGGAAGGCGAAGGCGAGGATGGCTCGGCGACTCTTCTTACGGTTGAGGGCGGCCGCGCGATGACGCCCGAGTATGCTTCGCCCGAACAGATCACGGGAGCGCTCGTTACAACTGCGACCGATGTGTATTCGCTCGGAGTATTGCTTTATGTGCTGCTAACCGGGCAACATCCGGCTGGAAGCGGTCTGCGCTCGCCAGCTGATCTGGTCAGAGCGATTGTGGACAAGGAGCCGACTCGTCCATCCGAAGTCGTATCGGTGGGGAGCGACAGTGAAGAGACGACTACGAATGCAGCTCGGCGGACCACGACTCCCGATAGATTGAGCCGGCTGTTGCGCGGTGACCTCGACACCATCATGGCGAAGGCGCTGAAGAAAGATCCGCACGAACGCTACGCCTCCGTTACCGCGATGGCTGATGACTTGCGGCGGTACATGCGGCACGAACCGATTAGCGCTCGTCCCGATACCCTAGCTTACCGCGCGACAAAGTTTGTGCGACGCAATCGGGCGGTCGTTGCACTCGCCACGCTTACTGTTCTCGCCATATTCGCAGGTCTCGTGGGGACGCTGATCCAGGCTCGAACCGCGCGCAATCAAAGAGACTTTGCCTTCCAGCAACTCAAACGGAGCCAAGAGCATGACGAATTGCTGAATTTCCTGCTTTCGGATGCGGCCCCGGGGAAGGCTATTTCCATTAGTGATCTACTGGCTCGAGCAGCCGAAGTCATCGATAAGCGCCACTCGGCCGATGCCTTACGACGAGCCGATCTCTTAATGTGGATCGGTGAAAACTATTCGTCCGAGGACCAGACAGCCCAAGGACGAGTACTCGTCGAGAAAGCCTATCAGGCAACCCGTGGGCTGTCCGACGTTTCGATTCGCGCTCGAGCATCCTGCGCTCTGGCGGATTGCTTGTCTCAAGATGAGGACTTGGCGCGCGCCGAGTCATTGTTCCAGGAAGGCCTTCGAGAATTGCCGGACGATCCACGATATGCCGTCGATCGCGTGGCGTGCTTGCGGATTGGAAGCGAGGTGGCACGGCAAGCTGGCCGCGCAAAAGAAGGAGTTGCGCGCATGCAAACAGCGCAGCGCATTGTAAATCAATCACCCGTTGCCACAGACCTTCTAAAAATGAGCACTTCACTCGACCTGGCGGGCGCCTACAGCGACGCGGGGCGGAACTCCGAATCTCTGTCGGAGTTTCAGCATGCGGCCTCTTTGTTGTCCTCCCTGGGGTGGGAAGAAACTGAGACTGGTATTCATCTCTTCGGCAACTGGGCATTGGAATTGGATCAGATCGGGCGGACGCTAGAGGCTGAAGCAACGGAACGGCGGGTCTTAGATCTTGTCAGGAATGGCGGTTCTGGCGGAGAGTCCAACGCAATGGTTCTGAACAACTACGCAAAGATACTGCGCAAACTCAATCGCCTCGATGAAGCCAACGATTATGCGCAACGCTCGTATGAGGAAGCACAAAAAGAGCACAATCCGCTGGTGACCAGCCAGTCGCTACTGGAACGAGCGCGGATTGCGATCAGTCAACGTCGGTTTGCGGATGCTTCGCAGCTCCTGTCCGAGGTTGAGCCGCAAATGCGCAAGCACCTTCCACCCACCCACTACGCTTTTGCGAGCCTGGCATCCGACCGGTCGAGAATTGCATTTGGGCAAGGCGATCTAGCTCTGGCACTCCAGTTTGCCAATCAGGCGGTCTCTATTGGAGAAGCCGCGGTGAAGACGGGGGGCGAAGGAGCGTTTGCCTTTCCCGGCTACCTGATGAATCGTTCGGCGATTGAACTCGCGTCAGGAAACGTGGAATCGGCAGGTACGGACGCGAATCGCGCGCTGGCCTTGGTGCAATCGAAAGCGCCGCCGAATTCTTTTTCGAGCATTTTAGGTTATGCGCACTTGTCAGTCGCACGATCACTTGAGGCTCAGGGAAAGCATGAGCAGGCTCGAAACGAGGCTGCTTTGGCGGCGGAGAATCTTCAAAGATGCTTGGGGGCAGATCATCCCGAAGCGCGCAATGCAGTTCAGTTGGCCGCTCTCGAACCAAAGCCTTAGCGTTGCTCCTTCAAACCCTAGATTTCCTCTCCTTGTTGTCGTGTTTTTCCTTTCGTTTTCGATATCCCCAATAGACGCCATTGATATGAGTTTCGGTCAATGGGCGGGCCTTGGCTGCTTGTCGCCACAGACTTGGCGGTGGGAGCGTGCCAGTGCGATGACGAGGAGGGAATATGCAGATGACACGAATTGCAACATACATTATCGGACTGATGATTATGACCATGATGGTCGGTGGCAAGGCTTACGCTCAATTCGAAATCGATCCTGATCACTTCGATACGCCGGCCGAATCAACTCCGGCCTCGAAGACTCACTACGAGGGAAAGTTCACATTACCCTATACGGTGCAGTGCCACGGCCGGAGTCTGCCTCCTGGCAAGTATTCCGTCTCGCTGGACTCCGATGGAAGAACTGGTCAGGCGACACTGCTTGGAAAAGGCCAAGCCATCACCATTCAGGGAATCGCGCAGCGACAGAGTCGTCCATCGCACAGTGCGCTCGTGGTAGAGCGGAGTGGCGGGATGCGGAGGCTTTCCATGATCCACGCAGCGCAACTGGATCTCAAATTTGATGGAAGCTCGCAGCAGAAATCGGGTAGCGCGAAAAGGGGGATCGAAAGATTATTGCTGATTGCCACGACCGCCCATCAGCCATAGACCAATTGTTGCTCTCAGCACAAATACTTTCGAGAACATCGGCCAATGCTAGTATCTGTGACTGCTGGTGAGAAATCGACCATGCCGACCCTGAATGTGAGCAGCGAAGCTATCCCCCACGACAGAAGATCCGCTCGGATTGCAATTGTCGCGGAGCACATCCGGCTGGAGAACGCGCACGATCTCAAGGGCGTTCTTCGCACGTTCGGTGACACCGCACAGTACGACGACGAACCGTGGGGCGAGCATTATCGCGGCCCGGACGGAGTACGGCAGTTTTACGAACAGCTGATGAACGCGCTACCCGATTTGGAAATCGCGGTGCAGCGCCAGCATGTAACGGATGATTCCATCCTTGTTGAAGTCATGATTCGGGGCACCCACCTCGGCGCTTGGCGCGGCCTTCCGGCGACCGGGCGGCGAGTTGAGTTTCCGCTCTGCGGCGTCTACACCTTCGACGCCGCCGACCGTCTGGCGGGCGAGAGAATTTACTACGACCGCGGGACTGTTCTGAGACAGCTCGGTATTTTCTATGAGCCCCAAAGCCTCATGGGACGGATCGCCATCTTGGTGACGCATCCCGCGACGATTGCTCGTGCTGTCGCAAGAAAACTCGACCGGAAGCGCTGACGCCTAGCGCGGTCGAGTAGCCCTCAAGCCCCAAGCGGGATCCATGTATATTTACGCAACGGCCTTCGTCTGAGGGAGTCGTACTTGTGTCCGAATCAAGCGAAGTGGTCAATCCCGCGGGGGATTTCAAGATGGGCTGGCGACTGCAACTGTGTGCTGCACTAGTCGGTATCGGCGTGCTGGGATCACCGGCGATGATCGCTGCGGCTCCGCAGCCGTTGGAGGTTCGGGTTGTGGTCGTGACCACCTTCGAAGTGGGAAACGACACCGGCGACGAGCCGGGCGAGATCCAGAACTGGATCGAGCGCTATCCGCTGAGTGAGACTTTACCGTTTCCGCAGGGCTACCGGTCGTTGCGTTATAACGCCAAGGACCAGGTTCTTGCCATCTTGACCGGTGCCGGCAAGTCTTCGACAGCTGCTTCGATCATGGCTCTCGGCTTGGATCCCCGATTCGATCTTCGTAAGGCGTACTGGATTCTGGCAGGCATTGGGGGTATTGATCCCGAACGCGCGTCCGTTGGATCGGCGGTGTGGGCGAATCATATCGTTGACGGCGATCTAGCCTACGAGATTGATGGTCGGGAGATTCCTGCTGAATGGGCGACAGGCATCGTGGCTTACGATCGGGCGATGCCGTTTGCGCAGCCAGCTCCTCCGGCAATATCTGACAATGGCATTTTGGTATACGACTTGAACGACGGTCTCGCGACCTGGGCCTATGAACTGACGCGCAAGATCGCTTTACCCGACGATGACAAGTTAAAGGCAGCGCGCGCTGAGTATTCAGAAATGCCGAACGCGCAGCGACCGCCGTTCGTGCTGAAGGGCGACACGCTGACGGCAGATCGATTCTGGATCGGCACCCAGATGACCGATTGGGCGAGGAAATGGGTACCCTATTGGACAAAGGGATACGGAATATTCACGACGTCGGCCGAGGAAGACTCAGCCTATCTACAGGCGCTTACTTTCCTTGCCCATGCGGGACGAGTCGATTTGGCGCGTGCGCTCGATCTCAGAACTGGCAGTGACTTTACTACTCCTCCGAAAGGGAAGTCAGCCGCGGATCTTCTCAAGAGTGAAGCGACCGGCAACTACGCTGCCTATTCACAAGCGATCGAGACTGCGTATGTGATCGGCAGCGCCGTCGTGCGCGAACTAGCACAGCATTGGGCACAGTATCGGGATACTGTCCCTGTAGCCAAGCCTTGAACACTGATTCCTGACGCGGGCGAATTGTGAATGCTCAATCGCGCCCTATTCTCCAACCGTGTATTTCCGCCCCTTCAGAATGCGAAACGCAGCGCAAATTGCATAAACCGTGGTGTCGTCAACGTAGAGGTGTACTTACCGAACTGCGTTGGATCGTCAGAGAGAGAAGGCTGAGCGGCGCGTACGTCGTAGCGTACCGAGTTGGTCGCATTGAAAGCCTGCCAACTGAACTCCAGTCGCCGCTGCTCTCCGAGAGAGAAATCCTTACTGACGCCGGTATCGATGTTAAACATACCGTCGCCAATGACGTTGTTGCGCACGCCAGATTCGCCCGGCCATTCGGGGCGGAAAGCCGCCTCCGCAGCCGTTGGGTTCGCAAAGATGTCCGGGCCGATACCCACGCCATTGACAATAGCGTTCTTGGGATTGGAAGCTACCGGGGCCGGGCCGTTGGGCATAGCATCGCCTTCGATGTTCCAGTCCGTCGACCACGTAAAACCATTGTCAACCGTGATGGGAAGACCGGTTGTCCAACGAAAGACACCGGAGACGTGCCACCCCCCGATCAAGGCGTTGAGCAACGGGCCAGGGCTGCCTGCGAATCTCTGGCCTTTACCGAACGGCAGAAGATAGACCAAGTTTGCGTTCATTTGGTGAAAGGCGTTGAAGTCCGAGAGGCCGCGCAAAGCCAGGGGGTCCCACGCATTGATCACGATACCGCCCCCATTTAGATCGTTGCCCGTTCCGCCTGTTCCTTCGTAGGGCCCGATTCGCTCGGCTGCGGATGCTTCGTCGAGTGATTTCGAAAATGTGTAGTTAAATTGTCCCTGCAGATTTGATCCGAAGCGCGCGTTATACGTCACCTGCAGGGCGTTGTAATCGGATGTACCGATGTTGCGCCACGCATAGAGCGAACTGAACTGGTCATGAAAGAAACTGTAGGGGCCGTTCTTACTGTTTGGAGTGTTCATTCCAGTTATGGAGCCAGGGAGATCCATTAGGAACAAAGAGAAGGTTTCGTTATGCGGGTAACAAGTCCAAAGTTCATAGATAGCTTGTGTCGCTGTCGGTTTTGCAGGATAACTTCCGGCTGCACAACCAGTCTGTTGTGTCGACGTGACAGTATTCCAGGCCGGGAAAATGTTTTGGAAAAAAGGTATCGGCTGGATCTGATTGACGTCGGTATTGTTCGCGGCCGCCTTCGAGAGCAGGGTAGCTGCCTGGAAATATGTGGTTTTGCTCGACGGGTCCGTCAGATTCGCAGGCATCGCCAAATCGACCTGCATCGGAAGTCGACGCCCAACGCTACCCACATATGCTATCTGCAGCGACGAGTGCGAGGTGAACTGGCGCGAGAGCGAGAAGTTGAAGACATGGGAATAAGGCGTCTTCAGAGTTTGGTCAAGCCCCCAGTTAATGGCAAATGCGGTATTGCTGGGTGAAACAGGAAAGGTTCCCGAAGGTGTGGGGCCGAACAGACAAGTGGGGCCGCTCAGAGACGCGCAGGGCGTCGGCAAGCACGACTGGCCTGCGCTCCCCGGTATCAGGCACGTGAAGCGAGGCGCTCCAGCCACGGTTACGATGCCCGCGGGATTTCCGAGGTCCGTAGAGAGTCCGAAAGACCCATGCTGATCGAAGCTGTTCACGATCGGAATACCAAAGTGGTCGTAGGTGATGCTGTAGCCGCCGCGGACCGCGAATTGATCTTTCTTCCCGAGAATCTTTGAGACCCATCCGTCGCCAGTATCTGGTGCCCAAGCCACGGCGATTCGGGGTGATAGATCCTTGTGATCCCAGTTCCAAAGGCCTGGGCCATGATTCTTGGGGCCACCAAGGACGAACGCGATCTCACCCGCGCTGTTGGCTGATAAACCTTGCGAAGCCAATTGGGCAGTGTGATTGAACCAGTCGGTGACGTTTTGATTCGTACATCCGCCAGTAGAAGCTTCGACGCAAGGGGCAACCTGCAGCCCGTTGGTTTCATACGGTGGAGCTTCGAGTACCCAGCGCAAGCCATATGTGAGGGTCAAACGAGAGTTCATACGCCAGGTATCCTGGCCATAGAACTCGTAGTCGTTGATTGCGTAGCGACGGTTGATTGGTGTTCCCTGAGCCAGGGCTGTGCCGCTGCGTGAGAAGTTGTAGATGCCGTCTCCTTCAGGGAAAATTCCCAGGAGAATTGTGGCTGCACTGTCGTAGTTCGGACCAAAATTGCTATCCACAGCGGGATAGCCATTGTTGGCGGGATCCAGCGGACTGGGAGTATTTGCGATAGCTCCAGTGTTGAGATAAACGGCATTAGTCTGAACGTCGGAAAATGAGTTCGCGTAACTCGTACTGTTGTTACGTATCAGGAAGAAATCTCCGCCAAACTCGAACGTGTGATTCTTTCGAGTCCAGTTCAAAGTGTCGGTGAACTGATGGACGGGTACAAAGCGAGTTGTCGATCGACCGAAAGGAACAAGGTCGCTGAGGCCATTCAGAAAAACCCCGGGATATTGAGATGAGCCTCCATCCTTTACTCCTTGGCGAACGAAGCCCCAACGGAAATCATTGATGAGCTTGGGAGTGAGAAGGGAGGTGAGTCCGATAGTTATCCCTTTGCTGTCATCCAGGTGCGTCGTCGACGCAGATTGACCGGGGAACTGCTGCAACCCTGGCTGTTTGATGTTTTGCGTTTGTCCGCGCACAAAAAGTGTTTCGGAGCCGTTGGATGTGATGTGGTAGTCGAACCGCGTCAGGTATGTGTTCCAAGGAGAATCCGCATTAGACGAGAAGCGGTAACCGAGCGTGTTGGAACCGTCTCCTGCGTTCTCGTTCGAGCCTGGATATTGTTGGAGGATGCTTTGCACCGCAGCGCTGGGTCCGATTCCCAGGGGATCCATTGCCGTGATTTGGCTGGGGCCAAGGGCATAGTAACCGGGTTGCACCCCGGCTACGCCATTCACTGTGCCGCCAGGGCATGTAGTAGTGTCCAAGCTGCCGTCGGAGTTGCGTTGGCACAGGTACACGAGATCGCCCGCTCGCAGGGTGGCACTTGGCACATTGCGTAGAATGCTTGTTCCTTGGGCATCGCGCCGTCCTTCATAGTTGGCGAAGAAGAACAGGCGATTCTTCCAGATGGGGCCTCCGACCGCGGCTCCGAAGACGTTATAAGCGAGTTTGGGCGCTTTGTTCGGCTCTCCATTACTCAACTGAGACTCTTTCAGGAATGGATCGTTGGCGCTGAAGACAGTGTTGCGGTTGTACTCGTAGACGGTTCCGTGAAAAGCGTTCGTGCCGCTCTTAGTTACCAGGGCAACCTGAGCGCCGCTGGAATAACCTGAGTCGGCATTGGAGTTGGCCGTAGTAACTCGGAATTCTTCAACCGAGTCTGGGGGGACATTCAGTACGCTCGTAAACGCGTAGCCGTTGTTCTGGTCGTTAACGCCAATGCCATCGAGAGTGACGTTGGACTGGTCGCTACGCACGCCGTTGACTGCGCCGCTCCGTGTGTCCGTATCCTGATTTACCTCATTGCCTAAATATGTCACTCCTGGTTGCAGGCTCAGCAACTGAACCACGTTGCGGGCAGCGATGGGCAACTCCGCGATTTGATTTTGCTCAACAACGTTACCAAGGGAAGCGTCAGTGCGATTGATGAGCGGAGCCTCGCCTTCGACGGTCACCGATTGTGCGACACCTGCTACTTGCAAACGGATGGGTACAGTAGAGGGAAGTTTCACAGCCAGTGTGACCTTCTCGGCCAGAAAGGGCGCGAAACCTTTTGCCGAAGCCTGCAACCGATATTCACCCGGCGGCACGTCCAGAAATTGGTACAGACCGGAAGCGTTGCTGGTGGCCGTGCGCTTCAAACCTGTTGCGGGCTCGGTCAACGTAATCTGTGCGCCGGCGACTGCTGCACCGGAGGAATCCGTGACACTGCCATTAAGTTGGCTGGTTGCTTGCGCCGATGCCGATTGAGACAGGAACGCGAATAGTGTGAAGATGCAGATCCCGCTAGCGACTGCGCGCGCTGATCGACTGGCAACTTGGTACCACCACTCGTGCTGCCCGCTGCTGCTCACTTGCTGATGGATTCGCGACATCGACATAGCCTCCCAGGGAGAAGGCAACGCCGGGCGAAAACACGTTCGAAGAAATCACATCACAGAATTCTTCTCCCGCACCCGTTTGCGCCTTTTCGATTCTCTATGTTTGATCGGGATTTATCAGAGGAAATCGTCCCGTCTAGAGTGGCGCGGATTATACCTGAACCTCATTGCTAGGATCATGCAGAAAAAAATCGATCCTCCGGATGAACAAATCGGCTCCGATTGCAGCCCCGTGAGCCAAATCGAAAATGGTTCATCAAAGGTGAAACTTGATCTGATATAAAATCGGAAGAATGGAAGGTCGGGTGGCGTTTTCCGGCCCGCCTCCAGCTTCTCTCCCCAGTTTGCATTGAACTCACCAACCGCCTCGCCATTGCGGAGGCTTTGCGGCGACTTGAGAGGGCACAGGTATGCCAGCCGAGCCAGAATCGGTTACACGTTTGCTCCGGCAGTGGAGCGCCGGCGACAAGCGTGCGCTCGATGAGTTGATGCCAGTCGTTTACGATCAACTTCACCGCTTGGCTGCGAGTTGCCTGCGCGCTGAGAGGCCCGATCACACATTGCGCGCCACTGCTCTGGTCAACGAAGCCTATTTACGCCTTGTGAGTGCGGACGTGAATTGGGACGATCGTGTTCATTTCTTCGCCATCGCTGCTCGAACTCTTCGAAGGATTCTTGTGGATCACGCCAGGAGCCAGCAGCGTGACAAGCGCGGCGGCGGTGCCGAAAAGGTGGAGTTCGATGAAGCCGTCATGATCGGGCCCCAAACGGGCGCGGGCATTATCGAGCTGGATCTGGCGTTGCAGCGGCTCGGCGAACATGATCCGCGAAAGAGCGAGATCATTGAGATGTTGTGCTTCGGCGGCCTTACGTATGACGAGACCGCTGCCGCGCTGAAGATTTCTCCTGCCACGGTTCACCGCGAGCTCAAACTGGCGAAGGCGTTTTTGCATCGCGAACTGATTCGAGGTCCATCGTAAGCCATGCCTCCTTCTTCCGATCGCTGGAAGCGTCTGGAAAGCCTGTTCTACGAAGCAATCGAGTTAGATCCAGCGGCGCGCAGGACCTTTTTGGAACAGCATTGCGCCGGGGACGAGGCCCTGCGAAGCGAACTAGAATCGCTCCTCGCGTCGTCGGACCAACCGATTGATTTTCTGGAAAAGCCGATCGCCCAAGCCGCCCGACAAGTAGTCGAACGGGCCTCTCTGCTTTCGCCGGGCGCTCATTTTGGACATTATGAAGTTGTGTCCGCGGTGGGCGCTGGCGGCATGGGACAGGTATATCTTGCCCGTGATTTGCAATTGCGGAGGAACGTAGCGCTCAAGTTTCTGGCGCCGGAACTTACCAACGATGAGCGCGCACTGCGGCGCTTCGAGCAAGAAGCGTACGCGGCGTCCGCCTTAAATCACCCCAATATCCTGACCGTTTATGAGTTTGGACAAGTCGATGGGAAGCATTACATCGCAACCGAATACGTTGAAGGAGAAACGCTCGAGCAGAAGATCAAGAAGGGCAAGTTGCCGATCTCCGAGGTTGCCGACATCAGCATTCAGGCCTGCAGCGCGCTCGCTGCCGCTCACGCGAGTGGTATTGTGCATCGCGATATTAAGCCTGCGAACCTGATCGTGCGGGATGACGGCATTGTAAAACTGCTGGATTTCGGTATCGCAACCCTGAGCAATGAGGCTGGCACGCCGAACTTCGTGAGCACCTTGCTCTCCGCAAGCCAAACGGGAAAGGTTATCGGAACCGTTCGGTATATGTCTCCGGAGCAGGCACGCGGCCGTATAGTCGACGGTCGCAGCGATCTGTTCAGCTTGGGAGCTGTGATGTACCAGATGGCGACGGGGCAACCAGCTTTTCCTGGGGAAACCGCCAGCGATGTCATTGCGGAGATTCTCAAAGGTGAACCAGTTCCACTGTCGATCGTCGCACCTGACGTACCAACAGTGTTTGAAGCCTTCGTCGTACGGACAATGCGTAAGGATCGGCGAGAGCGATATCCCTCCGCGGCGGAGATGCTCGGCGCGCTACGCGAATTTCGCAAAGACCTGGAATTTAAATCGAAATTGAAAGTAAGTGCCCCGGCGACTCCAATTTCGATCGCAGCGACCGGCCTTCCCCGCAGCGCCGGTTTTATAGAGCGGCGTAAGCCATCAATCGATTCGAAGTCTTCTCGCTCCAGCAAGGGCCGGACATCGAAGGTTATCCTCATCGGAGTTCCGCTTCTCATCGTTCTCCTCGCAATGTCGATTGCACTGCGCAAACGATGGTTCGGACATCCGGCGGCGAACAAGCCACGATCGTTGGCCGTATTGCCTTTTCGCAACTTGAGGCCCGATCCGCAAACCGACTTCCTCGGATTCTCGCTCGCCGACGCCATCATTACCAAACTTGGATACGTGAACGAGCTTTCGGTGCGGCCGTCCTCTTCGGTGGATAAATATCGAAACCAGGAAGTGGACGCTCAACGCGCAGCCTCTGAATTGCATGTAGACACGTTGTTGACCGGAGGCTTTCTGCGGGATGGCAACGACCTGCGGATCACCACGCAGTTGATCGACGTAAAGCCTGACAAAATCTTGTGGCGTGACACGATCGACGTCAAATACGACCGTCTGTTGACGGTTCAGGACACAGTGTCGCAGCAGATCCTCAAAGGGTTGCAAGTTACGTTATCCCCCACCGAACAACAGAAATTGCGGCCAGAGCAGTCGGTCAACCCGGAGGCATACGAGTATTACTTGCGGGGAGTGGATCTTTATTCGTTGAATGACTTTCCCGGAGCGATCGCCGTTTTGGAGAAAGCGGCATCGATCGATCCGAATTACGCTCCCATCTGGGCGCACCTCGGGCGGGCGTACACGACCAACGCTTCGCTGGAGTTCGGGGGGCGCGAGCAATATCCAAAAGCGCGAGCTGCATACGAGAAGGCCCTGGCTCTTAATCCCGATCTGATCGAAGTCCGTGTCTACATGGCGAATTTGCTCACGGATACTGGCCGGGTTGAACTGGCTGTTCCCCTGATGCAAAAACTACTGGCTGAAAATCCGGAATACGCGGAAGCCCATTGGGAGTTGGGCTATGCGTACAGGTTTGGGGGTATGCTGCGGGTATCGGTGGAGGAAAGCGAGCGCGCCAGGCAGAACAATCCGTCGGTGAAGATTAATAGTTCAGCGATGAACGCCTATTTGTATCTGGGTGAGTACGAGAAGTTTCTGCAGAGTATTCCGTCGAGCGATTCCGTCTATCTGATGTTTTACCGGGGCTTTGGGGAATATCATCTCGGTCACTTCGAGGAAGCGGCGCGCGAGTTTGATCGCGCGTACCAGATCAATCCCACTTTGCTGCCGGCTGACGTCGGCAAGGCACTGAGCTACGACATTCACGGGCAACGGGCTCGAGGACTCGACCTTCTGCACACAACCGAAAAGCGGATACTGGAGAGCGGCGTGAGTGATTCCGAAAGTCTGTACAAAGTGGCGGAAGCTTACGCCGTGCTCGGAGACCGTTCATCGGCGATCCTCATGCTCCATCGATCCATCGAGGGAGGATTTTTCCCATACCCCTATTTTCAACGCGATCCGTTACTCACCAATATTCGTCACGAAGCTGAGTTTGGTGTACTGATGAATGAGGCACGCGAACGCTACGAACAATTCGTTCAACGCTTCTCCAGCAAATAAAAAAGGACCCTGCCTGCCCGCAGGATCCATGTTCCTATTTCGAAGAGAACTTCTTTTGTTTTGTTGATTATTGTTGTTGTGTGTACAGCTCTCTCATCAAAGCCATCCACTCTTTCTCATCGTCGCGAGGCTCAGTATTGACCGCCTTCGATTGCGAATCACTCACGAGTACATGGTGCCATCGCAGGCCCAACACGATCACGACCGCCCACCACAGGAACCAAGTCTTAAGAAGAAAGGGAAGCATACGCTTTCTCCGATTGCTGGTGGTTAGTTCGGGGTCGCCATGAATCCCGAGTTGATGGGTGAAGTTCCGTAGAAGCCGACAAGATCGCCGGAATCATTGACGCCGTTGACGATGGTCGTGCCGACGCCGCTGGGATCATCAATCGAGGCCCACTTGGCGGTGGAAGTCGTGTAGGTGAAACCATGCGAGTTGTTGGCACTGTCGGTGTAGGTACCAACGACGAGGCCCTTGTTATTGAGACCGAGAGCCTGGGTTCCGGTCGATTCAGGGTAGTTCAGAACGGTAAGCGTGCCGTTGACCAGCAGCCATCCATGATTCACGTTCTTAGAATCCTGGTAGAAACCGCAGATGTTGCCCGAGTTGTTGATACCGGTGGCCTGCGTGTTGATGGAGTTTGGGACGATGATCAGTTCGAAGACGCCGCCGTTCTCATCGTAGACGAACGCCTGCTGCTGGCTGCTTCCATCCGTCTTGGGGCTGTAGTATCCGACAGCCTGTTGATTATCGTTCTGACCGAGCAGTTGGTTGAACGCCTTTTGTGGAAAGTCCACGGTGGAGAACGTTCCGTTGTTGTCCAGGAAGCCGTGCGTCTTATTGGCGGTGTCGATGTAGAAGCCAACCGTCCTGACGGGGGAATTGCTAATCCCGATCACCTGCGTCTGAACCGACTTTGGATAGTTTTCGCTTGTGAAGGCCTTCGTTGAGGTGTTGTAGGTGAAGCCCTGATTGACGCTCACACCGTGGTATCCGGCGATTTCGTTGGAGTTGTTGATGCCGAGCAACTGGGTGAATGTGTCCCCGGTGAAGTTGATGGTGGTGAATGTGTAGCTGGAACTGGAGTCTGAATCGGTCTGAGCGGCCGCGGGTAGGCACGCAAGCAGAGCGAGGACGACGGGGAGGCTGATGGACTTCAATTTCACGGTGTTTCTCCTTTTAATCGATCGAATTTGGGATCGCTTGTGCTCAAGCGAAGCCCTTGTTCGGCGCCCCAAGGTTCCCGCAGCACTGGGGATTGTTTTGCGGATTCTTTGCGCCTTCACACGTATAAGCGACACTCAGGCACTGATTCCCTCATGAAGAAGCAAATTATTTTTCTGTTGATTTTTGGACAGCAATCGCGAGCTGCGAACTGAAGGGGAAGAGGCGTCTCAGTTCAACAATGGGCGGAAGAGTTTACCGGAATACCATCGAGCGGGGTTCTATCCCGTCGGAACCGTGATTTCGGGGTTCCTTGTTCTGTGCTTGAAATCGGACCGAAATTTAGTTGCTTGGTGGTACTCCTACGATGGCGACGAGTCTTTCGAACGCGGGATTGCCGAACAAGTGGGTGAATGCTTGGTTCTGACTCACCGAAACCATGTTTTCGTCGTGTAACGAGACACATTTGGTGAGGTACTGGAGCGACTCGTCCACGTTTCCCAGTTTGGCTTCGGTCTCTGCGAGTGCGAACGGGGATACTTTCCCCTGGCCGACAAGCTTGATCTGTTCCGCCAGCAGCGTTTCGAGTAATCCATGTTCACCGCCTTCCGCGTAGCCCTTCGATGCCGCGTCGGCCTGGGCCATCGACGCCGCGTCATGCAACAATTGCGATTCCTTTTTGAATTCGGCGATGTAAGCGGGATAGTTGGCGTGGTTGAAATACGAGAGTCGGAGATAGCGATGGGGCGACAGAAAGTCGGGCTCCGCATCCTCGAGTTGAGTGAGTACCTGAACCGCTTCTTCGTGACGTCCACCGGACTCCAGCAACTGCCCTTTGTCCGCGAGAATCGCCGAAGAGTGCGGATCCAGTTTACGAGCTACCTCGATCTCTACCAGTGACTGCGGGTGACGACCGACAGCCTGCAGGAACGTTGCGAACCAGTGATGCGCCTTGGCATTGTTCGGGTCGAGTTCGAGCGCGCGGCGAAACTCTCTTTCCGCGCCGCGCGCATCCCACATCCCCCAAAAGGTTACAAAGGCCAATGAAGCATGGGCGGAGGCCGATCGATCGTCGAGTTCAACTGCCTTTCGGGCTGCCGAGAAAGCGCGGAAATAAGCCTCATTGGGAGGCATTGCGGAAAATTCTCGGAGGAGGTTGTAGCAGTCGGCCATTCCTACATAAGCATCGGAATAGTTGGGATCGCGGGCCAGGGACTGCGTGAACGCATCGAGGGCTTGATTGAGACTCTCGGGAGTTCGCTTATTCCAATAAAAACGGCCTTTGAGATAAAACTCCTCAGCCTCCCGGTTGACTGGAGTACGCGAAGTTTGTAAGGAAGGAAGGTTCGACTTGCCTCCAGTAGCTGACCACCGATAATTCGGAGACAACCGCCAAAGGATCACGATCAGAACTATGAGCAACCCGAAAACGATGGGCACCCGCCAACTGGCAGAACTGGAAGGTTGAACTGGCTGCGAAGCTCGGGCTGTTTCTTGAGGTGCCTGCGAAGCGGCTGATTCTTCGACGACCCGTTCGGTCGAATGGATGGGGCCGATCCAACGGTATCCGCGGCGCTCGATCGTCTCGATGAAGGTTGGATTCTCTGCGGAGTCTCGCAAAGCGTCGCGCAGACGCATAACCGCGCTGCTGATGCCTTGCTCGAAATCCACGAAGACGTTCGGAGGCCAGAGGGCCTGGCGCAATTCGTCTCGCGTCACCACTTCTCCGGGACGGGACAAAAGAATTGTAAGCATGCGAAAGGGTAGGTCCTGCAGGCGCACCTTGATCCCGTTCCGGCGGAGTTCGCCAGCGGCGAGATCGGCTTCGAATACTCCGAAACGAACAATTGCAGGATGAGTTTGTGCCGAACCCATAGACCGACGTCGGAAACCCTCGGGGGAGGAGCGTCGAGTTTAGCATCCTGTCTGGGGATACGCGAAATGGCACCTTTGGGCACTCAGGGAGGGCGTTTCTCGCGAGGCAATGAGTCGCTGTAAATCTTTCCAGCTGCGACAGATATCTCGCTATCGACGCGCAATGAACGGACTACTTCCCATCTATTGACGATGGGGGGCATCCGCGGCGAAAGTCGGGGCTAGTCGATCGCCTCACTTCCTTGGGGCGGCTCATTCGGGGTTTCTCTTCGGACATGCGAGGTGGAAATTGAGTTCAAGGCGTTGGATCTGTCGCCTCTTATGCTTTTTGAGAATTCACAGCCCGGACTGTCCTACCTGCAATCCGGATGGAAAACACAGGGGGGAGGACATGCGTAGACGTCTTCAGGAATTGTCGCAGCCCGAATAAGTTTGTCCACGACCTAATGAGTGTAGTCGCCAGGACAAGCACATCTATCGCCTGGCGCTCTTGACGGCGGGGATAGAATCGAATTGGATCAACCATCCCCTTCGGGCCCTCAATCAGCGGGTAATTAAATGGAAGGTTTCCGCCCACAAGAGTGTAACTTCCACGCAGTGTTCGACTTCCTGCCCGTAGCAATCTACTGCACTGACTCCGGTGGTCTCTTAACGTATTTCAATCCTGCTGCCGTGGAGTTCTCAGGGCGTGTGCCAAGGCTGGGAATTGATCGATGGTGCGTCACATGGAGGCTTTTTCGAGTTGATGGAACGCCATTGCCACATGAGGAATGCCCAATGGCTATGGCTCTCAAACTTGGATACAGCACCCGTGGCCAGGAGGCAATTGCGGAGCGACCGGATGGTACCCGTCGTCGATTCAGCCCATACCCAGCGCCCGTACTCGATCAAAGCGGAAAGATGATCGGGGGAATTAACATGCTTGTAGATGCCGATCCAGGAGGAACGGGCGCGCCATCGAAAGTGATTTCAGCGACTATCGAAGCGTTTGAGAATATCGTTGCCCGGCAGAATCTAGCTGGTTTCATCGCGAGCCGCAGCGAAGTTGCCCGTGGAAATGCCGTCTGCGATTCCTGCGGCGATCCCATTGCTTCGGATTCTTCCAAGATCGAATTGCATCTGGAGTGTTATCAGAAACGCTGGCGAATGCAGTCTGCACCATCTGAACTGGAGGCTTGGCGTATATTCGAGCGATTGAATTCATTCTATGAACATTCGGATCCTCCGCCGAAGATCAGTATGAGGAGAACGAACTGACGCTGTTCGAAGCTGTCCATTTGCCAAGTACCTATTTTCCCGTTGGATCAACCTGCTTATTCCCGCTTCGCCGTCTGCTAGAATTCGTGCCGTGAAAAGACGAACATTACTGAAAACGCTTCCTGCGGCTGCAATGCTTCCGGCCACGCTTTGGGCAGCTTCCCGGCGGGAAGGTGCGGATGCTGGAGCATCGACTGCGGTGTACGAACTGAGGGTGTATCACGCCGCCCCGGGAAAGTTGCCTGATCTGCTGGCACGGTTCCGGGAACATACCGTCAAGATCTTTGACCGCCATGGAATGAAGAGCATCGCGTATTGGACGCCGCTGGATGAACCAGACAAGAGCAACACGCTCATCTACATCCTGGAGCACTCCAGCCGGGAAATCGCGGCGGCAAACTGGAAGTCGTTTCAGGATGATCCTGAGTGGAAGAGCGTCCGCGACAAGTCCGAGGCTAACGGCAAACTCGTTGACAAAGTTGACTCTACGTTTATGGCAATGACCGACTTCTCGCCGAAATTGCCATAGAAGGGTTCAGTACATCGATCGGGAGTAGGCGTCGGAAGTATCACGAAAGTTTGGCTGAGTCGGTCAGAGAATTCGGCGATCTCTCGAGCGCACTACGATCCCAGTTGGCGAGCTTCGCCCCAGCCTCGTAGGTGCCTTGGCAAAACTCCAGCAGGGAAGTGGTCGGCGATTCCGCCTTCCGCACGTCGTCGTACATCAGCAAGAACTCACTGACTTGTTTCGAATAAAAGGCAGCGCCTGGCTGGACGCGGGCTTCTTTGAATCCTTGCGGCTCCGGGGCCATGTAGGAATAGAAGGCCGCTTCTTTCACGTCGCCACCGCCAGGCCAGAATCCGACGCTGCTTACCTCATGGGAGTAAGCTTCGCGCGTGATCGCGTCAGCGCCCGGCCGTGGCGGCGCTGGACGACCCGAAAATCTCGTCACCGCCAGATCGAAACTACCCCAAAAGAAGTGGACGGGGCTGCTCTTGCCGATAAATCCTGCCCTAAATTCGGTCAGGACAGCATCTACCGACAAAAGAATTCGCCAGAAGTTTTCGACCGCGACTGGATCATACGATCGATGTTCGCCATCCTTGTCGAACGGGATTGGATTCGCGATTTCCACGGGCATGCCCCAGATTTTGACTTCGATGCCGGCGGATCGCAGCATTCCCAGAAAATCTTTATAAAATTCAGCGACTGAACGTGGCGCCAAAGGGATCGTTTTAAAGAACCCATCGCTGGTTTCAAGGACCAGTTGGTGCTTCAGGAAATCGAACCAGATTTCGAACGCCCTTTCTCCGTAGGGAATACGCGATGTTGTGAGGCCGAGAGCCGATACGTAGAGGGGCACATTCCACCAGTGGTTTACGAGCGGAGTAAGAGCCAGTCGGACCTTGCCCACGATTTGTGTCCACATGTGCAGCGTGGCGTAGGTGTCTTTCCACGATTCCAAAGTCAAGATCGGCCAGCATTCGGGTCGGTCAGCAGTTTTGCCAAGCATGGTAGTCTCCTAAGCGATCACGGTTCCCGGTAGGAGGGTATATCATGTCGAAGATTATGAGGACTCAACTTTTAGCGCTCTCTTTTTTATTCACGATGCTGGTCGTGAGTGCCCCCGTTTTCGCGCAGCAGCCCACCGGACAGCCGGCCGCCACAGCTAAACCCGAAGATACAGAAGTGTGGGAACCGGTTCCTAAAATAGTAACGCCGGGCGTTACAAACGAAGCGCCTCCCTCCGATGCGATTATTCTGTTTGACGGAAAGAATCTCGACGAATGGGTGTCAGTCCAAGACAAGTCGCCAGCCAAGTGGGTCGTAGCCAATGGCATCATTACTGTGAATAAAGCGGCGGGGAACATCGAAACGAAGCGCAGTTTCAAGAATTATCAACTCCATATTGAGTGGAAGATTCCGGAAACAATTACCGGCTCCGGTCAACTCCGCGGAAATAGCGGCGTGTTCCTGGCATCTACTGGTGCGGGCGACGCTGGATACGAATTGCAGGTTCTCGATTCGTACAACAACAAGACCTACGTCAACGGTCAGGCCGCCAGTATTTACAAACAATCTGCTCCGCTCGTGAACGCGAATCGCAAACCCGGTGAATGGCAATCCTATGACGTGGTGTGGACGGCTCCGATCTTCAATTCCGATGGCTCGCTGAAAACTCCAGCCTACGTCACCGTTTTCTTTAACGGAGTGCTAGTGCAGAATCACTTCGAACTGAAAGGCGAGACTCGATATATAGGTCAGCCTTTCTATAAGAAGTACGATACTGCTCCGATTAAGCTGCAAGCGCACGGCGATCCGAGTGAGCCCATCAGTTTCCGGAATATTTGGGTTCGAGACCTTAACTAGCGAGCGGTTCATTCAATGGCCGCCCAACGCGGAAAGTCTGAGTCGAATTCCCATTCGAATTAGATGGGTTCCCGATTTCGGCGGAAGTACACTGCCGCGGCTAGGAATATCGCGGTTACTGCCAGGCCGGTCCACAAACTCGGATTGAACAGAAGGTGGCCCGAGCTGAAGTGCGGCATAAAAGCTTTGAACGCGGCTGTCGCATTGGAGCCGTTGTCTTCCGCCCCGCCATCCAGGCGATATCCCAACATTGATGCGAACGAAGAAGTGTTGAAGGCGACTTTTTCCGCGATACCTATCGCCAAAGGCGGCACTGTGGCCCAGAGAAACGCCGCGCGTCGCGCCCAAGCAGAAACCAAAAGCAGCCAGCCGTAGAAGGGCGCATAAAAAAGTCCGTGAACCACCATCAAGTGGTACAGAAGTCCCATCGACAATCGAAAAAACGAGAGGTGGGGCGTTGCGGCGCTCACGCCACTGGCGAGTAGTACGGCATTGCCGAGGAAGATCATCAATATCCACAAGGCGATCGTCACAGTGAAGGTTAGAAGCGGGAGAATGACGATCGGAATGCTGGCTTTCGAGAGCACAGTTGTCAGATCGGACACAGGAAGCGACTTCCAGAAAAGTATGCTGCGATCGCGTCGCTCCCCGTAGAGCGCATCGAGACAATAGAAGAGCGCCACGATAAGAGTAGTCGCCATGATCAGAAGGGCGGCGAGGTTCTCCGATTGCTCCAGGAAGTCGTACTGCATCGGATCGACTCCTGCCGCCCGCATCCGGGCTGGCAAGTGGATCAGGCTGATCATGAAGCCGAACAGGAAAAGCGAAGCGGCGGCCAGTGGCGCGATGTAGAGGGATCGGTACTCCCAAAATTCGCGCTGCACGGACCAGAAAAATGGCCGAGTTGAAGTCACAGTTGCCGGCGCGCCTCTCCGCGAGTCAAACGACTCTGACAAAGCATTCGATGGAGTACTCATACGGCCGCTCCTTGGGGTGCGATGGGTTGATTCCCCGGTTTACTCTCGAGCATGGCAACGAATAAGTCGGCGATGCTCGGCGTACGAACGTCGCCAAGGGCGGCGAGTTGTGAACGATCCACTCGATCGAACAGCAGAATGCTTCGACCGATGACTTGGCGTTCGTGAATCGGTTTGAGCTGCCGTGCTGCGGAGAGACGCTCGGGATTGACCATCACTTCCAGATAACGCGATTCGAACTCTTCCATGCCGCAGCCAAATACGATGCGGCCACGGTCGATGAACATTACGTCGGTGAGAACGTTCTGGATCTCTTCCACCTGGTGGGTCGTTACGATGATGGTGCGGGTGCGATCGAAGTAATCGTTGAGCAGCGAGTCGTAGAACTGCTTGCGATAGAGAATGTCGAGGCCAAGCGTCGGTTCGTCGAGCACCAGCAGTCTTGCGTCGATCGCCATGACGACAGCCAGGTGTAGTTGAGCGACCATGCCCTTGGAGAGTTCCCGAACTTTGCTTGTGCGCCGAATCGTGGTTTTGGCAAGAAAAGCCTCGGCCTTGGCGCGATCAAACCGTGGATGGATGCCGGCGACGTAGTCGAGCGCTTGGGAAACTTTGATCCAACGTGGCAGGACGGCGACGTCGGCGATGAAACAGACATCGCGCATGAGTTGATCTCGTTCATTCCATGGATTGCGGCCGAGAACGCGCAGTTCTCCCTGATAGGGAATCAGGCCGAGAATCGCGTTTAGCGCGGTACTCTTGCCCGCGCCGTTGGGGCCGATCAGACCGAGGATGCGACCTTCTTCGATCCGCAAGTCGATACCGTCCAATGCGATCGTCGTGCCGAAAGACTTGCGGAGCCCGCGTGCTTCGATGACAGTCATGAATTTGGCTCCCTCTTATTCGCGATATCCGGGCCTGACCGTGTCGCGGAACCGTTCAGCAGTTCCTCCGCTTTCAGGCCGAGACGCTGGATAGTGGCGTGGACGCGCGGCCACTCCTCCGAGAGAAACTTCTGGCGTTCGCCCTGCAGCAACAGATTGCGCGCGCCGGCGTTGATAAACATGCCAAGACCCCTCCTGCTCTCTACAAGTCGTTCCTCCACGAGTTGTTGATACCCTTTGAGGACCGTCAGATGATTTACGCGATACTCGGCGGCGACTGTGCGCACGGAGGGAAGAGGATCGCCTTCCTTGAGCACGCCATCGAGAATCATCGCGACAACGCGGTCGCGAAGTTGGCGGTAAATCGGCTGACTGTCGTTCCATTCACGATCCATCATGAATTCCTAGCTAGTCTTCCGAGAGGGGTGCGAGTGGCCGTTATCAACGACCACTCGACCTTTTGGGACTTCTGACGAACATGGCCGCGGGGATGCCTTCATTTGGTCCGCTGCAAATCCATGTGCGCGTGCATGAGCTTGTCTCCGGGCATCAGGAACGTCCAGTCCTCAGTGTGATGATTGGCGTCGACCTGGGTGAACACAGCGTGTTGCATGTGTCCGTACTCGAGATTTCCGGCAACATCGAGAAAATCGAACTCCAGTGTTTTTCCATCCGGCGACGTCCGAGCAGCCATCCGAGGCCGGTTGCCCGCGTCACAGTAATGGGTCAGCAATAGACGATCGTTGTCGAGGTAGAACATGGTAACTGGATGGTCGTTCTTGGTGGGATCATCGGGCGTTCCCGCCGCTGACATCTCGTGCTCCAGCGAGTTTCCCCGAGATGTTACGCGCATTGAGACCTGCACAACCGACCCGTTTCCCATCTCGGCCGCCGGGGGCGTGGTCGTGACCGATCCTTGCCAGACACCGGCCAGGGTTTTCATTTTGTCGAACGACTTCTGCGCGTCGGATTGGGCAAAAGCCACGGTGGAAAGTGAAAGCAGAACGACAGACATTACAAATCGCGTGGATTTCATCTTGCATTCTCCTTAAGTCATCAATTTCTTTCTCAGATCAGCGTTCCGTTGGCGTGATCAATCGCCAAAGGCCCGCTTGGATGGTCCACGACGCGCGTCGCCTAGTAAGTGTTATAGTTATATATACCACTATATGTCAAGGATTTTCTGTGAGTAGAGCGGAGGTTTCCTGAGAGCATCGATAAGGGAGCGTCCGCTCAAGGCTTCTGGTCGACTTTCGCAGACCTACTGGAGACGCGGTTTTGCCCGAAGTAATTGAAGGGAAAGTCGCCTATTACTTGGGCTTCGCCGAGGGTGCGGTGTCGACCTTAATCGCGGACGGATTATCGGTCTTGCCGGTATCAACCCAAACCTGACCGAGGCTACCATTTGAAGTGGGAGTGAGAATAATATGGGTCTCGTCGACATTCTTGCCTGACCCGGGCCGCACAATATCGATAGCCTGTTGCGTGACTTGCAGGCTGCTATTCGCGTCGCCGGGATGCGGTTGTTCGGTTTGTTGGATTGTGCTCTGGGCGCCGGCCGCGTTGGTGCGGTGAACCGTGGTCTGACGTTGCACGAGTTGAAGGCTGTCATCTCCGGCGACGCCGGGAATATTCGTCGAATAGGTTTCGGTCGTCTCTCGCTTGTCTGCACCAGCCTGATTCTCTTTGCTGACCGTCCTCGCGACCACCGCCAGATTGCCGTTCGAATCGGGACGTAGAATACGCTCTTCCTTGCTGACCAGTTGACCGTTTTCCTGCTTGCTCGTGCCTTCGCGAACTTCACTGAGCTTCCAACCACCCGTTCCATCCGACAGCTGCGTGGATTTCTTGGTCGCGATCGTGCCGTCGCTGTTTTTCGTTTCTCGCTGCTCTGTCTGTACGGCGGGAGAAAACCCGCCGTTGGCGTCGGGTGTGAGCACGGTGGTATTGGTGACGCGCACTGTGGGACTGATTTGCTTCGAATCTTCCTGCTCGCGCTGCACGACTTGCAGCGCTCCATTTGCATCAGGATTGGAGACGGTACGGCTTACTCTCTGTTCGCCGCCTGGGAAACTGCGCGACTCTTCCCGGCGCTCCTGAATGAGCGTCCGACGGCCGTCGGGATCGGTGCCAAAGACTCGCTCGATGGTCTGGACGGTTGTTTCGTTGATGCGCCGCGATTCCTTCTCTGTATCTGAATATGGGATGTAGCGGCCATCGGGGCCCATCGTCTGTACCGCAGACTTGTCAACAATTCGCCCATCGACCTCAGTATGAGTTTCTTTCGTCTGTGCGGGATTGACGGACCCGTCAGGGCTTCCTTGTTGGCTCGAAGATGACCAGGACTGGCTTCCAGAATTGTCTTGAGCAAGGCTTACTTGCGAAAGGGATATGGCTGTCGACAAAGAAAACAGAGCAACCGATTTCGCTAGTCCTGTCAGGCTCATACCGAAACTCCCGATACAACTGCACTATATACCGGGGAGCGTAAAGGAAAGCCGAACTTTTACGAGTCAAATTCCGTTTTCGGATGGGAAAAAAGAACAAACGCTCATCGATGGGGCGCCTCCACCGATGAGCATGGTTGATGAGGGCTTGAACGAGCCCTCAAGAGCACGGAGCTGGAGAAAGCTGTATCCCCCCTTTAGGGCAACTTCCCGTTACCATGCTGAGAGTTCCCCGATACTAGGGTTTGGATGCCAAATTTTGCATACGGTGAATACCGTAGTCTCAAGCTCAAAGGTTTTAGTAGCTATGCGGTTCCCCGGTCTACGGTATTTCACCGATGGTCGCCGATGAGTTGGCATGTGAAACTGTTTTCAGGTTCGGTAGGGCGGTCATGGGTTAGCGTTGGGTTGGTTCCCAACATTCGACCCTCACGATCGCCCTCTTTTTATTTCTAGTCGCTTTTCAGAGTTGTCGGCAACGGAAGCCGTTTGCTTCAGGATTCGATCCACAGCGGCGACTAAAGAGTCCGGGCCGTTCCCAAGCATAGAGTCGGATTTTTCGAAGAAGCTGCTGGCTCCGTCCTTCTTCATCTGCATCGCATTCTTCTGTGACAGCCCGGTCAGCATCATGACCGGAATTGAGGCCGTTGCGGGTTCTTTCTTCAGAGCCTTGACTACGTCCAAACCGCTCATCTTCGGGAGCATGACGTCCAGCAGAATCAGCGAAGGCGAGTGTTCGCGAGCCAGTGTCAGAGCTCGTTCTCCTTCTTCCGCCGAGATTACTTCATACCCGGCAGAGGTCAATGTCCGAGTTGTTGCCATGCGGAGAAGTTTGCTGTCTTCTACCAGAAGTATCTTCATCAGGTCCTCGCGGAAGGCCTCGAGTAGTATGCACCCTCTTCTCGGGGAGATGTACCGGTTCTGAGGCACCCGAATCTTATTTCAGCTGCTCCAGCATGCGGAGGGCAGTCGGATGATCAGGATACTGTCTGAGCAGGTCTTTGAGCACTGCGCGTGCCTTTTCGGGAGTATCTTCGTCGGCGTAAACGCGAGCCAAATTTAAGTACGCCTGATCGAAACTTGGTGCAACGCGTATCGATTCCTGAAAAGTCTTCACCGCCTCATCAGGCCGGTCGGTCCGCAGATAAAGAATACCCAAATTGTTGAGAGCCTCCGGAAAGACGGGGCGCGCTCGAAGCGCCTGCTGCAAAAAGTTGAACGCTCGGGTCGTATCATCATTCTGAGCGGAAATCATACCGAGGCCATAATTGGCATCGGGATCCTCAGGATCGAGTTGAAGAACCCGTTCATAGGCCTGACTCGCATCATCCCATCGTTTCTGCACCCGATAGGCTTTGGCGAGATTATTTAGGGCGACCCGATGACCGGGGCTTAGCCGGATCGCTTCCTGAAAATCGCCGATGGCCTCGACGGTGCGCCCTTCACTCCCTGCCAATAAGCCTAAGTTATTCCATGCGTGAGCCATGGTGTCGGGATAACTCGCCCGGAGTTTTAGCGCTCGTTCGAAGCATTCACGAGCCTCAGCGGATTTGTGCTGGCTGAGATAAACGCTGCCGATCCCGTAGAGAGCTTCGGCACTATCCGGGTCATCCCGGAACGCGATTTTAAATGCGACTCCAGCTTGATCGACGTATCCACGTTTGAAGAAAACGGAACCGTAAGAGAGATAGTTGCGGCTGAAATCGGTTACCTCAGCGATTCCATGGAACGGAAGAGCGCGGGCCATCCGATCGGCTGGGGTTCGCGGAATGTCGCGGGCGTCACGCTCCACGTGAGCAGGATTAATTGCACCTTGATAGACCTTCACAATTTCGCCACGGGAGTCGATTAGAAAGGAAGTGGGAAGGGCGATATCGCGACGCCGATCGAACATGTAATGGAAGAGAATGTTGTAAATGCCCGCTACGTCATCGGAGCCCTGCAGGACAGGAAAAGAGAAAAGACGCTTTCCCGCCAGAGCGCTTGGTTTCGTGCCGTTGGATTCATCGAACACGACCGAAACAATTTGCAGGCCTTTCGTGGTCCAATCCTGAGACCGGCGATCAAGGGTCGCCCAATCTGTTCGAGTACGCTCGTCACTGCTGGCACCGAAGTGGAGCAGGACGGTTCTACCGCGCAGGGTGGCGAGGGATTGAGGACGACCGCTGCGGGAGTCAAGCAAAGAAAAATCGGGAGCCGTAATTGGTGCGAGAAGCCAGGTTTCGGCGACCGAAGGAAGTTCTTCGGTTGGTTGAGCTTTTAAGTGGCCAAACCTTGCAGGATCAGAAGTGTCTCGAAAAGCTTCTGAACGAGTTGGAACTGAACCTTCTTCGATCCAGATGCGGTGGTTGATTGGAAGATCGTTGAGCCGCTGAACGAGTCCGCTCGGCCATCGAATGGACGCCCTTACCGGGGCTCTAGTCGAACCGAGGCCGAAGAAGACATCCTTGCTGTGTTGAGAAAGGTATCCCGCTCCAGCTTGCACAGAGCGGGTTTGAATACCTTGTTCGGTTTCGATCGTGATGACGGCCCCGATGGCATCGCGATTGCTCTTTGTTCCGCGAAGGCGAAACGAGATGGAAGGAGGCAGGCTCGCTATTACATTTTTCAGAACCCGCAGTTGGGGTGCGTTACGATTCTTGAGGAAAACTTCTTGGCGCCCGTCGAGATCGAAATCAGCGACTGCGAAAGCGCGCCCATCCTCCAGAAAATCTAGGCCGATGACTCCAGAAATATCGGAAAAGGTGCCATCGCGATTGTTGGCATAAAAAACGTTACGCTCGTAGCCGCTCCATGTGCCATCAGAGCGGATCAACTCGTTAATGGCATTCCAGCCCTGCTCGTAGTCATGCGACGGTGTCGCTTCGTCCGGTGAGAACGCCACGGTTTGGCGCCAGAAAAAGCTGTTGAGGTCGTGTCGAGAGGGACCGCTAACCATGCCGTTTGTGATGTAGAGATCGGCAAAGCCATCATGATCGAAATCCCAACTGTCGGTCGACCACGCCCAGCGGCCAACCCCCACTCCTGCGGGCGCGGTGCGATCTTCAAACGCAGTCACTTTCTGTTCGTCGCCGCCGCTAGGCTTTGAGGAATTTAGTTTATGAAAGAGGGAATTACCCATAGCGTGCTGGTGGTAGAGCGCCCGAACGGCAGGTGGAGAATTTTTCTTGAAGATGTCCTGCGTACTGATGCGTTCACCCGCTGCAGTCCACATATTGGCTACATAGAAATCCTCAACTCCATCGTTGTCGTAATCGAATACGCAAATCCCCATTCCCGCTCCGACGTCTTCTACACCAGCCTCGTCCGCGATGTCAGTAAACGTTCCATCGCCGTTATTGCGGTAAAGGTTCTTGCGACCGAAATCGTTGACCACGTAAAGGTCTGGCCAGCCGTCGCCGTTGAAATCATTCCACGCGCAGCAGAAGCTGTAGCGCGTGTTCTTGATGTTAAGTTTGCTCTCGGCTGTGACGTCACGAAACGTACCATCCCGACTATTCCGCATCATGAAATTGGGCGGACCGTTTTCGGCGTCATGATACGGCGACGGGTATTTGTACTGGTCTGTGCCCTGATAGTACGTATAGAGGCAGAAATAGATATCGAGCCATCCGTCGCGATCGTAATCGGCAACGGCCGCGCCAGTGAAGGTACCTTGGGGGGGATTGGCAAATTGAAATGCATTCGGCTTTGGATGGAACTTGCCGTGGCCATCATTTAGAAATAATAGCGGACCATGTGCGCGTACGACGATCAAGTCTTGATGGCCGTCATTGTTGACATCAACGATCAAAGCGCAGGAGGTATTTTCGAGGACGCCGACACCTGATGACTCGGTAACGTCCTCAAACGTTCCGTCGCCACGATTGCGAAAAAGGCGGTTGGGGAGGCCCGCAGGTTGGCACATGTAAAGATCGTCCAGCCCATCGCCATCGATATCGCCGACAGAAACCCCGTTGTGCCCGTAGATATCAATCCCGCAGGCGCCATCGAGAACCGTTCGCCAATAGTCGCTTCCGTGTAACAACTGAGAACCGTAAGACGCATTACCTCCGAGGGAGAATTCGGCAATATCGATGAAACTCTGAACCGTTGCGCGGCTCTCCGTTTCTTCGGTCGTTTGCCAGCGTTGCAGCCGGAATTCCGCGGTTGCCGTTGATTCCCATAGCAATTCCCAATATCCGACGAGTTGTTCGGGGTAGAAGTCTCGTCCCGTGCCGACAATTTCATAACGCACGCGCGTGCTCAACTGACCAATTCCCGAAGCCTGCATGGTGGAGGCATCGACAGCGGTAACCTGAAAATCCGCCGTGAGAATGTTGCCGAATATATTCAGTCTTGAGTGCAGCTCTTCTACAACTTCCTTCCTCCCAATCGATGGCTTTGCCAAAAATGTGTTGCGGCGAACCTCAATCGGCGGACCGCTCCGGATGATTCGCGATTGAACTGGTTTTAACGATGTGGCGGAAAAAGAGGGAAGGAGCACGTTTTCAAAAGCAACGAACTTCTGTGGAGACTCCAGCAAGCCGGAACTCCACTTCTCCATGATTGCCGAAACCTGATCGACATATTTCTCGGAAATGAAGTCGTCTGAGCCTGCTTTTGCCTTGAGAAGTAAGGCGTCGAGCGGCATCGGTGCGCGGTAGTGTGGATGGAGGTGAAAGTCTGTTTCCGGTGACTCGCGGTCGGACGAGATTGAATAGCAAGGGACTGCGATGCTGCTAAAGCCAGCCGGAATTAGGGCAAGCGAAGCGCCTTGGCAGCAGTGAATGAGAAAGTTACGTCTGTGCTGATTTACCGATTGGGGAGGGACAAAGTTCCCAATCTTGTCCGGCCTACTCAGAATGAGTTCTCCTTAACGATGACAGGGTTCGCGACGCTAATCTTCCCTGGAAACGCTGGACTTCTTTTTACTGTGCCGCAGTTGCCGGCAAACTTGCAAAATTGAGCGCCAAGACACCAGATTAAGCCTTCGCCGGCCACATTGTCTGGCCTCCGTGCTGATGCGCCAGATTGCCAATTTGTCCGGCACGGGCAGCTGCGACTCCGGTCTCCACCGGGGCATTCGGTTCTTTGCGCGATTTGATGCAGTCGAAGAAGTTTTCTATGTGCGAGATGGTTCCATCTCGAAAACTGCGGGCGGTCATAACGGGATTATGTCCCTCGCCATCATCGATGTGCTCGCGATAGACCGAAAAACCGCTGCGATCGATTTTTAGCGTGGCTTGTGTGCCGCGAAATTCAAGGCCGCCGTCGTCGATGGAGGAATTCATCATCCCTTCATAGACGACATCAAATCCCGGATACCGGAATGCGGCTTGAATTGTGTCGGGGCAGTCCCACTGATCAAAGATGTATTTGTCGCCGAGCATCAATGCCTGTTTTGGCTGGTCGGATTTCATCGCCCAGTGCACAACATCGATCCAATGGGTGAATAAGTCGGTCATGGCGCCGCCGCCGAAATTCCAGAACCAGCGCCAATGGCTGAATTTCTCGTCGCTGAATGGTTGATCGGGAGCGGAACCAAGCCATAATTTCCAATCGAGCGCTTGTTGATCGATTGGTTTGGCGACCCAATTCCTATGATAGTTCTGCCACCAGTAAGTTCGCACTTGCACAACGCGTCCCAGGCTGCCTGCCTGGATCATGTCCACAGCATCGCGAAAGTGAGTCCAACTCCGCTGCTGCATGCCGCACTGCAAAATCTGTTTGCTGGAACGGACCGCATGCGTGAGCGTGGCTCCTTCCTCGATCGTATGAGTTACGGGTTTTTCGAGATAGACGTCTTTACCCGCCTTTAATGCATCGACCGCCATTGGAACATGCCAGTGATCGGGGGACGCAATGATGACCGCGTCGATGTCTTTCGCGAGGACTTCGCGATAATCTAAATGAGCCGTGGCGAGACCATTGGATCTTTGCACAACGGCGTCCCGATTGGGACCGTAGACGTCGCTTACAGCAACGATCTGATACGGAGCTACCTTGTCCGCCGCGTCGAGGAGGCCCTTCATGCGATGGCCGGCTCCGATGACTCCGATGCGAAGAGTGTCATTGGCGCCGAAGACACGAGTTGAGGCCAGCGCGGTGAGTCCGCTGGCGATGATGAAGTTGCGACGGGTGATCATTCTGAGGCCTCCAGTCCGTTGATGCGGAATGATCCTATCAAGTTTTGCTGCGGACGCAACCATGCTTAAGCGAAGACCGATTTCGTTGATCGCTTTGGTGATCGGGGTCTCGTTGTTTTTGGAGTCATCGTTTGACACCCCGTCTACGGCATTCCTATACTGCCCCCGCGCCGCGAATTCCGTCCGGGGGAGACTTTCATGTTGAAACGCTTGCTCGTTGTTTTCCTGCTTGCTTCCGCCTCGATCGCCTACAGTCAATCGTCAAATGTTCATCAGCCTAAACTCACTCCACAGAACAGCGGCACGACGCAGTTGCTCATCGCAGTCAGCCCAGTCAATGCGCGTGTCGTCTGGGCCGCCGGAACTGGCGGAACTTACGTCGTTACGACGGATGGCGGAAACACCTGGAAATCCGGAGTGGTTCCTGGAGCCGAAACTTTACAATTCCGCGATGTACAAGGCGTGAGCGAAAACGTCGCGTATTTGATGTCCATTGGCACGAACACCACCGACTTCCGTATCTACAAGACAGCGGACGGAGGCGCGACCTGGAATCTCCAGTTTGTAAATCACACGGTCAATGCATTTTACGATTGCTTCGCATTCTGGGCTCCCAACCGTGGCATTGCGCATAGCGATTCCGTGAACGGAGTGTTTCCAGACATTCGCACATTCAGCGGTCAGAAATGGCATTCCATCTCGTCGGCTATGCCTCCGGCGTTGCCGGGTGAGGCCTCATTCTCTTCGAGCGGAACCTGCATTACGACGCAGGGAGATAAGAACGCCTGGATCACGACGGGCGGTTCAACGATCTCAAGGATCCTCGCGACGACGGATGGTGGCAATACATGGAATGCATATGACACTCCGCTGATCAGTTCGCCCAGCGCGGGCGGATTATCGGTTGCTTTCCGCGACGCAATGCACGGCATCGTAGGTGGTGGTGACTTGTCGGTGAATTACCGCATCCAAGCGGCGACATCGGACGATGGCGGCCACACTTGGACGCTCACCAACAAACCGCCGATTGGGGGAACGATCTTTGGACTTGCGTACGCGCGAGGCATGTCCCTCGATCAAACTACGGCATCAAGCAATCACGATTTCGATCGGACCGTGGTCGTCACCTCTGAAACCGCGCCGGACTTCACTTCTGGACCAGCGGCATGGACGCCTGATGAGGGCCACACCTGGTACCGCC
The DNA here is from genome assembly GCA_963818115.1 of uncultured Acidobacteriota bacterium. Lineage (GTDB taxonomy): Bacteria > Acidobacteriota > Terriglobia > Terriglobales > Acidobacteriaceae > Sulfotelmatobacter. The sequence goes on from CAWFQZ010000015.1 coordinate 317,138, forward strand.
TGGATGGCGCCAGCGGCTATTGGGCGGTCGCCTTCGCAAATCCGAAAGCTGGATGGTTTGTTGGCAACAACGGACAAATCCTAAAGATCAGTTTCTGATTCAACTGGTCTCTGGAGTCGGAACAAACAAGAGTAGCAATAAAAAAAGCCCGGACCGTGACGGTCCGGGCTTTCGTCGTTGCGCCCGAGCGGCGGCGCAGCGATTCACGTTGGTTATGTGATGGTCAAGGTAATCTTGAGCGTCTTGGTTACGCCGCCACCAGTGCCTGTGACGGTGATCGTGGACGTTCCAGCTTTTGCCGTTTTCGCCACCTTGATTTGCATCGTCGCGCTTCCTTTACCACCAGCGATGGAAGTCGGAACGAAGGCAACGGTCACGCCAGCAGGCATTCCCGACGCAGACAAGGCAACCGAAGAGCTGAACCCACCAGAAGGCGTTGATGTGATCTTGCTAGAGCCGTGGCCTCCCGGAGCGACTTTGACTGTGGTCGGAGTCGCTTTGAGGGTGAAACTGCCACCTGTGGTCGAGGTCACCGTAAGGGAGACTGTCGTCGTTTCGGTGGTGCTGCCCGCTGTTCCCGTCACCGTGATCGTATAAGTACCAGCGGCCACGGTCGATGCGACTGCCATCGTCATGGTCGAAGTTCCGGTTCCGGTAATTGAAGTTGGATTGAAGGAAACGGTCACGCCACTCGGCTGGCCGGTCGCGCTCAGGGCTACCGCCGTGTTGAACCCGCCAGTCGTGGTGCTCGTGATCGTTGAGGTGCCAGACTTACCCTGCGCTACGGAAACGGAAGTGGGATTGGCCGAAAGCGTGAAGCCCGAGGTCGATCCCGAAATCGTGACCGCAGTGCCAGCGGAAGGAATGCCGTTGGCGATCACGAACAGAGTGCTCGCTCCGGTTTCAATGCCCGAAGGAACATCGAAGCTCGTCGACACGATTGTGCTGCCAGTGGAGATGCCCATCGTGCTGTGATTGTGCGTTTTGGCGTAGAACACGTGTCCCGTGCCAGTGTTCACAATCTTCACGAGAGGATAGTTGGTTGCATCCTGGAAGTCGTCGCCGTAGGCATTCGCCTGTGACAGACCGTTGAACTGCGTTCCAGAAATCGTGTACGTGGTTCCAGCGTCCAGCGTGCTGGGCACCGACGTGATGGTTGGCTGCCATGAAGAGCTGAAGGTTCCAACTGAGGTCAGGAACTCGACATCCGTCGAATAGTCGGTGTACATGACCTGGCCGTTGGGAAGGACAAGCAAGTGGCCCTGATAAGAAGCGGTATTCGTAACGTTCGGCGGGTTGGGGAACGATGTGAGGGTGGTGCCGTTCCATTCGTAGAAGGCGGATGGCGTGCTAAAGGTTCCGCTAAATGGGCTGCCTTCCACGATGACGTTGCCGTTGATTTCGAGTGCAGCAGGCGCATCATTCGCCGCATCGCTGTTCGGGAAGTCCGGTCCTTTGGTCCAGACTCCGGTCGTCGAGTTGTAAACCGATGTGTGACCCGCTTCGCAGTCGCTGGCGCCGGTCGCAAAGACGGTTCCATCGGGACGCAACACAGCCGGTCCTACTTCGAAGCTGCCACCACCCGCATCGCAATTCGAATCCCAAAGCTGTTCGATGGTGCTGCCAGCGGTGGACCAGGTGTTGGTTGTGGAATTGTAGAGTTCTGAGTTTGTGCCGGTGAGAACCGTATTACTCGTGTAAGCGTCGACAGTCAGGATCTCACCGCTCGGGAGCAGATTCCATCCTTCTTCGTCGAAGTCATCGTTCTTGCCGTCGGAGGAACTCGCTTCGCTGGTAAAGCTCAGCGTGCTCTCGTTGAAGTAATAGTAGACGGGGAACGAGCTGTCACCGAACGCGATCGCGCAGCATTCCGCGAGCATCCAGGTTCCGTTGGGCAGAACGACGGATTCAGCGTCGCCGATGTTGCTCTTCGTCGGCGCGGTGGTAGATGTCCAGGTGTTAGCTGCAGGATCATACAGTGCACCCTTCGATTGCCAGACCGACGAGCAGCCGCTGGTGCAGTTGTATTCGCCACCCTGAATGATGACCTTGCCATCCGCGAGAACGGCGGAGCCAAAGAACAACGGGGCGTAGCCACTCGGAAGAGAAGCAACTTGTGTCCACGTGCCGTTGACGTAGCTGCCGGTATTGTCGGGAGTGAGTGTGTACCAGTTGCTGTAGTTGCCCTTGCAACCGCTGCAGTTTGGTTCGGAGTGAACAAGGACCCGGCCGTCAGTCAGCAACAGCATCGCGCCGACAGAAGCGGGTGGTGTGTTAACAGCCTTTGTCCAGGTTGCGGTCGAGGTTGGACTTTCTCGCAGAGCCGGTGTGCCAGTTTTGACGGGCGGAGGTGTGACTCCAACTGCGTGTGGAGCATAAAGCGCCTGGTGACTCTGGCCAACAGCCAGAACACCCGACAGGAAGATCAGAGCGCACACCATGGAGCTAACGGTGGTTAAGCGCGACTTCATTCGGTTTCCTCGATATTGAATTTTGTTCAAACAGGCCAGACTCGGACAAGAATGCTTACGTGGCAGTCATACCCGGAGGGCAAAACGCGCGTAATCATACAACGACTGCGCGAAGCCGAACAACCTTTTTCCCAAGCCCATGGCCGGGTTTGAGCGATTTTGTGATTCGAGTTGCAGATAATTGCACACTTACGAAGTTGAATGTAAATTTCTTGTCAAATTGTTTGTTCAGAACCTCTTTCCGCGTCAGATTTTCGGTCCTATACCGAGGCCTCTTTTTCTTTAACGTCAAAATCGATATGACACAGTTATGGCAACTTTCCGCGTCGATGAGGGATGGGTTCATTCTGCAGGTGGTATATGAAGACGATCCTCGACCTTGAAATCCGGAGGCGATCGCAGGGCGCGGCAAGTGTCGAAGACCGTCGACATCCGTTTTAGGCCGGAGACGAAAATATATGGCAGCAATTTTTTCTGATCATTCTTCGCCCGAGAGGCTTAAGACCAACTGATGGATCGGCCGAAAGGAGAGCGTGATTCAACCCTCATTCGTGTGTACGGTTATTGTAGGAATCACGTAGAAAAACATTTTTTCCACAACATGCACGAACTTTCATCTTGACAGCGGAGCAATAGAGAGCCAAGCTGCAAGTTAACTTTGTCTCAAACACCGAGTTTGGGACCAAGGGAAACATTGCTCAACTTTTTCGGGCAACTGTTTCACGACCCCGGGGCCACCAAAGGGACGTTCCTTCGCGCTTTATCCCCCCCCTCGCGAAGGTGAATCAAGCCACTTCAAATGACGTTAAAAAAAGAATCAGGAGATACTATGAAACACTGTTTTGCGCCTCTGGCGCTCTGTCTTCTGGCCGCGGTTTGCATGTTGGCAGTACCTTCGCACTTTGTAAAAAAAGTTGAAGCTGTCTGTCCCACGTGTCCGCCGCCGCCTCCTCCTCCGCCGACAGTTGGCGAGTTTGGCGGTCCGCTCGCCGGCCTCTCAACTACAATCACGAATCTTTTCAATGGGGGGTATGGAACCTTTGTCATTAAGTGGGATCCCATTCGAGGGCTGGGACCCGTATCGACCAAAACAGGCTGTTTCACTTGCCACGGAACAGGAACAGACGTATTGACCGGAACGGCTGGCGACACCAGCAACCAGACCGGCACGCGTTACGGGAAGTGGAATTCTGATAACACCTTCAACTATCTCGATGGAAACGGAACATTTCCCGAAAACGAAGGTGGTCCGATTGTTCACGGAATCTCCAATGCGACTTTCCAAACTCTTCCGGGCTGCAACCAGATGACGATCGCGTCCAATGGGGCTACCGAGTCGGGAACTACTGTGACCATTACCACGACCGCCGCGCATGGCTTCCAAAAGGGACAAGAAGTGCAGGTCCTCAACGTCCCGGTGAGCGGTTACAACGGTCAATTCGCGATCGTGAGCGTACCGTCGACAACGACGTTTACGTACACCGCGACAAAGTCAGGCCTTGCAGCTTCGGGAGGAGGCGCCGCGCAGAACCTACCGCATGAAATTGTTCCAGCCGATGCCACCGTCGTAAGCAATGTTCGGTCTCCACAGCTGTTCGGCTTCGGATTGATCGACAACATTCCGGACGCTTCCATCACGGCGAATGTTGGGATCAGCAAGAAATATGGGATCACCGGCATCGCCAATATGGTGCCAGATGAAAGTGGAGTGATCCGTCCAGGAAGATTCGGGCAGAAGCTGGATGCCGTTTCTCTTTTCCAATTCAACGCCAACGCCGAATTCAATGAACTGGGAATTACCACCAACAACAGCCTCTTCGGCGTTTCAAGTCAGTTCAACCCGAACGAGCATCTGCCGCAGGGACTGTCGTATCCGACGAATTGTCAGCCGGACAAAAACAGTCCACAGGACGTTGCCCAGGTGAACATGATCAAGATGACCCAGTTCGAGGCCCTGCTTGCGCCGATTCCTCCGAAAGCGCCGACTTCTCAGACTACGGCGGGAGCAGCGGTGTTCGTGAGTACTGGCTGTAGCATTTGCCATATCGAGAGCTTCACTACACAACAGAACGTGACGCTTAGGACGACGAACGGTAGTAAAACCGCCGTCATCCCGTCGCTCAGTAACGTGACGTTCAACCCTTACTCGGATTTCCTGCTGCATGATATGGGATCGGGAGATTCCGGCGGAATTCCGTTCCAGCCTCATGGCACCGGTCAGGCTAGTTTGACCATGTGGCGAACGGCGCCGCTATGGGGGCTGTCCAACATGCTCGCTAAGTCGGGCGGCTTGATGCACGATAACAGTCAAACCACGATCGACAAAGCCATCCGGCACCATGGCGGAGAAGCGACAACGGTCGTGTCGAATTACAAGGCTCTGAGCTCCACCGATTCCGCCAACTTGTTGGCGTTCTTGGGATCGCTCTGAGTTAAGACTTAAGAAGTCGTTCAAAGAGGCGGCGCGGATTTGGCTCGCATGGGCCAAGGCCGCGCCGTTTATTCTTAAAAACAGAATAAGAAACGCCCCGTGCTTGCGAGGCGTTCGTCGAACAGCCCTTTTCCCCTTTTCTCAAAAAGGATTGTGCCGACCCAACGAAAGTAATTGGAAACCATCTCGAAGCACTTGAAAAAACGTCGGCCCGGTTCAACTCGCATTCTTGCCAGTCAAAGTGGAACAGGAGTGTTAACAGGGATGAAAAGCGTGCGCCACGTGGCCGATTCGCGCCTATTGTTTTGCTATTTCGATTATCCACAAACCATCCACAGGGATGTCGAGATGGATGGAACCGTCGGACAATTTTATATCTTCGACTAGATCGCGGTCAGCGACATCATTGAGTTCGACTACTTGCGCCCGAGTTGGGTACGTCGGACTTCCCATCTTCTTGTATGCCGCAAGAGTATTTCCGTGCTCAGAGTCGAGCTTGCTCACTCTTAATGAAGCGTTCAGTGGAACGCCGCGAAACTTGAATGCAAAACTGTGCGGAGCACCGGTTTTATCTGGATCAACCAAGTTCCAGGCAGCGATGACGAGAGTGCCGTCTTTTCTGCGAGTAACGAGAACTTCCGGCGCGTCCTGAGCGATTCGCTCTTCACCAAGAAGATGCAAGAGAGCGAATGCGGAATAACTAGGCTTCTTGATTCCGCCGAGCGCCATTAGCCCGAAACCGCCATCGAAAGGTTCGTGCTTCGGACCATTTTCCTCGAAGACATCGCTGAAGGTCCAGAACGACATCATGTTGACCATTCCATCGCATTGGCGGATGTCGTCGGCCAGCGCGGCTCCCACATACGGCATGTCCCGCGCGTGAAGCATTCCGAACGACGGCACGTTCCATTCCGTCCACATTAATGGCAGGTTTGGATACGAAGAGCTTCCGATTTGATCATGCACTTTTTGAATGGCCCGGCACACCCTTTGATCCATCGGGATGTCCTGGCTGGTACCGAACAAGTCCTGGACCGTGTCGTCGGCGTAGCCATGAGTCGAGACAAAGTCGATAGGAATCTTCTTTTCGGCTACATGCTTCAGAAATGGTTCGATCCAATGCGCTGCGGCCGTCGCCGGTCCTCCCACTCGCAAGCGTGAGCTCACGGACTTCAGGGCCAATGCTGTGTGGTCGTATAAATCGAAGTAGGTTGATTCCTTCGGATCACCGGTCCAGAAATCGATATTCGGTTCGTTCCAGACTTCGAAATACCACTGTGCTACTTCATCGATACCGTATCGATCGACCAGGTGCCGGGCAAAAGCGCGAATCAGGCCACCCCAAGCGGCATAGTTCTTCGGTGGCGATACGATCGGGTGATACCAGAACGGGTGAATATCCTGCCGCAAGGCAAGTTTCTTCGGCATGAAGCTGATCTCAACAAAGGGCCGGACGCCATTGCTGAGCAAGCCATCGTAGATTTGATCTACATAGGCGAAGTTATAAATCGGATGGCCATGATCGTCCTCGTCGTACACTCCCACCTCATCGTGAAAGATGTTGTGAAAACGAACATAGCGGAAGTCGGTGACTTTCTTCACTTCGCGTAGGTCACTTCGATAGCTCTCGCGCAGTGTGAGAATGGCGCGGCCCGATCCAAAGGTCTCCTCCCAGAAGTGAGGAAAAGGCTGGCCTGGCACAGCCGCATCGATCGTTGCGCTTTCCGATGACTGCGCCCTACACCAAAGCACAGATGCCAGTGCAAATACCACAAGAGTGCAACGCAAGAATCGGATCCGACTTTCTCTCGAGAAAGATTTCATGGCGTGTTCTCTCCGATTTCTGATCGCCCCCCGAGTGAGCTTTGATGCTTACTTCGTTACTGGCGCAACCAACCAATTTTTGTGCTGTGGCAACCAAATCCATCGCGCGAATACATTCCCGCGGATAAATCTGGAATGAATGACCTCGTTGTTTCTCCGCTACACGAGACAACCGCAACTGCGACCGCCGCGAGGTTTTTCTAAAACCTTTTTGCGAGGTCTGCCCACACCCGCTTCCGGGCACGAAAAAGGCCGAAGGAGTCCCCATGCGCCGAATTGTTTCATCCACTTTATTCGCAACGTTGATCACTATCCTCATCTTCTCCGCTACAGCGGCTCATGCACAGTTCCGAGCATCGCTTCGCGGAACAGTCACAGATGCCCAGGGCGCCGCGATTCCAGGTGCCACTGTGACCCTCGTGAACACTGCCACCAATAGCAAGATGGTCTCGACCTCTGACGCGAATGGAATCTACCAGTTCAATGCTCTGGGTCCCGCACCTTATCAACTTACTGCGGAGCATGAGGGGTTCAAAAAGAAGGTTCTGGATAAAGTTGAGATCATTCCTGAGCAACTCAATGCGCTGAACCTGCGGCTGGACCTCGGCGAGGTTCAGCAAACGGTCACCGTATCCGGGACCACCCAAACGCTCGATACCGATACCGCGACGGTAAGCGGCACGATCTCGTCGAACCAAATTCAACACATGCCGTCATTCAACCGTGACGTATTCCAGTTGGCGCAATTGGCGCCGGGAGTCTTTGGCGACGCGTCGCAACAGGCTGGCGGAGGTGCGTTCAATCTGCCGGGGAACCAGGGCCCCGGTGGAACTCCTGGAGGTTCGGGTGGAATTTTTGCAACTGAAAACGGACCTCAAATACAGAGTGCGGGCGGCCAATACGAAACGAACGGGATCAGCATCGACGGCATAAGCACGGTGAGCGCCGTCTGGGGCGGCACTTCGGTGATTACGCCTAGCGAAGACTCGGTAGAAGACATGAAGGTCGTTTCCAACAGCTATGACGCCGAGAATGGACGCTTCAGCGGCGCACAAATCCAGGTTACGACCAAGAGTGGTACCAACGAGCTGCACGGAAGCGCCTTTTTCAAAGCTTCCCGGCCCGGGTTGAACGCTTATCAAAGGTGGAATGGCGTGGGTTCGGATGCTCCAGGTACTGCAGCGACACGGGGTTTAAACCGTGACGACGATCGCTTTAATCAATATGGCGGTAGTCTCGGTGGCCCCATCTGGAAGAACAAGATTTTTGCATTCTTTAACTGGGAGACGAGCCCGCTGTCCTCGGTGACAACAGCTCAGGGCTGGTACGAGACTTCCCAGTTCGATCAGTCAGCGGCGACAGCGGGGAGCATCGCTGCGAAGTACTTATCGTTTCCAGGCAATGCAGTTTCCAGCAACGGCATCATTAAGCGAACGTGCGCGTCCATCGGCTTGACGGAGGGCGTCAACTGCAACACGACCTCCGGCGGCTTGGATATTGGTTCTCCCATCAAGACTGGCCTGGGTATGCAGGATCTGACCTATGGTGGCAGTCCAAGCCAACCTGGCATCGGCGGTGGACTGGATGGAATTCCCGACATCGCATATTTCAATTCACTGAATCCAACGACCACCTCCCAAATGCAGTTCAACGGTCGAGTCGATGCGAATCTGACACAAAAGGACCGCCTTGCGTTCACGATCTATTGGGTGCCTGTGACGACGACCGATTTCAACGGACCCATCCGCCCGGAAAACTTATGGCACCATTCGCAGACGAATGACGCATTTGCGCTCATCTGGAATCACACGTTTTCACCTACTCTGCTGAATCAGGCGCGAGTGAATGCCGCTGGTTGGCGCTGGAATGAACTGAGCACCAATCCTCAAGAGCCCTTCGGTTTGCCGGAGGACTCCATCGACTCGCTTGGCAACGCCGCTGGAGCGACGCCGGCCACACCACAGGACTTCGGCGCTCCGGGGCCGAGCAATCTCGATCAATGGACCTACACTTACAACGACGTGCTCACCAAAATTAAAGGCCGTCACAGCATCAAGATGGGTGGCGAATTCACTCGCCTCTTTTATCTGAATCAAAACATTGGCGCGGCGCGTCCTGGTTTTGGTTTCCACAACCTCTGGGATTTTGCAAACGACGCACCTTATGGCGAGGGCGGAAATTTCGGAGGCCAGTTCAACTCGGCAACGGGCGTTCCCTTCGCAAACCGTCAGGATGATCGCGAGAATCTCGGTGGAGTGTTTGTGCAGGACGACATCAAGCTGCGGCCGAATCTGACTATCAATGTCGGCTTACGATGGTCATACTTTGGGGCGTTGTACGCGAAGCAAAACAACCTGGATGTCATGCAGTTCGGTTCGGGATCCGATCCCCTGACAAATCTGAATGTGCGAGTGGGCGGAAACCTGTATACCCCGCAGAAGACCAATTTCGGGCCGGTTTTCGGCTTCGCCTGGTCTCCGAGTTACATGGAGGGGCGGACCGTTATGCGCGGCGGATTTGGCATTAACTATAACCAGAACGAGATCTCCGTCATGTCGAGCGGTTTTGGAAATCCACCCAATGCCGTTTCACCGTTCTATCATTGCGACTACCCATATACTACGAATCCTTCGTGTACGGGAACCGGGATCCTGTACGAGACTGCGACGGATCTCCATTCTATTTTCGGGTACGCGCCCAACCCCAATGCGATCACAACGTTTGCACCAGGTAACCTGCCGGCCACTGGCAATGCTAATATCATCGGCTTCCAGGGCAACCCCAAGACGATCGCGAACTATCACTACTCCTTCGACGTTCAAAACCAGCTTCCGGGGAATCTGATCTTCACGCTCGGATATCAGGGAAATCAAACCAGGCATCTCCTCGTTCACAACAACTGGAACGCGGTTGGTGGATCGTATGGGTATGCTTTGAATCCGCTGGTGAACACGATCACCTTCTGGGAGAACACGGGCGACGCGAACTACAACGCCGGAACCGCAACCCTTACTCACAACTTTTCGCATACCTTCCAGGCTTCGGCGCAATACACATTTGCCAGAGCCATGGATGAATTGTCCGGACCGTATTACGAGGATCCGTATCCATACAATCCCAGCCTGGCTTACGGGCGCGCGAACTATGATGTGCGAAATGCGTTCAAGCTTTTTGGATTGTGGCAGCCTGTCTTCTTCCATGGTAGCCACAGCTGGATCGAGAAAGTTGCTGGAGGCTGGTCTCTCAGTGGTATCTGGAACGTTCACTCGGGCTTCCCGTGGGATCCGTTCTATAACGCCAGCACAAACCTTTATTATCAGAACAGCGGATACGGCCAACTTAGGCCTGCAGCCGTGGCCATGGGTGCTGGGACAAGCACATCAAATCACACGTTTCAGCAGGCGACGAATCCAAACTATGGAGGGAACGGAACACAGTTCTTCCTGCCTCCAACATTTGTTGGAGGGGCGACGTTCCCCGCAATTGCGCCTCCCCCGGCTGCTGGAATACATCGCAACAGCCTGAACGGCCCAGGCTACAACGACGTCGACCTAAGCCTCGCGAAGGGTTTTGGACTGCCTCGGATCAAGGGATTGGGAGAGAACGCGAAGTTCGAGATCAGGGCGGACGTTTACAACTTCTTTAACAAGACAAACATTAATGTGTCATCGATCGACGGAAACCTAGGTTCCGTCGCACCGGATGGCACCGTTACCAGCGTGAACTCCGACTTCGGAGTGGCTGGCAGCGCTCTCGGGAGTCGAACCGTGCAACTGCAAGCCAGGTTCAGTTTCTAAGACGGCAGGGAATTGGGCAGTAGATTGAAGTCGCGAGTTCGCCCGGGTGCGAACTCGCTTTTTTGTCTGTGGCTCGCGCTCAAGGATGAATATCAGCCCAAACGACGCCCAGAGAATGGAGAATTAAGCCGTCTTCGAAAGTCAGCCTCGACGCATCTTCGACGATCTCGTAGGCGTAGAGTACTCGCGGGTCCCGATTCATGCACCATGGCTGGTGTTCCATAATGCCTTGGCAGTGTTCGCAAGCTGACGCCGCGCTTTCTCGGTTGCTTTGTTGAGAAGAATTGACGTTGTTCATAAGTCATACCCCCTCTTGAATTCGAATTCAATGGTCCATCGCCGAATCATTGGATGGTAAGATCTCGCGGAGCGCGGGCGAATGCAGCGCGAAAGGCTCTCGTTTACTTGGAAAATCAGGGCGGCATCAGTAGAAACTAGGATCAACGCGCCTGTTCTCCGCCATTACTTCAGCAGCGTCGCTCCTGCCCACTGCATCTTACGGCTGCTGTATGGAATTGAGCCGAAAACACTTCGGCCAGCCTGAAAAGCGCTTCTACAGCAAAGACTGTATGGGCGGAGATGGAACAGTCCAAATATGTTACGAAGACCGCCGGGGGGTGCCCGGCGTTTCCTGGGACTGTTGTCGTCCAATCGTATAGGCCTTGGCTCGGGCAATGAAGAGCAGTCATTTCAAGGAGATCGGGTTGAGCGCCTTGCGCATTTTAATCGCAGACGATCACGCCGCTGTGCGCAGGGGCGTGCGCTCCCTGCTTGCCTCGCGTTCTGACTGGGAGATATGTGGCGAAGCGGTTGACGGCCTCGACGCCATCGAGAAAGCCAAATCTTTTCGCCCGGACGTCGTCATCCTTGATATCAGCATGCCCAGAATGAGCGGGCTTGAAGCGGTGCCCCTGATTAAGAAGGAACTACCCAACTCCGAAATCCTTATTCTTAGCCAGCACGATCCCGCCCATGCCCGCTCTCTTGCCCTGGGCGCTGGAGCTAACGGTTTTGTCGCGAAGCCAGACATGGCCCGCGATTTGCTATCCGCAATCGATGAACTGGCGCCAAACCACTCTGGCTATGATCCTCGTCCGCAGCAGCAATCGCGGGAAGTTCCCCCGGTCGGCCTTGAGTTTTTGACAGGCGCGGGTGAGATGGGACATCGCATCAGAGATTTCGACTGGTCGCAGACGCCGCTCGGACCAATCGAAGAATGGACCCGCAGCCTGAAGACGTCCGTCAGCCTCATCCTCAACTCGCGGCACCCCATGTGGGTGGGCTGGGGACCGGCGATGACCTTCCTCTATAACGACGCATACATCTCCGTCCTCGGCTTAGCAAAACATGCATGGGCATTGGGACGACCCGCTACCGAAGTTTGGGCTGAAATTTGGGAAGTTTGTGGACCCCTCGCCGACAAAGTATTTTCAAAAGGAGAGGCGACATTTGTCGACGAAGTTCAGCTCATCATGGGGCGAGGCGCGGTCAAAGAGGAAACGTACTATTCATTTTCCTACAGCCCAATTCGCGATGAATCGGGGGAAGTGCGAGGGTTATTTTGTCCATCGACCGATGTGACCCCAAAGGTGCTGAATGCTCGCCGGCTGCGGACTTTGGCGGAACTCACTGCGAAAGCTTTAATTGAGAAATCCATCGAAGCCGCCTGCGCATCCGCGTTTTCAACGTTAGCCAAGAATCCGGACGATGTTCCTTTTGCTTTGTTGTATCTCATCGATCGCGACGGGAAGCACGCGTTTCTTCAGGAATCGAGCCGGCTGACGACGGAACATGAGGTCCTTCGCCCCGAGCGCATCGCCTTCGACGGGGAACATGAGGGTCCGTTTTCGCGTCTAGTCGCTGAGGTGGCAGCTACCGGACAAACCAGAATCACATCCTTAGCAGGCCTAGAGGGCTTGCCTGCAGGGCTGGCAGCCCAGCGGGTGTCAGAAGCCATTGCGCTGCCGGTCGTTTCTCTTGGCCAAACTCCTGTTGGAGTTTTGGTCGCCGGAGTAAACCCGACTCGTAGACTGGATACGGAATACCGGACCTTTTACGAACTGATCTCGAGCCAAATCGCAACTGGGATTGCGAATGCCCGATCTTACGAGGAAGAGCGAAGACGGGCAGAGTCCCTCGCTGAACTGGATCGTGCCAAAACAGCGTTTTTCAGCAACGTCAGCCACGAGTTCCGCACGCCGTTGACTCTTATGCTTGCGCCGCTTGAAGACCTTCTAGCGGACGCTCCTAATCGATCTGCTGCTGAATGTAACGAGCAGCTGCGAATCGTTCACCGTAACGGCCTGCGGTTGTTGAAGCTCGTGAATTCGCTACTCGACTTCTCGCGTATCGAAGCAGGACGCGTTGAGGCCGTGTACCAGCCTACGGACATTTCTGGGCTGACCGCCGAACTCGCAAGCGCTTTCCGCTCGGCCATGGAGCGCGCGGGATTGCAATATGAGGTCGAATGCGAACCGATTTCCGAACCTGTTTATGTGGACCGAGACATGTGGGAGAAGATTGTTCTCAATCTCCTCTCTAATGCTTTCAAATTCACCTTCGAAGGAAAAGTCTCGGTTCAGCTCCGATCGAAGGGGAACCAGGTTGAACTGCAGATCGCGGATACTGGCATTGGCGTTCCGAAAGATGAGCTGCCGCGCCTGTTCGAACGCTTCCATCGTGTGGAAGGTGCGCGAGGCAGGACTCAGGAGGGAACTGGAATCGGCCTAGCCTTGGTCAACGAGTTGGTGAAGATCCATCACGGGACGATCTCGGTTTCGAGCACAGAGGGGACTGGCACTACGCTAAAAGTGGTGTTGCCGAAAGGTACGAGCCACCTTCCGCAGGATCGAATCTGGGCTGCTAAGGGCGCAGTATCCACTACGGTTCGCGCCGACAGCTTTGTTGAAGAAGCAGTTCGCTGGCTGCCGGAAGAATCCCGCGACGCCGATTCTCCCAATGTTACGTCCTCAGATCCGGCTTCTCTGGGAAGCCTGGTTCCGGAAAAATGGGGACGAATCAGCGAGGGCGAGCTGATCATTGTCGCCGACGATAATGCTGATTTGCGCGATTACCTCCGCCGCTTGCTGGGTGAGCGGTATCGCGTTCACGCCGTTTCTACCGGCGAGGAAGCGGTCAGGTGTGCTCGCGAATTGCGCGCCGACCTCATTCTCACCGATGTGATGATGCCGGGGCTCGATGGTTTCGGAGTTCTTAGGGCTTTGCGAAGCCATCCTGAGACGAAATCGAAGCCAGTCATCTTGCTCTCCGCACGGGCTGGCGAAGAGTCCCGAGTCGAAGGACTTCAGGCCGGAGCCGACGACTATTTGGTGAAGCCTTTTGCTGCTCGCGAACTGCTGGCCCGAGTCAGTGCTCACCTCAAGATGGCCCGTGTTCGCGCCGACGCGGCCGAAGTCGAACGCCATCTGCGCGCTGAAGCGGAGCTGGAGCGCGGCCGATTGCGTGAATCGTTTACACAAGCGCCGGCTGCCATGGCGTTATTGACTGGCCCGGAACACCGCTTCACGTTTGTAAATTCAGCATACGTGAACATTGCACGTCGAGAAACGATGGATCAGCTGCTGGGCAAAACCGTACACCAGGTATTCCCAGAACTAAAGGGACGGGGAATTCTCGAGATGTTGGACGAGGTCTACAAGAACGGGCGCACGTTCGTTGCTAACGAGGCCGAGGTCCGGCTGGAGCGCAATGGCGAGGAAGAAATCGCATACATGAATTTCAGCTACCACCCCATGCGAAATGTGGCGGGTGAAGTGGAGCAGATCCTGGTTCATGCCGTTGAGGTTACAGAGCAAGTTGTCGCTCGCTCTCTCTTGGAAGCAAGGGTCAAGGCCCGCACTGCAGAACTCGAGGAGGCCGAAGATCGCCTGCGAGCCCTCAACAGTCGGCTGCTGCGTGCGCAGGATGACGAAAGGCGCCGGCTCGCGCGGGAGTTGCACGACAGCGCCGGACAGATTTTGGCTGCTTTATCGATGAGTCTGGTCCCGCTGGAGCAAGAACTCTCGTCGCAGAAGAGCCCGCAACTCACCAAGCTCGCTTCCAACAGCGTTGCACTGGTTGACGAGCTATCGAAAGAACTGCGCACAATGTCTCACCTGCTGCATCCCCCGTTGCTGGATGAAGCGGGATTGAAATCGGCCCTGCGATGGTACGTAGAGGGATTTGCGGAGCGAAGCGGCATCCAGGTCGATTTGCAACTGGACCCGCAGCTGGCGAGATTACCTCAGGAAGTTGAGACCGCAATCTTCAGGATCATTCAAGAGGCCCTCACGAACATTCACCGTCATTCCGGCAGCAAGAACGCTTTCTTGCGAATTGAACATAGCGCCGGTAATACCCAGGTCGAGATTCGGGACCAAGGTAAGGGAATCGCGCAGTTCGACGTATCCAAGAACCGTCCGAAGAAAGTTGGCGTCGGTATTCAGGGAATGCAAGAGAGAGTTCGGCAATTGCATGGCAACTTCGAAATAAGATCCGGAGCGACCGGGACCGCCGTGCTCGTTACCCTTCCAGGCACCTCTTCAGAGACCATCCACGATCGACAGGCCGGGATCGCCTGAGGTTGTTGGTTTTCAGCCGCAAGGCGATTCGTTCTCCTGCTCAACTCTCACGGGCCAAACGATTGGAATTTACATCGTTTCAACAACTTTCTGCCACTTGGGGTGTTTTAGAGTTCATTCGTAAGATTGGTTCGCCGATCTGCTCCTGTAGCGGATGCGGTCGACTCTATCGTCATTAAGGTATCAATGAGCCCAAAGTGGGTCGCTGACGTTTTCCTGCTTGCTGAGAACCGTCTCCTGCGAGAGGCTCTCACGCGACTCCTCGCCAAGCGAGACATCCGCGTCGTCGGCGCAAATGCCTATTCGTCCATTGCACTGGAGGAGATCAGCTCCAAAAATCCCGGGATCATTCTGCTGGACTCAAGCGGTCTGGTGTTTTCAAATTCTGGATTGATTCCTACCCTGCAGGCTACTCTTCCTGGAGTCAAAATCGTGATGGTTGACATGGATTCCGACGAGAACACCTTCCTCAAAGCGGTAAGAGAGGGAGTCGTTGGATATGTCCTAAAAGACGCTTCTGCATCCGAGGTTGCGGCGACTATCCGCTCGGTTGCCGCCGGCGAAGCAGTATGCCCACCAGTTCTATCTATGACCCTGTTTCAATCCGTCTCTCAACAGGAAGCCTCGCCGACTCCATTCTGTTGGGGAGCGGAATTGGGGCTCAGCCGACGGGAGCAGCAATTGGTTGAATTATTGCGCCAACGTCTGACGAACAAGGAGATTGCCGCCCGGCTCAATCTCTCGGAACAGACTGTAAAAAATCATGTGCACAACATATCGCGGAAGCTCGGCGCGAGCAGTCGGCTCCATATCGTCAGGCTCTGTGAAGCGGAACATCTCAGGGGCAGTGACAGAAGCAGCGCCTAGCTGATATCAGCGATGCCGTGATTTCGCTGATTACGAAAAGAGCCCTTAGGATCCCGGCGCGTATCCCCCAAAAGATCGCGCCGAAACCCCGCCGAGCTGTTGCATCAGTTTCACGAAGATAAATTCCCCAAACTGTCACGTCCAATTCAAATTTATTATGGCGATGATTAAAGGGAACATTGGTACCTCGCCGAAACCCTTGATTGGCAGGCATCTTCAGACAAGACGTGATCCAAATCACGTACCGAGGCTATGAGAATCACGGTGACGTGCGTGCTCGCTCTCTAGGCTAAATGTGGAGTCTTGTCGGCGGATGATCTGCCCGCCTCCGGCCGAAAGATCGCACATGCCTCGAAAACTAGGTCCAAAGCTGATTCTTTCCCTCACCGTTCTAATCGTTGCGATCAGCGGAATCAGCGGCTATCTCAATTTCCGCAATCAGCAGAAACAGCTGGTTGCAACCATGATTCTCGGGGCCGACCAGTTGTCGCGAGGCATTACCGGCGCAACTTGGCATGCCATGCTCGATGACGACCGGAAGGCCGCCTATGAAATCATGCGCGTCATTGCAGATAAGCAAGGGGTCGACCGCATCCGGATGTTCAATCGGGAAGGTCGGCTGGTGTTCTCGACTGATTCCCGCGAACAGCCGGCTCTGGCGAGTTCCTCCAATGAAGTCTGCTCCAGTTGCCACAGCAAAGACGGGATCCGGAACCGTCCGACTGAAGATGCCCGAGTGCGCTATGCCACGTCGCCGACCGGCGTCAAGACCATCAATATGGTTGCGCCCATTTATAACGAGCCTTCCTGTAGCAACGCGAGTTGTCACGCTCACAATGCTTCGACCAAAGTGCTCGGGGTGGTAGATGTAGCGCTCAGACTCGATCCGGTTCAGAAGCAGACGCGCGCGATCACTCTCCAGACCGTCTTGTGGACGCTGCTGGAGGTGGGAATCGGAGCAGCCTTCGTGATCGTGTTCACGCGCCATTTCGTGGCCAAGCCGATTGAAGAACTGATCGCCGGTACGAAAGCGGTCAGCGCCATGGAACTGGATCGGCCGATCGACATCGGCAATGCGCGCGGCAGCCAGGAATTGGATGAACTCGTCGATTCCTTCAACCGCATGCGCGAACGGTTGAAGCTCGCGGTTGCTGAACTCAATGACATGCAGCAAACACTTGAGAGCAAAGTCGACGAGCGCACACAGCAGCTGAAAGCGGCGCAGAGGAAATTAGTGCAGTCGGATCGCCTTGCCACTTTAGGGCAACTCGCAGCCAGCGTCGCACACGAGATCAATAATCCAGTCTCGGGAGTTCTGAATCTGTCGATGTTGTTGGAGCGATTGATGGCGTCGGGCAACTACCCGCCCGGACGCGAAGCCGAATTCAGAAAATATCTCAGCCTGATTTCGACCGAAACTGCTCGCGTGGGACGCATCGTTTCCGACCTGCTCGCATTTTCGCGGCGCTCTAAGCCGCAACGCGCTCCGGCCGACCTCAACAAGCTCGTGCGGACAACGATTGGTCTCGCGGACCACAAGCTCAAGTTGATCAGTGCGGAAGTTGTCATCGATTTGCAAGATAACCTTCCGCTTGTCGAATGCGACTCTTCCCAGATCCAGCAAGTCATCCTCAACCTTGTCCTGAATGGAGCGCAGGCAATGCAGCCCAGCGGCGGCGGAAAACTTACGATAAGTACCCGCTTGATACCTAAAGAAGAAAGCGTGGAGCTTCGTGTTCAGGACACAGGCGAAGGAATCGCTCCTGAGAATCTATCCAAGATCTTTGATCCGTTCTTTACTACCAAGGCGGAAGGCAAGGGTGTGGGTCTTGGGCTGGCTGTTCTCTATGGCATTGTGAAGGCGCATGAAGGTGAAGTAGAAGTCGTGAGCCAACGGAATGAAGGAACGACATTTACCGTCACTCTTCCGCTGAAGTCGCAGAGTAACCGCGCGGACGTGAGAGAGGTACAGGTACAAGGTGTGTGAATGATCTCTGTCTTGTGCCCGTCGGCGGCGTACCGCCGCAAGCTTTGGACTGGATCGAGAACGCAATGGCCGAATGGTTCCCGCTACCTATACGGCGCCTGGCTGCGCTGAATATTCCCGACACCGCCTACGATGCGAAGCGAAAACAATACCAGTCGGTCGAAATCATGAAGATGCTGGCTCAGTCCGTCCCGAGTGACGCGGCCCGAATTCTGGGAGTGACCGACGTCGATCTGGCGATTCCAATGCTCAGCTTCCTTTTCGGGCAGGCGCAGTTTGAAGGTCCGGTCGCGGTAGTTTCATTGTGCCGCTTGCACCAGGAGTTCTACGGCCTTCCCGCTGAGGAGACCTTGCTCAGAGAGCGGGCTGTGAAAGAGGTTCTGCACGAACTCGGGCACACCTTCGGTTTAGTGCATTGTTCAGAGCCAACGTGTGCAATGAGTCTTGCCACTCACATTGAACTGGTCGACGCCAAAGCTGAACAGTATTGTGCCCGGTGCGGGCTCAGATTAGTCGAGAGATTCTCGCGAGAGGGAGGCATATGAAGAAAAATTGGCCCATCCTGGTTGTGGATGATGAAGACGTGATGTGCGAGTCGATGGCGGCGTGGTTGCGCGAGGACGGTTATAGCGTCGAAACAGCCCAGAATGGCCGAAAGGCACTAGATCTCGCACGTGGATCCGACTATGCCATCTGCTTTGTCGATCTGAAAATGCCCGGCGGTATGGACGGAATCGAAACCATGATGGAGATTCACCGCATTCGACCCGACGCCTCCATCATCATCATCACTGCCTATGCTACCGTCGACACCGCAATTCAGGCAATGAAGGAAGGTGCGCAGGAATACATCGTGAAACCCTGTAATCCGCAGGAGATTTCGATGCTCGTCTCGCGCATTCTCAAACTGAAGAAGTTGCAGAGTGAGAACGCAATTCTGCGCAAGAAACTTACGCGCCAATATCGGCACCACGACATCATCACGAAGAATCCACGAATGGAAGAGATTCTTGCCCTGACCCAGGAAGTAGCCAGCTTGCGCAGCACGGTTTTGATTCGAGGAGAAAGTGGAACCGGAAAAGAACTGGTTGCCCGCGCTGTTCATTTTTCTGGCAGCCGTGCGGATAAGCCGTTCGTAGCTGTTAGCTGTGCCGCTCTCACTGAGACCTTGCTCGAAAGCGAGCTTTTCGGCTACGAAAAAGGGGCCTTCACGGGCGCTGCGGCCCAGTCCAAAGGCAAGTTCGAGTTAGCCGATGGGGGCACGATTTTTTTGGACGAAATCGGAGATATCTCTCCCAAACTGCAAGCTGACCTCTTACGGGTATTGCAGGAACGTCGCTTTTATCGCGTGGGTGGCACTCAGGAAGTCGAAGTTGAAGTTCGGGTCATTGCGGCTACTAATAAAGTTCTTGCAGACGAGGTTCAGCAGGGGAAATTCCGCGAAGATCTTTATTACCGGCTGAATGTAATTGAAATTCACCTGCCGCCCCTGCGCGAACGCCGTGAAGATATCCCGCTGCTGGCGGAGCATTTTGTGCAGCGCATCTCATCCGAACTTGGAAAAGACGTAAATGGAATCTCGGGAGCCGCTCTGAAGGTTCTTATTGCTCACGAGTGGCCAGGGAATGTGCGAGAACTCGAGAACGTGATTGAACGTGCGATTGTGACTTGCCATAACGGCCAACTGGACGAGCAGGATTTCTCGTGGCTTTCGCATCCCGGAAGCCAGACGCATGACTGGGAAGTCCCTGACGTCTCGCTCGGTGAACTGGAACGGAGGGCGATTGTCGCTGCTTTAGAGCGGAAGCACGGTAATGTGAAAGAAGCATCCACTGCCTTGGGAATCGATCGCTCGACCCTCTACGATAAGCTGAAGCGCTACGAGATTACGCATTGAGCCGGATCCGGCATTAGGCAGCTAGAAAAGTATCTGCGAGCACGGTATCCCAGTCGGCGTCTGGCATTGCATCCATCAGGTCGGGCAGCAGCATTCCGCCGTCTGCCAAGGTAGGCGGAGTATTAGGCGCTCGAAGTTGTAACTGCAAGCGCTCCAGTTCGCGCGTCATCCATCCCTGAACCTCAGGCCCTTGCAGAAGATGTCGCAAAGTCGCCGGATCCTGTAGATCGAGCCGCGGACGGATCTTCAAGTACCAGTTTTCTTTCTGACCGCCTACGCCCACAACGACCCCTTCGATCGGTGCACGAACGTCGATTTCTTTTCCGTTCTTCCGTATGCGCCACGCAGTCTGGTTGAGCTCAACTTCATCTCCCTGCTTGACCGTTCGCACAGAGTCGGGATTTCCGATCAAATGCAGCGCCAGCTCATCGAGTCCGACTTCGACAGTGCCATCTTCGGACGGCTTTACCCAGGTGTGTCCTCGGTGGTAATAACGATCTTGCGGATTTTCGAGACCCTGAGCACGAAGACTACCCGTGGCCGGAAGCGCCGCGAACTTGGAATATTCGCTGCAATGCCGGCAATCAAACGCGTTGTCGCACACTCGGGACGTCACTCTGCCGGCGAACTCGTGACGGCAGCGCCGGTCCGACACCGGCAGCTCGGCGAAATCCGATTTCCAGCAAAGCTCGAGTGCTCGATGCGAGCGCACATCGCGCGTCGTACGCCATACGGCTGAAGTCACGGTTGCCAGAATCGTGACAACCACGGCGAAGAATAGTGACAAAAAAAGAATGTGGCCGAATGTCCAGTGAAATCCGTCAATTCCCGGAAACATGTTCGTCCTCTCCTTTTGAGGCTGCGAAAAGAGGCAGATAGCGAAACGACAACGAATAGAGGATCACCCCGTAGCCGATTACTCCCCCAAAGCTCGCGACCTCTTGCCAACTCGGCGTGTATTGGAGGAACTCGTCAAAGGGCAACGTCGGCAACGCGAGTGTTTGCACGGTCAGCACAAAGCGGTTCAGTAGAATTCCTGCACAGGCCAAAGCAGCCGCTGTCAGCAGCAATCCGCGGCGATTGGCCGTTTTTCGAAAAGTTAATAAAAATGCTGGAATCAATCCCAGCAGCACGATTTCCGCGAACAGAATCGGAGTGCCGAATGGCTTGTAGGAGTAGAACTGCCACGGCGCAAAGCCTTCAGCCTTAGAAGTGATGTTGAGCCACACCAGCGTATCGATCGATTTGGCCGCCACATAAATGCCAAGCAGCACTCCGGAAATAAATCCCAGGCGGCGGAATAGTTCTGGAGGCACGAGCCGCCTGCCACTTACCTTTTCGACCGTAGCTGTAATCAGCATCAGAAAACTGGGGCCCGACGCAATCGCAGAAAGAATGAATAGGAAAAATGTAGAAGGCCAGATTAAGAAACCCGTGCGGTACGCGAATGGGCGCCCGCGCAAGACTCCGTAGAGTCCGCCCAGCGATCCCTGATGAAAAAATGAGAGTAGCGTTCCAACCGCGGCGAGTACCGGTACCAGTTTATGAAGCTGATGTTCGAATACCAGAAACGATGGCAGCTTCCGCAGTTGCCGGTTGCGCAGCAGAATTGGAATGTATTCGAGGCTCAGTACCAGCAGATAACAGGAGATGCAGAAAGTGACCTCGGTCAGCATCGAGTGTGTATTCGGGTGCCAGAATGTGAACCATGCCCGTAGCGGTTGTCCGACATCGATCATTAATATCGCCACCGCGCCGCTGTAGCAGATAAAGCCGACGACTACCGCCGTGTTCAGGATCGGCTTTAGTTCAACTCTCTTCAGGATATAAACAAGAAATCCTGTGAAGAATGCTCCAGCTCCCAGCGCAATGATGCCGAGATCGAGAAAGATCCAGAGCCCAAAAGCGAAGCGGTTGTCCATGTTGGTCTGGTTGAGCCCGTAGAACAGGCACAGACCAGCCGCGTAAACACCGATCGCGAGCAAGACGGTCCAAGGCAGCAGCCAGAGCAGAAACCGTGAAAGTGAGGTGCGCTCCGCTCCACGCGCAATCCATCGGCTGTCGGTAAGGGCGGAGCTAGCCACGTTGCACCTCCTGATTCTGATCTGCGCTGTGAACCGGATTCGATTCTGCCAGCGCTCTCACCCAAGCCTCCTTCGATTTGTAATAAAGCTTTGGCTCGGTACCGAGCCGCGCCAGCAGTCGGAACGCTTCCGGAGAACGCGCTTCTTTCGAAGCGGGATCGTTCGCGTCCGCCAGGTTGCCGAACCGGATCGCTCCCGTTGGACAAGCCTCAACACAAGCCGGAATATAATCAGCCGGATCGATCTCTCGCTTTCCAGCAGCGGCTGCTTTGTCCTTTGCAGAATGCAGACGCGCATGGCACATATTGCATTTCTCCACGACGCCTCTCATCCGCACAGCGACGCCAGGATTGAGACTTTTCTCCATCCCTTTCGGCCACGATGGATCCCACCAGTTGAAATATCGCGCGTGATAAGGGCACGCTGTCATGCAGTAGCGGCATCCCAGGCAGCGTTGCGGCATCTGCATTACGATCCCGGTCTCCTTGTCCACTTCGACCGCCTGCTGTGGGCAGACTTTCACGCAAGGCGTATCGTGCTCGCAGTGCGCGCAGATGATGGGGATAAACGTTTCGCGGTGCGCGGACCCTTCCATCTTGTTCGAGACCTTGCGGACCACAACAGGGGTCAACCCAGTTCGCGCTGTGGATTGCGGAAGAGAAGGCACATTATTTTCTGCTGCGCAGGCTATCATGCACGACCCACATCCTGTGCAGCGGTCCAGATCGATCACCATGCCGTATCGTGCGCTCATGCGTTTCTCCTCTCCGGAGCTTCGCGCAAGTTCGACTCGATGTAGAGTTTCGTGGCCAAGGGAGGCATAACTCCGATGGGCCACTCAGTCGCCCAACTTCCTCCGCGCGACTCGGGCGGCGCAGCCGGCCATTCTTTCAACTCGCAATGCAAATCGCTGGGAGGGGATGCCTCCCCGACCCAAACCGCCCCCTTCGAGAATTGCTCTTCCAGTTTTTGTACCGATGCAATTCGTGCGACAGGTGTCGCGTCTTGCCCGTACAACGTTCCTGAATGTTTGCGGAACAGATCTTCGCAACGCGAGTGAATAATTTTGTCTACTGGCGTCAAAGTGGAATCCGCGACACTCAAGAACTGCGCCGCACTCAAGAACTCGGTGGGCGCCTTTACCAGATTGGTAGCCACCGCGTAGGTTTCGACTGATGACGTAGGAGCCGTCGGAACATCGGTCAATTCTTCCAGGAAGCCCGGTGCAGGCAGCAACCAATCGGCCTTCGTTGCGCTGCCATCCCAAGCAGCGAAACGAAAGATCTCGGCA
Organism: uncultured Acidobacteriota bacterium; assembly: GCA_963818115.1. Classification (GTDB taxonomy): domain Bacteria; phylum Acidobacteriota; class Terriglobia; order Terriglobales; family Acidobacteriaceae; genus Sulfotelmatobacter. The sequence continues at coordinate 340,367 of CAWFQZ010000015.1, forward strand.
TCAGTCTGCGGAACAAAGTTCCAGGGCACGCTGCCGTCAATGACTACAGCGCGTGCGCTCGGGATGCCAGCGTCGGCGGAGACGTAAGACTCGTTATTCGTCGATCTGCGCACGATCCCACCGCGCGCGCCAACCGCTCCAAGAACAACGTTTAAAGCCGCGACTGCAGGGTCGTGGTCACGCGCGATCGCCAACACTGGTAGATGTGACACAAGCGTGCGCGCTAAATCCCGAATCGCATCCGGCAATAGTCCAGTCTGCGTCGCAGCCTCAGTGAGTGACAAAGCCGGAATCGGGCCGTGTGCTGGAACCGGTTTCTGTTCAATCAGCACACGAGCCAGACCCGAAGCCAGTGCAGATTCCGAGCCCTCTCGAATTTGCACCCTTTGCCAAGCTCGTGCGGCGGTCCGCGAAAGAGAAGAATCAATCTGAATCAGGCGAAGTTGCGGATCAGCCATGCCAGCGGATTTCTCGGCCCAGAGTCGAGTGAAGCGGCCGGGCGTTCCCCATCCGTCGAGCAGGGGAGCGCCGAAACTCACTACAGTCTGCGCATTTTCGAGATCGTACCCCAGCGACGAATTTGGCACGCCAGTCCACGCCTCGTAGGGTGCAAGCGCCCGCGATTCCGAACTTGTGACGACGCGATAAGTTCCACCCCGCTTCTCGGCGAATGTTTTGAGGACGGACGACGCAGCGCGCCCGGGATACCCGTCGATGAAGACGATTGGACCCTCGCCACGGGCCTTCGCAAATGCAGCTTGAGCCTCAGACCACGACGAAGGTTGTTCATGGTGCTGTACGACGCGCAGCCGCCGCGGATGCCAGTTGAGTTGGTGTGCGGCAAATCCAAGCGGGCACAAAGCGCCTCGGCTGATGGGATGAGAACTGACTCCCGCGACACCGACTGGCCAGCCTCCGGCCATTCTTACCCGCAAGCCGCATCCATTTGGGCACAGCGTGCAGAAGGACTGCTTGACGTCGACTGGGCCACGCGCCGGTTGCGGAATCCACGGCCAGTTCTGACTCCATATCGAAACGTCGTCCAGCATCTTCCACGGCACGGGAGAAACAACGAGACCTGCAGTGGCTCCAGCGCTCCAAACGAGAAGATCTCTTCGTGTGAACTTCATGCTGCTCCCTTCATTCGTGGCAGCCGAGGCATCCGACTTCGACGTTGTGTTTCGCGTGGCAGGCTTCGCAGTCACTCATCTTCATGCCTTCGTGCGGAGCGCGCCGCAACCGCGAGATCGACCGTCCCCAAATATCGCGGCTGTACCCGCTGATGCGGTTGACCTCGTAGAGCCGTACCTGGTCCGACTCGCCATAGGCTGCATGGCATTCCGTGCAAGCCAAGTTGGCGCGCTTCACGTGGATCGCATGCGAGAACCACACATTCGGCGGTTGCTGCGAGTACACAAGCCACGGAGTTTCATGTCCGGTCTTGATGTAGTCGTTCACCAAAGTTGCTTCAGCTTTGCTTTCGCCGATTCGATCGGAATGGCAGCCGGCACATTTTTCCATCGAGGGTAATCCCGCGAATGTGCCGTCCTCGCGGATGGTATGACACTCGCTGCATTCAGCAACGCCAGATTTTTCGGCATGCGTCTTGTGAAGAAAATCGAGAGGCTGATGCTTCTTCACATAAAGCACATGCGGGAATGCAACCCATCCGACGAAGAGAGCGACCACCAGACCAAATAAGAAAACGGCGAGGTTTCGACGCATATTCATTTCTCCGCTGTCCAGGTCGTCTTGGAGAAAAAGTGTTGAAACAGACAAACCAGGTCTTGCCTCGAAAGAAACTGTGCGACTCCGCGAACCGGCGAGCCACCGTCGCAACCCGGCGCATGAGTTTCGTGGATTTCCTGGGTCAAGCGCTCGCGCTCCTCGGCCTGCCAACCGTCTGCTTGTGCTCCTGAAATGAGACCGGCGCGCGTTCGCCCCGGGACTTCCCAACCCTCGAACAACCATCCCGCGCCATAAGGATCGGCTGTCAACCGGTGGGGATCGCTCCGCAGTCGGCTATTCACCTTCTGAATCATCACGGGATTCGGAAAGCTCATCGGCCACTCCACTCCGTGAATGGTCAACGCCAGGGCAGGGCAGTGTGTGCCGCGAGGCGTAACGAATGTCACGCCGTCGATGCTTCCCGCAATGTCCGCGACGAAACCGTCGATGCCGATGTGGCATAGACCAGATTCCTCGGCATCCAGCCAGAAGTGGTTCGGAGTATAGAGAAGGCTAGCCGGCGCCTTGGTCGCGTGCGGCTGTGCCAGGTGCAGATAAGAGTCGCAGTAGCGATAGTTGTCGCTTGTGCAACTCGACAGTTGTGAATCGCTAAACGGAACCAGTTTTGGAACCGGCGATACGCCGCAATACTGCACCCGGATTTCTTCCAGGTGCGGGCAGCGATCTAGGTCTGGTCCGTCTTTTGCAGCCAATTCGCATGTGCGGTATCGCGAGGAAGCACAGCGGCCGCCGGCGGTTGCCCCCGGTCCATCCAGGATGAGCTTGCGCACGGGCGCCGCGTGGCAATATCGCGCTCGACCTTCTCTGAGACATGGGCAGGCCATAACCTACTCCTGCGATTTCTTGGTGGAGGCTTCATCTTTTGGCGATTCGAGTTTCTCGCCTCCATCTGCCATCGTCAGCCCGAGTCCCGGAACCGACAGGCTGTGCGATCCATACAACATCGCCTGCAGTTCTGCGTCGATGTTTCGCAGATCAATTCCCGCTCTCGCATGTTTCATTTTGCTTGCTAGCAGATCCCAGCCGACCGCGAGAAACACAACGAGAAGCGCCACCAGGGTTACGAGTCCTAATGCGAAGTTCGTGATATTGAGCCACATGGTCCAATTCTCTCCAGCCATCGATTGACCTCCTGCCGGTGAAGCTTCGGCCAATCCTTCAAATGCACGTTGACAGCCATCATGTGAATTCAACAGGTTGCGTGGATTTGGCGGTTGCGGGCGTCGGAATTCCCCACAACTTCTGTTGGCGATCCCTACACGAGGACTACGGATCCAAAACATTCGAAGGTTTTGCCGTGATTCAAATGACACGCGAGTCGTCGGACGACCCGTACTTGATTCAACCGCCAATAGAAATCAACCGCGCTGAAAGAAAAGCCCAGTCTTGTGCGCGCCGTCTCGTAGAAGCGTGATCTCAATCACAAGCCTCTTCCTTCTACATCGATACAAAGGAGTTAGCGTTCGCTGATCATCGTTTTGGCCAGTGTTTATGCGCTTATTTCGCATGTTGTAGCAGATTCCTATTAGTGATTGCTGGTTTCCGGATTACTAGAATGGCCGCGTTCATGAATCCCAAGTGGAACGGACAGTTCTCCTGTTTCGATCTTGTCGCCAAAACCGACACATGTTCCCGCAGCGTAGTACAGGTGCGGGACATCGAGATTGGTGGCAACGATTTCGTCGTGATGGCGGGCCCGTGCGCAGTCGAATCCGAAAGCCAAATCCTGCAGACTGCGGAAGCGGTCGCTAAAGCGGGTGCACGAATCCTTCGTGGAGGAGCCTACAAACCTCGATCTTCCCCTTATGCGTTCCAGGGACTGGGCGTCGACGGTCTCAAGCTTTTGAAAAAAGCTCGTGAAGCAACCGGACTCGCGATCGTTACCGAAGCCATGAGTGAGGAAGATGTCGATGTGATCGCCGAATACACCGATATCGTGCAAGTCGGCACGCGCAGCATGGAAAATTACACTCTCCTCGAAGCGCTCGGAGCGTGCAGACGCCCCGTCCTGTTGAAGCGTGGCATGACCGCGACGCTGGAAGAACTATTGCGCTCTGCGCAGGTCGTCGCAATGGCGGGCAATCCTCAAATCATTTTGTGCGAGCGGGGCATTCGCACTTTTGAAACTGCGACTCGCAACACGCTTGATATCGCAGCCGTTCCGGTACTGAAAACGGTGTCGCATCTTCCCGTCATCGTTGATCCGAGTCATGCTGCAGGTGTGCGCAGTCTCGTTCCTGTGCTCTCACGCGCCGCCGCCGTGGTCGGCGCCGACGGATTGATCGTCGAAGTTCATCCGCAACCAGAAAAAGCTTTCAGCGACGGAACTCAATCGCTCACTTTCGGCGAGTTCCGTCACATGATGGACGATCTCCAGCCTTACCTGGATCTGCAGCACGACTCGCGGCAGCTTCGTCCTCAACTCCTCGCCGCAGGAGGAGCCGACTAATGCTGCCACGCTCCATATTCTGCGGAAGAGCGGCTCTTCCGGGTCGCGAACGGTGCTGCGAACCTCTGAGGGCTCTAGCCTCTGTGATCGTTGCACGCAAGCGGTTGCTCTTTTGGCCCATTCTCCTAGGCTCCCTATTGTTTGTCGTGATCGGTCCGACAGGATTCACGACCCACGCTGCAAACGCCAAAGATGAATCCGTTCTGCTGTACACAATCACGAGGGACTACGAACCCCTGGCCTGGATGCACGGAGCCGACCGCTTCAGTCCAGATGCTGCCGTATTCGCGCATGATCAGCAGGGCCAGCACAGAATCGCGCCCGCATTTGCGGAATCAGCCGATGCCGAGGTTTCGTTCGACGGGCTACGCGTATTGTTTGCCGGCAAGCTCCACGCCGACGATCAGTGGCAAATCTGGGAGGTCGCTCTCGCAGGTGGCGATCCACGCCGCGTGACCTCCGGCTCCGAGGATTGCATTCGTCCCTTCTACTTGCCCGACGACCGTCTGGTATATGCGCGAAAGATTGCCGGACGCTTCGTCATCGAGGTCGTAGATCTGGCAGGCGGAAAGCCCCTTGCCCTGGCATACAGCGCGGCGAGCACTCTCCCGACTGACGTCCTCCGTGACGGTCGAATCTTGTTCGAAGCTGGATACCCGCTCGGAACTGATTCCGTGCCTGAAATCTATACCGTCTACTCCGACGGCAGCGGCGTCGAGTCCTATCGCTGCGACCATGGTCGAACTCGCCACTCCGGGCGGCAGAGCGGATCAGGAGACATCGTCTTCGCATCGGCGAAAGGCTTATCCCGATTTACCTCTGCACGTGCTCGCGAACTACAAGTTTCTGTTCCCGCCGGCGAATATGCCGGGGACCTTGCCGAGACTCCAGACGGCGACTGGCTTCTGTCCTGGCGCACAGACGCGAAAGAGCCCTTCCAACTGATGCGTTGGTCCCCGGGCGTGTCTGAACTTCAGCCCATCCAAGCGCAGGCAGGTGTCAGCGTCGTGCAGCCAGTTGTGCTGGCTCCGCACGCTGTTCCCAACCGGCATCCTTCCGGATTGCATGACTGGTCGAATGCGAACCTGCTCTGCCTGAATGCTTACACATCGAAATACGAATTCGCACCCGGTTCCATACAGACTGTGAAGATGTACACACGCGATGCCGCGGGTAACCCAAAGCCGCTCGGAACCGCACCGGTCGAACGCGACGGATCTTTCTTCGTGCAAGTTCCGACCGAGCAGCCGGTGCAAATCGAATTGCTCGATTCCGCGGGTAAGACTCTAAAACGCGAAGCGGGATTCTTCTGGATGCGCCGCGGCGAGCAGCGTGGATGCGTGGGATGTCACGCCGGTCCGGAAACCGCTCCCGAGAACGCAGTGCCGATGATCCTGCTGAAATCGACGATCCCAGCGGACATGACCGGCGACTCCGGACAAAATGCTTCGGGAGGACATTAGCTTGATACCGCGAATCTTCATTCCCCTTTTTCTATCGTCCTTCCTGCTGGCGCAAGCTCCGGAGAACACCGCATCCAGTTCAATCCGGTTCGAAGATGCTACCGCGAAATCCGGAATCCAGTTCACCCATAGTTTCGGCTCCCAGAAGTTAGGTTCGCTTCTTGAGAGCACCGGCTCCGGCTGCGTCTGGTTCGATTACAACAATGACGGATTTCCCGACCTCTACGTAGCCAGCGGTAAGCCGCTTGAAGATGCAATGCATCCTTATCCCCTCAAGCAGCAACCGGCAACTCCGCCGCACAACCATCTTTACCGCAACAACGGGGACGGAACCTTCACCGACGTCACAGATCAGGCCGGTGTTGCCGCGAATATTTATGGGACTGCGGCGATTGCCGCCGATTTCGACAACGACGGCTTCGTCGATCTTTTCGTCACCGGCTACGGCAAAGCCATCCTTTACCACAACAATGGCGATGGAACGTTCACGGACGTAACAGCCAAGGCTGGAATCAACGTTGATGGCTGGTTGATCAGTTCCGCCTGGCTCGACTACGACCGCGATGGGTGCGTCGACTTGTTCATCGGTCGATACGTGAAGTTCGATCCCAAGTACCGCGCCTTTTACGCAGCTGACAATTATCCCGGCCCGCTCGATTACGCCGGTGATACCAACCGTCTCTATCACAACAACTGCAACGGAACTTTCACTGACGTAACGGATAAGTCCGGCATTGGCGCATATAAGGGACGCACCATGGGTGCGACATCGGCCGACTACGACGGTGACGGCTATCCCGACATCTACGTTGCCAATGACAAGACCGAGAATTTCCTGTTTCACAACAAGCATGACGGTACCTTCGAGGAAGTCGCTGGCGATCTCGGCGTTGCCTACGGCCAGAATGGCGAGAGCACATCGGCAATGGGGCCAGTCTTTGCCGACATCGATGGCGACGGCCGACTCGATCTGCTGGTAACCGACTCAAAGTACAACCGCCTGATGCGCAACGCAGGGACCAACGGGTTCGAAGACATCGGTCCTAGTTCCGGCATTTCGCAGGCCACGGCGCAATATGTGAGTTGGGGAAGCGGTATCTACGATTTCGACAACGACGGCTGGCTCGACATCCTGATCTTCCACGGCGGCCTCATTCATCTTGTTCCACAAGAGCAGTCTCTATTTCGCGGATTAGGGAACGGCAAGTTCGGCGATGTTTCCCGGGATGCGGGGCCAGTGCTCGATGTGAAAACCGTTTCGCGTGGAGCCTGCTTCGCCGACTACGACAACGATGGCAAGATCGATGCATTTGTCGTGAATCTTGGCGCACCCGCTACTCTGCTCCACAACGTCACGCAGAACAGCAATCACTGGCTGACCGTGAAATTGAAAGGGAAGAAAAGCAATCGCGACGGCATTGGAGCTCGCCTCGAATTGCTTGCCGCTGGACGCACACAGATGGCCGAGCGCGTCGCCGGATCAAGTTATCTCTCGCAAGATGACGGCCGAATCCACTTCGGTCTAGGGTCGGTCTCAAAAGCCGACAAGCTCACGATCCACTGGCCGAGCGGCCAGCAGCAGCTTCTGGAAAATCCGCCCATCGATCGGATCCTCAATGTGGAGGAGCCATAGTGTCGGTCCGCCGGAATCCTCGAGAATGCCTCACTTCTCGCCTAGTAAATGCGCGAGACGCCGGCATTTCTGATTCGAACTTCCGGCGCTTGGCAAAGCTCGCTGTTATCGTCGCAGTCGTCCTGCTGGCGATCGCTGCTCAGCCTGCCCCGAAAAAATCTGCGGCGATCCAGAAGGAACGGTATCTTTCCCCAATCGAGGTTGCAATCTCTCCCGACGGGAGCCAGCTCTACGTGATCTGTCAGGACAGCGATGAAGTGCGAGTGATCGATTCTGTGTCAGGAGAGGTGATCAAAATTATTCCGGTCGGCCACATTCCGCGTGGGATTGCATTGGCTTCCGACGGAAGCCGTCTATACGTCACGAACGCGTGGTCCGATACAGTCTCAGTCATTGACACGAAGACTCTGGAGGTAGTGCAGACTCTACCCACAGGTCCTGAGCCATCCGGGGTCGTCCTCGACGTTCAGAGAAACGCTCTCTACGTCGCCAATCGTCTCAGCAGTGATGTCTCCGTGGTCGACCTTAAAACAGGCGAGGAGACCAAACACCTGCTGGCCGGGCGTGGCGCAAGCTATCTAACTTTGTCTGCCGACGGAAAACAGATTTTCTGCACACACATCTATCCGAATCCGGGAACCTTCCGTAGCCAACCAAACTCGGAAATCACAATCATCGACACGGCGACCCAGACCGTAATCGACCGCAAATCTCTTCACAACGTGGCGGGCGTCTTTCATGTAGCGCTGTCCGCTGACGGCAATCTTGGCATTGCGGCGCAGCTGAAGCCAAAAAATCTGATTCCCCTCGCTCATGTCGAGCACGGTTGGGCATTCACCGATTCGCTAACGCTGTTCGGTCCGGATGTAGGCGGCCTAGTCCAGATTCCTCTCGACGAACTGGACCGCTACTATGCCATGCCTTGGGGCGTGGCAATCGCTCCCGACAAGTCAAAGATTTTCCTTTCCACCGCAGGATCGCAAAGCGTCACTGTCATCGACGTACCGCACCTACTGAAGACCATTCGGTCCCGTCGCAAGCCGTTCGTGAATGATTTATCCGCTTCTGCGGACTACGTATGCGCGAGGATCCCTGTGGGCCGCAATCCTCGCGGCGTCACACTCTCTCCTGACGGAAAGCGCCTCTATGTCGCCAATCGGCTCGACGACACCATCTCCGTCATCGACACGACCTCTGCAAAGGTTCTGTCGACGATGGATCTTGGCGGTCCAAAGAATGTTGACGCCCTTCGCCGTGGTGAACGCCTCTTCTATACGGCTGACTTTGCGTTTCAAGGCCAGTTCGGTTGTTCGAACTGCCACATTGACTCGACGATCGACGGCCTTCAGTGGGATCTGGAGCCTGACGGTTTCGGCAGGGACATTGTCGACAACCGTTCTCTTGAGAATCTCGCCGGGACCGAGCCCTTCAAGTGGAATGGCGGCAATCCGGATATGCCGACCGAGTGCGGTCCGCGCACGGAAAAATTCTTCTTTCGCTCGCAGAGTTTCACGCAGCAGCAACTCACCGACTTAGTCACATTCGTTTACGCGTTGCCATACCGCCCCAATCGATATCGCGGGTCCAACGGAGATCTGACTCCTGCGCAGGAACGTGGGAAGACCATCTTCGAGCGCACGAAATCGAAGAGCGGCGACGCGATTCCAGAAACGAATCAGTGTACGTACTGCCATAGCGGACCGAAATATACGAACCAGAAACAAATCGACGTCGGTTCCGGCAAGGCGACTGATCGCTCCCCGATTATCGACGTTCCCCAGCTTTCCAACGTGGCCTATTCCGCGCCCTACTTGCACGACGGTTCCGCGCGCTCGCTCGAAGAAATTTGGACTGTATTTAATCCGAAAGATACGCACGGTGTTAGCAACGACCTAACCAAAGACGAATTGAACGATCTCATCGAGTACCTGAAAACGTTATGAAAACGAAGCCAAAACACGTGCGTCATCCTGAGCGGAGCCGCTTTTCAGGCGGAGCGAAGGATCTCGCGAGGACAACGATGCAGCTACTCGTCGTCCTTATCGTTCTATGCTTCGCGGCCACCGCGCAGGACATGCCGATGTTCCGCTGGGAAAATTTCACTACGACGAACGGTCTGCCCGATAATCATGTCTTCTGCGTGCTTGTCGACGGAAAGCGCATCTGGGCGGGTACGGATAACGGTCTCGGACTCTACGAGAACGGTGCATGGAAGGTCTTCCGTCCTGTCGATGGATTGGCTCATCAGGCGGTGCTTTCCCTCGCCCTCGATCCGCATACGGGCGATGTCTGGGCGGGAACGATGGGTGGACTGAGCCGCGTCTCCGCCGGTCGCATCGATACCTTTACCCAACTGAACTCCGGCCTCAGCAACGACATCGTCTACGGAGTCGGCGTGCAAGGCGATTTCGTTTGGACTGCGACCGCCGCCGGCGCCAGTCGTCTGAATACTCGTACCGGCCAGTGGTCGCTCTTCAACGAGCGCAACACTCCCATGTACGAGATCTGGACCTATGCCGTCAGTCCCGCCGAGGACAAGGTTTATTACGCCGTTTGGGGTGGAGGGGTACTCGAGTACGACCAGAAAACCGAGCGCTGGAAAGATTACAACGACCCCGACGGCGAAACCGAAATGGTCGTCATGAAAGATCAAGGCCTAATCCATGAGATCACAACCTCGGTGAGCTATGTCGACAAGATCCTCTGGGTCGCTACATACTTCGGCGCGAGCCGCTACGATGGCCGCTACTGGCACAACTTCCTCTCCAAAGACAGCGGTCTGCCGAGCAACTTCCTGAACCAGATCAAAGCTATCGACGCCAATCGTGCCTGGTTTTCTACAGACAAAGGTCTCGCATACTACGACGGCACGAACTGGGCGGTCTACCGTCCCGCGCTCGATACCCATAAACCGGAGATGTTCGTGCGCGGCGCAACAGGTGAAGTGAAGAGAATTCCGGTTCAGAGCGCACCCGCCCATAACTACATCCTGGGTGTGGGTTTTCAGGGCGACGACATCTGGGTCGCGACCGCTAAAGGACTCAGTCATGGAATTCGTCAGAAAGACTCGTTAGCAATCGCAAAAGTCTTCAGTACCGAAAAGTCAAAAGGGAAGAAGTAACGATATTCAGGAGGCATTCTTATGAATGTTCAAGAGATACTCGAGGAAATCGCAACTGCACCGGTCGCGAAACGGGCGATCACCAACCATTCGACGCTCAACGAAGCTTATGACTACGGCAGCGCCTTCTCGCGCGGCATGCGGATCGACCTGAATGGACTCACCATTCTCTTGATCTCCGGAACTGCCAGCATCGACGAGGCCGGTCGCACCGTCCACGTAGGAGATTTCCGCGCCCAGTTGCAGCGTACGTACGAGAACATAACCAAGCTTCTGGCTGCGGAAGGAGCAACATGGCACGACATTGTTCGCACTACCTGTTACCTGCGCGATATCGAGCGTGACTATCCGGCATTCAACGAGGAGCGGAACGCATTCTTCAAGCTGCAGGGTCTTGACCCGTTACCGGCGTCGACTGGCATTCAAGCCATTCTTTGCCGTCCGGATCTCCTGATCGAGATCGAAGCGATTGCCATGTTTCGGAATGACCCAGAGGAATAACGCCAAAGAACCGACCAAGGAGCTGTTCCATGCGCCTCTATTCCGTCATTGCCATCGCCGCTGTGTTCGTCGGTGCTTCTTGCGCCCAGACGTCGGCGCCGTGTGCGTGTGGCAAGAATCCTCCGGTGTCCCCAGCATCACGTTCCCTCAAGCCATATACGGGTGCCCCCGACGACCTGCGTCCGTTCTCCAAGTTCACGACTCCGTATCACGAGTATTACCAGGATCTTGTCGAATACAACGGCGCGGCTCGCGACATTCCCGACCCCGATCTCAAGGACCTCAGCGAGATCCGCATCGGTTTTCTCGCTCCCCTCTACGATCATCCTGATCAAGTCCGCGGGGCGCGCATGCTGAACGGCGCGCAGATGGCGATCGACGAGGCCAACGCTGCCGGAGGCTACGGCGGCAAACCATTCCGCCTGATTTCGCATAACGACTACGACAACTGGCAGAACAGCAGCGCCTCCCTCGCAGGCGTGGCGAAGGATTCCGCAATTTGGGGAGCGGCTTCGAACGACGCTGTTCGTATGATCTACGACGACAAAGTCTGGGCGATGTTCGGCTCCATCAGTTCCGAATCCACGCACATTGCGCTTCGTCTTACGTTGAAGGCCGAAACTCCTTTAGTGAACAGCGCCTCCACCGATCCCACAATCCCCGAAACGAACATTCCCTGGTACTTCACCGACATTCAGGACGACCGCCTCCAGGGCTACACACTCGCGCGCCATGTTTACACCGAACTTGGATTCAAGCGGGTCGCACTCCTTCGCGTGAATGACCGCTACGGAAGATTCGGCGTCATCAAATTTCGCGATGCCTCCCGCCGACTCGGCCACCCAGTCGTGATCGAGCAGAAATTCATGCGCGGAGACACCGACTTCCGTCGACAGCTTCAAGTCATCGAAGATTCGCGTGTCGATGCCATCGTCCTCTGGACGGACATCGGTCCGGCCGCAGCAATCCTCCAGCAAATGCAGGAACTCGGTATGAAGCAGCGCGTATTCGGCAGCCACCGCACCCTGGGCAACGAACTCATTCAGCTCGCAGGATCTGCGGCGGAAGGCTTCGAAGCCGTCTACCCGTACGACCCAACGCGCAACGATCCGCTCTGGATCGATTTCATCTCTCGCTACGAGGCCCGCTATCACGAGAAACCGGATCACTTCGCCGCTCTCGCCTACGATCAAATCCGCATCCTTCTCGACGCCATCTGCCGTGCCGGTCTGAATAAAGGACGCATCCGTGATGCTCTCACTGGCTTGACCAGCTACAAGGGTGTCACCGGCGACATGGTTTTTGATCCTAACTGCAAAAACATCGCGCCCTTGTTTCTTGGGCACGTTCACAATGGTCAGATCGATTACCGGCGCATCACCATGGAAAAGCCCTACGCTCGGGTCGGCGAGACCGGCGTGAATTACTCGGGCCCACCGACGTCCACTGAAAATTTAGCCAATCTCACAATCGGCGTCTTCGGCCCAAACGCAGACGAAGCCATACGCACGCCCGAAATGCTTCGCCTGCTCAACTCTCTGAACGCGGCTCGGAATCAATACTCCTTGATAGCCATTCCGTCCCAGGCTTCTTGGGGCAAAGCCTCCAGCGATCTCGTGAATGCCGTATATGAGCATCACGTCCTCGGCCTGATCGCCTTGGATCGTCCTTCCAGCCATTTGGCCGAGCAGATCGCCGTGAAGGCATTCCTTCCGGTCGTTGCGCTATCGTCGGATCGTACCCTTACCTCAACGAACATTCCGTGGATCTTTCGTCTTCCAGAAGGCACTCCACTTCAACAAGCACTGGGATGCCTGGCGGCGGCAATCGACCGCGCTGGCCCGAACCGCGCCGCAATCCGCGAAGTCCTTGCTTCCGGAAAGTCTCTTTCTGGATCGCAGTTCGACTCCACTGGAGAACCCGGTCAATAAGTCGTTCTTGCCAGACTGCCGCTAGCTCTCTCCGTACCCTGACTCGCGTTCAAAACGAAGTAAAATCGTTAGACTGCTTGCAATCGCCGATTTTGCGGGGCGAAGAGCGCTGGGAGGACTCTAAGACTTTGACTCAAAACGGACAAGAAAAAGTAAGAGTCATCGATTCCCATACTGGCGGGGAACCGACCCGCATCGTCGTGAGCGGAGGCCCCGATTTAGGCCGAGGTCCGCTTCCCGGCCGCTTGGAGCTTTTTCGCACAGAGCACGACACCTTCCGTTCGGCAGTTGTCAACGAACCCCGAGGCTCGGACGTCATGGTTGGCGCGTTGTTATGCGAGCCCACCGATGCCGCCTGCGTTGCCGGCGTGATCTTCTTTAACAACGTTGGTTATTTAGGGATGTGCGGCCATGGAACCATAGGGTTAGTCGCAACCCTCGCTTATATGAACCGGATCCAGCCGGGTGAGCATCGCATTGAAACTCCGGTCGGTACGGTAAGTGCCGTACTGCATTCCGATGGAAAAGTCACTGTGAATAATGTTGCCAGTTATCGACTAGCTTCTAACATTGCGGTCGATGTTCCCCACTACGGCAAGGTCTATGGCGACGTAGCCTGGGGCGGAAACTGGTTCTTCCTCGTGCGGGAACACACTCTCAAACTCAGCCTGCAAAACATTGAGGAATTAACCAACTTTACTTGGGCCATCCGCCAGGCGCTACAGCAGCAGGGAATCACCGGCGCCGGAAATCAGGAGATCGATCATATCGAGCTTTACGGACCCTCCGAGGACGCGTCCATAGACAGCAAGAATTTTGTTCTCTGTCCCGGCAAGGCCTACGACCGCTCTCCCTGCGGCACAGGCACCAGTGCCAAGCTGGCCTGCCTCCATGCGGACGGGAAGATTCTTGAGGGCCAGACCTGGAAGCAGGAAAGCATCGTCGGCAGCATTTTCGAGGGTAGCGTCACGGTTCGCGACGGTAAAGTCTACCCCAGTATTACGGGCTCAGCCTTCGTGAACGCTGAAGCCGACCTGGTACTCGATCCCAGAGACCCATTTTGCCTGGGCATCCGCGCGTAGCTTTGAAATTACCAGGCGCATTGCGTATTGCTTATATAGTAATAATTGTTGCAGGATTCCCTAAGGATGAACTCGCGCGACCTCATTCAGCACTTCGATAAATTGTTCGGCCAACGTCCCCGGATTTTTCGCGCCCCCGGTCGCGTGAATCTGATCGGCGAACACACCGATTACAACGACGGATTCGTGATGCCGGCTGCCTTGGGTTTCTCGACCTACGTGGCCATCGCCCCGCAGCAGGATCAGAAATTGCGGATCGAATCCGAGGAGTTTCCCGGTGCCTTCGAATTCAATGTCGCCGAGCTCCCGCATCAACGCGTCGGTGCGTGGTGTGACTACGTAGTCGGCGTTGCGCGTGAGCTTCAACAGAGCGGTTGCAAGCTCGTCGGAGCCAACGCCCTGGTCCACAGCGATGTCCCCGTCGCCTCCGGTCTCAGTTCGTCCGCCGCGTTGGAAGTGGCCTCAGCCCTGGCCTTCCTGAGTCTCGATGGCACTCGGCTCCCTCTGCCCGAAGTCGCCAAACTCTGCCGCAAGGCTGAGAACGAGTTCGTCGGCGCCCGCGTCGGCATCATGGACCAGTTCGTTTCCTGCATGGGCAAGAAAGGTCACGCCTTCCTTCTTGACTGCCGCTCGCTTGAGTTCAAGTTCGTTCCGATTCCTGCGGGCATCAGCCTGGTGGTCTGCAACACGAAGGTGAAGCACGATCACGCTACGGGCGCCTACAACCAGCGTCGTGAAGAGTGCGAAGAAGGAGTTCGTTGGTTCGCCAAATGGTACCCTTCCATTCGCGCTCTACGCGATGTAACTCCAGCGATGTTAGAGCAGCACCTGAAAGACCTGCCTCCCACGATCGCCAAGCGTTGCACTCATGTCGTCTACGAAAATCAGAGAACGCTGGACGCCGCGCGCGCGCTCACCGAAGGCGACCTGAAGAGCGTGGGGAAATTGATGCGCGAGTCGCACGACAGCCTCCGCGATCTCTACGAAGTTAGTTGTCGTGAACTCGACGTGATGGTGGATTCGGCGCAAGGTCTGCCGGGCTTTATCGGTGGACGCATGACTGGCGGCGGCTTTGGCGGATGTACCGTGAACCTGGTTCACGAGGAAAATGCAAAAGATTTTGCCGCCCAGATCGCCGATCGCTATCGCGAAGCGACCGGCATCGATCCTCAAACCTATCTGTGCTCTGCCGAAGACGGAGCACAAGAGTTTCGCTAAAGCGACGTTTCGTTGGAAAGACGTCTAGCTGGAGCGCGTCGGCTCCCCGTTCGGCGCCCACGACTGCAGCTGCACCCAGTTCGCCGGTTCCGGCAGGATCGCGAACTTCGGCAGATCTCCCCGCACCATCGCCACTTCATCACAGCAGTGAAAGCGCGGACACGCGTGGCAATCCTTATATATCTTGTCAGGCAGATCCTCGCGTTGCGCGACCGTAAATCCCTGCCCGCCAAAAAAATCTGGCTTCCGTGTAAAGAGACAAATGCAGTCCACGCGGTGCCTCTTCGCTTCGGCAAGCAGGGCTTTCACTAACCGCCCGCCTCCGCCTTTGCCCTGAGCCCATGGCGCAACCGTGATCGACCGAATCTCGGCCAAGTGCGTCCCATAGAGATGCAGCGCACCGCATCCGATGATGCGCCCTTCATCTTCCAGCACGACAAAATCCCGGACGTTCTCGCAGATCTCCGGCAGCGTACGTGGCAGAAGTGTGCCGTCCCCGGAGTAGGCTCCGATCAGCTCATGAATATCTTGTGCATCCGGCAAAATTGCTTTACGCGTGCGCATGGACCTCCTCGCGAAGAGACTCGATTTTCTTTCTGGCGAGGCCAAGGGCCTGCCGCACCCGGGCCGGCGCTGTGCCTCCCGGAACATCGTGAACGGCGAGTACAGAATGAAGCGTCAACGACTCGTAGAAATCCTCGCCAAACGCAGGACTCAGCTCCCGAAGATTGGCGAGCGGTAGCTCCTGCAATTCGCATTTCCGCTCAAGACAAAGTTGTACTGCTTTTCCAATCCGCTCATGCGCCAGTCGCGACGGAACTCCCTTGTTCACTAGATAAGTCGCCGCCGCCCACGCATTCATGAAACCCGATCCAGCCGCTTGCTGCATGACCTCGTGATGAAATTCCACGGCCTTCATCCACCCTGCGACTAGAGGCAGCATCGACAGCAGCGTGTCAGCGGAATCGAACAGTGGCTCTTGCGTCTCTTGCAAGTCTTTGTTGTAGGCGAGCGGCAAGCCTTTCAGTTGCGTCATCAGTGCAACCGCATTGCCGATAACGCGTCCGCTCTTACCCCGCACCAGCTCCAGCAGGTCCGGATTCTTCTTCTGCGGCATGGCGCTGCTACCCGTCGAATACGATTCTGGAAGTCCGATGAATCCATACTCTTGCGTGGAGAAAAGAATCATCTCCTCCGCCCATCGGCTCAGGTGCGCCGCCAGCATCGAAAGCGACTGCACGAACTCCACCGCGAAATCTCGATCGCTGGTTGCGTCAATACTGTTCGCAGTCGGGCCATCGAAGCCAATGCTGTCGGCCATCATTGCCCGATCTAGCGTCAGCGTTGCACCCGCAACCGCACCCGACCCCAACGGACACACATTCAGCCTCTTGCGGCAGTCCGCAAGTCGACTAGCGTCTCGCAGAAACATCTCGACATAAGCCAGGAGCCAATGCCCGACCAGAACCGGCTCCGCTCGCTGCAGATGTGTATATGCCGGCATCGCCGCGTCACCGGCCTGCTCCGCCCGATCCGCCAGTCCGCCGCAAAGCTCGCTTATCTGCTCGCGCAATTCATCGATCGACGCCCGCACGTACAAGCGTAAATCGGTCGCAATCTGTTCATTGCGGCTGCGCCCGCTGTGAAGCTTGTACCCAGCCTCGCCGATCAGAGCGACAAGTTGCTTCTCGACGAAGTGATGCACATCCTCGGCCTCGCTATCGTCAAGGAAGGAGGGCGATGCCGCAGCCTTTGCCCCGATCTGTTCGAGGCCCTGTAGAATGTTGATCAATTCATCCGCAGAAAGAATTCCAGCATTCTTCAATGCGCGCGCATGCGCTCCGCTGGCCGCGATTTCATAACGCAATAAGCGGCGATCGAAGCCAAATGATCGCTGCCAGCGCTCGAAATCCGGATCCAACGGTTGCCGGAACCGTCCCGACCACATCTTCATCGCGTAACCTCAACCCGAGTCCGCGCCCGCGAACGTGACGGCAGACCCAAGATGCGAATGAACCCTGCAGCATCCTTCTGGTCGTAGCTGTCGCCCATGGTGAACGACGAAAGATCGGTGCGATAGAGCGAGTGCTCCGACTCCCGGCTAACCACCGAAACGTTTCCTTTGTAGAGAGAAAGCGTAGTCTTGCCGGTCATCTCCGTCTGCGTCTTCTCAACGAACGCATCCAGAGCTTCGCGCAAAGGAGTGAACCAGAGCCCGAAGTAGACGAGTTCGGCATACTTCAGGCCGATGTGCTCCTTGAAATGCGCGACGTCGCGCTCCAGGCATAACGCTTCCAATTCGCGATGAGCTGCAATCAGCAGCGTGCCTCCAGGGGTCTCATAGCATCCGCGCGACTTCATTCCGACGAACCGGTTCTCGACGAGATCGATGCGTCCCACAGCATTCCGTGCCCCGATTTCATTCAGCAATTCGACCAGCGACACGGGGTCCATCTTCATCCCATTTACCGACACCGGAACGCCCCGCTCGAAGCCAATGCTGACCTGTTCTTCTTTGTCTGGAGCTTCCTGCGGAGAACGGGTAATCTGCCACGTCGTCGGCAACGGAGCGTTTCCCGCGTCTTCCAGTTCGCCACCCTCATGACTGATGTGCCACAAATTCCGGTCTCGGCTATGGATCTTTTCGCGGCTCGCGCTCACGGAGATGCCATGCTGTTCGGCGTAATCGAGACAATCCTCCCGCGACTTTAGGTTCCACTCGCGCCACGGTGCAATGATCTTCAATTCCGGCGCCAGCGCCTGGTACGTGAGTTCGAACCGCACCTGGTCATTGCCTTTTCCCGTGCATCCGTGCGCTACCGCAGTCGCTCCCTCGCGCAGAGCTACTTCCACCTGGTGTTTCGCAATCACAGGACGCGCCAGCGAAGTTCCCAGCAGATACTTGTGCTCGTATACGGCGCCTGCCTTCAGTGCAGGAAACACATAACCCGTGAGGAACTCTTCGCGCATGTCTTCGACGATGACTTTGCTGGCTCCGGTCGCATACGCCTTCTCGACGACCGCTTCTATGTCATCTCCCTGACCTACATCGCCGACCATCGCGATCACGTCATAGGAATAATTTTCCTTCAACCATGGAATGATGATCGAGGTATCGAGTCCACCGGAATAAGCGAGTACAACTTTCTCAGGCATGAGCGCTCCTTACGGGCAGACGCACCGCGCCGCCCAGCAATAAATAAAGAATGGATTTTTGAACGTGCAGCCGGTTTTCCGCCTGCTCGAAAATGACAGAGTGATCGCCGTCCATCACTTCGTCGGTGACTTCTTCTCCGCGATGTGCCGGAAGGCAATGCATGAATGCCGCGTGCGGCGCGGCTTCCGCCATCAGTTCCCGGTTGACTTGGTACGGCTGGAAAACGCGCGCTCGCTGAGCGGCTTCGTCTTCTTGCCCCATGCTGGCCCAGGCGTCAGTGTAAATCGCATCGGCGCCCGCGACCGCAGCATGTGGGTCCGTGAGAAATTCCAATTGAGCGCCGGTTTGCTTCGCGATCTTGCGCGCGTCGGCCACAATCTCTGCGTTGCACGTGTAACCCTTCGGCGTCGCAATGCGGATCGACGATCCCAGGCATGCGCAAGTCAGCAGCAGGGAATGAGCCACATTGTTGCCGTCGCCGACGTAAGCCAGTGTGATGTTCTTCACATCTCCAAACCGTTCTTGCAGCGTGAGGTAATCTGCAAGAGCCTGGCATGGGTGCTCGAGATCGCTCAGCGCGTTGATCACCGGTACCGATGCATGCTTCGCCATTCCCTCAATCGTTTCGTGTGCAAAAGTACGGAGTACGATCACGTCGATCCAGCGCTCGAGGTTATGCGCAATATCGCTTAACTTTTCTCGCGCATCCAGTCGGCTTTTGGATTGATCGACAAACATCGCGGTCCCTCCAAGGCTTAGTATGGCCGATTCGAACGTCACGCGCGTTCGAAGGGAGGGCTTCTCGAAAAACATAACCATCTGTTTCCCTGCAAGTGATCGCTGGAATACGGATGGGCGGGACTTCATCAATTCGGCCAGGTGCAGCACTGCCTGAACGCCCTGCGGTCCGAGGTCGCGTGTCGATACTAGATCGGGGCACCAGAATACGTCCGGAAATGTTTGGGGCACGACTGGCGCCCGATTCTGTAAAGGACTCGTCAACTTCAACTCCTCATTCTTCAATTTCATTCTCCACTGCGCTCAGGCGCAGGTAACCTCTGTTCCGCAATTCAGCTTCGTCAGATAAAACTGCGGCAAAGCCTCCGCTTCTGCAGCCGGCAAGATTCGTACTCGCCCCACACCCTGCTTCAATGCCTGAGTGCAAGCCGCGAGCTTCGGCAGCATTCCGCCGCTCACCACTGATCCCGTAGCCAAATCTTGCGCCTGTTTCGTGTTGAGCCACGGGATCACGACGCCTTCGGCATCCTTCACTCCCGGAACATCGGTGAGAAAGATGAGTGCATTTGCGTGGCAGGCAGCGGCGCAAGCGGCAGCCATCTCGTCCGCGTTGACGTTGTAATATTCGCCGTCGGTGCCGAGTGCGAGCGATGCCAACACAGGAATGCCGCCCTGCTTCCAAAGCGCTTCGATCCAGCAAGGTTCCGCAAAGCAAATCTCGCCTACGAATCCCAGATCGTTCCCCTGTACGTGCTTCCGGCGCGCGCGGAAAGTCATGCCATCGCCGCCGCAGAACCCAACTGCCGGCATGCCTGCTGCCTGGATTGCGGCCACCATCTTCTTGTTGACCATGCCGCCGAGCACCATCAGGGCTACGTCGCGCGTCTCCGCGTCTGTGACGCGCAGTCCACCAATAAACTCGCTCTGCTTGCCTAATTGCTTAAGCACGCGTGTCAGCGCGGTACCGCCGCCATGAACGACGGCCACCCGATGTCCATCCTGTGCCAGTTCCGCAATCGCCCGCGCGCACTTGCGCAGAACCGACGCGTCCTCGAGCGCTGCTCCACCGATTTTGATCACAATCGTCACTGCAGTCCTTCTTCCTCGCCCCAGCCGTTCATCAGATTCAGATTCTGTACCGCCTGCCCCGCCGCACCCTTGAGCAAGTTATCGATGCACGAGATCAGCACGAGGCGCCGTCCGTCTTCCGCCAAACAAAAACCGAGATCGCAATAGTTCGTGTGCAGCGAGAACTGCACTTGCGGTAGCTTGGGCGTCTGAAAAATCCGCACCCAATGCTTTCCCGCATAAAAGTTCCGGAAGCACGATTCCACCTCGAGCGGTGTCATCTCCCGGCTCAAGTGGAGATAGATCGTCGACAAGATGCCGCGCGGTATCGGCAGCAGATGCGGAGTGAAGATCAACTCCTGTGCGGACAACGCAAGCTGCTCCACGATTTCTCCCGTATGCCGGTGATTGAATACCGAATATGCGGAGAGGTTATCCGCCACCGATACAAAATGTGTTTTGGCGGTAGGCTCTTTTCCCGCACCCGAAACTCCCGACTTCGAATCCGAAACAATCCCGCGGCTCCGATCCACGACTCCCGCCTTGAGCAGAGGAGCAAGCGCCAGGATCACAGAGGTCGCGTAGCATCCGGGATTTGCGACTAAGTCCGCCCGCACGATGCGGTCCGCATTTAACTCCGGCAATCCATACACAGCTCGGTCGGTCAACTGCGCCGCTGTAGCCGCGTCTGTATCCTCGAAGTTGTAAATCGAGCGGTGCTGCTCCTGCTTCAGTCGCCACGCGCCGCTCAAATCGATCACCCGCAGCCCGTGGCTGATCGCCTCTGGCACCAGCGAACGCGAAACCTCGTGCGGCGTCGCCAAGAATAAAAATTCCACGCCCTGCTGCTTGAGCGACGCCCACGACAGAGAGTGCAAAGGATAACCGCCGTTGCCATACAGAGCAGGGAAGACGTCGGCAAGGTCTGACACACCGCCGTTGTCGGACTGCCGCTTCAGGAGCACTGGCTTCGTCAAGCGTGGATGCCGCAGAAGAATCCGCGTCAACTCAAGCCCTGAATAGCCGGTCGCTCCGAGCACTGCGGTTTTGAGAATTCCGGCCATTAGCCCAGCATTTCCTCGATACGTCCCGCCAGCGTCCGGGCCTCGTCCTTATCGGGACAGACAATAAGGATCGTGTCATCACCAGCGATCGTGCCGACGACTTCGCTCCAGTCCGTCTCGTCGAGTGCCGCCGCCACTGGTTGTGCGCTTCCCACAATCGTTTTGATGACCAACAAGTTCTGCGCGGACCGGATGTCTAAAACAAATTCGCGCACCAGTCGCGAAACTGGAGGAAGTGCGATCCCTGCTCCGTTATCTCCGTGAGGCAGCGAATATCCCTGCGATGTCTTGCTCAGATTCAAATCGCGAATGTCGCGCGAGAGTGTCGCCTGCCCGACCTTGAATCCGCGCCTCCGCAAGTGCCGCTGCAAGTCCTCCTGGCTCGCGATGGACCCGTGCTTCAGAACATCCAGGACAGCCCGCTGGCGCAATGTTTTATTCATGATGAATAAATATTCACTGATTTGAATAATTATTTTCCTATCTTACGGTCCTGCACCGAAATGTCAAGGGGGAATGGACCTTATCTTCATTACTTTCAGTAGCCCGCCGCAAAGGACACGGCCGATGCTGTAGCGGAAAAAGCACCGCGGCGCGCTCCGCCTTGGTAGACTACTTCGCGGTCACGGAAGCGCAGTCACCCGAGGGATGCGATGAACGCAAAGCCAACTCTGACGGCGGAACTGCTCGCCGAATTTCTGGGCACCTTCATCCTGATGCTATTCGGCATCGGAGTGGTGGCGATGGTGGTGCTCTTTCCCTCGAAGAATCCCGGCGAAACGATTCACGGTGGATTCACCAACATCACTCTCGGATGGGGATTGGCCGTGACGATGGGGATCTACATCGCCGGCAAAATTTCCGGAGCGCATCTGAATCCCGCCGTCACTTTGGCGGTCGCGGTCTTCAGAAAATTCCCGTGGAGCAAAGTCTTGCCGTACTCGATCGCTCAAACGGCAGGAGCGTTCGCTGCCGCGGCACTCGTCTATTGGAACTATCTGCCGGCGTTTCACCAGACGGATCCGCGATTGGAGAATACGGCCGGCATCTTTACCACGTTCCCCGCCTTTCCCGGAACACCGCAGGCAGGATTTCTTGACCAGTTGATCGGCACGGGATTGCTCGTGCTTCTGATCTTTGCGATCACGGATGAATTCAACATGCCGCCGGGAGCGAATCTTGCTCCAGGCCTGATTGGGTTGGTTGTGGTTGCCATCGGGATGAGTTTCGGCGGGATGCACGGATACGCGATCAATCCGGCGCGCGATTTTGGTCCGCGCCTGTTTACGGTCGTCGCTGGTTTTCGAAACAACGGCCTCACCGACGGAACTCATGTCTGGTGGATTCCGATCGTCGCGCCGTTGCTGGGCGGATTGGCGGGCGCTGCGATTTACGACTTCGGAATCCGGCGATTCCTGAAGCCGTCGTAGAAAAAAGTGGGGAGGAATTGTGAAATACGTTTTGGCGCTGGATCAGGGGACGACCAGTTCTCGGGCTCTACTGTTCGATCAAGACGGCGCGGTGCGGGCGGTGGCACAGCAGGAGTTTGAGCAGATCTTTCCGCAGCCGGGATGGGTGGAGCATAATCCCGAACAGATCGCCTTCTCCCAAATCGCAGTCGCACTCGAAGCCTTGGCTCGAGTGGGCGCCGGGCCCGGCGACGTCGCCGCGATCGGCATCGCGAACCAGCGCGAGACTGCGCTGGTCTGGAATCGAGAGACCGGACAGCCGGTGCACAACGCCATCGTCTGGCAAGACCGGCGAACGGCGGACGTCTGCGACCAGCTACGCAAACAAGGCCACAGTGAGCTGATCCAGCAACGAACGGGGTTGCTGATCGATTCGTACTTTTCGGGCACGAAGATTGCGTGGATCCTCGACAACGTTTCGGGCGCACGAGCTCTTGCGGAGGCTGGGAAGCTTGCCTTCGGCACAGTCGATACATGGCTGGTCTGGAAACTCACGCAAGGTCAACTGCACGCGACCGATGCGAGTAACGCGTCGCGGACGATGCTGTTCAACATCCATAGCGGGGCATGGGATCGAGAGCTGCTCGAGTTGCTGAATATTCCTGCGTCGATGATGCCCGAGGTGCGGTCGTGCAGCGAGACATACGGCCACGTGAGCGGCATCGAAGGTCTCAACGGAATCGCGATCGCAGGCATCGCGGGAGATCAGCAAGCGGCGCTCTACGGACAACGTTGCACCAAGCCTGGCATGACGAAGAATACGTACGGCACCGGGTGCTTCATGCTGCAGAACACCGGCCGCCGTGCGGTGCCATCGTCGAACCGGCTGGTGACGACCGTCGCGTGGAAGATCGGAGACGTGACGGAATATGCGCTCGAAGGCAGCGTCTTCGTCGGCGGCGCGGTGGTGCAGTGGCTGCGCGACGGACTGAAGTTGATTCGCAAGTCGGAAGAAGTTGAGACGCTCGCACAATCCGTGCCGGATAACGGAGGAGTTTATTTTGTGCCGGCGTTTGTCGGATTGGGCGCGCCGCATTGGGATTCGTATGCGCGTGGATCGATCTTCGGGCTGACGCGCGGAACTTCCGCGGGACACCTGGCGCGCGCCGCTGTCGAGAGCATTGCGTACCAGGTGGCAGATTTGCTCGACGCCATGCGGCGCGATTCCGGCGACGCAGTGCAGGCGCTGCGCGTGGACGGTGGCGCTGCCGCCAACGATAGCCTGATGCAGTTTCAAGCCGACATCCTCGGAGTGCCAGTGGTGCGTCCAGCAGTGACGGAGACGACGGCGATGGGAGCGGCATACCTCGCCGGCCGAGCCGTCGATTTCTGGCCCGCCGGGCAGGGAGAAAGTTCGGCCAAGGATCGCCGTTTCGAACCGCGGATGGCGTCCGAGAAGGCGCGAGTTTTGCGCGAGCGATGGAACGAGGCCGTGTCTCGGTCGAAGGCGTGGGAAGGCTGATCCTTTATTAAGGGCTGTTCCGCGCTGCAAATCGATCTCATTCGTTTTTTCGGCCACTTACGCAAAATATTCATTCCATTTGAGTTAGGAAGTTTTGGCCCGTCTGAGCCCGCGCAAAATATTGATTCCAAATGGTTTATAAGTAAAATATTCAAAAATAAGGGGATAGCGTCGAATTGTCGGGTGGGCCGATTTTCCAGAACCCCCGTAAGCCACCTGTTTTCATAGTTTTACTGGATTTCGAGCTTTGCGACGGATTGCAAAATATTGATTCTAAATATTTTACGGGTAAAATATTGGTAAATAAGGAGTTGTCGTGGCGTAGAACGGGGCGGCGATCCGTCATTGAGTCGTGCCGGTTTTGTTCTCCGAGGATGGAGCGCATGCCTCCAGTGTGGACTTTCTACTGGCTCAGTAAAGGTTGGATGTCACAAGAATTGGATTTATTTTGGGCGGGGCTGTGGAAAACGGGCAGGTCCCAAAGGCGAGAGGAGTTGCCGACGCTCAGCTAGCGCAAAATGTGACTCTCTGGTGGGTCATCCGTCGTCAGGGGCTGTAGAATCTCCGACACTTTATTCCTTGAGGAAAATGGGGCGGCTTGCGATCAGATCTGATTTGGCTAATGAAAATCCCGCTCGTTATTTTCGTAGGCGCTTGGGCAATTTGGCTCTACTCGACACCTTCCGACGAGGTCATTCTAACCATCAAGCGAGCGTGGAAAAGAATACGCGGAACACGAAATTAGATCATTTCCCCCAATGCGATTTCAAACCCCGATGACTATGAGCGCATGGATTGATCAACTATTGGATTGCGGTTACTTTGAATCCGTCGGGCGCGATTCTTTCTTCCCAGTCATCAAAAGCCAGAGTATGAAGGCCCACCAAGCCGCAAGCAGAAGATCGCGGACAACGGCTGCTTTGGTTCCGGGTCTTACAAACAGAAATACTGGGGTCAGGGAATAGAAGCGGAATCCCCCAGAAAACCTTCACGCTTGCCCTTTACTGACCACACTACCACTCTCCGATGATGAGTGTAATAGGGATATTTCGCCAATTGAGATTTGTCAGAGTGCCTTCACTGGCCAAGTTTGAACGTTGAATCGCTTCTGAAAGGGTCTAGCTCTCGCTTCAGCTTGGGGTCAGGATCGGAATCGACCCACTTGGGCAAACCACAGTGAACACAACATTGAGCGAACGGATTGTTCCATCTGCCATACCACTTTGTCCGATAGTGAAAAGGCTCGCCGCATCTGGGGCATGACCAATACACGTATTCGTACGACAGGAAGAAGTACCTCAGCAACAATCCGATCCAGCCTGCAACGAGAGCAAGTCCGACCATTTTGGATGCGCTGCGCGACATGTAAGCGTCGAGCGGAACAACGAGGAGAAGAGCCACGCCAGCACCCGTGACTCTGAACATCTGCCGCCGCAATCTCCGCAACTCGGACCACTCTTGCGTGTACTCGCCTTCCATCGGAGTGATTGTAAATGCAGTCTGTAATTGACGAAACCAAGGCGATTTACACTCACGGTCCGTCATTTGGCTCGATCCAGCGTCTGTGGGACACTGTTGGCTATGAAGAAAAAGCTCAGGCCCAAAGGCGAGTGGCGGGCGATTGGGATGCAAGAAGCTCGGCTAGAAAAGGGTTCTCCTGAGAAACTGCAGCATGCGAGCACGTCAGTTGAGAGACCACGCCGAACGGCTGAGCCGCGAGGCCGAGGAACTTGAAGAACGAGCCGCCCTTGCCGACAGGGCTAGGTCGCTGTCATCAGGCGAAGCTAGTTAACTGCTGTTAACAGGCGATTTCACTCATTGACCATGGCGGTCCTCAATGAGTTGTAATGGCGGATTTTGCGACATCTATAGGCCTCAACTAACGGGGACCTGCGAGGATAGCCGAATTGGCGGCAGCTGTTATCATCCTTTGCTGGTCCTGCTCGCGGGGGGACGGGGGTAACTTTAGCTGAATCTGATACAGCACCGCTCCCTGTTTCCACCAAAGGTTCATTGGGGCACACGATACGCCACACCTCATTGGCCTGAAAAAGCCGGTGATTCCAGTGGCCAACTTCACTTCGCTAACATCCGCTATTTCCCGCGGAGAGAAATGGCGATTTTTGCTGGCATGAAACGACGCGGCGAAACCCGCATCCCCGACACCCAACTTGTGGAAGAGACTGATCGCGTACTCTGCTGCTGTGGCTTTGTCTACCCTAGCGTGTTCGAGGTCATGGTCATAAAAGGGCGGTTCAGTGGGCAATAGCACGGGTACTCTGGTCTTCGCTTTTACCTCAGTCAGAACCGATCGAAATACATCTGGAAGAGGCTCCGCCGCGTATGCTCGAACTGCGGTGTAGGGGACTGTAGAGGCGAACACTCCCATAAGAGCCAGAGAAATCACATTCTTCATGAGGAAACTCTACCTCAGCTGACGAAATCAGATGGGATGAGAAGGCCGGTCTCCGGACGGGATGCGGTGTACGCTCCCAAGTTATCGACGTGCTCAAGGCACAAGAGATAAAGGAGACCGACAATCAAGAAGGTTAGCACGGCTGTGACGAAGCAGAGCAGGAATGCTTCGCAACCCACACTGACCATCGGCTTGGATCTGGACAAAGTATGTCGAAGCGCAAGGACGAAGCATTCAGATCGCGATTACGGCGCAATCTCAAATACAGTGCCATTTTGGCCATTTTCACCAATCTCAGTTCCACCGTAGACGGTAGTTCCGTAGAGATTCCCGCTCGCATCGAAGACCAAAGCAGAATTGGGATTCTCCCCGTCGGTTCCGTAACTCGGGAAGCTATGGAGAACGGTCTCCGTCCATAAGCCACTGTCGGAGCGGTGCAGTTGGAAGACTGTGCCCCAGGTTCTTTCGCCTCCCTGCGCTGTTGTGCCGTACAGATTGCCGGCGCTGTCGAGGGTCAGAGCGGTTTCGGGATTATATCCAGCAGGATCGTTCGGGCCGAACGAATGTAACACCGTTTCGTTCCAACTCCCGCTCGGCGTCGGGGACAATTCGAACACGTTTCCACTTAGGTCCTGTTCTATTCTCAGCGGAGCCGTGATTCCATAGAGATTCCCGGTGCTATCGAAAATCAATCCCGAGCCCGGGTTCTCACCCGTCCGCTCGGAATGGAAGCGGAACAGTATGTTTTCTTTCCAACCGCCGCTCGTATGCTTTAAGACAAAGGCGGTCCCGAACGTATTGGCCCCTCCACCATCCTCGGTCACTCCGTAGAGATTTCCGGATTTATCGAGAACCAACGGGCCCACCGGCTGCACGCCATCGTCGCCGAAACCAAAGCGGTGCAGTACCCTTTCGCTCCAAATGCCCTGCGCCGATCGTCGCACTTCGAACACGGTGCCGCCGAAACTCACACCAGGCGCTCCGCCATATAAGGTGGTGCCGTACAGATTTCCGGCCGAGTCCAGCACCAAACCGCGTACTGGATTGTATCCGTCGTTATTGGCGTTGCTGCGGAAGTCATACAAAATTGTTTCCGTCCATTCGCCACTCGAGTTGCTCGGTGACAACTCGAAAACCGTGCCGCAGCCGAAATTGTTGTAACCATCGGAGCACTGCTTCCCACCACCTTGGCTGGTCACTCCATAGAGGTTTCCGGAACTATCGATAGCCAGTCCTGCATAGGGATAGGCGCCGTCCGCCGCGAAACTTCCGAAGTTATACAGGTAGGTCGTCGTCCATACGCCATTTTCCCCGGGCGAGACTTTGAAGATCGTTCCAGCCTCGTAGAGCCCACCTCCAAACGTGGTGCCATACAAATTTCCGGCGGAATCGCGAACGATTCCATTCGGGCTTTGCCCGGCGGAAGACGCAGTTCCGAAATCAGCCAGGACCGTTTCCTCCTGTGCAACCATGTGAGTAGCCGCCGCAAAGACGATCACCCAGAGCCACGCAGTCATCCGGAATTTCCTGAGCAGCATCAGATTCCCCTCTGAAGCGCGGCGCTCCATGGGCCGCGTAGACTTTCACAGAACGTGAACTATGTAACTAACTTAGCTAGTTGTCAAGGTGAAGAAGTCTGCATAGCGTTCATAACTGGGGAAATCAGGCGATACACTCAAATTACGAACGCTTTTTGATTGACTTCACAGGCGAGCGATTCGCCATTTAACAGGGCTCATAAGAGCATCTCTGTTTCCTCACGAGCTTCGAAAATGATGTTTACAGATTTACTCGCAAGTACTTGATCCCGAGATTCGTCAGTTATTCGAATTCTTGTGATGTGCATTGGCTTTTCAACACGGGGGAATGCCATGGTTCCATTGAAAAGCAGGTAAATACCAGCCGTGCCGTGCGGGCTACGGTTCGTAGGAGAAAACGGCGCCTCGGGTGATGGTTGGCAGGGTGAAGGTGATTGAGTCTCCGTTGCGTTCGCCTTTAACCGGCTGCGCTTCTCCCATGAATGGCAGGAAGTAGGCCTTGCCTTCGGATTTTGACTTCAGGGTGACTCGGACTCCCTCTTGTGGCGTCTGGATGGGATTCGATCCGCCGACCAGGCCCGCGAAGTTGGCGAAGTAGCAGTTGATGTGGCCGTCGGAGGCGCGAGCAATCGAAGTGGCTACATGCGTGGAAGCTTCGATCTTTACGGAGTCTCCACCGGCAAGGGCGGCGAAGAATTCTTTTTGGGAATCGGGAGAGGCGTGATCGAAATCTTTTTCCTGCGCGTCGTTGTAGACCTTGCCGGGATTTGCTGGAAGCCGGACAATATTCGGCGAATCTCCGAGTTCAGTGGTGTCGGAACCGGCGATGACGACCTTTCCGCCTTGCGCGACGAAATCCTTGAGCCAAGCTTGTTCGACATCGCCGAGAACGCGGACGTCAGGCAGGACGATGGTTTTGGCTTTGAAGTCCGCCAGGGTGCGCGGAGTGACGATCTGAAATTCGAGATGCTTCTGCATGAGGAGAATCAGAGCGCCGCGGTAGGACGGAAGAAATTCCTTGGCGAAGTAGTTTCGCGTTTCCGGAGAGAAGTAAACGCCGACGGGATCGATGGGCGAGCGCGGCAGGTAAAAAGTCTTTTCGTGCGCCTGAATCCAGGTGAAGATTTTCTTGCGAGTTGGCAGATCGTTGGAGCCGGCCATGGAATGTCCGGGCGCGTCCCAGAAGTTGGAGCCGGTCATGATTTGTGACATGGCCAAGTTCATCATGGCTTCGCGGGCGTCGACCTTCTTGTCGCCGTCCCAGGAGTAGTTGAGAATCCACGTGGGTTTTCCCTGGGCGAAGGCGCGGAAGGAATGCATCCCGACCTGGTAGCGGAACCAATCGATCGGCTTGCGGCCGGAGGCCATATGATCGCCGTTGCCGAATTCGTATTCGTGGGCGATGGCGTCCACGACCGCGTATAGGCTGTAGACATCGGCACCGACGCGTACGGCTTCCTCTTCGATGCCCGGATAAATTTCAGGAATGGTTTTGATTTGAGGATTGATCGACTTCGCGTTGCGGTCAATTTCAGCGAGGAAGTCGGTGAATGTCTGAATGCGGAATTGCACCCATTTGCGGAAGTTCGTGTCGGAAAAATCTCCGAGCTTGAGATCATGCTTCGCATCGAGACCGGTCTGCTGCTTGAACGCGGCCACCGTGTAGTCGTCGAAGCTGGCCCAGGTATCTTCCCAGCCATCGAAATGCGTCATCCAGTAGGGAATGTCGATGTAGATGCCGTCGATGCCGGTGGAGGCAATCTGGCGCACGCGCTCCATATAAGTTTTGCGCCACTCGGGCGCGTAAGGACTGACCCAAACATCCTCGTCGCCTTTTCGGATCCAGAAGGCAGTGCCTCCGCCGAAGATGGCGGGCTCACCGGTGATTTTGCGCTGCGGCCAATCGGGATGATCCTTGGCCATCGTGTGCGCGACCTGATCTCCATGAGCGGTGATGCACTCGGTGCCAGCGATATAGACGAACGCGTGGTTGCCGGCTTTGTGCGCGGCTTCGGCGACGTCGTGAATGGCTTTCAGTTTCGCGGCGGGATCGAGATAGCTCTCGTAACGTCCGGGGATGTCATTGTCGACTTCGATGCCGGCGACGTCGCTCTCTTGCGCGCGGCGGACGATTTCGGCAGCGTCTCCGCCTTTGAGGCCATAGGCGGCGATGCGGACGTAGTTGGTCCAGTCTTGGGGATGTTGGTCGGGGGCGGCGGGGAGGGTGGAGGCGAAGAGGAGGAGAGTGAGTGCGATTTGTGGTTTCAATTCGGGCCTCGTATCAGTCTTTTGTCGCTGGAGAACACGGGGCTAAAGCCCTTCGCTATTCCCGCTTAACGCGGCCCTAAAGGGCCGCTCTTCCACGGGTGTACGCCAGATCCTCCGCGTCTGGTTTACGCGGTGGGTGGGACGCCCCCGGTTTCGTCGTTTTGTCCCAGGCCCGTTGTTGTGCGCAGTGTCAGGGTGCCGTCGTCGTTTAATTTTTGGCGGCAGGCCCAGCGGACCGGGTAGCGTTGTCCCTTCACTTCGATTTCGCCTTTCAACCGGAGGCCCTGCCACTTCGTTCCTTTCGGCAGCGGGAATTTTGCCTGCCGTACTTTTCCGGGGAGCGGATATCCGGCATCGAGGCTGCCACTGAACAAAACTTTGTCGTCACTCGTGAGGACCGAAACGCGCAGCACGCCGGGAACCGGGGCGATGCCGTCATTCGCAAATCCGATGATCAAACCGGGATAGCCGCCTTCTCCATAGGTCCAAACCCAAGAGGGGCGCACTCGATATCCAATTTTGCGGGCGAGTTCGTCGAGCGCGTCAGGAAATTGATGGTAGTAGTTGAGAATGCGATCGGCCTGAATGCGGTGCCAGTTCCAGAGCGAAAAATAGTTTGCGCCGACGTCTTGCACGTGATGGATGGCGTTGTCGGTATAAGTGAGGCCGTCGTCGAGCTTGAGGCTTTTGGGCGAGCCATCGGACATGCCGACTTCTACGGAAACTCCGGTCCAAGGAGGACGGTTGCTGAGTTCCTCGATCTGCTCGTTCTCGATGAAGATGGTGTCAGTGCGAAGCCAGTTGAAACTGCGAACCGTGCGGTCGAGAAGTTCGGAGTTGCCGACTTTGCTGAAGTCCGGCTGCGTGTTGGTGAGGAGTGGAGTTTTCTTGAAGCGCTCGAGTTGATGCTGAAACATGCTGACGAACGTGTTCTCCGCGGTTACTGCATCAGGAAATGGATTCGTCTCGAATGGCCAGGTATGGCCCTCGCCCCAGAAGCCGTACATGAAGGTGTCGGTGTATTCGACATCGGGATGCCCGTCGTAGGAATCGGCAAGCAGATCGACGAGCTCACGAAATGCCGCTTGAAATGCGGGATCGTCATAGCGTGGCTCGTAGCGGGTGCGATTGAGCCAATCGCCAAGCTTGACCATGGGAATCTTGGAGCGCAGGAATTCGGGCAAGGGCGAATCGGGGATGTCGGGATTGCTGAGCATCACACGGAAGCCGATGCGCTTCTGGTAGCGGCGCGCGAGATCGAAGGTCAGCTTCCAGTGCTCGCAGAGATCGAGACGTCCCGGCCGCCGCTGGACATCTTTCCAATTCACGCGCAGGTATAGTTTCGAGCCCAGAGGCAGCTTGACGAGATTCTCGATCGATTGCGCTTGCGATTCTCCATCTTTTTTCGCGGGGCCAACTTCATCGCAGATGTAGGTGATCATTCCCATCCCATAATTCGGAACGATCTCACGGGAGGGAGTGAGCGCCATGACGACGTTCCAGCTCGGATAGACGTCGGCGGAAAATGGTCCCTGATAGAGGCGATCGAAAACGGGAGGGCCGGAGCCGAAATCGTACCGGTCGAAATTGTGTATGGGAATTTGAGCGAGCAGGGATTTGGCGCCGATCCCTGCTGCAGCGAGCGCACCACCGGCCTTCAGAAAAGATCTTCGTTGCATTTTCAAGTAGCGGACGTGCCGATCTGGATCGCGCGGTTAAAACTCGAACCGCAATCCGAACTGGAAGGATCGCGGATTTTCTCCTGGCGCGTCGCTTGTAACCGTCCCAAAAAGCGGATCACCTACGGCCGAATTTGGTTGACCGAAGCGCGGGTGATTGGTGAAATTGAACATGTCCGCCCGGACTTCGATTCGCGCTCCTTCTTTGGGAACAAACGACTTGTAAAGACCCAGATCCATGTTGTGGATGCCGTCGACGCGCAGCCCGGAAAAGTAACGTGGGGCATTCCCCGGAATCTGGTCACCGGGATCCGCAAAGCAGTTGGCGTTAAGAAAAGTGGCGGGATTGGGCGAGGCACCGACGTTCTCCCAGTCCAAGGCGGCGGTGTGCATGCTGGTCCCGGTCTTAAGTTGCGAGCATACGACTTGGGGGCGCTGGGTGCCGTTCGCGAGACGGGCGTTGGACATGCTGAGGGCCATCGGTTGTCCCGATTGCTCGGTGATGATCGTCGAGAGAGACCAGCCTCCGACCACGGCGTCGACTGCCCGATTCATATTGCCGCCGATCCATAGCTTGCGGCCGATGGGCAGGTCCACAACCACGGCGAGCGCGAGCCGCTGCGGCGTGTCGTTGGCGCTGATGCTGTGCTCAAAATTCAGACGGTCCAGTTGCTGCGGGATTCCCGCTCCCAGGGCGCCGACCCAGTTGTTCCGGCCCGCCGACGAGTCGTCGGTTGACTTCGAAATCGTGTAGCTACCCTCGAAACTGATGTGATGCGTTGTGCGCTTCTGGAAGCGAACCTGGAGGGCGTTGTACCAGGAACTGGCTTCCTCCAACATCAGCCCTTCAAAATCGCCATTGAATTGCGGGTACTTGTTCAACAGAGTACCCAAGGGCAGGGTCGACTGACCGTAGTTCGAATTCGGTTCGTTGAAGCAGGGATGGGACGGGGTCGACGTGCAGGGGCTATTGAACATTGAATAGAAGGGGTTTCCAACTTGCGTCTGAAGAAAGTTGCTCACACAACTATCCGCCAGGCAAGTTGAGTCGGTCGGAGTGACGGCAGCCGTAATCTGCGCCAGCAATGATGACGGGATGAAGTCCTGATTGTTGGTGCCGGCCCACGGCAGATGGGTGCTTCGGTTGGCGGAGTAGTCAACGCCGAGCACAATCTGGCTGGGCAGGAGCCGCTGGATTCCGATGTTCCACTGGTAGATGTTGGCGTCCCGCGCCGCGGTCGTGCCTAGGTCGTTCGGGTTCTGATAACCCCAATTGGCAAACTGGCCGTACTGTTTACCTTGAGGACCGGTAAAACCGCCGGGGAATGGATTTTCGAGGGTTGCTGATTGGGTTGCGAAATTGTCATTCGTGAAAAATAAGTTCGCGGTCTTGCGGAACGCGGAGCCGGGATATTGGAAGTTCGTGGCCGGGCTCATTCCGAAATAGATGCCCGCGCCGCCACGCACCACGGTCTGGGGGTCGATTTGGTACGAGAACCCCAGCCTTGGGCCAACGTCTTTGCGGTAGGTTGGAACTGTCCGCATGCTCGAGGTCGGGAATTGCGTGGTGCCTAGCAACTCCTCTGAAGCTGGGAAACTTACGCTGGTGGTTGCCCCGTTTGGGTGGATCAGAGCAGCCTGAACGCTGCTCGTGTTGAGATTAACTCCACTATCGGCCGTGAAATTGCTGAACTCGATCTGGTTGCGGCGCGACGTGTAAGGCGAACTCCACTGGTAACGCAGGCCCAGATTGATCGTGAGTTTCGGGGTTACTTTCCAGTCGTCCTGGATATAAAAGCCGGTCTCGAGCGAGCGGTTCGCCACCGACGGAGTTACAACCAGCTGACTGGAGGCGTTGACATTGTCGCCGTAGCCAAAAGCGAGGCTGGCAAAGGGATTGCCGGTTGGGTTTCCCGAAGCATCTGTGTCGCTGTTGGGATTCTGCGATGTCGTGTCGTCGGTAAAGGTCATGAAGCCGCTCGGGTAATTCGGCTGCCAGAAGTTGTTGTAGAAAATCCTCTGTTCGCCGCCGATTTTAATCAGATGAGTCGCCTTGGAGATTACCAACTGGGAGGAATAGCTGAACAAGGTGTGTGCAAAACTTGTGTTGATGCAGCACTGATCGTAGAGATTCGTCCAAGGCAAATTTCCCTGCATCAGAAACGTTGGCATCTTGTCGATGCCATTGGCCGTTTGGAATACGGAAGGCAGTCCTTGAACCCCAGAAGGCAATGAGGCGTTGAAACTGGAGATCGTGGGGATACTTGGGAGAGAGAGTTCGTGAACGCGGTCGACTCCCACATGGCTCGTCCAGATGATCCGCGAGTTGATGGTCCGGGTGTATTCGAAAGAAGCGTTCTGCGCCACCGTTACGCCGCTCTTGATTCCGTCATTATCGAAGCCGTCGCCCAAGGTCAGAGGAGTCGTAAAATTGCTCCAGCCGCGGCTGTAGCGTCCGCTGATGCGGTTCCGGTCGTTTAACTGGTGGTCGATCTTGATGTCAAACTGGTAATCGGGCGCTTGCGACAACGTGTTGTAGTTGTAATTGTTGAACTCGTTGCCATTGCTAGGTTTCGGATAGAGATTGAGTACAGCCAGCCCGATGGGATCGAGTTCGCTGGGCGGGATCACGTTCAAATGGCCGTTGTACTGCACCTGCGACCGGCTTAAGCATGGATTGCCACACCCTTGCGCAGTCGGGTCATAGATGACGAGGGGTAGGTTCGTACCGGGAATCATATCTGCCGAAAAATCGCCTTGGCGTTCGGCCAACGTTGGTACGGTCACAACTCCGCTGGATGAACTGGCGCTTCGAACCTTCTCGAAATCCACGAAGAAGAATGTACGATTCTTGATGATCGGGCCGCCTAACGAGAAGCCACCCTGGTCACGCTTGCTGTCTGGTTTGGGGTTGGGGGCAGGATTGAAGAAATCGCGAGCATCCAACTGCGAGCGCTGCAGGAAATACCAGCCACTGCCGTGGAATTGGTCTGTACCGCTCTTCATCACCATGTTTACGACGGTGCCGCCGTTGTTGCCGAACTCGGCCGAGAAGCTGTTGTTCTGGACCTTCATTTCCTGCATGCCCTCGACGAGGGGCTCATAGTAGACATTGGAATTTCCGCCCTCTCCCTGTTCCGGCGCGCTGATCAGAGCTCCGTCCAGTCGAATCTCGGCGGTTGCATTGCGCTGGCCGTTGGAAGTGAAATTCGTTCCCGACGGATAATTGTCATTGGTACCTGATCCTGCCACCTCGGTCACGCCCGCCGCCAAGAACGTCAGGCCGAAGAAGTCGCGGTTCGCCAGAGGGAGTTCGTGCACATATTCGCTACTGATGTCTGTGCCCAGAGTCGCACTCTCGGTGTCCAGCAGCGGAGCGGTGGTGCTGACCTCCATGGTTTCGCTCACCCCGAGCGGATGGATCACGAAGTCGACGGTGGTTTGCTGATCGACCTGCAGTACGACGTTCTCCTTTTCGGATGCGCGAAACCCGGCCGCCTGCACTGTCACCTTGTAGACCGCCGGACGCAGTTCGGTGAAGAAATACTGACCGTGCTCGTCGGTACTGGCGCTTTGGGCTATGTTGGTTCCGACATTGGTGATGGTGACTGTCGCTTTCACCACGATCGCGCCGCTCTGATCGGTCACCGTTCCGCGGACTTGCGCTTGATACGCCCCCTGGCCTGCCGCTGCCGTGATCATCAGAATTGTGGTCGCGAAAAGCGCAATAGAAGAGGTTAAAAAACGGAAGCTCTGACGGCAGACACGCATAGCGTCCTCCCACAGCATGGCTTTCATATTATTACGAGTGAAAACTATTACTTTCGTTTATGGCTAAAGTCAAGTCAATTCGGAGCGAAAAGTTGAATGCGGTACAGCGGAAAGACGGGTGCTGCACGGAGGAGGGGATCGGGTACGACGCAGGTCTCAGCGGACATTCGGCGGCAGGGAAGAAAACGAGACAGAGGCGATCTCAGAGAAGCCGAATGACTTGAGCGAAGGATGTTACGACTGCTTTCTTCTTGTTGCGAGGTATTTCATATCGTAGTCTGGTCGGTTGTTGGCTCCATCACGCCGTCTCATATAACTAAGGATCCCGGATGACACGTCTTCTTTCTATCAGCTACGCACCCTTCGTGACTGTTTGTGTTGCTCTTCTGCTTCCGGTTGCAGCCAGGTCTGCATCCGAAGTGCAAGCGATCCGGCACGGCGACAACTTGACGCTCTCGAATGAGTCCATCTCAGCTACCTGGGAAGTGCGAGGTGGTGCGCTCCGCTTTCAAAGCGTGACGAACCATTTCACGGGGACGACCTTGACATCCCAAAGCGATACGTTCGAGTTCATTCCCAAAGAAGGGCCAGTGCTGCGTTCTTCGGAGTTCAAGATTGTCTCAGCGCCTGTGATCGAAGAGATCCCAACCACGACAAATTCGTCCAAAGCAGCGGATCACATGACGGGGAAACAGGTCCGCATGGAACTGGAAGACGCATCCCGCAAACTTCATGTGACGTGGAAGGCGATGTTGCATGACCGTGCGGATTATGTTCGCCAGGAAGTGACCATTCGCGCTGTCCAAGAGCCGAGTGCGCTGGCCCGGATTGTGCTCGTCGACGTGCGGGTGCCGGGCGGATCCGTTTCTGGGCATGTGAAGGGATCGCCCGTCGCAGCGGACACTTGGTTCTTGGGCTTCGAGCATCCTTTATCCGAATGCCGCGTGCGTGAGTCTGAAGCGACGTGCTGGTTGTCACGCGAACTGCCGCTGCAGGCGGGCGAAAGCGTGACTTATTCGTCGGTGTTTGGAGCGGCCCATCCGGGGCAGATTCGTCGCGACTTCCTCAGATACGTAGAACAGGAGCGAGCGCATCCTTATCGAACGTTTCTGCATTACAACACGTGGTACGACCTGGGGTATTTCGATCGCTATAACGAGCAAAGCGCTCTGCAATCCATCAACGGATTCGGCGAGCATCTGGCGAAAGAACGGGGCGTGAAGCTCGACAGCTTTATGTTTGACGACGGATGGGATGATCCCACAACGCTGTGGAAGTTCAATCCAGGATTTCCGAATGGATTAGCGAATATATCTAAAGTTGCCGCCGGGTACGGAGCCGCGCCCGGAATCTGGTTGTCGCCATGGGGCGGGTACGACAAGCCGAAGGAGCAGCGGCTGGCGTCGGCGAAGGCACAAGGCTTTGAGACGAACGAAGGTGGATTCGCATTGTCAGGTCCGAAATATTACCGCTACTTTCGCGATACCTGCTTCGAGATGATCGACAAGTACGGCGTGAATCAGTTCAAGTTCGACGGTACCGGGAATGCGAACGAAGTGATCAAGGGAAGCGAATTCGACAGCGATTTCGATGCTGCCATTCATCTGATCGGAGAGCTACGAGGGAAGAAGCCAGACATTTATATCAATCTGACGACTGGGACTTATCCCTCGCCCTTCTGGCTGATGTATGCGGATTCGATCTGGCGCGGCGGGGAAGATCATTCGTTTGCCGGCGTCGGGTCGAATCGCCAGCGGTGGATTACGTATCGTGATTCGCAGACCTATCGCAGGGTGGTAGAAGACGGTCCGCTGTTTCCGATCAATTCGTTGATGCTGCATGGCATGATCTACGCGCGGGACGCAGAGCGATTGGGAAGCGATCCCGGTCATGATTTTGCGGACGAAGTTCATTCGTATTTCGGCACGGGAACCCAGCTGCAGGAGATGTACATCACGCCGTCGCTGCTGTCGACGCAAGATTGGGATGTGTTGGGAGAGACGGCGAAGTGGTCGCGAGCGAATGCGCAGGTGCTGAAGGATTCACATTGGGTTGGAGGTGATCCCGCGAAGCTCGAGGTTTATGGATGGGCGGCGTGGTCGCCGGAGAAAGCGATTGTGACGCTGCGAAATCCAGGCGACCGGGCGCAGGATTTCACTGGAAGGATTGCGGAGATGCTCGAGCTGCCGAGCGGGAGTGCGTCGGAATTTGCGGCACGAAGTCCGTGGAAAGATAACGCGACGGCGACGGTTGCCATTGCTGCGGCAGGAAAGCACACTTTCCACTTGCAGCCGTTTCAGGTGCTGACGTTGGAGTTGATACCGGGGAAGTAGACGAACTGTTGAATGGGGGGTCTGCGCGGGCGAAGGTTTCTGCTAACGCCGACAACGACGACCGCTGAATCCCACGCGTGGTACGATCTCGATACTGTTTTAATCCTGAACGCTTCAGTCATTCCCCATGAAAGCCGCAATCCTTGCTTCTCCCCGGCCCGTTTCTGAGCATCCGTTACAGATCGTGGATGTGGCGGATCCGCGAGTGCGTTCGGGGCACGTGCTGCTGCGCGTGCGCGCGTGCGGCGTATGCCGGACCGATCTGCACATTGTCGAAGGAGAGTTGCCGCCGAAGCAGCTACGCATTATTCCGGGGCACCAGATTGTGGGAGAAGTAGTGGACGGTGCGACGGCCGAACTTCCTGTGGGCGCGCGCGTAGGTGTGTCCTGGCTTGGCGGTACGGACGGAAGCTGCGTCTATTGCCAGAAGGGGATGGAAAATCTTTGCGATGCGATCGTCTTCACCGGCTACTCAGTTGCAGGAGGGTATGCGGAATATGCCTTCGCGCGCAATGATTTTGTTTATCCGCTGCCCGAGTCGTTGGACGATCTGCACGCTGCGCCGTTGCTCTGTGCGGGAATCATTGGTTTTCGCAGTTTGCGCGTGGCCGGAGTTGAACGGGGAGAGCGCGTCGGACTATTCGGCTTTGGCGCGTCGGCGCATCTGGCGATTGCGGTTTTGCAGGCGTGGAAGTGCGAAGTATATGTCTCCACGCGAGGGAACTCGCATCGACAATTGGCGGAGTCGTTGGGAGCGACGTGGGTGGGAAGCGAGAACGAGAAGCCTCCGGTGGAACTGGATCGCGCCGTGACGTTTGCGCCGAGTGGAGATGTGGTGGTGGCTGCGCTCAGCAGCCTGCGGAAAGGTGGAGTGGTGGCGATCAATGCCATTCACCTCGATCGCATTCCGCAGTTTGATTACGACAGCTTGCTTTGGGGTGAGCGGCAAATACGCAGCGTCGCCAACATGACTCGCGCCGATGCGCGGGATTTTCTTGCGCTAGCCGCACAGATTGGATTGCAGCCGAAGGTCATGGTGTTTTCTTTGGATCAGGCGAATGAGGCTTTGATGGCGGTGAAGAATGACGCGGTCGATGGGGCGGCCGTTATTGTGCCTTAGGGCGCGGGTCGTCACGCGGGACACTCAGCTTCGCATTCGCGCACGGACGAGTGCGTCCGCAGCCACACGATGCCATCGGCTTCGGACGAAACGCGTGGTGGCTACGCGACGATGATGAACAGAGCGCAGAACGCGATGGCTTGCGCCAGTTCGCTCCAGCCTAACTTCCGCACGGCCAACGGCGCTGGTTTCTGGATGAAGTAGAACCATCCGCGGAAGAGAATCGGCGCGAAGGCCAGCGAGGCGAACTTGGAGAATAATCCTGTGACGCAGGCCAGGGTGAGAGCCGCGGTCAGAAGCAATTGTCCGAGGGCGAAGAGCCATCCCCGGGCAAGCTTGTTGCGGAGACCTTCCACGCGTGCGGTGTGGATGCGCAGTTGTACATAGTGGATCTGATTGCCGGCGAAGAGCAAGTTGGCGATCCAGAGAACCCACGCGGTGGGATCGAGCTTTCCAGTGATGACGTAGTAGGCGGCCGGGGCTGCGGCTGTGAGGCCGATGGTACCTACGATCTCGGAGAGCATGCGGAGTCTTTGGGTGGAGTGCTTGCTGCGGGGCTGTCGCCACATGACCTTCAACAATGCTTGCGCGCCGAAGAAGAATCCGGCGGCTGCGCCTAGCGGCCACAGCAGAGAGTTACGACCTCCCCAAAGCAACATGCTCAAGGCGAGCACCGAGACTGCTCCCAGATAGAAGACCGCGAACATTGTGGACTGGCGCTCTTCTTTTGTTTCGGCGCGCATAGCCGAAATTCCGAGCAGGCTCTCGAGTGGAGTGCGGAGCCAGAAGAGGGCGAGAGCAGTCGTCAGCAGAAGAACAAAAGGGAAGAGGTTACTGCTTTGGCGGAGCGCTATGCCTGCGCCGGTCACCATAGGGACGAGCAACAGTCCCCAAGCACCGTGTTCGCGGGGAACGATCAGTGCCCGTGCGCGCTCGCGACGTGCTCTGGCGGAGGCTACGAAGTCTTCATCGGTAAGAGTGACGGTAACTTTGCCGAGGTCAATGTCCCTGCTTCTGACGCTAAGTACGCGCGAGAAATGGGGCACCCGATTTGTTGCGGATTCAGGATTCTCGAGTAGTTTGAAAGATTTCGCTCCGAGAACGTGCGTGATATTGACGACCCACTCCTTCTGATCTTCTTGCAGTTCTGTGTGTGTAGCCATTATCGCCATCCTGCCATGTGAATGTGTTGCATGCCTTTGACGGCCCGCATGTACTGGGCGCGCTCGAATGCTCCGGGATCGGGGCAACGGAGCTGGCTCATGCTGCCTTGCATCTGCGCGACCGACTCGTACTCGTGAGCTTCCATCCACTCGCGGAGTTCGCGTTCGACGTGGCGGAGGTGATTCACGCCGTGACGCATGAGGGACGAGCACATCATGGTGACGTTCGCTCCGACCATGAGCAGCTTTACGGCATCTTCGGCGCTATGGACTCCACCTGTTCCGGCTAGGCTCGCACGAATGCGTCCGTAGAGAATTCCGATCCAGGTCAGCGGCAGCCGTAGAGCTTGCGGCGTGCTCAGCAGAACGTTGGGCTTGATCTCTAATTCTTCGAGATCGATGTCGGGCTGGTAGAAGCGGTTGAAAAGAACGAGCGCGTCAGCACCGGCGTCATCGAGGCGGCGAGCCATGTTCGCGAGATTGCTGAAGTAGGGGCTCAACTTTACGGCAACGGGAATCGTGACTGTGCTCTTCACCGCGCGCACGATGTCCAGGTACATTTTCTCGACATCGGCAGACGTCAGCTTGGGATCGGTGGGGATGTGGTAGATGTTGCACTCGATGGCGTTGGCGCCTGCGCGCTCGATATCGGCTGCGAACTTGGTCCATCCACCAAGAGTGGAACCGTTGAGACTTGCGATGATCGGCATACCGACGGAGGATTTCGCTTTGCGAATGTGATTCAGATATCCGTCAGGGCCGGTGTGGAATTCGGTGGCCTGCGGGAAATAGGTGAGAGATTCGGCGAAGCTCTCAGTGCCCGCGGCGAGGTGGTATTGCAGGTCCATCTCTTCCTGGTGAAGTTGCTCTTCGAAGAGAGAGTAGAGAACGACGGCGGAAGCGCCGGCGTCTTCGAGGCGGCAGATGCCGTCGATGTCGCGAGATAACGGGGAAGCCGAGACCACTAACGGGGAGGGCAGCTTCAACCCGAGGTATGTAGTGCTGAGATCCATTTCAATTCCTCCTTGCACACTTGCGACATTTCGAAAACTCCACCCTACGAAAACCACGTAGGGAGGGCCACCCAGTCACCTTGTCTTAGGACGGTCAGCTTCGATTCTGGAAAACCCCACTTCCGGCAAACTCGGCCGGAAGTGGGGCACCCGTCCTTTTACTTTGGGGCTCCAACGGGAGCCGGCTTTCCGGTCTTTGCCACTTCTTCTTTCTTCAGCTCTGCCGGCGGGGCCGCGGGTTCTGTTTTGCGGCTGGCCATGTATTCGTACATACGGAATCGACTCTCTACATCGGCTTGCGCCAGCTTCCACAGGCGGTTCGCTTCGTCGGGCTTGCTCTTGGTGAGCATCTTGAAGCGCGTCTGCTGCAAGAGGTAGTCCTGGACTTTGCGAGTAGGAGCTCGGGAATCGAGCGCGAGCGGATTTTCTCCGATCGCGGCGCGCTCGGGGTTGTAGCGATAAAGCAGCCACTGTCCGGACTCGACCGCAACTTTCTGGTCAGTCATCGCCGTAGTCATATCGATGCCGTGGGCGATGCAGTGCGAATAGGCAATGATGATACTTGGTCCGTCGTAGGCTTCGGCTTCGAGGAACGCCTTCAGCGTGTGCTCGTCCTTCGCGCCCATCGCCACGCTGGCGACGTAGACGTTGCCGTAAGTCATCGCCATCAGGCCGAGATCTTTCTTCGGACCGGGCTTGCCGCCGGCGGCAAACTTTGCCACCGCTCCACGAGGCGTGGACTTCGAAGCCTGTCCGCCTGTGTTGGAGTAGACCTCGGTGTCGAGGACCAGGATGTTTACGTTGCGTCCGCTGGCGAGTACGTGGTCGAGGCCGCCGTAGCCGATGTCATAGGCCCAGCCATCGCCGCCGATGATCCAGACGCTTTTCTTCACCAGCATGTCGGCGACAGAGAGCAGTTGTTTCGCTTCGGGGGTGTTGAGCTTGTGGAGACGCTCTTTGAGGATATCGACACGCTGACGCTGCTCATAGATGTCGGCTTCGTCTTTTTGCTTTGCGCTCAGGATTCCGCCAACCAGGTCGTCGCCGACTTTCTCAGCCGTGCGGAGTAACAACTCGCGAGCGAATTCGGTTTGCTTATCGATCGAGGCGCGGAAGCCAAGGCCAAATTCGGCGTTGTCTTCGAACAGGGAATTCGACCATGCGGGGCCACGGCCGGCGGAATTCTTGGCCCATGGAGTAGTCGGCAAGTTGCCGCCGTAGATCGAAGAGCATCCGGTTGCATTGGCGACGACAGCGCGGTCTCCGAAGAGTTGCGAGACCAGCTTGATGTAAGGCGTTTCGCCACATCCGGAGCAGGCGCCGGAGAATTCGAAGAGCGGCTCCTGCACTTGCTGCTGGCGAATGGTCCCGACTTTGATTTTCCGGCGATCGAGTTCGGGGAGTTTCAGGAAGAAATCCCAGTTCTCGCTCTCGGGGGCGCGCAACGGAGGCTGCGGGACCATGTTGATGGCTTTCAGCCGAGTTTCCTGTTTGTTCTTGACCGGGCAGACATCGACGCAGACGCCGCAGCCGGTGCAGTCTTCCGGCGCGACTTGGATGGTGTATTTCATGCCAGCCCATTCCTTGTCGCGAGTGTCGCAGGACTTGAAAGTGGCAGGAGCTCCTTCAAGTTCCTTGCTGTCGTAGACCTTGATGCGAATGACAGCGTGGGGGCAGACCATCGCGCATTTGCCGCACTGGATGCATATCTTCGAATCCCACGCAGGAATTTCGAGGGCCAGATTGCGTTTCTCCCACTTCGCGGTGGCGGTGGGGAAAGTGCCGTCGCAGGAAAAGGCGCTGACTGGAAGTTCGTCGCCCTTGCCGGCATAGATGGCGCCGAGAATGTCGTGCTCGAACTTGGGAGCGCCCGGGAACGCGGCCGGGATTTCTGTCTTGCTGGTCACAGTCGCGGGAATCTTCACTTCGTGCAGGTGAGCCAGCGTTTCGTCGACGGCCATCATGTTCTTCGCAACGACGTCTTCGCCCTTGCGGCCGTAAGTGTGGCGAATCGATTCGCGGATGGCTTCGATGGCCTCATCGCGAGGCAGAACTTTCGAGATCGCGAAGAAGCAGACTTGCATGATGGTGTTCATGCGCGATCCCATGCCGGTAGCGCGGGCAACCTGATTCGCATCGATGACGTAGAACTTCGCTTTTTTGGCGATCAGTTGCGACTGTACTTCGCGCGGGAGGTGGTCCCAAACTTCATCCGCACCGAAGGGGCTGGAGAGCAGGAATGTGCCGCCGTCCACCAGCGCGCTCAGCATGTCGTAGCGCTCGAGGAAAATCCATTGATGACATGCGATGAAGTTCGCCTTCGAAACGAGGTAACTGGACTTAATCGGCTGCGGTCCGAAGCGCAGGTGAGAGACCGTCATGGCTCCGGATTTTTTGGAGTCGTAGACGAAATATCCCTGTGCGTAGTTTTCGGTGTTCTCACCGATGATCTTGATCGAGTTCTTGTTGGCACCGACCGTTCCGTCTGCGCCGAGACCGTAGAACAATGCGCGAACTACACTGTCAGGCTCGGTGGAGAACGATGCGTCGTAGTCGAGGCTGGTATGGGTGACGTCGTCGTTGATGCCGATCGTGAAATGATCTTTCGGCTCGGGTTTCTTGAGATTGTCGTAAACGGCCTTGACCATCGCAGGAGTGAACTCCTTCGAGGACAAGCCGTAACGGCCGCCGACTACGCGGATTGCGTCCGCGCCCCGAACAAATGCGCCCGGGGCTACACGTTTCGCTTCGCTTAACGCACCTACGACATCGAGGTAAAGAGGCTCGCCAATCGAGCCCGATTCTTTGGTGCGATCGAGAACGGCAATCTGCTTAACGGTTTTGGGGAGGGCATCCACAAACGCCTTCACGCTGAACGGGCGATACAAGCGAACTTTCAGTAATCCAACTTTTTCTCCGTGCGCATTGAGATTGTCGACGGTTTCGTGAGCGACTTCCGCGCCGGAGCCCATCACGACGATGACTCGCTCAGCATCGGGGTCGCCGACATAATCGAACAGGCGATATTGGCGTCCGACGACTTCGGCGAACTTGTTCATAACGGCCTGCACTTTGGCTGGGGCGGCGTCGTAGAAGGGATTCGCGGTTTCACGAATCTGGAAGAAGACGTCAGGATTCTGCGCCGTGCCGCGCAGCACCGGATGATCAGGAGAAAGGGCGCGCCGGCGGTGCTCGATGACGCGGTCCATGTTGATGAGGGCACGCATGTCATCGTCGTTCAAGAGCTCGATCTTGTTGACTTCGTGCGAGGTACGGAAGCCGTCGAAGAAATGCAGGAACGGAATGCGGGTTTCAAGCGCGGCAGCGTGAGCGATCAATGCCATGTCCATCGCTTCCTGCACCGAGTTTGAGCAGAGCATCGCCCAGCCCGTGGTGCGGCAGAACATGACGTCGGAGTGATCGCC
Source organism: uncultured Acidobacteriota bacterium (assembly GCA_963818115.1). GTDB lineage: Bacteria > Acidobacteriota > Terriglobia > Terriglobales > Acidobacteriaceae > Sulfotelmatobacter. The sequence goes on from CAWFQZ010000015.1 coordinate 385,198, forward strand.
GAAGATCGAGAGGGCGTGCGTGGCGATGGTGCGCGCCGTGACATGGAAAGCCGTCGGGGTGAGTTCACCGGCGATCTTGTTCATGTTGGGGATCATCAGGAGCAATCCCTGCGACGCAGTGAAGGTAGTAGAGAGCGACCCGGTCTGGAGAGCGCCATGTACGGCACCCGCGGCGCCGCCTTCGCTCTGCATTTCGATTACATGCGGCACGCTGCCGAAAGCGTTCGGAAGGCCTTCGGAGGACCACTGGTCCGCCCACTCGCCCATCGGGGACGAAGGAGTGATGGGGTAAATAGCGATCACTTCGCTAACACCGTAAGCGACGTGAGCGACCGCCTCGTTGGCGTCCATGGTCTTGAATTTGCGCTTCATTGACATCCCCCGTTCAGATTTCTCGTCGAACCACTGGCGTGGCCCTGCGATAGAACAAGGATGCAGGAGGGAGTACCCGCATGTCGGGGTATGGATTCACAGGGGGGTGTGATTCAAATCACAAGAAATGAAGAAACGGTGCGAAATGAATACGTTATGGAGCACAGCTTTTGATGAATTTGTCGACCTGTTTTGGGAATTGCAAACTTCATGGACGACCGATCGCGCTGGTTTCAGATGAGTGCGAAAAACCCCACTTCCGGCAACAGCGGCTGGAAGTGGGGCACCCCCTCAAGTGCTGCTCATTCCAGGTCTGTTGGATCGTTGAATAAAACTGTCAGCTTGATGCTGCCATGGCCGAATTGGGGGAAGTTTGTTGTTGTCGGATTCCCCGCATCGAGATTCGAGGCTGTGTCATCCGGCGGAAATAACACGAGCGAGTCAAGGAATGCGATCAGCGCGCTCTGATCCGTGGGATTGAGGGCGGCGAAGGCGTTGCGAGAAGTCAAAGATTCGCCGCCGTGCCGGAGAATAACGTCATTGAGGTTGATGCTGCGGCCATCGTGTCCATATGGGCCGCTAGTTCCAACGCCCCACAACGGACGCGTCAGGAACTGCGTTTGCAGCGTGCCGTCCCAATTGCGCTCATAGAAGTTGGCACCAAGGTCATGACGCTTGAAGTCGGTGTAGATGTCCTTCACCTGGAATGGATTTCCCGACGGCAACTTTAAAAGGGGATATCCACTACCGTCGTCTTGCGTGTAGTACATGGTGGTCGCAGTCGAGAACAGCGTGTTGAAGATGCCGTTTACCGGATCGTAGACGGTCTCGACATCGGCAACACGGCGGTCGTGGTTGATCATCATGTTGTCGATATGGCAGGTTCCACAGCCGATCTTGTTGAAGATGGCGCGGCCGCGCTCGCTGGTCGAGGTCTGCTGATAGTGACCCGCTTTGAAGTAGTTCAGAAGGTAGAACTCCAAATGATCCACAAGCGCGGGATCGATTTCGTTCCCGTTTTGAGGATCGGGTGCTGGCGGCGGCGTGATCTTGTCCTTCGATCCGTCGAGAACCATGCCCGAGGGAGTGACGACGCGTGCGCCGGCGCTGGCGGCGAGGAGGTCGGGATCAGACGAGGCTTCAAGGCCCATCTCGTTGTGCAGCGCGGTGACGACGAACTCGCGAATCGAAATCATGGAGCCGTCGGCATTAAAGGGCTTGATGCGCAGATCAGGGTCGACACCTGTCACCTGCGATGTATTGACCGTGCCATCGGGATTGCCGGTGATGCTGCCGAACTGGACGCCCTTGGTGAACAGTGGCAGCGTGACCGATTTTTTGCTTTTCTGAGCACGGGCGATGGCCTGGTCGCGGATACTTCGGAGCTCGGTGGTCATCTCATCGGCAAGCATTTCCTTGATGCCGAGTCCGAAGAGGTGGGGAGCATCGCGGCTGTCGGGACGAGTGACGACGTTGCCGCCGGAGCCTGCAGAACCGCGCGGACGGCTATGGCATCCGCCGCAGCTGTCAGAGAGACCGGCGCCGATCGCGGTGTCGGTGTTGATATCGCCAACGCCGTCGCCTTCGTTCGGGCCTTGTCCTTGGGCGTGAGTGAACTTTCGCTGGAAGAGTTGCCGGCCGCGGCGAATCGAGCGGAAAGGATCGCGTTTGATGATGTAAAGAGACGAACCGGGGATCAAGACAGTACCGCGTCCAGCTCCGATTTCGTCGGTGAGTGATTTGTTGATACCTGCGGCGGCTGTATTGGTGGCCTGAGTGTTATCAATCATCTGGGCATGCACTGCAGGAAGTGAAAGCGAGAGCAACAGGGTGGTAAGAAAAATCTTAGTTGTTGGGGTTATCCCCATAGGACCTCCGTCTCGTTAACAGTGAGTTCGAGCTGGTGCTCGTTTCATCTGGGACACACTTTTTCGATAGCTTTACGGTTCTTGGGAATGCGGAGGACGATCGACCAAGCCTCCACAGCCTTCACCATGGAGATCGGAATTTGGGGATGAAAGGCGACACTGGGAGGAAAAAATCGATACTTAACCAGCAAATAGCGGCAGCGAGGCTAACTCCTGAGAGAGGAAATTGCAGCCCGCGATTGACCTGCGCCCCATCCAGCCTAAAGAGGTCGGCTTCAGGTACAACGGCGAGCTGCATTTCTCTAGTTGGCGGCTTGACCTGCACAGGTGACGTGGTTATTCCAGTCAACATAGGCTCCCTGTGGGTTGTCGCGCCACGCCCAGACGTGAAGCTCGAAAAACGACGGGATATTGAAGCGGTTGGGCGAGCCCACGAAATTGAAGACTTGTCCGTCGAGGACCGGCGGAGTGTTGTTGTTGGCGGCGAGCCAAGTCGCGGAGTCGAGGATGAACTCGACGCCAACCAGCGTCAGCTTTCCGTTGGAAGGCTCGTAGATCAGGGCCTGAGGTTGCGCGGGGTCGAGCGTGAGATTGCCGAGGAGCGTGGGGTTCACATAGTGGATCCCCATCGCACCGTGGTCGGTACCGGAGACGCAGCCGAGAAATGGTCCGTAGCCGGCGGCGGTGGCATTGTTAACGTCGATGAACTGACGCGTGCCGTTTCGAACTGCCTGGACCAACGTGCCGGAGGCAGTTTGTTCGTGGGCAGCCATGTGATGGTTCGTCTTGTCGGAGGCGAGCAGCGGGGCGGCCACGATCATGCTGTGGAGCAAAGCCAGGCTGAGGGTACGTGTTATGAATTTCCGGATGGGCGTCGAGGTCGGTACTGTCATAGGTTTTTCCTTCTGGGAGCGTCAAAATTTTCGGCCGCATTCGTTTCCGCTGCGACTCGAGTGGGACCATCCTTATCCGAGCGGCGAATTGGAGCAATGCATGCAGTCTCCTTCTCTCCCCAAAGTTTTCTCCACGGCTAAAGCTATGAAAGGTATAGGCTTGACCGGACCCAAAACGAGCCTCCATCGAGAAAGAACTGTGGTAGGCTTGGAAACCTTATCGGCTTCGTTATGTGGGTTGCGGCACCAGCCTCGCGTCTTCTGCGGTTTGACACTTTTGAACTCGACGTTCGAGCGGCTGAGTTGCGCAAGGGCGGCATAAAACTTCGACTGCAGGGCCAACCCATACAAGTTCTCGCCAAGTTACTGAGTAGCCCAGGAGAGCTCGTGACTCGCGAAGAGTTGCGGGCTGAAATCTGGCCGGCCGAAACTTTTGTCGATTTTGACCATAGCCTGCACAACGCGATTTCGAGAATTCGCGAAGTGCTGGGGGATTCGGCAGAGAAACCGCGGTATATCGAAACGCTACCGCGCCGGGGTTACAGGTTTGTCAGGCCGGTGGAGAAGGTCGGGATTCCGGAGTCCCAGCAGACTCCTGCCAGCGAGCCTGCGGTTGCGGTTCCGGTTGCTGCGCCCCGAACGAAGACTCGCGCTGCGCTGATCGGTGGACTCCTGGTTGTTGTTGTCGGTGCGGCAGCCTTACTTGTGGTCCCCACGCTTTCGCGTCGGACGGCTGCTATTCCGTCGGTACGCTCGATCGCCGTCCTGCCGATGGATAATTTTTCCGGCGATCCGGCTCAGGAGTATTTTGCGGACGGAATAACCGACGAACTGATTACGGATCTTGCCAAGATCGGCTCCCTGCGGGTGATCTCCCGAACGTCTGTCATGCGTTACAAGGGCACAAAGAAAAGTTTGCCGGATATTGCTCGAGAATTGAATGTGGATGGGATCATCGAAGGCTCGGTCACCCGATCGGGACAGCGAGTGCGGATTACGGCCCAACTACTCTATGGTCCGACGGATAAGCACTTGTGGGCGGAAACGTACGAGCGCGATTTGGGAGACATCCTGAGTTTGCAGAGCGAGGTTGCTCAGGCGATCGCACAGCAAGTGCGCGCGGAACTCACTCCGCAACAGCAGGCCCGGCTGGGATCGACGCGACCGGTAAATCCCGAGGCATACGATGCCTACGTGAGGGGGCGATACTACTTGTGGAATGACTTCACAACAGGACTGCCTCTGAATACGGCCAAACAATACTTCGAAGAGTCGGTCCGGAAGGATCCGGGTTTCGCTCTCGCATATTCAGGTCTAGCGGATGCGTACGCCTATTTAGGATTTTTCCATCAGCTTCCCGCCGAGACTGCGTATCGGTCCGCCGAAGAGGCTCTTCGGCAGGCCGCCGCGTTGGACAACAATATCGGCGAAATTCACGACACCCAGGCAGTACTCAATTGGCGGTATCGATGGGATTGGGACGGAGCCGACCGCGAGTTGCAACAGGCGATCGCACTGTCCCCGAGTTACATTTGCGCCCACGAAGACAGGGCCGAATTTCTCGGTTTTCAAGGGAGACGGGCGGAAGCGAAGGCAGAGGTAGCTAAGAGCATGGAATTGGATTCGAGCGTGAGTTCCGCCCTCACCGAATCGGCCGTTGATTATCAATTGCGGGATTTTCCGAGTTTGGTCGAAGCTAGCCGCAGAGGAATGGGCTTAAATCCGAAAGAATGGCTGGAGTACTACTTTCTCGGCGTTGGCTACGAGGGGACCGGCAAAAACCCGGAAGCGATCGTAGCGTTCCAAAAGGCAGTCGAGCTTTCGGGCGGCGATCAGGGCGCAATTGCGGAGCTGGCGTACGCATATGCGCACACCGGACGGAAAGCCGAGACCGAGAAAGTGCTTCAAGACTTTCAACAGAAGAGCAACAACGCCTACATCTCGCCTTACCTAATCGCGACCTTGTATGCGGGACTCGGTGAGAAAGACAAAGCGTTTGAGATGCTGGAGAAGGCTTACCGGGAAAGGTGCCTAGATCTCTCCTGGGATCTCAAAGCGGATTTGCGGATGGATAGTCTTCGCTCCGACCCCCGCTATAAGAATTTGCTTCAGCGCGTCGGCTTGGCCAAACTAAGCCTGTCCCGGCCGCACTTTGGCGATTCCCGCTACGGGCCGTTGCCGCCGGTGTGACAGTCGGCGCAATTTACTTGCGTGAGATCGCCGATATCAACCGGATGCTGGAACGCCGGCAACGCATTCGCGGCAACGCTGGTTGCACCTTCCGTCTGAGACATCAGCGTGTGGCACTGATTGCATTCGCGGCTGATGATTTTGCCGTCGGCGCTGACGTGCTGGCCGTCATGGCAGCGGAAACATCCCGGGTAATAAAAATGTCCCAGATTGTTGGGGTGGGTTTGCCAGTTCAGCTTCATTTCCGGGAACGTGGTGCGCTTGAAGATCGCCTGAACCTCAGTCACCGCATTGCGGATTTCCAGTTGCTTGCTCTTCGCGACGTCCGGATATTTGCTCTCATAAAAATTTTCCATGCCCTTGGCGATGCCTTGCGTCGCAGCGTCGGTGGTGTTGTAGCTCGCGGTGAGGACCGTGACCGCTTCCTGCTTGACGGAGGGCAGGGAAGCGTCGATGCGGCGAGCTAGCAGGGACTGGTCGACGGACAAGTCCGGCGGAACATAAATGTGAGTTGGGCGATTGTGGCAGTCGACGCAATCCATGCGATGGCGCGGCGTCTTGGCGATCTGATCTTTAGTGAGCGTCGAATCTTTGGCGTAGTACTCAGTGACGCGACCCTGCTGATCTTCGACGTGGATGTAAGGAATCGTCTGATGCTTTTCGTCGGCGGCCACGTATTCGATCTTATTGGCAATGTTCATATGCCAATGGATGCCTTCAGGCGCGCCCGTTGCAGGATCTCCTCCACCGGTCTTGATGATCATCCGCACCTGGCGCATCGTGTTCTTTTCGTCGCTGGCGTAATGGGTAAAGACTTTGAGCTGTCCGCCATAAAATTTTTTGGGCCAGTGACATTGCTCGCAGGTTTCCTGCGCCGGGCGCAAATTGTGCACCGGCGTTGGAATCGGCCGCGGGAACGTGTTAAATAGCGCCGCAAACACCTGACGACTGCCCGAAAGCTTAGACTTCACAAACCAAGTTGCACCGGCACCCACGTGACACTCTGCGCAGGCGACGCGAGCGTGCGGGGAAAGCTGATAGGCCGTGTATTCCGGACTCATCACGGTATGGCAAAGTTGTCCGCAGAACTGGACGGATTCCGTGAACTCGTACGCCTTGTAGCTCCCGGCGACACTGACCATGACGAAGACGACGAGGAAGGTCATGAACGAAATTACGGCGCCGCGTTGTGCGGGATCGTTCAGATCAATACGGGGATAGAAGGCGGTCGGTGCAACTTTCTTTCGTCGCTCCAGCAGCACGCCGACCAGCATCAAAATCAATCCAAACACCAGGAAGGCCGGCGACACCATGTACGCCAGGATCCCGATATAGGGGCTGGCCTTGGTGGCGATCTGGTCGAGCAGCACGAAAATAAAAATATTCGCCAAACTGACTATGGCGAGTGCCACACCCGCAAGACTGACGGGATTGCGCAGCAGCATGCGCAGGCGGTGACGTTGCTCTTCCGGTGGCGGAGTCATTTCAGTGTCCATGCTTGATCTCGGCTGGTTCGGGCTCGCCTTCCGCTTCATCAACGCCCTTGTTTGTAGGCGCAGACTTTTCGATCAACGGATTCGGATCGAGGCCGTGCTCCTCGCGATAGTGATGCAGCGTCATCTTTCCATCCCACCATGCCCAGTTCATCGGATATACATCCGGGTCAAAGAACACCTGGTAAAAGTGCCAGACGACGATGGCGAGAGTCGCGAGGATTGCTTCATAGAAGTGAATGGCAGTCGCAACGTCGAGCCACCAGCGCGCCATATGATTTCCGACGAGAACTTTGGCCCACAACATCGTGCCGGTAACTGCCATGACGACCATGCCCCAGACCAGGGCCCAGTACTCGGCTTTCTCCGCGTAGTTAAAGCGGCGGAACTCAGGTTTATTCGAAGTAAGGCCGAGATAGTAGGCGACATTCTGACACGCGCCGCGGGCATCGTCCAGTGTCGGGAAAAGATCGAAGACAAGCTTGCGTCCCTCGCGGGTGAAGATGATGTCGAAGATGTGATAGACGCTCACTGCGATCAAAACCACTGCGGCGATCCGATGCAGCAAGTGCCGCAGTTTCTCGCTCATGGCCAGCATCGAGGCAAACCAGGAATCGGGAAACTTTAGCGCAAATCCAGTCAGAACCAGCGTGAAGAAACTGGTGAGCAGCAAGGCATGCTGCCAGCGAAAGCGGAGGGGCATGCGCGTGACGAAACTCTGCCGCAGTTTTCGTCGGGCCACAACTTTGGATCGCCAGATGATGAAGTTGTGCAGCAGCATCCCGCCGATCACGGCGAAAATCATGCTGAGGTAGAACCGGCGAATCCAGCGGACGGCTTTGCTGCCAATGTCAGCAGAAAGTGGCGCGTCCACATGAACTTTGGCCGCGGTGAATTTCTCGGTGACTCCGGGATGGCATTGTCCGCAAGTGCGAGCAAGATTCGCGCGATTGATGGTCGATCGCGGATCACTCGAAGGAAAGATGCTATGCGTTCCGTGGCAACTGGCGCAGTTGGCGACGATCTGGGAGCCTCCGCGGGCGGCGAGGCCGTGATAGCTGGCGAGATAAGTGGTCTCGCGCCGGCCTTCAATGCCGAATTCCTGCGACAGGCGCACGCCTTCATGGCAACGGGCGCAGGTGACCTGAGCGACATTCTGCGCTGAGACCGGAGAGTTCGGGTCGGTGTGCGCCTTGATCGAGTGGATGCCGTGACAGTCGGTACAAACCGGAGCCTGCCAGTTTCCCGATGCGACCGCCGTCCCGTGAATGCTCTGCTGGAATTCTTTCGAGATCTGGTCGTGGCACTTGCCGCAGGTCTGCGGGACGTTAAATTTAAAGATGGGAGACTTGGCATCCTTCGCGTCGAGAATCTCATGCGTGCCGTGGCAATCAGTGCACACAGCGGCTTTCTCGGAGCCTGCAGCGACAGCATGTCCGTGAACGCTCTGCTCGTAAGAAGCGACCATTTGGGCGCTCTGCCCGGCATCGTTCATGACAAATTTCTGGCTGTGGCAAGAACCGCACGTTGCCGGAATATTGGTGTGATGCACACGCGACTTCGGATCGCTTGCTGCCAGAAGTTCGTGCGGACTGCCATGGCAGTCGACGCAAGTGGCGGCCTTCGTATTGCCACCCTGCACTGCTTTGCCGTGGAAGCTGCGATCGTAGGCGGCTTGTTCGTCCGCGTGGCAGGTCGCGCAGCTGATCTTCTTTGGAGTCGTTTCGTGAGCGGCGCTGGTGACGTCGGTGTGGCAGTCCACACAAGTAAACATGCTGCCGTGAATCGAATCTTTGAAGGTCTGCGGATCGACATGGAGGCTGACCGTCTTTCCGTTGACATCGTGGGTCAGCGTTGCATCGCTATGGCAGGCGAGGCATTCATCCGCGGTGGGTTTGGGAGGATCTTTCTTGCCGGCAGCGTGAAGGGAAACAGCGGTTAAAAGGAGGGTGAGGGCTACTCCAGGCGCAAAAAGACCCCGTATCGTTCGCATGGACATGCTCTCACCCGCCAATCTTTCAGAATTGAAGTCTCCGGGCGGCCTTTCGAGGCCGCCGTCGATTCATGGAACTACTTGGCCAAGGTACGAATGTAGCCGACCAAGTCCTTGATTTCTGTGTCTTTCAACTTGCCACCGTAGGACGGCATCTTGCCTTTGCCCTTGGTGACGATGTCGATCAGTTGTGCGTCGCTCTCCGCTTTGACGTCGGCGGAAGCGAAGTCACGGGTTCCCATCTTGCCGCCCTTGCCATCGGCTCCGTGGCACATGGCGCACTTCGCTTTGTAGGTTGCGGCTGCATCTTGCGCGATCGCAGAAGATGCGCACATCGCGATCCCTGCCGTTAGAGTGATGAGGCCCATTCGAAACGAGAGATGCTTCATTGGTGTTTCCTCCTAAGGAAGCGCACGATATCACAGAGCAGGGGTAGCCCGTTACCGAACTGCTGCAAATCCTGTTGCCAGGATTGCCGTGGATCGTGCTTCCGTCCCGTACCCTGAGAACTCACTCGCAGGGGTAGGATCACACGCAGCCGAAATGGGACCTATGGCAGAAGTCACTTCGCCACGTGACAGCAATCACACGGTTTTCCACTGTGGATTGTGATGCTTATCACCTGGCGGCGTGCGATACGGCACTGTCTATGGACGTCTGGAACCCTAGGATGCGGACATGCCACCGCGTGCGAAGTCAGGGATAAAGGATTCCGTGTCCGGCGAAGAGTTAGACGGTTCAGAACGGCCAGTCTCAGGATCAAAAAGCGGCCTGGCGGCGTCCGTTGCCGGGTTGAGAACGCGCCCAATGCAGGTGACCTGGGAGATGACGAGCGCGTGCCACTGGAGAGCCTCTTCGCCAAGAACGTCGGCACGAGCGGCACGCGAACGAGAGCGAGAACAGTTGTCGACGGCAGAAGCGTTTCACTTGATCGAGGAGGTTGCGGCAATGCGGGTACCGCTGCTGGCGCTCACGGGCGGCGATCCTCTGCTGAGGCCGGACTTGCTTCCCGTGATCGAGTTCGCTTCGAAGCGCGCAGTGCGAACCTCGTTGACTCTGCTGCCAACGCCGATGCTGGAAACTGAGACGATCGACGAGTTAAAGGCCAGCGGGCTCATGCGAGTGGCGTTCTGGCTGCATGGTTCGACGCCAGGTCTGCACGACGCTTACTGGTCCGTCCCCGGGTCCTTCCGGCGGACGGTTGAGATCATCCGGCACTGTCATGAGGTCGAACTGCCGGTTCAGGTCAACACGATCCTTGCGCGACGGAACTTTCACGACGTTGAAGCCATGATCGAACTGTTGACGCACCTCGACATCACCTGGTGGAACGTTTTCTTTTATGTGCCCGCCGATCGCGGGCAAACCGAAGAGATGCTGACTGCGGACGAAAACGAGCAGGCATTCGGCAGGCTTTATGCGGCATCCAAACGAGTGCACTTTCAGATCAAGACCACCGAGGGGCAACACTACCAGCGCTACATTGTGCAGCAGCGCGTGCGTGAATCGCGAGGCAGAATGAACGCGGACGAAGTGGTCGCTGCCGCGCCGAAGGGCGTCAACGACAGCCAAGGATTTATCTTCATCAATCATCGGGGCGAGGCGTACCCCAGCCGCTTCCTGCCGCTACCCGCAGGTAACCTCACGAGCCAGGCACTGTCTGAGGTTTACTGTGATTCACCTTTATTCATGTCGTTGCGGGACAGTTCGAAGCTGAAAGGGAAGTGTGGACGCTGTCCGGTCCGCAGCATATGCGGAGGGTCGCGGGCCAGGGCGTATGCGATCACCGGCGACCTCTTCGCCGCCGAACCCTGTTGCGCCTACGAGCCCTGAGGAGGGTGTTTTCACTCCGTCGCTAGAATCGATTACTTGCTCGTTCTGAAACGAGCCCGCCCCGATGAACCCTCGAAGGCCGTGGTCCAGGTGCAACCAGAATTGTGATCCCTCTCACTGACCCCTGTGACTAAGCACAAATCAGGCAGCTGTAAAACTCCGGCGGAATAGGTTCGACTCCGGGAGCAGACTCTTAGGCAGGCGGGCACCGGAGGGCAAAGCTGCGCTCAGACGCGGAATGGAGCCGGGAGCACCAACGGGTCGAGATGGGGAGAGAGGTTAATGTGAGCGAAATCACAATGGCCTGGATTTGAAATCACACGATCCTTTTAGGGAATTCTGCAAAATCAGAGCAATTGAAGGAAAGTGTTGCGAACTGCCGCATTTCCTTGTGAGCGCAATCACTCACTCCGGTGACTCAATACACGGCGTTTCCGCGGTTATTTTGACATCCTGACTATCAATTGAGGTGGCCTATGGCTCAAGACAATCGCGATATTCTTGATGTTCTCCGGTTCGAGCTGAGCTTCTTGCAGGACGGCGGATACGGGCGCTCTCCGCGGACGCCGTGGCGAGCTCCGGCGATCTTTGAAGACTCCCCGATCTGTCCAAATTTCTGTCATGCAGGTCGCCCGCACCCATGCGAGAGTTGCCTGCTCGAGCAATTTGTTCCAGCGAGCCAGAAGAAGGAAAGCATACCCTGCCGGTTTATACCGCTTACCAAAGAGGGGCAGACCGTAGACGATCTGTATCGCACTGGAAGCCAGACGGAAATGGAAGAAGCGCTGGCGAACTGGCTGCGCGCGCAGATCGCCCGGATCGAGCGGGAACGCGGCATCTCTTCGGAAAAGGGTGCGGCGTAATCCAGTGGCGTTTAAGTCAAATATAGGAACTATTCCAGCAGGTATTTCCCAAGGAGCAAGAGCAATGAGCGAAGAGCACGCATATCGAGTCGCGGCATGGTGGACGTCCGGGCGCACGGGACTGGCGAAATCAGACTCCGCGCCGAATGCGATCCACTTCACAGCGCCCACGGAGTTTGGAGGACTGGAAGGCCGATGGACGCCGGAAGAACTTCTGCTCGCAGCCGTCGCCGGGTGTTATACGACGACCGTACGAGCAATCGCGGGAGGCGCTCAATTCGACTTCACCGACTTGCAGGTGGAAGCCAGCGGGACTGTGCGCAAAGTGGAATCAGGATACAGCTTCACGCAGATCGTGGTTCGTCCTAGTCTCAAGATTGCGACTGCCGAAGAGCGGGATCGCGCGCTGGATCTTTTGAAGCGAGCCGAGAAGCTGTGCCTGGTCTCGCGGGCATTGGGGACCACGCTTAAATTCGAGCCGCAACTGGAAATCACGAAGCCGATATCGGTGGCGTGATAATTTTCGATATCTGAAATCCACCGATCCAAAAGCTTCCACCACGAAGGACACGAAGTTACACGAAGGAAGCGTTTTTCTGATCCGGCATCAGTCAGGATTACCTTCGTTGCTCAGGTCCAGGGACGCTGACACCGACGAAGGGTCTTCCGTCGAACTAAGTTTGAATCCTACCTTCTTAAAGATTGCTTGCGTGGCGAGATTGTCTCGGAGAATCTCGCCAGACAGTCGTTGAAACTTTTCTGCGCGGGCGACTCGAGTCACTCCGGACAGGAGTTCGGTTCCCAATCCCAGGCTGTGCCAGCGGTCGGAAACGAGTACGGCAGCCTCAGCTTCCGCGCGATCGATTGCGCTGAAACGGCCAACGCCTAAGATTTCGTGAGCCCCCGTTTCCGGGTTCTTATGGTCAGCGACCAAAGCAAAGCCGCGGTCGTAGCTGCCGAAACAAATGCGTACCAGGCGCTCGTGCTCGACTCTTGTGCTCAGGCTTAAAGAAAAGAAATACCGCAGGTAGACGCTGCGCTCGGAAAGAGTGGCGTGAAACTTGACCATCAACGGTTCGTCCTCGGGGCGGATCGGACGGATCGTAACCGGCGTTCCGTCTTTGAGGCGCCAGTTCCAGATGTACTGCGAAGGATACGGGCGAATTGCAGGGCGCGGTAACTGCTCGGCGTGTAAGTTTGCGTCGTGAACGACGATGCGCGCATCGAGGGCGAGCAATTGATTCGGAGTAGCCAGGAGCGGGTTAACGTCGATTTCTTTGATCCACGGCTGCTCCATAACGAGCTGGCTGAAGCGAACCAAGAGTTGCTCAAGAGCATGCAAGTTGACAGGCTTGCGGCCGCGGATGCCTTTGAGCGCGCCGAAGATCCGGGTCTGCTCCATCAAGCGTTGCGCGAGAGTGGTGTTGAGTGGAGGCAAAGCGAGGGCGTGGTCGCGGTAGACCTCGACCAGTACACCGCCTGATCCGAAAAGGATCACTGGACCGAACTGCGCGTCGATCGTACTGCCGAGGATGAGTTCATAGCCGTCGCGGCGGACCATAGGTTGAACCGTAACTCCGCCAAAGTGTTGCGCTCCTGCCTTTTCGGTGACGGAGGTTCGAATCGAGCGGAATGCAACGCGAACGTGATCGGCGGTTTGTAGACTCAGGCGGACCCCATCGACATCCGTCTTATGCGCGATGGTGTCGGAAAGAAGTTTCAGCGCGACCGGATAACCAATCTCTGCGGCGAGAGCGATTGCGTCGTCTTCGCTTTCCGCCATGCGCGTGTCGACAACAGGAATTCCGTAGAACGAGAGAAGCCGCTTGGCTTCGAACTCGTTGAGCATAGTTCGGCCGCTGGTACGTATGCGCTGCACAAGCTCATCGGCTTTCGAGCGCGCATTGGCGTCGGGCTCGGATGCTTCAACGAGCGCTGGAGTCTCGTAAAGTCCGCGCAGGTTGTAGGTGTAGCGCCACATGTAGGTAAAAGCACGGGCGGCAGTATCGGGATACGAAAATGTCGGGATGCCGGCAGTGTTGAGGATTGCAGTTCCTTCGGCGACTCCGTCTCCGCCCATCCAGCTCGCAAGCAGAGGCTTGGTCGAAGTGTGCGCGTATTTCTTGATTTGTTCGGCAACCTGAGTTGGATCAGCGAGACCTTGCGGAGCGATGACCGCCAGCAATCCGTCGCTGCCAGGATCTTTCGAAACAATTTCAACAGCCTTGGCGAAGCGTTCAGAATCGGCGTCGGCCAGCACATCGACGGGATTGCTGTGACTCCAGTGCGCGGAAAGGAATTCGTTTAGTGCTTGGATAGACTCGGGAGAGAGCACGGTGAGCTCACCGCCCGTGGCGATGAGGGCGTCGGTAGCAAGAACTCCGGGGCCGCCGGCGTTGGTAACAATGCTGAGCCGGGGACCGCGGGGACGAGGCTGCTTGCTGAGGACCTCGGCCATATAAAAAAGGTCGGCGATATTCTGAACGCGCAAAACTCCGCAGCGGCGGAAAGCAGCTTCGAGGACGTCGTCGCTTCCAGTTAGTGCTCCGGTGTGAGAGGCGGCGGCGCGCGAGGCGGCATCCGAACGTCCCGCCTTGATGACGATGATGGGCTTGCTGAGTGCGATCTCCCGGGCCGCGGAGAGAAATGACCGCGCGTCGCCGACCGATTCCATGTACAGCAAAATGCTTTTCGTGTGCGGATCGTCGCCGAAGTGATAGATGAGATCGCCCCAGCCGACGTCGAGCATCGAGCCGGTCGATACGATAGCGCTGAATCCGACGTGCTCGCGCTGGCTCCAGTCGAGAATCGCCGTTTGCAGCGCGCCACTCTGACTGAGAAAAGCCACGCTGCCTTTGTGGGGCATGGATTTCGCGAAAGTTGCATTCAGTCCAATGGTGGGATTCATAAACCCCATGCAATTGGGGCCGATCAAACGTAACGTGCCGCGTTGCAGGTGCTGTTTTATTTTTTCTTCTAGTTCAGCGCCCGCGGGGCCTTGCTCACGAAAACCTGCGGAAATGACAACCGCCGAGCGGACGCCGGCATCGACACACTCTCCGATAATTTGCGGTACGGTTTGGGCGGGTGTCACGATCACAGCGAGGTCGACGGCGCCGAGAATATCGGCAATGCGTTTGTGCGTCTTGATGCCTAAGACTTCCGAGTGACTGGGATTGACTGCGTGAACTTTCAGTGGAGATTTACTTGCGAGAAGATTCGAAAGCACGCTGCAGCCGACGGCTTCAGGACGGTCTGTCGCACCGATGACGGCAGCGGAGCGGGGCGCAAAGAGAGATTCGAGCCGTGCTCGTTGCGACATCTTCTTGATGGGGGCACTCGCCGGCGGTTTCGATGATGCGTTCGAAATGTCGCTCAATTCATTTCTCCGGCGAATGCAAACGAATTCATCTTGTCACAACTTCAAGAACTCAAGAAGCGAAGCCCGTCGCCAAACACTTCACCCATGATGTCACAGTGTCGCCGGTGTGTCTGTGATCACAGTAGGGGTGCAATCACTGAGGCTCGTGATGACGATCACACGCAGAAATTCGGATGTACAATTTATGTGAAAGAGAGGTGCTGCTTTCATGCGCGCCCCTTACGGTCTTAATATTCTTGATAATTGCCTCACGTGTTCGGTGAGAGAAGAACATCTCTTCTGCAATCTTTCCGTGCAAGCCGGACAACGCCTCAACGAAATAAAATCCACCGCCGTTTATCCCAAGGGCGCGATGCTCTTCATCGAAGGGCAACAACCTCGCGGGGTATTCGTGCTGTGCGCAGGAAAAGCCAAGCTGTCGACTTCGTCTCGCGAAGGCAAAACGATCATCACGAAGATTTCTGAAGGTGGAGATGTACTGGGTCTCAACGCGGTCGTTTCGGATCGTCCATATGAAGTGACCGCGGAGATGATGGAGCCGGGACAGGCCAATTTCATTCCTCGGGAGTCGCTGCTGCAATTCTTGAAAGATCATGGGGAAGTGGCGTTGCGGGTCGCCGAACAATTGAGCCGCAACTACTACACGGCTTATGACGAGATCCGGACGCTTGGCCTCGCAACTTCGCCGTCGGAAAAATTTGCCAAGCTGCTGCTTTCCTGGTCAACGAAACCGTCGCAGAGCGATGGATTCAGCCAGGTCAAGCTTACGCTGACTCATGAAGAAATCGCGGAGATCATCGGAACCACGCGGGAGACGGTGAGCCGACTGTTCTCGGACTTCAAGAAAAAGCAGTTGCTGCAACTGAAGGGATCGACGCTAATCATTCGCAATCGTCCGGCGCTAGAAAAGATCGTGCTTTCGTAAAGCGGCTGAGATAGATCGAACCCATTACCGCTAGCGTAGGGAGCTATTTTTTTCGAGCGGCCCATGATCCGACCGGGATGCGAACTTGCGCCGATTCCACCCGTCGGAGGCGAAGCAGCCGAGGTACGGGGCAACAACTCAATGGGCCGGGTGAACAGTCGCCCACACCCGCATGGGCGCTTAGGTCAGAAGCAATATCAAGTACGCCGCCAAACTTCACCATGCTGAAAATCATGGAAGGCCGGGCACACGAGATGCTGAGCAGGAGATTCACTTGCGGGAGTTCTGGAGTTCGGCGCTCCAGTTTGAAATGACCGTCAGGGACTTGGTTTGCTCCTTCCATGTCCTAACGTTGACCAGAAAACGCTTTCCGTCTCGCGTAACGTCATAAAAGCCGACATTGTTTGGAAGCTGCAACCGGAATAACGGCTGAGAACTCAGAACGCGAAACTCCTGCGCCGATTCGCGTACCTGCACGGCTGTCATCATCTGATCATCGGTGATGTAGAACAATTCTTGTCCGTCCCCACGCCACCGGACGTCGCCTCCGCCCACGGACTCCACTGCGATCTTCGCTCCTCGAACGGGAAACGAAGTTACATACACTTGTCCACTGCTTTCATCGTAGTAGGCAAGCCAATGCCCGTCAGGAGAGAATTTGCCCCCGCTCGCATCACTGATATCGAATACCGGTTTCGCTGTTTCGAGCTCGGCAACGCGAAGGATGTCCTGCCAATTCGTGCGGCCCTGAAACTTGGTCAGTTCAACCGAAATGTAACGGCCATCCGGGGACCAATCGGTCGGCTGGATAAGTTCGAAGTGCATTCCGCCGGGCTGTCGTTCCTCTCCGGAACCGTCAGAATTGTGGACGATCAGGGCTGAGTTCTTTCCCACCGTGTCTCGATACGCGATCTGCTTACCGTCCGGAGACCAGATCGGACGGTACAAGTTGGAGCCGTTGTCCTCGCTGACGAGCGGAATGCGAGTGCCGCGTTCCACGTCGTAAATCCAAATCTTCTCCCGCGCATCACTTGGCGAGATCCCTACCGCGACTCGCTTTCCATCCGGGGAAATGGATTGCCGCAACAACGGCCCAGGCTCGCCCAGCGTGCCAATCGTCTTCCCGGTTCGGTCCAGCCACGCCATCTGACTATTGACCCCGGTGCCCGCAGTTCCGTAAACCAGGATGCCGTTCGTTGAAACACTGAATGCGCCGTTATGGAGAAAGGTGTGATATTGAATTTGTCTCACCACCGGCAATACCGCTCCACTCAATTCCAACCGTGCGAGGTCGAAGTTCTGCGCGACCAGATCGCCGTCACGGCTAAACAACAGATATCCTTCCGAGTACTGCGCGTTAGTCGAAGCCAGCGGAAGCCGTTTTGGATTTTCTCCGTCGATAGAACCAACCCACACGCTGTCATCCGGCGTTCCAAAGGAAGGATACTTCCACTGCAAGAACAGAAAGTGTTTGCCGTCGGGAAGAAATGCCGGCCACATCTGAGATAGTGAGTCGCTCGGCAATGCATTACCCGGAATCGGTTCAGGCGTGCCGCCACCGTCCGGTACCATTTTTAGTGCGTCACCAAAGTTTGCAAAAACGATGACTCCTCGCTGCGACCACGCTCCTCCAATTCCAAACGCCCCTGCCGGACAGATGTCGCTGACGGTGCCACCGGAAACGTTCACCTTCTTTAGCTTGCCGGGGACGAAAAATGCAATGTCGCGGCTGTCCGGCGACCAGAATGGGTTCGCGGCATCTTCACTTCCCGCAATCGGTTGAGCCTCCGATGCATCCATTTTTCGCAGCCAGATTTGCGTATGACCGTTACGCATGGCAATGACCGCAAGAAACTTCCCGTCAGGAGAGATCGCGGCGGGTTGCGTAAGGTTCGCCCAGAACCCATCTCCTGGCGGAGCTAAAATCGAACTGAGCACGCTGGGCTGGGGCCTCTCTGAATGCCGCGTAAGTAAAAGACTCAAAGCAATACCCAGCAGAGCTACCTCTGCTGCGACGCGCACCCATGGGCGCCACGCCCGTTCGGCGTCAATCGTTACCGCCCGGGTCGTGGAACTGCTCGAATCAGAGAGCGCCCCCAGTGCAAACGCCACATCGCGCGCCGACTGAAACCGCTCTTCCGGATTTTTCTCAAGGCAGTGCCGCACCATCCTGCCGAGTGTCGGAGGCACCATGCGATTCGTTTCCGTCAACTCCGGCGGATCTTGCTTCAAAATCGCGCTCATAGTCTCGACGGAAGTATCGCCATGAAACGCGCGTTTGCTCGAAAGCATCTCGTACAAAACTGCGCCAAAGCTAAATATGTCCGAGCGATGGTCAGCCGCCAACCCCTTCACCTGCTCCGGAGACATGTATCCAACCGTTCCCATCACCACGCCCGACTCGGTCTGCGATGCCAGCGTCGCGGCATCCGCAGCCAGCGTGCCTTCCTGACGCACAAGCTTCGCCAACCCAAAGTCCAGGATCTTCACCCGCCCGTCGCGCGTGACAAAAATGTTCTCCGGCTTCAGGTCGCGATGAACAATTCCTTTCTCATGCGCCGCAGCCAACCCGCGCGCAATCTGCTCTGCATACTCGCTTGCCTTGCGCACCGGCAGCGCCCCCGCCCCCACGCGGGCGCGCAGAGTCTCGCCGTCCAGAAATTCCGTGACGATATAAGGCGAGCCCTCGTGCTCGCCAAAATCATGAATCGCCAAAATATTGGGATGATTGAGCGCCGCGACCGCCTGCGCCTCCTGCTGGAACCGCCTCATGCGCTCCGGATCGCGCGCGAACGCCGCCGGCAAAATCTTTACTGCAACGTCACGATTCAGCCGCGTGTCCCGCGCCCGATACACCTCGCCCATCCCGCCCGCGCCTGCGGGTGCCACGACCTCGTACGGTCCGACTTTAGTGCCCGAGGTGAGCGCCATTTGTGCGCGCAATTATAGCCTGTAAGGCTTTGGCAAGATCGCACCGATTCTGGAAGGGTAATCGGCACTCGGACTTCATGCTGCTCAAGTTAGCTTGATGGGATAAAGCCCCCCGCTGTCCCCGGCCTATAGTTCGCCTTCTATCCTGCGACGGTCAATACGGGACAAGGCGCGTTGCTGACGACTTCGTGTACAGCGGTCCATGGGATATGGGCTGCGACCCGCGCCGAGCCCTTGTGGTTCGCTCCCATCACAATCAGGTCAGCGTTGACGTTAATTGCTGCCGTCAGGATTCCCTCTGGCGAGAAATCGGTTCCCACGACATATTCGAGGTCGTGCATGAGACCGGTATTGCGCGGAATCCAGTCTTTTAGTTGCTGTAGTGAGCGCTTCCGCAACGATCCTTCCCACTCCTCGAAGTCGTCCGCTGCCGCTGACGCCGGAGCATAGGCCGAAAGACTCGTGGAGGTAACCGGCATCGGCGTAAGCATGTGCTGCACGATCAGTCTTGAATCATGCTGGCGCGCCAATTGCAAAACTATCGGCAGTGCGTTGGTGGATCCTTTGCCAAAGTCGGTTGCGAAGAGGATCGTTCGGAACTCGATCTCCGTACTGCGAGCTGAGAAATCGACTTTCGGGCCGATCGTCATCACTGGGCAGGGAGCGAGGCGGAGCAGTTCTTCGGCAATGGAACCGAGGGCGAGCTTCTGCAGTCCGCCACGGCCTCGCGTGCCGATGACAAGCAGATCGGCGGCTTCGTTCACAATCGTAGACAGAATCGTTCGAGAGACATCCCAGTGTTTCAGGAGAATCGTTTGGATCCTGTGTGGTGCGTCAAACTCACCGACAAGCGCATCGAACCGATACCGCGCGTCGCTGCGTTCGAGTTCGAGCTCGGGCGTGTCGAGCACTTCGTAACGCCAGTCGACATTGCGCACATACACGGCTGACAAATGTACATCGTCTGTGGCGAGAGGCGCCGCCAAGCGAAGCGCGCGCCTCGAAGCTTCCGAAAAGTCGACGGCTACCAGAATGTGATGGAAAATTGACGTTGAGTGCGGAACCTCTTGCATCTTTAATCCTGCGACGGTCATAGGTGCCTCCTATTCCGCGTCGATTCATCAATGCGGAGTACCGGCCGATGCTGCAAACTTCTCCGGGGGGTTATCGTCTCCAATCTTGTCGGGAATGTCCGAGTGGAGAATGTCGGGTCGATCTGGCAATCGAACAATTTTTGCCGCAGACCCATTCCAGACGAGCGTCATGGTTCGAGAGCATTGATCGCAAAGCCAGAAGCGCTCATAGAGGTAGTCGTAAGAGTCGTCGTCTACCACTAGCAAGTTTGGCGTGGGGCTGAGGTGAAAGAGTTTGCCCTGGTGAAGATATCGGAACTGCTCGGAACATTCGGGATTCGCGCACTTGGAGAGCATGGCGCACCCCTCTTAACTCTGCTAACTAAAGTACTCGAATCGTTCGAGGGGCGAGGTGATGGCAGGCATTCCCGTGAGTGACTGACATCACACTTATGCATCAACCCACTGCTGGCAAGGCTGTTCCACAACAGTCATTTACAATCGCTCAAGGACGAAAACCAGCATGAAATTCTCAAGCGGATTAGCGGTAGTTGCTGTGTGCGCGTCAGCGATTGGGTTAGCGGGGCAGGTCCGATCGCTGGATCGGTCGGACGTTCTCATTGCGCGGGCTTCTGGCGCAGCGCGTTCGGGCGACACGAACGGCGGTGACGCTGAGATGGCGGAGAAAGTCCGCCAGGAATTTCGCCATGCCTGGAGCGGCTACAAGCAATATGCCTGGGGACACGACGCGCTGAAACCATTGAGCAAGAGTTCGCATGATTGGTATGCGACGCCGCTGATGATGTCGCCGGTCGACGCGCTCGACACGATGATCCTGATGGGCATGAACGACGAGGCTGCTTCGACTCGTGAGTACATCGCGAAGAATCTTTCGTTCAACCAAGATGTTTACGTCAAGAATTTCGAAATCACCATCCGGATGCTGGGCGGTCTGCTCAGCAGCTATCAGCTCTCTGGCGACAAGAGACTGCTGGCGTTGGCTGACGATCTGGGCACGCGTTTGTTGCCAGTGTTTGAATCCCCGACAGGAATGCCTTATGTGTATGTGAACTTGAAGACTGGTGCTGTGCGGGGAGAGGTCACGAATCCTGCTGAAGTTGGCACGCTGCTGATTGAATTCGGCACTCTTAGCAAGTTGACCGGTAAGGCAGTCTATTACGAGAAGGCGAAGCGCGCTCTGGTTGAACTCTATAAGCGGCGCTCTCCAATTGGTCTCGTTGGCTCAAGCATCAACGTGAAGACTGGTGAGTGGACGGACCCAGTCAGCCATATCAGTGGAGGAATCGACTCTTACTACGAATACCTGCTGAAAGCGTGGCTGCTCTTCGACGACAAAGATTGTGAGCGCATGTGGAAGACGAGCATTGAGGCGATTAATAAGTATCTGGCCGATCAAGCTCCGACGGGCTTCTGGTACGGGCAAGCGAACATGAACACGGGCGCGCGAGTGGGGACCGATTTCGGATCTCTGGATGCTTTCTTTCCCGGAACGCTGGCGTTGTCGGGCGATCTGGATCGTGCCCGAAAGCTTGAAGACTCGGCTTACAAGATGTGGACCACGTTTGGAATCGAGCCGGAAGAGATGAATTACTCGACGATGAAAATCTCGTACGACGGCTACGAGCTGCGTCCGGAGATCATCGAGTCGGCATACTATCTGCACCATTTCACCAATGATCCGCGCTACGTGGAAATGGGGAAGACGTTTTTCGACAGCCTGGTCAAATACTGCCGGACGGACGTCGCCTACGCGGCGTTGAGCAACGTCGAAAACAAAACGAAAAAAGACGAGATGGAAAGTTTTTTCTTTGCAGAAACTCTGAAGTACTTATTCCTGCTCTACGCTCCCGCGGACACGATTGACTTGAAGACGACGGTTCTCAATACCGAGGCTCATCCCATCCGAAAGGGCTGGTAGCAAGATCTGGTAGATAGCGATCCGCCGAAAATATGACTGAAATCCAATGTTCTGCACTTCTCTTTGACATGGACGGAGTTCTGATTAATTCCACGCCGGCAGTGGCGCGCGTCTGGCGACGTTGGGCGATCGAGCGCGGATTCAATCCGGAAGAGGTGGTTGCCCGAGCTCATGGTCGCCCCAGCCTGACCACCGTCCGCGAGTATCTCCCTGATGCGGACCATGAGGCCGAAAATAAGGAAGTAGAACGCCGGGAAATTGAGGATCTCGAAGGCGTGATTCCGCTGCCCGGGGCGCTTGAGTTATTGGCCAGTCTTCC
Source organism: uncultured Acidobacteriota bacterium (assembly GCA_963818115.1). Lineage (GTDB taxonomy): Bacteria > Acidobacteriota > Terriglobia > Terriglobales > Acidobacteriaceae > Sulfotelmatobacter. The sequence goes on from CAWFQZ010000015.1 coordinate 407,272, forward strand.
GCCGGACCGCTGGACGATCGTCACATCTTGTACTCGTCCGCTGGCCGAGGTTCGAATTAAGGCGGCGGGGCTTCCGCTTCCGAAGAAACTTATTACTTCCAACGACATCACGCATGGAAAGCCGGATCCCGAGCCTTATCTGAAAGGCGCGGCCATTCTGGGATTTTCTCCGGCAGAGTGCATGGTTCTGGAAGATGTGCCTGCGGGAGTGCGCTCGGGAAAAAGCGCCGGATCGCGAGTCGCGGCTTTCACAACCACTGTCGGCAAAGCTGACTTGCTTGCGGCGGGTGCCGACTGGGTGCTGAAGGGATGCGCCGATATCCGCCTGGTCGATGGGCTTCAAAACCTGAAGCTCGGCTTCGTTCAGTCGTGATTTTTGTTCGCGCCGATTCGCTGAGCATCGAGAAATAACCCATTTGCAACACTCCAGCGTTAGAATGCATCCTCTGTAAGCTTCAAGTAAGGAGGATGCAAATGAGATATCGGGTCGTGGGATTTGTCTGTTTGCTGTGCTTCGCTTCGCTAGGTGTCGTTGCGCAGAACATGCAACGAGATCAACCTTCTGCAAAATCGCAAGACCGCATTGTTCGAGAGGTTCGCCACGAACTGCTCATGCTGCCGTATTTCGGAGTGTTCGATTACATCGCGTTTAAGGTGGATGGCGGCAACGTTGCGCTGTTGGGGCAAGTGGTTCGACCATCGCTCAAATCCGATGCTGAGAACGCTGTGAAGCGGATTGAAGGAGTGGACCGGGTCGACAACCAGATTGAAGTGCTTCCGCCCTCTTCCATTGATGATGGCCTGCGCATCAAGTTGTTCCGCGCAATCTATGACTATCCAGCGTTAGAGAGATATGCTCTTGGAGTGCAGAAGCCGATTCGCATCATCGTGAAGGGCGGCCGCGTGACTCTTGAGGGAGTCGTCGACAGTGATGCCGACAAGAATCTCGCTGGCGTCCGCGCCAATGGAGTTTCCGGCATTTTCTCAGTGACCAACAATCTGCAGGTTTCGAGATCGAAATAGACGGAATATTTGAGGGAGACGCGGTCGCGCTCCCTCATTCCTTCAGCAAGCAGGAAAATCGATTAACTAGAGGGTCCGTCGGGTCTACCCATATCCCGAAGGTGTCTCGTCCCGCGTATAATGCTTTCCGGATTCGCTTCCGCCCCAACGGAGCAATCGGAGGAATGCCGTCATGAGTCTTCATGCGATGAATCGTCGAACCTTTCTCGAAACCGCAACCACCGTCACCGCCGCAACGTTGCTGACCAGTCGACTCGGTTGGGCGGCAGAACACAAGATCGAAAAAGTAGGTGTGCAGCTCTACACTGTGCGCGACCTGATGAAAGACGACTTCGACGGCACCATCGCCAAGGTCGCGAAGATCGGTTATAAGGAAGTCGAGTTTGCTGGATACTTTGGCCACACCGGGGAACAAGTTCGAGCAGTGTGCGCGAAGAACGGTCTCTCACCGGTTTCGACTCACGTGCAATACGATGAGCTCGACGACAAGTTCCCTTCGGTCATCGAAACCTCGAAGACCATCGGCCTGAAGTACATCGTGTGTCCTTGGATTCCCGAGGAACTGCGCAAGTCTCCCGACATCTGGAAGCAAGCCTCTGAGAAGTTCAACCGATGCGGAGAGGCGAGCAAAAAGGCCGGAATGCAGTTCGCCTATCACAATCACTGGTTCGAATTCCTGCCGGTCGATGGGAAGCTTCCTTACGATCTGCTGCTCAAAGAGTGCGACGCCAACCTGGTCAAGATGGAAATGGATCTCTGCTGGATCACTGCGGCAGGAGGCGATCCGCTGAAATATTTCAACGAGTATCCCGGACGATTCCCGCTGGTTCACGTGAAAGACTTGAAGAAGAAGCCGGCTGTCAGCGAGGGTGGCGGCCAGAACTTCGGCGACACGGTGGACCTGACCTCGGTGGGGAGCGGCATCATCGACTGGAAGAAGATTTTTGCGCAGTCGGAGAAAGCCGGTATCAAGCACTACATCGTCGAGCACGACAAGCCTGAGAATCCTTTCGAGAGCATCACGAAGAGCTACGATTATCTCGAAAAGTTGCGGTTCTAAGCAGACGGCACAAAGACCTGCCGTCGTTGTGGCGGCGGCAGGCTTTCTCACTACCTTACCTTTCTAACGGGGATTCATGCAGGTCAAGCGAACGCCCAAAACCTATGACGTCTGCATCATCGGCTCGGGCGCCTCGGGGGGCACCGCGGCCAAAGTGCTGACCGAAGGCGGTCTGAGCGTAGCGCTGCTCGAGGCCGGTCCTCCTGTTGTTCCGGAACGAGACTATAAAGAGCACGTCTGGCCTTACGACCTGCCGCATCGCGGAGCAGGGGTCGGCGGTCGCGCGAAGCGAGGACTGGCAGACGAATTTATGGCTCCGAATGGGGCGTGGGAGATTGAAGGTGAACCCTACGTTTCCGCTCCGGGATCCACTTTTCGGTGGTTCCGCTCGCGCATCGTCGGCGGACGGACCAATCACTGGGGACGAATCGCCCTGCGCATGGCGCCGGTCGACTTCAAAGTTCGTTCGCACGATGGTATGGGCGACGACTGGCCGTTGAGTTACGAAGACGTCGCGCCGTACTACGACAAGGTCGAGTCTTACATCGGAGTTTTCGGGACCAAGGAAAATATTTCCAGCGCGCCCGATGGAATCTTTTTGCCGCCGCCCAAGCCGCGCTGCACAGAAACCATCATCAAGAAGGCGTGCGACCATCTCAATATTTTGTGCATTCCGTCGCGTCTCGCGATCTTGACTCAGCCTCACAACGGGCGTGCAGCGTGTCACTACTGCGCGCAGTGCGGACGAGGGTGCATCACGGCCTCCAACTTCAGCTCCAGTCAGGTCATGATTCCGCCGGCGGAGAAAACCGGACGCTTCACGCTGATTACGGGCGCGATGGCGCGGGAATTGGTTGTCGGCAAGGATGGGAAAGTCGCGGCAGTCTCCTACATCGACAAGGCCACACGCAGCGAGCAGCGCATTCATGCCCGGGCTTTCATTGTCGCGGCCAGTGCCTGCGAGTCCACGCGTCTTTTGCTGAATTCGAAATCAACATTGTTCCCGGATGGACTTGGCGAACTCTTCCGGCGTGGTGGGACGCAATCTGATGGATTCGGTCGGCAGCAACGGTGGCGGCTATTTTCCGCAGCTCGAGAAAATGCCGGCGCACAATCATGATGGCGTGGGCGGCATGCACTTGTATCTGCCGTGGTGGAAGTTCGATCGCAAGAATGAGTTCTTGCGCGGCTATCACACCGAGTTCGGCGGCGGACGCGGCATGCCCGGCGTCGGCGACTATGACGATCTGTGCGACGAGTTTGAAGGATATGGCGCCTCGTTGAAGCAGGAGTGCAAGAAAAAATATGGGACGTATATTGGCTTTGCCGGGCGCGGCGAAATGATCCCGAACGAAAATTGCTATTGCGAGATCGATCCCACAGCCGTTGATCAATGGGGAATCCCCGTACTTCGCTTCCATTGGAAGTGGGGCGACAACGAAATCAAGATGGCGAAGGACATGCAGGAAACGTATCGCGGGATCGTTGAGGCGGCCGGAGGAGTCTATTTGACCTCGACGCAAGCCGGACGGGCGACATCCGTATGGGATCGCTGACGGCGGCGTCATTATTCACGAAGTGGGTACCGCGCGCATGGGCGCGCACCCGTCGACCTCGGCGTTGAACCAGTACTGCCAGGCGCACGATGTAAAGAATCTGTTTGTCACCGACGGAGCTTGCTTCGTGACCAATGCCGACAAGAATCCCACGCTGACGATTATGGCGCTGACTTGGCGCGCGTCGGATTACTTGCTCGATCAGGCGAAGAAAGGAAATCTGTAGGCGAAACTGCCATGTCTATTTCACGCCGCGACATTCTGAAATCGCTTACGCTGACCGCCCTCAGTGGCTCGGTATTGCGCGTCATTCCGTTGGAAGCCGCGGAATATGCGCACCGTATGGTGAAGGCGGAGAAGGCCGCTGCTGACAACCAGGCGTACACGCCGAAATATTTTCCGGCGCATGATTACAAGACACTGCAGTCTCTGTGCCAGACGATCATTCCATCGGATGCAGATTCGAAAGGGGCAATCGAAGCCGGCGCGCCTGAGTTCATCGACCTGATTACGAGCGAAAACAAGGACTACCAGCTAGCTCTGGGCGGTGGCATCATGTGGCTCGACAACACGTGCATCGATCGTTACGGAAGCGCGTATCTCGAGTCGACGGCCGCTCAGCAGAAGGAAATCTTGGATTTGATTGCTTATCGCAAGAGCGCCAAGATCGATTCGAGTCTGGGGCAGGGAGTCGAGTTCTTCGGCTTTCTCCGCAAACTTACGGTAGATGGTTTCATCACCAGCGAAGTCGGCTTCGACTATCTTGGCTATGTCGGCAATACTTACCTGAAAGAATTCCCCGGATGCCCGCCCGTTCCGGAAGCGTAACCGCGAGAAAGCCCTACCGTTTGCCGAACGGATCTTCGAGCGACGGACTCTGCGGCGTAAATAGTTCCGCGCCACTTTCGGTGACATGCAGGTCGTCTTCGAGACGTATGCCGAATTCGCCCGGGATATAAATTCCCGGCTCGTCGCTGGTCGTCACGTTCGCTTGCAGCTTTGTTTGATTGCCGCGAACCAGATATGGCCACTCATGGCCGTCCATGCCGAGCCCATGGCCGAGGCGGTGCGTGAAATATTTGTACTCGGGCCCGTAGCCAGCGTCGGTGATCACTTTTCGCGCAGCGGAATCGACCGAACCGCATTCGGCTCCCGGACGAGCAGCGGCCAGCGCTGCAGATTGCGCTCGATGCACGATGTCGAATACAGACTTCATCTTGTCCGTCGCCTTGCCGAGCACGAATGTGCGCGTAATGTCGGACTGGTAGCCTTCGACCACGCAGCCGTCATCGAGCATGATGATCGAACCCTCGCGGATGACCTGCGGCGTGGCCGAACCATGCGGAGAGGCTGTGTACTCGCCGACCATCACGCTGGCATCGCCAGGGAATCCCATCTGCTCGTAGGCTTTTTCGATGAGTGCACCGACGTCGTGCTGAGTCATTCCTTCGTGCAGTGCGCGATAGACCGCTTCGTAGACTGCAAGAGTCACTTGCGAAGCTAGCCGCATGAGCGCGACTTCGTGCGCGCTTTTCACCATGCGGCATCCCGCGGTGACAGGTGTGGCACTCTTGATGGCCGCGGTAGGCGCGGCTTTTGCCATACCGTCCGCAAAAACGAAGCGGATGGTCTCTTCCATGCCAATCTTCCCGCTGGCGATGCCGCGATCTTTCAGTCCTTGCGCAAAGCGTTCGTACGGGCTATCGTCTTCTTGCCATAGGCGGAGATCGATTTCCTGAGGATCGAAGCCATTCTTGATTTGCTCGCGTGCACGGCCTTCTTCAAATGCAGGGCAAACATAGAAAGGCTTGCCTTTTGCTGGCAGCACGAGCGCGAACAGGCGCTCACCGCCCCACCAGCGGATCCCCGTGAAGTAGCGCAGCGACGTGCCTTCCATCAGCACAATGGCGTCGAGGGCGTTCTCAGTCATCAGTTGGCGTGCGTGTTCCTGCCGCGCTTGACGTTCTTCGCGCGTGATCGGCGTCGCTTCGCCCTTGCGCGACTTCAGCGAGGCAATGGAAGGAGGCAGGGAGTCGTCGTCTGGAGCTATTGCCGCCGCGAGACGCGGTTGCGACGCCGCGATGCCCGCCACTCCACCGCTCAATTCCAGGAAGCGTCGCCGCGAAATCATGAATCCTCCGAAGGGTCGAGAAATGCAATCCGGACATTATAGGGAGATTTTCGTTTCGGATTTACGATCTTTACCACGAAGGCACGAAGGACACGAAGGAAGCCACGGCGAATACGAACTTCCTTGGTGAAACTTTGTGTCCTTCGTGGTTATAGTTCTTGGCATGGAATCCGGCTTCCAGTGCGCGTCTTGCGGGGAATGGAATGAGACGTCAGTGGACGAGTCCGCCGGTCGCCGCCAGAGTTATGTTGAGGATTGCCAGGTCTGCTGCAAACCGAATGTCCTGCGGATCGAGTACGATCTGTCGTCGGCAGAGTTCTTCATCACTGCGGAACTCGAATCGTCCTAGGCCGAAACCCAAGGCCTTAGTCGGAAAAACCGCACCAGCACTCGTCCGTGGGCGTGGTGCGCGCTATAGTGGGCTGTCACGCGGAATCAGTTTGCAGCGCGGCAATAGGGAAAGGATTCGCGCCAATGGCAACCGGCTACAACGCAGGCAGGATGGTGGCTCACAATATGGTGACCACGCAGTTCGAACTCGACGGCTTTCGCGTGACGCGCACGCTCGGGGTAGTTCGCGGGATCGTCGTGCGCTCGCGCTCAATCTTTGGCACGATCGGGGCAGGCCTGCAAACGCTGGTTGGTGGCAACATCACCCTGCTCACCAATCTCTGCGAGAAGACGCGCCAAGAGGCCTTCGATCTGATGTTGCAGCACGCCGCCGAGCTGGGCGGGAATGCAGTGGTCGGGGCACGCTACGATGCGACCGAAATAATGCAGGGCGTCACCGAGGTGCTCGCTTACGGAACCGCGGTCGTTGTTGAGGCGCTGAAGTAGCTTGCGCTCAATCTTCCTCCATTAGCTGAGAAGCTTTGGAAGCTTCACCTGGCGCTCTTCGAAAGTACGCTCCATCTGGCGGCGGATGAACATTGCATTTGCGATGCTGCCCAGAAAGCTAAAGCCGACCTCGTAGTCAATCACGTCGCGAACGAGCGTCCCCTCAATGCTGCTGCGAGTTTCAGAAACAAATTCGTGGCGATGGTGCCAGCTCTTAAACGGACCTTTATCTTGCTCGTCGGCGAAATGGTGGTCCCACTCAAACTCGGTAATGCGGGCGATCCACTGGGCACGAATCGGCAGAAAAGGAAGAACGCGAAACGATGTGACAAGAGTTGATCCGACGCCTGCGGCTTTGTCGCTGGATCGGTTCGGCGGAGGTACTCGATTCAACTGTATCAACCGCGTGGCACTTGCCTTCGGCATAATTCGCGGCAGATTCTCTGGGTTTGAGAAAAATCCAAAGACTCGATCCAGAGGGAAGGGAACCCACTGATCGAATTCAAGATGGTTGGGCATGAAAGCTTGCTGTCGAATGGTACGGCCCGTCCACGCTATTGCAAAAACAATTTCGCGAGGAGCGGGCCGTATTGAGGTACTAGTTGTCGAAACGGCTATTGGTTTGGCGGCGTTGCAGGTGCAGCCGCACCCGGCGTCTGCTGCGTTCCGATGACATCGCCAGAGACGATCATGTCGACACGGCGATTCAGCTTGCGGCCTGCCGCCGTGCTGTTGTCGCCAACCGGGTCGGCTTTGCCCAGTCCGACCGCCGACACGTGGTCGGGAGTGACGCCGGAAGAAATCAGATAACCGCGTACGGCATCTGCGCGCTTCTCTGACAGCGTCTGGTTATAGTCGTCACTGCCGATGCTGTCGGTATGGCCCTCGATATCGAGTTTCAGATCCGGATAAGCGAGAACGATTCCAGAAATCCGTGCCAGACGTTCGCGAGCCTCCGGCTTCAATGTGTATTTGTTGAAGTCGAAAAGCACATCCGGCATGCTGACGATCAGTCCTCGGGCCGTATCGCGCGTCTGCAATACCTGGTTGAGTTGGGCGAGAAGCCGGGCACGCATCTCTTCTTTCTGGCGGATGGCTTCCTGTTTCTGACGTTCCGACTTCTGCGGCGGCGGCCTGCGGCAGCGGCGGTTTGCGCCTGTGCGAATTGCTGCTGAGCTTGAGCGGCGGCTTGCTGCTGCTCTGCTAGAGCTTGTGCTTGCTCGGCTTCTTTCCTGCGACGGGCGTCTTCTTCAGCTTGTGCTTGCGCTTTCAGTTCAGCTTGTCGCGAAGCTTCAGCATCCGCTTCGGCTTTCGCTTTCGCATCGGCGGCAGCTTGACGTGCAGCTTCTTCGCGCTCAGCTTCTTTTCGCCGCAAGGTAAGAACACGGGCATCTTCCGCCATTTGTACCGCGCCTCGCGCTGCCGTACCGATCGGAGTGCGTCCCTGCTTGCGCTGGTAATAATCTTCCGCGCGCTGCAGCATGTCTTCTGCTTTCATAATGCTATCTTTGGCGTATTGCTCAGCACCAGCGGCCTTCGCGATCGCCACTGCGTTGCGCGCCTCCAAGAGATCGAGCGGGACCGCAGGCGAGGCCTGAGACGACGGAAGCTGGTCGGGCTGAACGTCGATGACGTATTCCTTGCCCTCGAGCACATCGAATTTGGCGTCAATTGCCTCTTCGAAGCCTTTCGTCCCTTGCAAGATTACGTTCTCGGCGACGACTTCATCGCTGGGATGGATGACAGAGAAATATGGTTCTGCCGTGACGATCATGCCGAACGCCTGCAGGTCGGTCGTGACCGTGAGCTTATCCTTGCCATTTCCTCCGGGCAGCACTTCGCCGAGATTGACGGCTCGCCCTTCCGGCGTGATCGCCCACAACACATAAGTCAGATATTCGCGCGCCCAGCTTCGTTGGTGTGTCCATGTGATTGAGTTCGACATCAATAGACAGCCGGCCGGCTTTGCCGTCAATTTTGGCCTTGCCGGTGATCTCGGGCATGCGACTGGTGCCTTTGAAGTCGACCGTGGTCGACCCGCCGCGATTCCGGTAATTGACCGCTCGCGCGCTGCGCGCATAGACGTTCACGCGGAAAACCGGCGTCTCGGAGTTTTCCTGAATGGATTGGTTGGCCTGAGACTGAGCATCCGCCGCATTGCCCTGCGCAGGATATAGAGGAGGCGCTGGATTTTGCTGCGCCGCAACGAACGTAGAAAGAAATAACGCAATGACGAGAGACAAATGTGACGTCTTCATGAATTCGGCCTCGAATTGTAAGGGGATTAAAGATGCCCCGTCCTTGGATGACTTCCCATCCGAGATGGATGGCGAAGTTCGCGATTGGAGAACCATGTTGGCTAATTTCCACAGGAGAATCCGCGCTGGCAGCGAAGATCAAGAAAAATCGTAGCGAAACAATAGCGAAAGAACCAAGGTCGTAAACGCAATCCCTTGTGGTCGCTCGATTGGTAAACCACAAGCTTTCGTGCTTTCCCTGAGCACCGTCCTAGTGGGGGTCGTACCCTCAAGTTTCTGCTTGACAATAAACGACTTACGGCTAAGATGTGGTACAAAGTGGTACGAAGTGGTAAGCAAAGTTAAACCAGTGGGACGTTAGAGCTGAAAACGAGGAGCCGGTGGAAATCCGACCCAAAAGTACGACAAACAGCCCGAATGACCCGACTTTGACTGACCTTCGCACCCTTTTGACCTCCCTCATTGCAGTTTTTGCGGCTACCAGACATGTTTCGCGGCAATCATCCAACCCGGGTCGACGAAAAAGGACGGTTGAAGGTCCCGGCCGAGTTCAAGCGGGTGATCGACGAGAAATACGGGCAGCAATTCTACATCACGAGTCTCGATGGCAGGGTTGCTCAAGTGTATCCCTTCGAGGAATGGGAACGGATCGAACAGAAATTGGCAGGGCTTTCCAATTTCAATCCCACGAAGAAAAAGTTTCTGGACCGGACCAACTATTACGGCCAGCAAGTAGAGATGGATGGGCAAGGCCGGTTGTTGTTGCCGCAGTTGCTGAGGGAAGCCGGGCAGATCAAGGGCGAGGTCGCAGTTCTGGGGAACTTGACTTACTTGGTCGTCAGGAACCTGGAGTTGTTCAAGAGAGAGATTCAGGAAGAAAAGTTCACGCCTGAGGATGAGAAGACGCTCGACACGCTGGGCATCTAGTGAACCATCTATCGGACGGGGGATTAACAGACACCCCTCAGGGGGTTGGGCATGGCGGTGGAAGAGTAATGAGCCATGTGCCGGTTCTTTTAAAAGAAGCGATCGACTTTTTAGCCGTACAGCGCGGTGGGACATATATCGACGCAACGGTGGGCCTTGGCGGGCACACTTACGAAATCGCAAAACGCCTCGGCGCTCCGGGACATTTGATTGGCCTCGATAAAGATCCGGCAGCGCTGGAAATCGCGCGAAAAAAGCTAGTCGTCAGTGATTCGTCCCTTCGCTCAGCTCAGGGCGAGCTAAGAGAAGTCGAAGGCGAACCAGACTGGCCGACGATCACGCTGTTGCATCGGTCATTCGCAGAAATCGCGAAGGGCCAACGACCAGCGACGATCGACGGCGTGTTAGCAGATGTTGGTGTTAGCAGTCTGCAACTCGACGACAGCACGCGCGGATTTAGCTTTCAGGCGGATGGACCGCTCGACATGCGGATGGACCCGCGTGGGGAGCGTACCGCCGAACAAGTGGTAAACCACCTCGACGAGCGTCAGCTTGCCGATGTGATTTACGAATTCGGAGAGGAAAGGAGGTCGCGGAGAATCGCCAGAGCCATTTGCCGGTCGCGGCCGATACGATCTACCGCACATCTTGCGGATGTCATATCAGCCGCGGCCCGGCCAATGAATTCTGAACAGAGGCGAATTCATCCGGCGACCAGGACCTTTCAAGCTCTTCGAATCTTCGTAAACCGCGAACTGGACGATCTGAAGGCGCTGCTCGAAGCAGCGCCGCGGATTCTTAAGCCCGGTGGACGCGTGGTGGTGATCAGTTTTCACTCGCTGGAAGACCGCATCGTAAAAGATGCCTTCCGCGAAGGGGCGCAAGCGGGGTACTTCAGTTTGCTGACCAAGAAACCGGTAACGGCAACTGAAGAAGAGAGTGATCGCAACCCGCGGGCGCGCAGTGCGAAGTTACGCGCGGCGGAAAAAGTTTAGCTCCGGAAAACCTGCCGGAGTTCCCGGCATTCGCTGTAACGGCAGTGCCGGGGCTAGAGATTAGCAAGACCAATGCGGACGGAGATCCGCTGGGGCGGGAGAAACGGGTTCCGTGGTAGGAATCCAAACTTGAGGTAGCGGAAATGTACACGGGCACACTGATTAACGATTTGATCTCGATGGTGGATCGGGCCGAACAAATGGCCGATGACAAACGCATGGCGGAAGAATTGCACGAGATTTTCACGATGCAGGTTCCCGTCGCACAGGGTGACCAGGCTTTCATGGGGGCGGCATAAATGGCTGCAGCAGCGGCAACAATGCAGGGGGCGGTTCCGGCAGTCGAGCATCGTTCGCTTTGGACGGGTACTCCCGAGATCTACTTCTCCAAGGCGATTGATAATTCTCGTCTGGTCAAGGTGGAAGATCCGAGGCGCAATCGCGAAATGAAGCAGTTTGGAACTGCGCTGGCAGTTTTGTTCCTGCTCGTCTTTACCTATGCCTGGCAGCATTTGAAAGCGATCGAGTATGGCTACCAGATCGAGTCGGCAAAACGTGAATTGTCGACGCTTACCGAGATGAACCATGCACTCCGCCTGGAAGACGCTTCGCTGCGTGACCCGGAGCGCATTGATGTGCTGGCGCGACGGATGGGGCTGGTTCCACCAGAGCCTGGACAGGTGATCCGTATGGATGCGGCTTCGGGCGACGGCCAAGGTCCAGTCATGGCCAGCGCAGCTCCGGTGACCGTCATCCCGGGACAATAACCTATTGTGTAGCGGCGGACGCATTTGTTCGCCGGCCGAGCCACACGCTCGGCAGATCTCGGCGGCGGCCTGTCTGTTAGTGGGCCGCCACATTTGTCTGGGCGCACGACCAACGACGAACGGCTTACGACCAACTGCATGGCGTCGACTAATTCCACCGCCGGTAAAAACTCCCGCCTCTACCTGCTGGGAGGCATGCTGCTCTTCTGGTGCCTCGCGATCTGTGCGCGTCTCGTTTTCCTGCAGGTCTTCAGCTATGGATCATTCGTCAAGCAAGCCGGACATCAGCAGCAGCGAGCGATTCCGCTGGCCGCCAAGCGCGGCGTCATTTACGACCGAGCCGGTCGTGAACTGGCAATGTCGGTGCTCGTTGATTCCGCGTTCGCAGTCCCATCCGAGGTTAAAGATCTTCCCACAGCCGTTTCTCTGATCACACGCATTACCGGAGACGATTACAACGTCGTGCTGGCCGATTGCCGCGCGCACAAAACTTTTTGCTGGGTAGCTCGCAAATCCGACGAGCAGACGATCGAACGGATCAGTTCACTCAAGCTACAGGGCATTCATTTCCAGAAGGAACCGAAGCGCTTCTATCCCGCTCGCGATCTTGCTGCGCAGGTGCTTGGCTCGGTTGGCATGGAGGATTCCGGCCAGAGCGGTATCGAGCACGAGTTTGACGACGAACTGAAGGGGCGTCCGGGAAAGATGTTCATCTCGGTCGACGCGCGCAAGCAATGGTTCTCGGACGTTGAAACGCAGCCCGACCCGGGCGAAAACATTGTTCTGACGATCGACAAGAACATCCAGTACATCGCCGAGAAGGAACTCGACCAGGCAATTCACGATACGCAAGCGATCGCCGGTACGGTGATTGTTGAGAATCCGCATACCGGAGAGATTCTCGCGCTCGCGAATCGCCCAACCTTTAATCCCAATTCGCGCAAGCAGATCACTCCCGCCGCGCTCACCAATCGCGCCGTGAGTTACATCTACGAGCCCGGATCGACATTCAAGCTCGTCACCATTTCAGCGGCGCTCGAAGAAAAAGTCACGAATCCCAATGAGATTTTCGACTGCCAGATGGGATCGATCGTTTACAACGGAATGCGCATTCGCGATTCGAAGCCGCACGGCCTGTTGCCGGTATGGGGCGTGCTTGCGGAATCGAGCGATGTGGGTTCGATCAAGATTGCCCTGCGTCTCGGCGAAGACCGCTTCTACAAATACATTCGAGCGTACGGATTCGGACAGCAGACTGGCATCGAACTTCCGGGCGAGACGCGAGGGATGACCAAGCCTCCGAGCCGCTGGTCGAAGGTTTCCATCGCAGCGATTTCGATGGGCCAGGAAATTGGCATCTCAGCGGTTCAGCTTGCTGGATTGATCTCGACTTTCGCCAATGACGGTGTTCGGGTCGCGCCCCGCATTGTCACCGGAACGGTACAGCCGCAGGGGACACCGCAGACCGTAGCGTTTCATCCGGGCGCTTCGCAGCGAGTGATTTCTCCTTATACTGCGGCCGAAATGCGTTCCATGATGCAGAAAGTCGTGCTCGAAGGCACAGGGCGCAAGGCGATTCTCGAGGGCTATACTTCGGCGGGGAAGACTGGCACCGCGCAGAAAGTCGACCCCGACACCGGCGCATACTCGAAGACAAAATACATCGGCTCGTTCGCGGGATTCGCTCCAGTGAACAATCCGCAGATCGTGGTCGCTGTGATTCTGGACTCGGCGGTCGGACTCCATCAGGGCGGCCAAGTGTCCGCGCCAGTCTTCAAACGTATCTCGCAGCAAGTGCTTGAATATCTCCACGTGCCGCACGATTTGCCGCTGGCGCCGCAACATCAGTTGCTGATGGCGCAATCAAAGATCAAAGATAAGGATCTCGACGAAGGAACGCCGGATCACCCCGGCGAGCCACTGGAAACCGCCGAGGTGAATACCAGTGCGTCCGATGAGACAAAGACGCCGATTGCGGCGGGGGCTCAAGCACCGACGCCCGTCGGAGCTCGGGCGCCGGTAGTCCAAGCAGCAGTTCGAGAGCCGATAGCCGAAATACCGACAGCGGCCATTTCCGTTGCAACACCAAAGTCTGCTCCAGTCGAACCGAAACAGCTGCCGTTGAGCGGCACAGTCGTTCTTGACGTGGAACAAGGGGGAATCGAAGTCCCCTCGTTCGTGGGGAAGACCGTGCGCGGCGCTGTCGAAGCGGCTCAGGATATTGGTTTGGAACTGGAGCCAGTCGGCAGCGGCGTCGCCCGCCAGCAAACCCCCGCCGCAGGAACCCACGTACCCGCCGGTTCGCGCGTTACCGTGCAGTTTGGCCGCTAGGATCCAAGATATTCGACCGCGCGGACCACGGAGTCACACAGAGCTTCCCCAGAGTTTGTCATTCCGAACGGCCGCAGTTTGGCCGTGAGGAATCTGTTGTCGTAGGCAGTTCAGCGGTGTCGGCGACAGCAGATTCCTCGCTTTCCTCGGAATGACAAACAATGGGTACCTCTTTCATCCTGAGCCCACGGCGGTGGATCTTCTCCGTTTGACCCGCGGAAAAACTGCATGATACGGTAATCAGTCACACCATCCCAGCAGCCAGCCACTGCTCGTTTTGAGGTCTATTTTGTCTTCGGTCGAGGCGCCCGCCATCCGCAAAACCGCGCTCAATGCTGTCCATCGCGAGATGGGCGCAAAGATGGTGGAGTTCAACGGCTGGGACATGCCAGTCGAGTACCCGGCATCGATCGGCTGCGGCATCATCAATGAGCACATGGCGGTGCGTACAGGCGTCGGCATTTTCGACGTCAGCCACATGGGCGACATCCGCCTCGCCGGGCCACAAGCTCTTGCCGCCGTCCAGCACATTTCGATGAACGACGCCTCGAAGCTGGCGATCGGGCAGGCGCAGTACTCCGCACTTCTCTATCCCGAAGGCACGTTTGTCGACGATGTCATTGTTCACCGCTTGGGCGAAGACGAATACCTTTTGGTGATCAATGCGGGCACGCGCGAAAAAGACTTCAACTGGGTCCGCGACAATACGCGCGAGTTCGATTGCGCAGTCGAGAATCTATCCGACGATTTCACGCAGATTGCGATTCAGGGCCCGAAAGCCGTGAATCTGCTGCAGAAGCTGACCGACGCTGACTTGAGCGCGGTGAAATTTTATTGGGTGACGCGCGGGAAGCTGTGCGGGCTTCCCAACATTTTGATGGGACGCACCGGGTACACTGCGGAAGACGGTTTCGAGATTTACATCCCTTCGGACGAAGCCACGAGCGCGCGCGTATGGTACGACATCCTGGAAGCAGGCAAGGAATTCGGCGTCGTCCCTTGCGGCTTGGGTGCGCGCAACACGCTGCGCCTTGAGGGCAAGCTTCCCCTCTACGGCCACGAGATTTCCGATACGATTAATGTTTGGGAAGCCGGACTCGACCGCTTCTGCAAGATGGAGAAACCGGAGTTCGTGGGACGAGTTGCTCTGGAAAAGGCCAGGTCGGCGGGTATCAAGCGAAGCCTCGTCGGTCTGGAAATGACCGAGCGCGGTATTGCGCGTGATGGCTACAAAGTGCTGGATGACGGCGGCCGAGAAATCGGATACGTCACCAGCGGATCTCCGGCGCCATTCCTCAAGAAGAATATTGCGCTGGCGTACGTGCCGACGGAGTTCGCGGTAGTTGGTACCGCGGTGAAAGTGGAAGTTCGGGGTCAAGGCGTAGGAGCTGTTGTCGTCCCGACGCCGTTTTACAAGCGTCCGAAGAAGAGTTCATAACCAGGAAGTTTCGCTGACAGCCAGGAGCTAGAACGTTTTATGTCTTATCCTACAGACCGCAAATACACCAAGGAACACGAGTGGATTCAGGCGAGCGGCAATTCCGCAACCATCGGCATCACCGACTACGCCCAGGAATCGCTCGGAGACATTGTCTTCGTAGAAACTCCGAAGGTTGGCACGGAACTCACCGCCGGCAAGACGTTTGGAACGGTCGAGTCTGTGAAAGCGGTTTCCGATTTGTTCGCCCCGGCTTCCGGAACGGTCGCCGAGGTCAATGCCGATCTGGCCACCTCGCCGGAGAAGGTGAATAAAGATCCGCATGGATCGTGGATGCTGAAGCTCACACTCAAGAATCCTGGCGAACTCGATGGGCTGCTTTCGGCCGCCGACTATGAAAAATTCGTGGCCGAAGAAGCGGGACATTGAAGAAGCAGGACACTAGGTGTTTCCTTCGTGCGACTTCGTGTCGTTAGTGGTTAAGAAGGTTTTGAACTCACTCGAGGCGTCTCCTGATGAATTTTGCGCTTAATTCAAAGCAAGGCCGCGTCGCCTCAGTCCAAATGACCTCGAGACACATCTATATAACTTCCTATGCGCTATTTACCTAAATCTCCCGCCGACCGCGAAGCCATGCTGAAGGCAATCGGCGTCCGCTCGGTCGACGATCTCTTTGCTCCGATTCCGGCTGAATACCGCCTTACCCGAGATCTGAACATTCCGCGCCAGATGGCTGAGTCAGAGATTGTCGACTTCTTTCGCCAGCGCTCGCGCGAGAACGGCGACGGCTACGCGAGCTTTCTGGGTGCGGGTGCCTACTTTCATTACAGGCCCGTAATTATTGATTCGCTGATCTCTCGTGGCGAGTTCCTCACGGCGTACACGCCCTATCAGGCCGAGATTTCCCAAGGCACATTGCAGTCGATCTTCGAATTTCAGACGATGATCTGCGAACTTACCGGCATGGAAGTGGCGAATGCCTCGATGTACGACGGTTCGACAGCCGCTGCCGAGGCTGTGATGATGGCGGTGCGACTCACCGGACGTCGTTCGGTGGTCGTCGCGCGCAGCTTGCACCCGGAATATCGCGAGGTGCTCGCCACTTACGCCACGCATCAGGGTATGCCGCTGTCGGTGGTCGGTTTCGGCGGCGACGGTCGTGCGAATCTGAAAGAGCTCGAGAGGTCGATCACTTCGGAGACGGCATGCGTGCTGATCCAATCGCCAAACTTCTTCGGCACGATTGAAGACGTTGCCGCCGTGGCAGAACTTGCTCACAAGAATGGAGCAATATTGGTTGTATCGATTGCCGAGGCTGTTTCCCTGGGAATCATTGAGCCGCCGCGAGAGGCTGACGTGATTGCGATGGAAGCCCAATCTTTTGGCGTGCCGCTTGGCTTCGGCGGTCCTTATTGTGGTGTGATCGCCACACGCGAAAAATACGTTCGCCAAATGCCCGGGCGCCTAGTTGGACAGACCGTCGATAAACAAGGCAGGCGGGGGTTCGTTCTGACCTTAGCCACTCGCGAGCAACATATCCGGCGCGAGAAAGCGACGTCGAACATCTGCACGAACCAAGCTCTCGTCGCGCTCATGGTCAACATCTTCATGACTGTTTACGGCAAAGTCGGCCTCAAGGAGCTCGCCAAGCAGAATCTGGCAAAAACGGCGTATGCCGCTAGTCAGTTTTCTAAGCATGGCAAGCTGCTCTTCGACAATGCACCACGCTTCAACGAATTCGTCGTCGAGACCAGCGAGGATCCCTACGCTATCAATGGGCGCTTGCTCGGACACAAAATCGTCGGCGGACTTCCATTGAAGAAGTTTTATCCCGAACTCGGGAATGCCGCATTGTGGTGCTGCACGGAGTTGACCACGCGCAGCGCCATCGATACCGCGGCGGGCCTGATTGCCGAGAGCGAGCGGTCTGTGCGGTCGGCGAAAGAAGAAGTGGAAGAGGTGACGCGATGAAGCACACGCCCCGCAAAGCCTCGCTCCAGGTGAATCAGAACGAAGGCCTGATCTTCGAGAAGTCTTCCGCAGGAAAAGCGGCATGGAAGCTACCGCCGCTCGACGTACCAGAAGTTGACACAGCGAAGCTTCTCGGTAGCTCCGAACGAAAAGACCTCGGCAACATGCCCGAGGTCAGCGAGATTGAGATCATCCGCCACTTCACGCGCATGTCTACATGGAACTACGCGATCGATCTCGGCATGTATCCGCTTGGCTCCTGCACGATGAAGTACAACCCGCGTGTGAACGAAGCCGTCGCACGAGTCGAGGGAATCGCCAACGGGCATCCCTACCAGCCCGAGAAGATTTCTCAGGGCGCGCTCTACATCATCAAGACGCTGAGCGAGCAGCTGATCGAAATCACCGGGATGGATGCGATCACGCTGCAGCCCGCTGCTGGAGCTCACGGCGAGATGACGGGATTGCTGATGGTTCGTGCCTACCATCAGTCCAAGGGCAACGCGCGCAAAAAGATTCTGATTCCTGACTCGGCTCACGGCACGAACCCCGCGACCGCGGCCATGGTGAACTATGCGGTCGAGAATCTGAAATCGGATTCGCGCGGCATGGTCGATATTGCCGCCCTCGAAGCGCAGATGAATGAAGATGTCGCGGCGCTGATGCTGACGAATCCCAACACACTCGGCGTCTTCGAGCAGCAGATTCACAAGATTGCCGACATCCTGCACGCCAAGGGCGGCCTCCTCTACATGGATGGCGCCAACATGAACGCGCTCGTTGGCAAAGTGCGTCCCGGAGACTTTGGAGTCGACGTCATGCACTTGAACCTGCACAAGACGTTTTCAACTCCACATGGCGGCGGTGGTCCGGGATCAGGGCCGGTCGCAATCAAAAACATTCTCGAGCCATTTCTACCCACGCCAGTGGTCGTCACAAAGGCGGACGGCACGCTTTCCTTCGACTACAACCGTCCGCAGTCAGTCGGCCGCGTGCGCGCCTTCTACGGCAACTTCGGAATGTTCGTTCGGGCTCTCGCCTACATTCAGGCGAACGGACCCGACGGCCTCCGCCAGACTACTGAGGATGCGGTGCTCAACGCCAACTACATTCGCAAGGGACTCGAGGGCACTTACGATCTCCCCTATTCCACGCCTACGATGCATGAGGTGGTCTTCAGCGACAAACTGCAAGCGAAGAAGGGCGTCCGCACGATGGACATCGCCAAACGCCTGATCGACTACGGATTCCATCCCTACACAACGGCGTTTCCGCTGATTGTGCCCGGGGCGTTGATGATCGAGCCAACGGAGAGTGAATCCAAGGAAGAGATGGATTTGTTTGTCGAAGCCATGAAGTCGATTGCGGAAGAAGTGGAAGAAGATCCGCAGACGGTTCTGGATGCGCCCCATTCCACGCGGGTTTCGAGACTCGACGAGACTGCAGCCGCCAGAAAGCCGGTCCTGCGATGGAAGCCAACCGCTAACTATTAGAACTGTTCGTTGTTGATGTTGAGACCGTTGAATGAAGACCGCTCTGGCATGTGCCGAGCAGATCTTCATTCAACAGATCCAGAATAGACAGCCTACTTGGCCGAAATGTCGACGGACGCCCGAGTCGTTTCCCAGTCAAGTTCCATCGTGCAGCCGCTGCCGGATTTTTCGTAAGTAATCGTAAAATTCTCTACTGGTGAATCGAGCTTGCTGACTTTCATGTCTACTTTCGCGAGTTCATCTTTCTCGTATTTGTAAGGGATACCCCACTCACCGGTCTTCTTATTGATGATCAAAGTCCATTTATCCGCGGTCGGGACGGTGAAGATCGTGTAGCTGCCTGCGGGCACGGTTTTGCCCCCGACAACTACATCGGCGCTGTTGACGAAGGTTGTCGCTTCATTCGCGCCGGTACGCCATACCTTGCCGTACGGAACCAGGTCGCCGTAAATTTTGCGACCCTTCATCCGAGGGCTGGAATAGTCAGTCTTAATAGTTTTGCCGCCGCCTAGGTCACAAGATGCCGACGCGGCCGGGCTTGGTTTGGCTCCGCCCATCTGGGCCAAACAGGCCGTGGCTGCGACAAACGCAAAAAGCGCGAGGATAGCGATGTTCTTCTTCATAGACTCTCCTTTTGGGTGATTGGTTCTGCAAGAGCTTTGGACGGTTCACAATGAATTTTGTCAGCGGCCATTATGCTCCCCGCGACCGCACAGTTACAATCGACGGATGCCGGTATTCGACGAGAAGCAGGAAGAATTGGAGCACTACGAGACCATGATGGGCGTTCCTCGCGGTCGCCTGGCGGTCACCATGGACGCGATCACTGACGCCATGGCCCTGGTCGGCCAGCATGGCGTCTACTGCCAAAGCCAGCGCTGGCCCGGCAAGCCCGTGATGGACATTCAGATCATCATGAAGCAGCTGACCGACGCGAAAGAATTAATTCAGAGCGTGATGGAAGAGATCAAGAAAGAGCGCGGATGACGGGCCTGCGCTGAAGTGCCCAAACCACGAAGGACATGAAGTTTCACGAGGGGAGTGCTACCTGTTGAAGCCTTCGTGATCCTTCGTGCCCTTTGTGGTTACAGCTTCTAGGGTTTTACGGTCACCATCACCACCCCGTGCGGCACAACCTTTGCCGAAAACTTTCCCGTGAGTTTGCCGAGATCCTTGTGCATCCATAGATCTCGCACTGCGGCACTCACTGTGTTCGGATACCCGATGTCTTCCCAGGCGAACGAAATATCCTGTTCGCTACTCCCGCGGTTGAGCAGCACCACCGCCCGGCCGCCATCCTTCAGTTGCTTCGCCCAAACCTCCAGATCGCCATTCTTCGCAACGCGCTCGCCCTCGCGTCCAAGCGGGTCTTGATCGACCGCGATGACTTCCTTATTCGTAAGAATGTCGTGAATCTCCGGACGCATCGACCGCAGATCATTTCCCGCGATCAGTGGCGCAGCCAGCAGCGCCCACAGGGTGAAGTGCGACTTGTACTCAACGTCTGTCATCCCACCGTTGCCCACCTCCAGCATGTCTGGATCATTCCAGTGTCCCGGCCCCGCATACGATTGCAGTCCGACCTGCTGGTCGAGAATCGCCAGCACGCCGTTCGAGCAGCAACTGCCGTCCGGCCACTTTTCGGAACCTCCCCAGCGATCCTGAATGTCTCCCGTGCTTCGCCATAGGTTCCCACCGACTTCTTTGCCCCAGAGCCAGGGCTTGGCCGTTCCCCACTCGCAGATGCTCAACACAATCGGACGTCCCGCGGTATCGAGCGCCGCGCGAATATTGGCATATGACGCCCTTGCGTCCTGCGTCGACGTATGGCACCAGTCATATTTCAAATAATCGACGCCCCACGCCGCGTATTGCACCGCATCCTGATATTCATGTCCGAGCCCGCCGGGACGTCCCGCGCACGTCTGCGATCCGGCGTCCGAATAAACGCCAAACTTCAGTCCCAGCGAATGAATGTAGTCCCCGACGGCCTTCATCCCGTGCGGAAAGCGCTGCGGGTCGGGAACGATGTTCGCACTTGCGTCGCGGCTCACCTGCCAGCAGTCGTCGATATTGACGTAGATGTATCCCGCGTCTTTCATGCCCGATTTCACGACCGTATCGGCCATCTCCTTGATCATCGCTTCGCTGACATTGCAGCCAAACTTGTTCCAGGAATTCCATCCCATCGGGGGCGTCAAGGCAAGATGCGCCGACGGAGATTCTTGCGCGTACGCACATCCAGCGAGAAATACCGTGAAGAGAATCGCGTGAACAAATAGTCGTCTCGTCATCATGCGAACGTTGTACCAGAAGTCTCGCGAGATTGGTATCCCAAGTTGAATCTCTCGCTGGCACTTCAGCTCAATCCGTTTACAATGCCGGGTTAACCATCTGTGCTTTATCTCTGTGCCTTACGGAGGAATTCATGCGAAGGCTTCACCTCTCATTCTGCCTCGTACTCTTTTGCAGTTTCGTTCTAGTTTGCGCGTGTGCGTGGGCACAATCCGCTGAAGGCCGAATCGGGATCTTCGAGGATCACAGTGATGTCGGCACGGTTCTTCATCCCGGGTCCGTCGACTACGACGCCGCGAAGCACGCCTATACCATCGCGGGCAGCGGTGAAAATATGTGGTTCGCCGCCGATGCTTTCCAATTTGTCTGGAAAAAAATGTCAGGCGACGTGACTCTCACCGCCGACATCAGCTTCCTGACGAAAACGGGCAACGAGCATAAGAAAGCCGCATTGATGCTGCGTCAGAGTCTCGACGCAGATTCCGTCTATGCCGACATCGCACTGCATGCCAGCGGACTGACCTCGCTCCAGTTTCGCGATGAGAAAGGTGCCATCACGCGCGAGATTCAGTCCAATCTATCCGCGCCCAAACGCCTGCGCATCACCAAGCGCGGCGATTATGTCTACATGTCGCTCGGAGATGCCGATCTCAAAGCAGCCGGTGGATGGATTCGCATCCCTCTGCAAGGCCCGTTCTACGTCGGGCTCGGCGTCTGCTCTCACGACAAAGACGTGGTCGAGCAAGCCGTCTTCTCCAATGTCGAACTGACGGAGCCTGTGGCCGCGTCGGATTCGAAGCCGACTCTCTACAGCACGCTGGAGACTGTTGATATCGCCTCCGCCGATCGCAAAGTTTCTTATCTCGCGCAGGGACGCTTCGAGGCGCCCAACTGGACGCGTGATGGCAGCGCTTTCCTCTTCAATCGCAACGGTCACATCGAGCGCCTGACCGTAGATGGCGGAACGCCCGCCGTGATCGACACAGGTTTCGCGAATCGCTGCAACAACGATCACGGCATCGCCCCCGATTCCTCACAACTTGCTATTAGTGACAACTCTCAAGGCGATCACGAATCGATGGTGTACCTCGTCCCCATCGCCGGAGGCACTCCGCGCCGTATCACGGCGAAGTCGCCCTCCTACTGGCATGGTTGGTCGCCGGATGGGAAGACGTTGGCTTTCGTCGGCCAGCGCAATGCCAATTTTGATATTTATGCGATTCCCGCCGCGGGCGGCGAAGAGACGAGGTTGACGACTGCGAAAGGACTCGACGACGGGCCGGAATATTCTCCTGACGGCAAATATATTTACTTCAACTCCGAGCGCACCGGCCATATGCAGATCTGGCGGATGAAGCCCGATGGCAGCGAACAGGAGCAGGTTTTCTCAGACGACCTCAACAATTGGTTCCCGCATATTTCGCCCGACGGCCAGTGGATGGTCTTTCTCACCTACGGATCCGACGTGACCGGCCATCCTGAAAATAAGGACGTGATGCTGCGGCTGATGTCGCTCGCCGATAAAAAGATCACTGTCTTAGCGAAATTATTCGGCGGGCAGGGAACGATCAACGTTCCCTCATGGTCGCCTGACAGCAAGCGGGTCGCTTTTGTCAGCTACATGCCTGTGCCGGAATAGAAGGATGACAAATGGGAGCGCGATCTGGAAATTCACTCGGCCGCTCTAAATGGCGACGCGGGCAGACCTTCTTTGTTAACCAGATTACAAGTCGGACTCGCAGCCCATCCATAGCGCACTGAAACCGGATTTGTCACCGCCGCACTCGACACCAAGACAGAGGAGCCTTCGATCGTCGCATCAGCACTAACGTATTTCCCGTCCGCGCCGGCGATTTCAAATCCAACTAGCGCGCCGCCTTTCGCGGCGAGCCCGTTCGCATGGTCAAACCACACCCGCAGCGCGTGATCTTCCTGCGTGAGTTGGCGGTACAACGGTCCCGACCATTCGACTTTCTCGCCGTACGCGATCTCGCGCGCCGCGAGCGCCAAACGCAGGCCAACGTCGAGTTTGTTTTTCGGATGAAGATCCACGGGATCGCCAATATCGATCGTCACCGCCATCCCGGTATTCCGCAGCGCGAGCGCCTGCCGTTGCGCATCGCGTACCTCTGGCCAGTTTGCATCCGGCCCGGTCGACCAGTTCGCGATTTGCACAAAGAGGAAAGGGAAGTCGCCTTCGTCCCAGTTTCTTCGCCAGTCCGAAATCATGGTTTGAAAGAGACGCGCATAGAGTGGAGCTCGTTCTCCGCCATTCGCCTCGCCCTGGTACCAGATGACGCCTCGAATTGCAAATCGGGTCAGCGGGGCAATCATCCCGTTGTACAGAGCGGCGGGAGCCCATGCCGCAAAGTCCGGATGCCAAGCTCGCTGCGGCGCCGGCTTGCCCTCGGCTTTCGCCTGTTCCAACGCCTGCTGAAAAATGCGTTCCTCCCGTTGCTGCTCAAGCAGCATCGATTCGTGCTCCCCCACCATCTTCGATCGCTCCGCAAACACCGGCATCAACGACGCATCTGCTGACAAACCGTGCAGGCTTGTCCACGATTCCGCAGCCGTCCCTCCCCAGAAACTCTCCACCAACCCGATCGGAACATTCATCTTCTGATACAGATCGCGCGCAAAGTAATACGCAACAGCGGAGGATTCCGCGACGCTCTCGGGAGTGCAAGCCGCCCATGTTTTCGCATCTACATTCGACCGCGGAAAATCTGACGGCCGATGTTCGACGCGAAAAATGCGAATCTTTGGATATTGCGCCTTGGCGATTTCTGCGTCCGCGTTGATGAGCGAGTTCATGGAGAACTCCATGTTCGACTGGCCCGACGCGACCCACACATCGCCGACGAGTACATCATTCAGCACGATCGTATTCGCGGCTTTCACCGTCAGAGGGAACGGCCCACCGGCTTCGCCCGGCGAGAGATACAGGCTCCAGCGCCCGAGTTCATCCGCGATCGTAGACTTCGTCTCGCCACGGAATATCACCGTCACATTTTCGTGTTCTGCCGCCATTCCCCAGACATGCACGGGCAAGCCTCGCTGCACCACCATGTGATCGGCCAGCAGTGATGGAAGAGAAACTTCGGCCTGGACGTGCATCGCCAGGAACGCCGAGACGAGCAAGCCAAGAATCGAGACAGTCAGACGAACAATCTTCATTGCGGTTGTCCTCGGGTATAGCGGAACAAGAATTAGGAAAAGCGCGGGCTAATGCGCCACTTTTTCGTCGAAGAACTTGGCCATCAGCTCAAGTGCCTCCCGTGTTTCCGGCAACTGGAAGTGATACCAGAATGCATGCGGCAACGCCTCGAAGACCACGAGTTGCGCATCATCTCCCGCGCGCAGTAATGCGCGGTGCAGAGTGCTCGTGTCGCTGAGCAGAATATCTCGCGTGCTGGTGACCAGCAGGCTCGGTGGCATGCCGTGCAGATCAGCGAAAAGCGGAGACAGCACAGGATCTTTGCGGTCGGTTTTGCCGATGTATTGGTCGTCGGGTAGATGGTTAGGATCGATCGGCTGCATCTCGCCGGGAAATCCGTTCAAGGTGAACAGCTGCCGCGAGTCCCCGACGCGGCTGAAATCTCCCAATCCGGAGAAAATGCCCAGGGCGCCAGGAAGCGGCAGTCCAACCTGCTTGAACCGTACGGTGACTTCCGCCGTCAGAATTGCGCCGGCCGACGTCCCGAAAATCCCGATGCTCTGCGGCTTATAAGATTTCAGCAACTCCTTGTAGACCGCGACCACGTCATCAACCGCCGCAGGAAACGGATTCTCGGGAGCCAAGCGATAATAAACAGAAACGACCTTGATTTTTGCCAGATTCGCGATCGGCACGCCTTCGATCAGAGAGCCTGAATCAGAATTAAATCCTCCACCGTGCAGGTTGATCAGCACTCGTCTGCGATTCTCAGCTGGCGTCGTCAGCGGCGTGATGATGTCGGTGCGAACGCCCGCGGTCGTCGTCTCCTCTACATTCACCGGATAGATCCTGCGTGCTTCCGCCGAATCCTTCGCGCGCCAGATGTCTGTGCGCGCCCGGCGCTCAGTCAGCGACTCAGGACCGGGAGTACTGTGAGTCAACGACTCCAGCCATTGCTGCGCCTCCGGAGAAATCGTGGAGGGCATCGGCACGACTCGCGTGATGTGAGCAGTTCCATCAGCATCGAACGTGGCCGAATCCTTCTGCGGTGTGGAACTTGTTTGGGCAGATAACGCGGAGGCCATCGCAAATGCGGCGACAAAGTGCAACACAATGATTTTCATCGTGACATTTGTATCAGAGGGACGGGCAGGAAGAAAAACGAATCATAGAAGCCACAGAGTCAGCGAAAAGTTTTCGCTTCCCCCTGTGGGCCTCTGTGCCCTCTTTGTTGAAAGGCGTTACGCCAGGGTGAACTTTCCGCGCTCGATCATCTTCTGCGCGATGGTCTGCCGCAGTTCGACGGTATTAAACGGTTCATACTTCGAGAGCCGCCGCAGGATTGCCAGCTGTGTGCGCATCATGTCGCCTTCGGCCACCGCAGCAATCACTTTGCGTGCAGCAGATTCTACTTTTTCCATCGCCTGCGACAAATAGACACGCGTCATCGCCACCGGCAGAACGGCGCCCGCTTCGCCTTTGCTGGCCACAATCTTCTGCGCTCGCAATACAGCCGATTCCATGGCGTACGTTTCAATCGTCATGTCGGCAATCGCGCCCATGATTTCCTGCTGATCCTGAATCGCCTGCATGTATTTTTGTGTCGCCGAACCGGCCGCGAAGAGTCCAAGCTTCTTGGCTTGCGCCACCAGTTTCTGTTCCTCCGCCAGCGGACCTTCGAGCTCCTCCGGCATCGACGGTCCGGAGAGCACTTCATCCATCAGCTTCTTGATGGCCGGCATTAATGGCAACTGACCCGTCATCGCGCGCTTCAGCAGGAAGCCTGTGATAATCAGCCGGTTGATTTCGTTCGTTCCTTCGAAGATGCGGTTGATGCGGGCATCGCGATAGGCGCGCTCCGCTGGATACTCCTCGACGAATCCATAGCCCGCATAAATCTGCAGCGTCTCGTCGACGATGTAGTCAATCATCTCCGATCCCCAGACTTTGATGATCGAGCACTCGACCGCGTATTCTTCGATCGCTTTGAGAGTCTGCTTGGCCGCATCGGGAGCCGATTTGTCGACTTCACTCAGAGCGGAGTCCATCATCGCAACGGTCCGGTAAACCAGCGATTCGCCGACATAAAGGAGCGTCGCCATGTTGGCGATCTTCTCGCGCACCAGGCCGAAGTCCGCGATGACCTTGTTGAATGCCTTGCGTTGTTTGGCATAGCCGATCGCGTTTTCTAGCGACACGCGGCCTCCGCCAACACACATCGCGCCCAGTTTGAAGCGGCCAACATTCAGAATGTTAAAGGCGATCAGGTGACCCTTGCCGATCTCGCCCAGCAGATTCTCAACCGGAACTTTGCAGTCGTTCAAAATGATCGGGCAAGTCGACGATCCCCGAATGCCCATCTTGTGTTCTTCCGCGCCGATGGAAAATCCCGGGAAGTTTCTCTCGACCAGGAATGCCGAGAATTTCTCTCCATCGATTTTGGCGAAGACAGTGAACAGGTCGGCGAACCCCGCATTGGTGATCCACATCTTTTCACCGTTGAGGACGTAATGCTTTCCATCTGACGAAAGCACAGCGCGCGTGCGGCAATTCATCGCGTCTGAGCCTGACGTTGACTCCGAAAGTGCGTACGCGCCAACAATCTCGCCCGAGCCCAGCCGCGGCAGGTACTTCTTCTTCTGTTCCTCGGTGCCGAAGTAGACGATGGGAAGCGTTCCAATGCCGGTGTGCCCGCCCCATGTGGTCGCGAATCCCGCATATTTCGCGATGTGATCGGCAATGACTGCTGCGGTAACCTTGTCCATCTCCAGCCCGCCGTAGGCCTCGGGGATTTCCACCGAACTCAATCCAAGATCGCCCGCCTTCTTCAACAGGTCGCGCGTGACCGAGAAATCCTTGTGTTCTATCTTCTCGATATTAGGAACGATTTCATTCACGGCAAACTCTTCCGCTGTCTGTCCGATGAGCTGTTGCTGTTCGCTGAAGTCTTCTGGAGTGAAGACCTCTTCGTACTGTCTGGTCTCCAGCAGGAAGCTTCCGCCCGCAATCTTCGTCTTCGGCGCTGTCGTCGTGGTGGCCATGTCGTCTCCTAATACAAGCCGCCGGACTCGGGTCCAGCGGAATCCCACTGCGATTTTAATGGGTTGAGATGGGGAATGATAGGTGGGCGATAATCAACGCTCCGCGCCAGTAACCTACTCCGAGGTGACTATCGCGTGAAAAAGATTTCCCGCGTCTCGGGGGCGCGAGTTCTAGCGATCGATCTCAAAACTAAAGGGATCGAAATATAGGCCCGATGCGGAGGCCGGCGAGTAGATTCTTCCCCGACTGTACGCGGTCGTGGGGTTCCGCAAGCATTGCCTGTATCGTTCCGACAATGTGCGGTAAAGATCTTCTTCGCTTTGCCGTGCGGCGGTGGCCTGCGAGCATCCCTGCATGGATCCTGCTCCACAGCTATTCTGTTCGTCTGCAACGGCGGCTTGCATAGCTCGCTGTTGACGATCCACCGACATCCGCAGCCAGCCGCAATCATCGACAAACTGAGTTTGCAACAAACATGCTCCGCCGGACCAAATCTCGCCCGACGAACAATATCTACGTCGGTAGTACGTTGTTACTGGTGCTGCGACGCACCCTCCTTTGCCGGCCGACTGGCCGGCGGGGCAAACCGGGCACGGACCCGTCAGGCAAACCCTGCGGCGCAAATCGCTGACCGGCTTCGGCTCTGGTTTCCGAAACGGATGTCGAATGTATGAAAAGAATCCCCGCTTTTCGGGCTGCGTTCGCATTTGTGAAGTGCTGTTCAGTTGGTGCGAGGAATGAACGCTGTTGGTGACCGTCTCCCTCCCGACGAGATGCGATGAGGCTGGTGTGTTGGAACTGTGCCCATTCGAAGCGTGCGATGCGGATCCACCACCGGAGCTGTGACCTCCGCTTCCGCTTGAACTGTGGCTGCCGCTGCTTCCCGAGGAGACCGAACCGCCAGAGGATCCGCCATGAGAGCCACCACCTCCGCCGGAACTGGAAGAGCCTGCAGAACTCCCGCCGGAGGAGGCGGATGATGAGGAGTGTTGAGCGAAGGCTAAGGGTGAGAGCGCTAGAAATGAGAGAACGAACAACGCCGCTACATAAAGGCCGGAGAGCCGCATAACGCACCTCCCAAGCTATGGCCAGATTCTCGGTCGGGGGATGACCACTCTGGCGTGGGCATTTCGCCCACCAAAATCATAGCCCTAATCCAGTCAAAAAGCGTAGTAATAGCGTAAAGAAGTGTGACGTGAGTGCGCGCTAACGATTCACCGAGCCGCCGCGAAGCTCTGTGGTTCGGAGACGATAGCGTGACGCGGGCTGGCACGTTGAGTATCCGACGGAATGTGTTGCATCCGAGGTCTTGCTGTCGCGCGCGACTACATAGCTGCGGATGGCGTAGCAAGTTGTGTCATCACCTGGCTGCCCGTCGAGGTTCAATGTCATCAGATCGGCGCGGGCGTCTTGCTGAAAGGGTAAGCCCTTGGGATTGATTCGAAACTGGTCGATTCGCATGCGCTCGATCGGATCGTTCGCGGTCCTGGAGTCGGTTGTTTGGCTTCCGATCTTCCATGATTCGGATGGCAGATTCTTGGCCGGACGATCAGTGTCGGGAGTGGCGAGGCTGCTCGGCGTCTGCGCGAATGCCGAAGCAGAGCAAACCAGCAGCGCGATAAGAGCAAGGCGGGCGGAAGTCATGGAACCCTCCTGCTAGAGATTATAGCGCTGCGGGCAACTCACCGGGCCGGATCAAGTCGGTCCCACTCGTTTCTTTAGTTTTCCTTCGTGGACCTTAGTGACCTTAGTGGTTGAGACCTTCCCGTCTCCACTCATCACCATTCACGAAGCGCTTAATGCCATCCTTGAGATGCACGACATTGAAGTTAATCAGCAGGCCGATCGATTTTCCGCTCAGCTTCAGATACGAAATAATCTGAGCTTGGTGAACGGGCGAGATTCCCTCCACCGACTTGATTTCTACAACCACCAAGTCTTCAACGAGCAGATCCATCCGATAGCCGAGTTCGAGCTTGACGCCTCGATAAACAACGGGGAGACCGACTTGTACGGCGGCTCGAATTCCTACGACTTCAAGTTCGTACCGCAAACACTCCTGGTAAGTGCTCTCCAGCAAACCAGGGCCCCATTCCGAATGTACCGTCATCGCCGCTGTAATAATGGCGTGGCTGACGTGTTGCGCGCTCGGTCTATGGATCGGAATTGTCGCCACGACTCAAAACATAAAGGCTCGTCGTTACGGCAGTCGAGCGTGTTCGTCACATTTTCGAAAATAAAACACAGGCCAAACCAAAACGGGAACCACGAAGGACACGAAGTTCCACGAAGGAAAACTCCTCGGAGCAGTGTGCCGTGAGCTTTAGTAACCTTCGTGGTTATAGGTTCTCAATCGAGGTTCTCGAAGATGCCGGCGGCGCCCATGCCTCCGCCGACGCACATCGTTACCATGCCGTAGCGGGCGTTGCGGCGCTTCATCTCGCGGATGACGCTCGCTGTCAGCTTTGCTCCGGTGCATCCCAGAGGATGGCCTAGAGCAATGGCGCCTCCGTTGGGATTGACCTTCTCCGGATCGAGTCCTGCTTCCTTGATCACCCCCAGCGATTGCGCCGCGAACGCTTCGTTCAACTCGATCACATCGATGTCGGACAACTTGAGTCCAGCCATCTTCAGCGCTTTGGGAATTGCAAACACCGGTCCAAGTCCCATTTCTTCGGGCTTGTATCCAGCGGTCGCGAAGGCGACGTAGCGCGTCAGCGGCTTGATGCCAAGAGCTTGTGCGCGTTCCGCCGACATCACTACCGTTGCTGCGGCGCCGTCTGACATCTGCGAAGAGTTACCCGCGGTGACCGTTCCCTTCACATGGAATGCGGGCTTGAGCGCGAGCAGAGCTTCGAGCGAAGTGTCGGCGCGCGGGCCTTCGTCCACTTTGAACACGATCTCCTGACGCTTGGGCTTCGACCCATTGGGAGTGCTGAAGCTTACCGGTACGGAAACAACTTCGTCGTCGAACTTGCCAGCCTGAATGGCGGCCAACGCTTTCTGATGGCTATGCAGCGAGAATTCGTCCGCAGCTTCACGCGTGATGCCAATGCGCTGCGCGACCCGCTCGGCAGTCAGTCCCATGGAAAGGTACGCGTCCGGATAGTGATCGACGAGCCAGGGATTGGGTGAGATCTTGTGGCCTCCCATCGGGATCATCGACATCGATTCGGTTCCACCGGCGACGATCACTTCCGCGCCTCCACTCATGATGCGCTCGGCAGCCATGGCGATGGCCTGCAGTCCTGAAGAGCAGAAGCGATTGATGGTGAGTGCCGAGACTTCGACCGGCAATCCTGCGCGCAGCGAAGCGATGCGGGCGACATTCATCCCTTGCTCTGCTTCGGGCATGGCACAACCCAGGATTAAATCTTCAATCTCTTTCGCGTCGAGTTGCGGAACGCGATCGAGCGCTCCCTTGATCGCAATCGCGGCTAATTCGTCGGGACGCGTGGAACGCAGAGTTCCTTTGTAAGCTCTTCCTACCGGAGTGCGAACTGAAGAAGCGATGATGACTTCACGCATGATCTTTCTCCCAAACTGCTGACTGCCGAACGACTAAAGCTTTGGATGCAAGAGCACTCTCGGCAGCGTCAAACGCGCGATCCTACTTCACCGGCGCGAAGAAGTAGTAATCCGCGGTGTAGCTGCTTTTGTTCTCCGCATCTTTGTGGGATTCGTCGCACGGATCGTTGCCAGGCTTTCCGCCGTGAGTGTGGACGCGCTGAATGGTGGTCACATCGGCGAGCAGGCCTTTCTTCGTGTTGGTCACAACATTGACCAGCAGCCACGGAATTGAATCGGGATCGAGCGAGTCGACGTGAGCCGCGGCTTTGCCGGTGACTTCGCTGCCATCTTTCAGTTTCCAGGTTGGTCCTGCGGAGTGCTGGCCAATCACTTTGTCTTTGCGATCTTTCAATTCGGCGTCGGGTGCTTTGAGCGTCCAAGCGAACTTGCCGTCGGTTCCGGCCTGACAGGTATAGATCTGAAATCCCTTGGCATGCACGAACAGAACCGGCTCAAGACCTGCGGGGACCGCAATCGCGTCAGGGACGTCGGGAGACGATTCCTTCGCGGGAGCGTCTTTCTGCTGGTTGGATTGGGCCTTGGCGAAGGGGACGAGAATGGCGAGGCCGATGAAAGCGGCGGCAGCGAGCAGAGGTCTTGTCATGAGGGGATTGTAGCGCTGCGGAAGGGGTTCGCGGGCGCGTTCCATTTTGGGAATGGGGTGTTTACGTTTTAGTAATTGCCCGGTATCCCCCTCCCCCTCGGTGTATTGGAATGATTGAGTTAGCGTGAAATTGCGAAGTAATCTATGGCGCTCAATGAGTTACGGGCAAAATATTCCGGAATCAGGACTTAGCGGACTTAAGTCCGCATACCTGAACACCCATCATCGTTTGGATAGCTTGCGGACGTCAAGGACTCGGGTCACAGGAGGATGGCTCAGCCGGCTCAGTGAGTGAAGCCGCCTCTGGTTACATCAACTGAGAGCTACAATCTTTGCGTATTAAGCCATCGTCGCAGCCGAGCAGTTTCAGTGCAGCGAAGGACGAGGAACTGAGGGTGTGGCCATCTCAATGAGCACGTCTGTTCTAGCCTCGAGCGGCGCTGGTTGGGGGTTGGTCGTAGGGCTGTTGTTAACGTCGGCGGTAATAATGGTAAGCGTTCACCAAGATTTAGAACTGCGAGCTTGGATAGGCGCGGTTCTTGGGTTTTTCATGACCATCGCGTTCGGCATCTCCGCTCTGGTTACGGCCATTCGCGCGAACCTTCGCGGTGGTGCTGCGATCTGCGCTGTTGTTCTCTGCTGCGAACTTTTGCTAATCCTGCGCTGGTCACTTCGGAGAACTTCGACGTAGGCACATCGGGTAAATCGCAGTTATGTTTGCAAACGCTCTGATACTGCCCGCATTGGTCCTGATGCTGGACGCTATGGGTTTCGAAGATTCCGCCACCGACGCGAGGGATGTACACTCCAGTGGGTTGTCCAGAATATAGCTCTGTGATCCAAGCGCTGATGGCTTTTGCTCCGGCAAGACCACCTGGCAGAGGTCAAATGTGTAACACAAAAAGCTCCCGGGATGGAAGAGCACCGGAAAGAGCAAGCGACTATCAGGCTGTCATCTCATTCAGTGTCAAAGGTTCGCCAACCCACCACAAGCAGTGGTCCCTGCAATAACCGGCACCGTGCTTCCCAATTTTCAAACTCGAATCGGGTCTTCCGCTCGTTCATGAACTCAATCCAAAAAGAAGGACCGCCTCCGGCGCGTAGCCCGACAGTGCAAGCAGCTTCCGCCTCCATTTGAGCCTGGGAACCCAAGGGAGCGATCTGTTGCTTATGGTCGTGAAACCATTGTAGCCAGCACTTGGCGCACTCCTCCAAGTCAATAAAGTGCGCGTGTCCCGCCATGTCCGCATACTCGATGTGCCGATAAGTGACACCAACTATTCGAGCGCCGGAAGGCGCAATTCGATGCACTTCGGGCGCCGCCTCCAGGCTCTTACTGTCGAACGTCCGCTCGAACCAGTTTCTTACTCGACTCATAGCGACACTAGGATTGAGAGAAAATGACGGCACAGAATCGCTAGCCGTCGGAAGCAGAAAACCAAATGCTAGTCACAAGACCACACACTCAAGATTATGCCGCCGTACCTTCTTCTTGTTCGATCCCTAATGCGTGGACAATTGTTGCAGAATCGCAGCGCCGCCGTGCTTGTAAACCTACGCATTAAAAAGGGGCGCAGCCTCGATCAGTGCGGATGTGGGCCGTGACCGCCAAGAACGAGTGGAGAAGTTTCGTTCAGAATCCCCAACTCCCGACGGGACATCTTGACCAGCACATCCTGCAACTTCTCCCAGTCCTCAGGACGGAGCTCTCGGCACTCACTCCTCTTGCTTTCGAGTAGCCGCTGCTTACGCTGCCAGCAGCGCGCAAGCCAGATACCGATGACGACACCCACCAGGGGCCCGACAACACACCAGATCGTTCCTAGAAGGATACTGAATGTTTCGAGCCCGTGAGCATTCATGCTCACAGATGATACGCCGCCTTTGCTGACCCGTAGGGCCGAGTCGTCACGCTTTGTTAATGTCGCGTTTCAACTCTTCAAACAGTCCATCGGGAATTTGCTGAAACACTTTGACGACTTGAGGGTCAAACTGGAGTCCGGACCAACCCACTATCTCCTCCCGCGCTGCGGCGAAAGATTGGCTGCTGCGATACGGTAAGTCAGATGTGATCGAATCCAAGGTATTCGCGATTCCGACGATTCTTGCACCCAAGGGTATTTGTTGTCCTATTAGCCCCTTGGGGTAGCCAGTACCGTCGTAGCGTTCATGATGCGAATGAATAATCTCTCTGGCCTGTTCAAGAAAAGGGATCTTGCCCACCATCTCATATCCAAGCCAGCAATGTTTACGCATGATCACCGTTTCTTCGTCATCGAGTTTTTTAGGCTTTCTCAGAATTCTGTCCGGAATGCCCATTTTGCCGATGTCGTGAAGAAAGGCTCCGCGAGCGATTGTGGCAATCTGATCCCGGGGAAGTCCCATGGCACGAGCAATGGCTATTGCGAATGCAGTCACACGCTTGGAGTGGCCTTTGAAGCCTATTTTGAGGTCGAGCGCCGACGCTAAGGAGTCGAGGGTATTGTCGTGTATAGTCGTTGTCCTTTCCCATCCTAGAGAGGTCAGCCCGGACGACCATTCTCGGCTTCGACTCTCGTGCACGTCGAACGAGATTGTCGGATTCTGTCATAGACAATTCCATTCAGACAGTTCGAGCATGCAGCCAAAGCCGTAGATGAGCAAGCAAAGAGAGCAGCAGGAGGTACTTTGACGCGAGCATTATCGATCTCCGGGTTTGGGATTGTCGCGGCTGCTTCGTCTCCGAATCGCTTCTCGTCGGTCCGAGCGCCAACTGTTACAACATCGCCTTACACTCATTGACCCCACTCATCAAGCCCGCCAGACCGCAATGTGTGTAAAGACCAGTTAACGGAAGTTAACCTCTTGCTAGTTAGACTTAACATCAGGCAACCGATCTCTCGTGCAGCTTCTTAAGCACATCTGCGGCGAGCCTACTTGTGAACTCGTCGGCTGGCAGGGACTTCGCGAGTCCTGCCGCCTGCCCAGACCAGAGCTGCATGTAGTCCAGCAAACCCGTTTCTTCGGAAGCGGCACGTAGGGGTGCAACGAGTGTTGCTGCATAGGGAAAAGCAGGTGCCGCGTCCGACATCGGTCCGGACTCCTGGAGATACCGATTAAGAATGCCCCGTGCGGGACGTCCGCTGAACATGTTTGTGAGGGCTGTGCCTTTTTCCGCTGCTTGCTCCAGCGCTCGACGGTAGAGAGGCGATATGTGGGCTTCTGGACAGAACAGGTAGGCAGTGCCTAACTGCACACCTGATGCGCCCAGAGCCAGAGCAGCAACGACTCCCCTTGCATCCGCGATACCTCCAGCCGCTATGACTGGGACAGAAACCGCGTCGGCGATTTGCGGCAACAGGGCGAACAGACCAACCTGAGTGGCGACGTTCGTCTCAAGGAACATGCCTCGGTGGCCGCCCGCTTCAAATCCCTGGGCGATAATGGCATCGCAACCACGCGACTCAAGCCATATTGCTTCTCTTACAGTGGTTGCGGACGACAGTATCTTGATGTTGAGCCTTCTTAGTCGCTCGACTAAAGTCGCGCTCGGTAACCCAAAATGAAAGCTGACGACCTCCGGTCTTAGCTCCTCTACGACTTCGCACATTTCCTTGTCGAAGGGTAGTCGAAGGCGGGTTTCTCCAACGGATTCGATGTCGAGTCCCAAGCGCCGATAGTGTGGCCGCAAAAAACTCTTCCACTTCTCTTTTATTACGGGGTCAGCAGATTCCATACTGTGGCAGAAAAAGTTCAGATTGAAGGGCCGGGTCATCGCTTCGCGCAGCGCACGCACTGCCTCGCGCACTTGATCCGGATTGAGCAACGCACACGCGAGCGAGCCCAGTGCGCCTGCGGATGCCACACTGCGCGCGAGTGCAACAGAATCCGATCCTGCCATTGGTGCTTGAATGATCGGAATGTCGATTTTCAAGAGATCTAAGAGACGCCGGTCGGGCCAGGTTTGCATATCGTTATTATCCAGCGTCGGTGTCGACTGACGAAATAGCGCGGTTGCACTTATGAACACCGGTCCGCCATTCTCGATGAGTGTAAACACGTGCTCGCAATGGTTGACACTCCCGTATAATTCCCGACGTATCACGCGGTTTTAGGGGGTTGCGTTTGGCTGGTTCAAGAGCAAACCTTCTCGGTCTCCGCAACGATTAACGCCACGTGTCGTTAGATTCATTGGCGAGCAAGATGGTCCAGCGGAGCGCGATCTCAAAGACCGCTTTGTAGAGCTTCTTCGTAGTGAGCCGATCGTCAAGCGTGCATACTTGGCCTGTGCAGAGCACAGCGATGGATCGGGCATTCACATCACTCTGTGCTTGAAGTGCTCTCCCCGCTCGGAGGACGCATCTCTTTTACCCAAGTTGGCCGGTATCTTCGGAAGCATGTTTAGCTCCCAGGAGCATCTCGACATCAGGTTTCTGGAAGACAAGGAAGAGCACGAGTTGCGGTCGGTGTGTAAACCGTTCTACGAGTCCAAGCCTTCCATCTAAGATCAACCTACGTAACATCCGCTGCACACTCATTGAGGGCCAGGGGCAATGAGTATAATCGCCGGATTACGGCCATCCAGACTCTCTTTCTCAGCCTAGATTTCCCTCGATGACAGACTGAGCCTCGGGCGTCAGTTTCCTCACCGGCTTAGCAGCCAAGAGGTAAACTTGAACCAAGAATCGCTGGCGCCAACCAGCAGGAACGCCGGGAAAGACGACAGAAGCACAGCACCGCCCCACCCGAATGCAGGATGCAATCGTCGGCGTTTGATCGTGTCGTAGAGAATGCACGTAATTGGTGGGACTTCTGTGATGGCGACAAGTCCCCAAAACCCCACAATGTCAAACAAGACCCGATTACCAGTAAACGGGATGCGCCCGATTGCCGGTAAAAGGATGCTGCAGGACGCCAGAACCATGACGCGCTTGTGTATCTCAGGACGCCTCCTAAAACAAAGTGCAATCGCGACCAGAGCGAGGAACATCAGACTGGTTCCAAAATCCATAGCGAGTGGGCGGGTAAAATTAATAAGAGAGTTCGGGTGAGCTAGAAATAATCTCCGACCTGCATTGAACGAGACGCGGATGGCCACACAGGCGCACAGCGGTGCCAAAAACGCACCAACAACGCCAAGTTTACGGTGCAAATCGACACGATGCCGGGCCACGAGCCGCGCTTGAACAAGAAACAAGACGAACCAGGTTGTAAACAGGAACCCGTGAAGGTGAAGCAGGAGCGGTAGCTCCCTGGTCTCGAAAACGAGTCTCAAGTAATAGGTATGGTAGAACCCGGCGAAGATGATTAGGAAAGCGCAAACGGGGAACCAGGTGTAAAAGCGCCAGTTGATCGGTGGGGCTGTATGCGTCGCCATCATTTCCTCAGAAGCTCTCCAGCATTTAGTTGCTGGTCACGCTTTCAGCAGTCCTCGTCGATCTCGACTCGGTCTAATTCTTGGTCCAAGGACTAGGACACCCGGAGATCGAACTAGAGTAGCACGCGTAACACCATACCTCCCGAGAAGGGCGACATGCGCTTATCGAGGAGCCATTGGTGCGTGTTCCGGGTGGATTGTCGGCAAACCGCAAGTTATGCCAGACTCCCACCGCGATCCGGTTTCTCTCAGGCGGCGAAATATCCAGACTTTACTCACGGACCCCGATCAGCCAGCGACCAAACGTCAATGAGTGCAAACGCCTGACTTCAGCATTCATCCTGTAAAATGTGCGAACGCCATAGGATTGGAGCAACTTTTTTCGGTATGCAGTTCAACTACGAGATTCCCATGGAGGAGTACGCCGCGGGTCAAGTGCTTTATTACAAAGCGTCCCGAAAGGGGCGAGGTGTCAAAACTGCTGTTATCGCGGTTTTGTTCGGATTACTTTGCATTCTGGTCGCTGTGTTCCGTCGTACTTCCGACTGGGCACCAATCCTACTTTTCCTTGCAGGTTCAGGTTCCATTTATGGGGGAATCGCGCCGCTGTTTCCCGGCCGTCTCTACGGCAAGTTCTACCGCAAGTTCTATAAAGATTCAGGATTGGCTGGTAAGAGCTTTCATGTTGAAGTGGATGAAGATGGTTTCTCTGTTAGTGGCAACGGCTGTGCGTGGCTAGTCCCATGGACCGAGGTTCAGTGGAAGGGTGAGAACAAATCCGTTTTCATGTTCACTGGAAAGGGCAGCATGTTCATATTCGGCAAGAAATACCTAACTGATGACCAGCAACAGCAAATTCATCAATTGGCGCGACAACATTAACAGTTGACGTAACATCTCTATTTCACTCATTGGGAAAGGCGGGGCGGGGTCAATGAGTGTAAACGCCTTCCATGAGAAGGCCGGTCGGAGTCAAGTGGGTTCGTTTGTTTTTCAGGGGACAAGGTTTTGTTCTCCCGCCGAGTGGCCACTGTCGCCATGCTTCCATCCGCACTCTCGAGGAGCGATTCGTTTCGCTCGGTGCACATTGGGCGTTCTCGTTTCAGCCGGCCTTTCGCAGTCGTGCTCAACTTCTGTTCCAGGACAGTCTGGCCGGTTTCATCCAACACGCAGTACCAGCTCGATCGGTCGCCCAGGTCGAGTCCGACGGTTAATTTCTGCCGTGAGATTTTTGTGCTTCGCTGCGCTGCTACGATGCTAACCTTCTTCATTGCCGGTCTCCTTTTTAACTGTGCCTTCAGCACGTCGATAACTTGGGAGCGTACACCGCATCCCGTCCGGAGACCGGCCTTCTCATCCCATCTGCTTACGACAGTTGAGGATTCAATTTCCGGTTTCGTGCAACCACCCTGCATGACGCAAAGCCGCCACAGGCGGTCACTTTGTGTCCTGCCGCTGCCCATGAGCATATCTGTGTCCAACACATGTCTAAGCATCCACCA
Source organism: uncultured Acidobacteriota bacterium (assembly GCA_963818115.1). Taxonomy (GTDB): domain Bacteria; phylum Acidobacteriota; class Terriglobia; order Terriglobales; family Acidobacteriaceae; genus Sulfotelmatobacter. Next base: position 445,585 of record CAWFQZ010000015.1, read on the forward strand.
CTCGGGGCGTTTGGAAGCTATCTCCACTGAGGGCGAGGAATCGACATGGAATCAACGGGGTGGATGCAGTGCAGATTAATTTCATATTGACAAGCGATGTGTCGGGAGTAGACTTCGTAGCCGGTGGAGGTACTACTATGTCGCGAACCGTCCCCGCCCATCCTGCCGAAACAACCCCGCCCGAAACGATTGACCATCGCGCAAAGTTGTATTCTCTGGCTGCCGCTGCTGCTGGCGTGAGCATGCTGGCTCTGGCGCAGCCCGCGGAGGCCAAGGTTATTATCACGAACAAAAATATCCCAATCCCCGTTTGTTTCTATCCTTACTTTTGCCCCGTGTCTGTCGACCTCAACAACGACGGCATTACCGATTTGGAGTTTCAGATAGGCACTAATTTCGGAGCCTCGGGAGGATTCTCTTATCTGTCTGTGAAAGCCATTGCAGGCAACGCGGTTATAGGCCGGGGTGAGTATCGCGACCGTGGCTATGTGTCAGCGCTCATGCGAAGTGCCAAGATTGGACCATCCGCTCACTTTAGGGGGAGCGCGAGCGAATTCTATCTAATGGAACAAGAAGGTTGCTCCCAAAGTACCTGTCAGCCTCCTATTGGTAAATGGGGAGGCAACCATCCGAATCGATTTGTTGGGGTTAAATTCAAGATCAATGGGGCTATCCATTACGGCTGGGTGCGGGTGAAAGTCACGACCAGCACTGAGCGATACTATATCTCGGGCACGATTACCGAATACGGTTACGAGACCATCGCGAACAAGTCCGTGCTGGCGGGATTGGCCAGCAAGAACGTGCCGGACGATGAAGCAAGCGAGAGCAACGCCGGTCCGTCGCTTGGAGCACTAGCGCGGGGCGCGGATGGTTTGGTGCTTTGGCGGCGCGAAGAAGCTTTGGTTCATTAAAATATTCGTGCGAAATGTTACCGTCCCGCACCTTAGTGTGTCTTCGTCTTACCCATTCTAGTTGTTGACTGCCGCAAAGAGGCGTTGCGACCCCCAGTTACCGTAATATCTCCATTTCACTCATTGAGAAAGGCGGGTGGGCTCAATGAGTGCTAAGGCCTGTTCTCGACAGTTGACTTGCCGAACTATGATTGGGCACAGTTGCTCATGGCTCGATTCGCGTCTCTTCTCCTGTCGTTGGCATTGGCCTCCAGTCAAGCCCTAATCGCGGCGGATCGCACGTTGGCAGCCGAAGGGGACTGCGTTGCCCGGACAAAGACCGGAGACAAGCTTCTGTCACACTGGCAGCTTTGGCACCTAAGCAATGGCGAATATGAAGTCGTCGACACGAGCGCTCCAAATGCGTCTTCGGTTCAGATATTTCGCTTCGACTCTCAGTTCTTGCCCATTGGATATACCAAGAAATTCGGGCCGCTTGTGATGCCACAAGTTCCAAATGCTCCGACGTTTTCCGGTCGGACGATTTCTTGCCAATACGGAAGCACAGAATTGAGATGCGATGCCGAATCATCTGAGGGACACAGATCGACCGCATCGATCGCAGCAAAGCCCCCTTACGTCTTCACCGGAGAGCTTTATGACCTGGATTTCGTTTGGTTCACGACTGGCGTTATTCGGCTAGCTTCTCGCAACGGTGCCAAGGATGGCGTCGTAAATGTCTATGCTATGACGGATGGAGCCAAGGTTAGTGACATCGCTCTGAAGCCTGACAAACCTATGAAACTCCTCTACGTCGGTGAGGAGGCAACAAAAGTAATGGGGAAGACAGAAGTTGTTCAGAAGTATGAGTGGGCATCAAGAGTGTTGCGGGTCACTCCCCAAGGCTTACCCGTCAGTCTAATGGTGGGGTCAGGCGACCTCGGTTATGTAGTGAGCGGCTATAAACAATATGAACCGTGGGGGGCGATTCGCTGACTGTTGCAAAATCGCCATTACACTCATCGACCCTAGACTGCGCGGTAGCGCCCTCCAAATTGCCACTTGCCTTTCCACTTCCTCCACCTGAATGTGCGTTCACCGAGTTCGTCCGTGAAAAAGTAGTGACCGTCAGGGATGTCGCTTCCGTCTTCCCTTCGCACGTATGCAAAAATCGCAGGTTACCTTTTTCGTCATAGTAGGTCAGAAATTCAACCGGAAACCACCCATCACCGGAGTCGCGTCCCCGCAGGCGTCGCAAACCCTTGAATGGGCGCAGTAAAGCTTCTGTTTTGGCGCGTCGAATCACGGTGGGGAATTATAGTAGGCCCGGTGTGATTGGCGTAATATCCCCATTACACGCATCTACCGACAGTCGAAACTGTTTTACTTTCGCTCACTTGTGTACAGACCGCTTCGTTGCCCGGATTGTTCTGCTGAATGCGACAACACAGTTCACGATCATTACTAGCCCCCAAAGGCTCAGAGCGGCTGCAATTGCCATAATGAAAAAAGAGGTAGACCATTCGAGTTTGGTCATCAGCAACCAAGTCCCAACTCCACCAGCAAAAACCAACCCGATCACGATCAGACCAACCGATTGGAAAAACGTCAGTTTCTTTCCTCCTATAAGGAGGACTCGATTGACGGAGCCCGTAGGGACCAACTTTGGGGCATCGTCGCGCCTCTTGAAACGTCGATCGTTCCTCATGGCATGTATACAGTTCTAATCATCAGGGGTGATTCTAGCGTAGCGGGAATCCTTGGCGAAACATCCCGACTGCACTCATCATGTCGTTCACTTTGTTTCAGGCGCTCCCGATACCCTTACGCGCATGGATACAGGAATCCGAGTGGAGTTCTTGTGGAATGACGCGGATATTGTCGAGGTGCGCCTGTCAGCGTGGAATGGTCTTTTCAGCGGTTCCGCGAACATCTACGCTGCTGTCGGTGAATTGTCTGAATCGGCACAGAAGCTCAAAGGTTTCCCGCGCAATCCCTCCGATAAACGCATTTTAGAGTTTGGAGTGTTCGCGCCAAAAGCCGCTGATGGTGCGGCGACGCTGAGTTTCTACTGTGTGGACTCTGCTGGCCATGCCTCGATAGAGGTGAGGATGGAATCCGAGCATCGTGGCACGATTCCGGCCCAATCTGTGTTACTCATCGCCGCAGTTGAACCTGCCGCAGTTGACTCGTTTGTCTCAGACCTGAGTCGGATAGAAGCAGACCAGCATGGCACTGCGTTCCTGAGAACATCTGGGTAGCACGGCGAATGGGTCCCGGTCCGCGCGATGCGGCTGCGCGGGATTCCGCCGAAAATCTCGCGCTGCGCTTTCGCATGCGTGCGCACCCGCTGCTCCAGTTGTATCTGGCCGGACTCGTCCAGCACGCAGTACCAGCTATTGCGATATCCCAGATCCAAGCCGATGGTCAGTGCGGGTTGCGAAATATTCCTGCTTTGCTTCGCCGCTGCGGTGCTAACCTTCTTCATTGCCGTTCTCCTTTATCTCTTGTGCCCCTGAGCACGTCGATAACTTGGGAGCGTACACCGCATCCCGTCCGGAAACCGGCCTTCTCATCCCATCTGGTTACGACAAGTAACACTTGCTGGGAGCTACAATCAGTGCGTCAAAGAGGCGTTCCATGTCGAAGAGATTTTTTATCGTTGGCCTAGTCCTTTGTCTTATGTCCATATGTTCCGCTGGAAAAAAGAAGCCACAAGCTGACCCGATCATGCCTGAGGTGACCGCCCGGGGACGAATGCTCTACGAATACGATCAGGCTGCATGGCACGCGACCGATGCCGTGCAAGCCCTACATCCGCCCGATCAACTCGTTGGACGCTATCTCGCACTCAAGTCAGATAGCGGATGGACGGTTGTGTTTGGCCACCTAAATGATCAGCGCGACAAATTCCTGATCGGATACGAAGCGACTGAAGGAGCTACGCTTCAGGAGTTCACCGTCAAGAAACTCGATCCTCCGAGGGAGGATACAGCTTTTTATCTTGCAGCGGCCAAGGCCTTCGACATAGCCCGCAATGACTTTCACAGTGAAAATCGGCCCTACAACATCGCTGTCCTTCCTGCACCATCAAATCAGCTCTTCGTTTACGTGATGCCAGCCCAGACGAAAACCGGGATTTACCCTCTAGGCGGAGATGCCCGGTATCTCGTCACGCCAGATGGAGGCACCATCGTTGAGAAGCGCCAGCTACACAAAAGCATTTTGGAAGTCGACCCACGGTCAGTGCCGAAGGGCACGACACCCGCTGGAGGCTATCACACGCATATTTTGAGCGACGTTCCCGAGGATACAGATGTTTTCCATGTATTGACCAGAGAACCCTCGGAGCCTGAGGTCATCGGAACGCCGAAGAAGAAATTCTACGAAATCGGAGTGGATGGTTCCATCCGCGAAAGCAACATGTGAAGCTTAACGGCGAAACGATTCTACGTTTGGGGGTTGGCGAAATCTCGCAATTATGCTCAAAACCAGCCTCACTCGCTCTAAGGGACATCGCTGTTTTCGAGTGGCGGAATGCCCTGCTTTCGTTTTTCCTCCTGCATTTCCCGAATGACCTTCCTCCGGTAATAGCGGGTCAACAATGCTCTGATGGGGGCTCTCAGCGCGGAACCGATCGCTGTGCCGACTTTTCGAGCTTCGCGCTTTATGAGCCAATGAAGAAGGACAAGACTACTGAGAGCGATCAGAGCTGTGGCAAGTCCATTCACGGGGTTATTCTAACCCCGCAAATACAACACGCCGAGTGATTGGCGAAACATCGCCATTACACTCAAAACCCTAATTAATGCCTATGGCTGACGAAATCAATCCGCGAATGTTCGGCGAATGGCTGGCCGGAATGTCTTTGCCTGCGCGCGCGCGAACCCTTAATCGAATTGCTCACGATCTGACGGTATGCACACGCGAGTTCGAGGCCGCAACTGAGCCATTCAAGGACCCGGTCATCGTCATCAAGAGGCTAATCGGCCTCAGCGAGTTGCAGCATCACCTTTCCTCACAGATCGGCCATTATATGGACGGCGAAGAGATCAAGGTCTATCCGATCGATGTCTTTGCACAAATTTTGTTCGAGAAGGCAACCCAGTATCAAATCCTCCACTTTTTAAAGGGAGCAATAAATCGGATGAAGGCGAGGATGTGAACGTCATGTGGTGAAAAATCCCCGATTTCACTCATTGAGGACGGTCAAGGGGCAATGAGTGGAGATCGACGGATAGCGTCAGTTATGCGGCTGCACCGACACCCTACTCTTCCAGTTCGCTCTCTTCCGGCGCATCAGTGGGGCTCGAGAACTCGATGCGGTACCCGTCGGGATCGGTGAGCGGAACCACCCAGAGACGGTTTCCTACCGACGGACGTTGCCGCGTCTCAATTCCGCGCGATTTGAACTCGCGATAAAGAGCCAGCGCGTCTTCGCACTGGAAACAAACATTTACTCCGGTTCCGAGCGCATCCTTCGGCCTGGATTCGGGCCGGAATTCCTGAAGCATGATCGCGGCGTCGCCAAGCTCGAGCCAGCACCATCGAATTCTTCCATCCGGACGGTCTTCAGCGCGATCCGGAATCCAGTAGTTCTTCATTTTGAACCCAAGCCCATCCACATAAAAGCGCAGAGAAGACTCCATGTTCGCGACGCCAAAAAACGGTACCGCCTGTTTCACATTCACACCTTTGACGGCCTCAACAGCCATAATCCACCTCTCGAACAGCTTTCTGAATAGTAGCAATGGACGCCAATTGAGGGAACAGCAAGTGATTTAATTCTCATCGGCGGGGAGTCAAAGGCGGGAAATCAAGGCTGATGTTCTCCGATACGAATCTGTACGATTCGGATTCGGTCCAGCATCTGCCTGTCGCGGCTGCATCAACACCAAGAAAGTTTGTTTACGTTTCTGTTTTAGTCCGCGTTCAGCTCTCTTTGCCTGGGTGGCAATGCGGGCATCTCCGGATGTTCTTTATCTCTCCACACAACCGAGAAACACTCTCCTTCGCTCTGCGGTACCCAAGTTGTTCCATCCTCATATTTCACTGCGGAGGGAAAGAGGACCCAACCCATCACGGCTTGAGCGCTATCGGCGCGAATCCCCGGCTTGGTAAGAGTTTTTTCTTCTCCGGGCGAGATGGACTCCTTGGACGACCATTCCGAGTTGAAGGGTCGTTGCAGGTCCTGTGGCGTCAGTAGAGTCTCCGACAAAAGCGTCATGCTGCTGATTTTCTTGTGGCTGACGTTCTTCACTGTCAGGCTGAAGGTATCCGGATGAGTCCAGAAATCTCCTTGTTCAATCGTCACCGGACACTCCCGTGTTGGCGGAACGTAGATCGTGTAAGTGGCCATCATGCCAGATTCCATGTGATCGTCCACGTGGCAGTGGAACATCCATGTTCCGGGGTTATCCGCAACCATATCTACGGTCTTCATGCTTCCCGGCAGCAATTCAATCACATCGACATTTCGTCCAGCGTCGGTCACCACTTCACCATGCCAATGCGGAGTGTGCAGGTCAATCTCGTTTCCCAGCGCCAGCAAATGCCAGCGAACTTTTTCGCCTTTCTTCATCATCAAGCCGGGCAGATTGCCGAAGATCAGTCCATTGATGGAATAAAACAGGCCGGCAGGCTTGCCGCCTAATTCGTCAAAGATCATGAAAGAAGTGACGAACTCGCGATCGACATCCTTGGGCGAGCCATCTGGCCGTGCTTTGCCTTTGGCCGTAATAATGATCGGGCCGATCAGTCCGGCATTGATCTCTACTCCGGCGTCGACGTGCGAGTGATACCACCACACGATCGAACTGGGCTGGTTCGCGCCCGGACCGCTCGTGGGATTTGCGAACCAGTGATAGGTGTAGCGCGTCCCCGGAGAGACGAAGGCTCCCTTCGCCACCGGCAAATAAAGAGATCCTTCGTTTTCCTTGTCGTAGCGCAGGCCGTGGGGATGCATATCGTGCCCAAGTCGCCCGCGGTTCAGGAATTCCACCACGATCTCATCGCCCACTTCGGCGCGAATGATCGGGCCCAGAATGCCAAGCCACACCGGTTGCGGCTTTTTCGTGGTGAAGGTGCTGTCGGTGTATTCGATGAAGCGAGTCTTGGGCCACTGCACTTTGAGAGCCCAGGGCTGAGGAAGAGCGCTCCCATTCATCAGATTTTTTCCGCTGGGAGCGTAGTTCCAGGTCACATCTTCGGCAGCGATGTAGTAATGCCGCGTTGCAGCGGCACAATGGGAGACGGCAAGCGCCACGAACCAAAATACAACGGCTCGCTGGATCTTCATCATCGCCATCATCTCATGGCGGGATTTGCTCCGGCGGGCGGGATGGGCGCCAGCAGGCTGCACGCGCCGCTCACGCTCTGCGCCGGCGGAGTCGGCGGCGTTGCCCACGGAACGTTGACGAAGTCGAAGAACTCATCCATCGGCACCTGCGCCGCATCACGTTTAGTCAGCGCCGCAACGCCGAAGCGCTCTTCGATCAGGTTCAAGATCGCCGTATAGTCCCGCACGGTGTGGGATACGAAGTTCTTCTTCGCGAATGGCGAGATCACGATCAGCGGCACGCGATACCCCGTGTACGTGAAGTCGCAGGTTCCAGTCCCGATCTCTCCAGTCCCGTCGCAAATGTCTCCGGGCTGCAGATCGATTGGCTGCACGCCATCCGGACTTGGCATCGGCTGCGGCGGGACGTGGTCATAAAATCCGCCGGCCTCGTCATAAGTCAGAATCAATGCAGAATCCTTCCAGCTCGGACTGACCATAAGTGCGTTGATCAGGCTCGCCGCATACTGCGCTCCCGCTTGAATGTCCGATGGAGCCGAGGTGTCCGTGTCGTTTGGATGCTCGTCGAGATTCGCGACGCTTGCCGGCGCGATCAGCGCGACCTGGGGCAAAGTTCCGTTCTGCACATCGCTTAAGTATTGGTTGATCGAAACGATGTTGGCCAACAGGCTGGGAGTGTTCGCAACGGTCTGTCCGTAAGTGAACATGCCCAGCGCAGAATATTGAGCCAGGCAGGCCGAATCCGTGTCGGCACAGCCAGTGTCGAGCGAGTTCACATATATTTTCCAGGTGATTCCGGCGTTCTGCAGCTCTTCAAAGATGGTCGTATTTGGGATCGGCCCATACGGCGGAGCCAATGGATACACATGTCCGGCCGAGGTGGCTCCCAGAGCGTACATCCGGTTAATCTGGGTGCGATCCATCACTGGTGAAAACCAACGGTCCGATGTTGCGAAGTTCGACGCCATGAAGTAGTAGTAATTCAGATCTGTCCCGTCGAAATAACCCATGACACGCAGTCCGTTGACATCGTTCAGTGGCGGAGTCACTTGCCGAGCATCGTTCGCACCAGCCTGGACAAATCCGTCGAGAAGCGCGGGAGTCGTGCCGATTGGATTTGTGTAATCCCAATCGATGTGCGCCTCATTCCAAAACGGGCTAGGTTCTTCTGTACATTCTGACGCCAGGTGAAACGAAGTTACGGTCACGCTTGGATCGGCCACACACGCCGCCGGGGGCGGTTGGCTTGGATCACATCCAGGATTCGTCGGGGCCAGGGCTGGATTCGCAGGTGGATTGAATTGCGGAAGGCCATCAAAGGACTGGTCGGCAATTCCGTTTTCGGCCCAGTACTCGCGCAGCGCCCCGAAATAATGATCGAAAGACCTGTTCTCTTGCAGGAAGTAAATAATGTGATTCAGGCTCTGCAGCGATCCTATTGCGCCAAAGGTCGCGGCGACCGCGTTGGACGCCGTTAATGTCACACTGCACGTTGTTGTTCCTGTGCACGCACCCGACCATCCAGAAAACGTGAAGTTCGTTCCAGGAGTCGCGCTCAGAGTGACGTTCGTGTTCTGAGTAAATGTTGCCGAGCAGGTTCCAGGACAGCTAATTCCCGCCGGAGTACTGGTGACGGTGCCGGTGCCAATAACTGTGAGTGTGAGCGTGAATGAAGTCGGGGTCGGTGTGGGATTGGGATTCGGGTTAGGATTTGGATTTGTCGGCATCGATGAATTGCTGCCCGATCCGCACGACGTCCACGCCAGAAGGCCAAAAAAGCACAGAACTGCATATAGATGGAGACGAGACAAAGACCGCATTTTTAAATCCCCCACAAGCCCGCGATTTGATGTCGCTGATGGCTGTAGGGTTTGCGACAGCGGAGCAATTCGGAAGCTTTTGTTCGCCCATTTTCGAGGTATGAATTTGCGCGCCGGGTCCTTGAACCGCTGTTCAAATTCAATATTTTGAACAAGCAAGGGCGGTTGCGGAATATTTCATAGGCCGCGTCCGAGGCTGGTGTGAGACTGCGCGGAGGGTGGGGTCAGGGAAAACACTGATTGACCGCCGAGAGTGCCGCTGCTATTGTTAACGCAGTGTTACAAGACGATTATGTCTATCGTTAAGATAGGCATTACATCCTGATTTTCAACTCCTCGATCCATACCCCCCAGTTGAGGTCAGTACATCATGTGGGAGAGGAGTTTCCCGACAAATGGGAAAGCTGATTTTGGTGCGCCACGGGAAAACCGTGCTGAATTCAATTGATGGCTCCGAGAGACTTCGTGGATGGCTGGATGTATCCCTCGACGAACAGGGTTTGCGAGAGGCCGAGGAAACTGCTCAAAGGCTCGCTCAGTATCCCATAGCGCATATCTATTCGTCCGATCTGTACCGGGCGCGTCAAACGGCGTCTGCAGTCGTGAGATCGACGGGCGCCCCAATCATGCACACTTCTAATCTGCGGCCATGGAACGTCGGAACTTTGGCGGGGCAGCAGGTCCGGGCCATTCTGCCGATCCTGCAAGAACTGGAAGTGGATCCGTCTCTGCCCGCGCCGGGAGGGGAATCTTTCCTTCAATTCTGTGATCGATATTTGCGGCAGCTTGAGCAATTGATCGCCATCGCGGCCCGCTCGACGGGGTACATCGTAGCGGTGACTCACGTGCGAAATCTCCTGGCCGCGCCAACTCTGCTTCACGGAGGCGACAAAAGTCGCATCCCGGTTAGCGGTGGCCCCAATACCGGTGCCCTGGTCTGGGTGGAACAAAATGCCAAGGGATGGAATCTCCGAGTCGATGAAGCACCGGAGCGTCTCCAAGCGTTGGAAGCGGAAGAAAATGGCGGGCCTGCTTCAACCACCCAATTTGAGAGTCGAGCTGAACCAATCTAGGTTTCGTCGGTTGGGGGCAGCATTCCGATGCGCTCGTTGGGTTCGAGCTACGCTGATGGAAACCATCGAAGCCGTGCCAGACCATTCAAATATCGCGAGAGAAATCAACGTCACGATGGCTTCTCCATCTCGGGTGCGCCTGCCGCGGAAGCCATCAGAAGGTGAAACGACCGCCTACTGTGGGAGCGAAGTTATTGTTGGAGTTATAGGGGACGCCGGGCTTGTGAGGAATGGCGATGGCCAAACCGCCGCTGACCCAGGAATACGCAATCCCGGCAAAGCCGTCGAAACGCTTGGTGAAGTGATGATCCGCAAAGAGCGAACCTTCGTTAAGGGTGCCCGCGCAGGAACTCCGAAAACCGGCTGAGGGCGAGCAGGTTGGCGGAGATCGGAAATCGTTCTGTCGCTGTTGATACCAGGCAAAAGTCATGTCGGTTTTTTTGTCGACGGCGTATTTCGCACCCGTCCACCAAATGTTCACCAACTTTTCAGAGTCAAGGTTGTTGTCTTCGACTCCGCTCATGAAATAACCGCCCTGGTCCGAGGCGCCAACGCCCAAGGGATTCTTCGGGTTGTTTTGCCAGACGTATTCATACCCGGCAAAAATCTTGAATCGATCCCACGCATACTTGGCAGCGACCATAACTGCGTAATTGTCGGTCACGATGCCATAGACGGTATCGTTCGGGTCGACCAGATTGACCCCGCCGGTGATGGGGTTGGTATTGATACTGTTCGTCGTCGACTGGTATGGCTGCGTCGGACTCTGCGGACCCAGTAAGGGGTTCAACACGCTGATCGCCTGGTTGTAATGTTGGGGGACGATGTCGACAGAGAACTTGCCGAAGCCTGCGCCGAGGTCGAATCCATAGGCGTTGTTATGCGCCGATTCCGCTGTACAGGTCGTGGCAGTCCAAGTGGCGGAAGCCGAGTAGCAGCCAGCAGAGCCATCGGCGAATTTATACATCGCGCCGAAATGGACGGGGCCAACGGTAAGGCGATACTTCACGGCGTCATCCCAGCGGCTGTTCTCGGTGTCGCCTCCGCCTGCCATCGTGCCGTTGTACCCGATGTACGAAAAAGCGTAGCTGCCGCCCGCCGGATCGTAAAGGAGCATCGCATCGGTACCGAGAGAGCGCTGACGACCGAAGGTCAATGTGCCGAAATGCGTCGACGATATACCGCCATAGATTTCGTCATTGAAGGGCTGGCCGGCTCGCGCGCCATCGATGGCGTAGGAATAACTGCTCCTGGGAAGGCCGTTGTTGATGATGTCGGTCTTGGATGCATTGGCAAGTAAGCCTGATTGCGGATTGATGCCGGTGGAAGCGTTGAATACAACGGACCAGCCCGGTAGGAATTCTTCCTTGCCCCTGATGCCAATACCCGTCTGCTGCAAGTTGTTGGGCGCGACGAGGAATCGATGTTGATAGCCGTTGCGGTTCACCAGAGATGCGCCCTCATAGTTGTAGCCGTTTTCCGGCAAGCCATGGCTGACCCAGCCGACGCCGACATCATATGCACCGTACAGCGTGATGCCGTGCCATGTCAGCGAGCAATCGGTCGTGGCGAACTCATGGCCGCTGGTGCAGGGATCGGGCGTCCCCTGCGCAAAGATCAAGGATGACGAAAGCAAGAGGATAAGAGCTGCGATAAGCCGAAAAACCTTGCGCATTGCGACCTCGAACGATCCATCGTTGTGGGATAGAAATCGCAAGTGTATATGGGATACGAATCTATTGTCCAGAAATGTACGATATTGTTGCTTTGTAACGAAACGAGAGATACGCAATCCGAGCGATTAGGCAATTACCGCTCGGCGTGCTCGCGTTCGCGTCAGGGATTACGGGAGCTCGACCGAGAGGTAGAAAGTAATTCCGTTTGCTCCATCGATCACGCAACGATCAATTCTCGATGCGTGAAATCCTGCCAACAACCGTGAATCAGTTTGTGGAACTGCGCCAAGTGCAGCAAAGGAAAGGTTTGATGAACGCACACAAATCTCAATAAAAAGGGCCACAGCGTCGAGATGAACGCCGCGGCCCGTTTTGTCATTGATACTACTTGGTGAGCTTGTAGACAGAACCTAGACCCGCACTGCCTCCGTCGTTCGTGGTTCCATACAGATTGCCGGACTTGTCCATGACCAGTCCCGGGCCCATCAGGACAGAGCCGCTGTTGTAGAGGAGGCTCTCCACATGGCTTGGTGTCAGCTTAAAAACACCAGTATTCAGCACGCCGTAGAGGTTGCCGGTGGAATCTAGTGTCAGCGGACCAATTGGGTAGCTGCCATCCGCACAATTGGCCTTGGAGCAAAAGTTATAGAGAGTCGAGAACGTTCCCGTGGGAGCGATCTTGAAGACCGTACCGACGTTATGCGTTCCGCCACCTGAGGCCACGCCATAAAGATTTCCCGCTGAGTCCTGCCGTAGTCCTGCAGGCCCGGAACCGTCGGTTCCGTTGAACGTGTGTACGACGGAGTAGCCTGAGACGGGAGACCATTTGTAAACGAGTCCCCAGCTTGTCTCGCCGCCATCGCCTGTTTCGGTGCCGTAGATGTCCCCGGATTTATCGAGGATGTAGTTGCCGCTCGTATAAAACCCCAGAGACGTAAAAGAGTACAAGGTCGTGTTCTGACCATTGACGATCTCATTCAGGCTCGTGCCGTTGTCGCAGGTGGGACCTCCGTCGTAGCCGCAATCCAGCCAGAAAATATCTCCAGCTGAGTTCAATACCATCTGCGCAGCCGTGTCAGGTGCGACATACAGACTGCTGAAGACGTAGGTGCCGTTATTCTGAACTGCCAGCTTGAACAGGTCGCCTACGTATGATTTGATTTCTGCTTGGGTATCTCCGTAGAGATTGCCTTTGTTGTCCCGCGCGATGTTGATCGGACTGACCGCATCCGTGCTGTCATTCCCGTTGAAGCTGTAGAGAAGTTTTAGCGCCCCCTTGGGGCTGACTTCATAAACCACGCCATTGTTGTAAGTGCCTCCGGCAAGCGCAGTGCCGTAAAGATTTCCGCTGCTGTCAATGATGAGCGCCGATGGCCTGGTTGGATCGGTTGCGTTGTTTTTGAAACTATACAAATTGCTGAATTTGTACGTTTGCGCCATAGCCGGGATCGAGAGCGCGAGGGTTAAGGCAAGAAGCGCGAGAAGTGAAAGCTGTTTCTTCATTTCTTCCTCCGTCAGAGTATGCGCATGAATATCGGTGCGCAGAGGTATCCGTAGCGGGTCCCAGCTTCAATCGGAAGGGGAGGACAGCTGAAGACGATTCGAAGCGAGAACAGTATGCCCCGCTGAGTTTTCGTAGTCAACGGGGAACATCCTGTAGAGCGCGGGGCGCTTGCGATTGAATGATCGAAAGTTCGGCGTTTACTTTTTTAGAGTTAGCTTGAAGACGGACCCCGCGCCGTTCGCTCATGCGCCACGCTCTTCTCCATCCTCGGATTCTGCGATGCGAGTTTGGCGGCGTCAGTTTCTGAGCGTTTTGCCAGTTTTCAGCGTGTACTGAATTCTTTCTTGTGTTTTGCGCTCGCCGCAGAGGCCCTTGAAGCCCTCGCGTTCGAGATCGAGGATGTACTGTTCGCTGACCGGAGTGCCCGGGGTAACATTGCCGCCGCAGAGGACTTCGGCGATTTTGCCTCCGAGCTTCACTTCGTAGTCGGTAATGAAGTCGCCCTGCCGCATCAGGTGCACACCCATCTTCAGAGCTGCCAGCAAGCTCTCGCCGGGTGCAGGAATATCTTTCCGCGGCTGAGGCGGTTCGTATCCGGCGCGGGCGAGTTCGAGGGCGCGAGCCTTGGCGTCGGAGAGTACGCGCTCGCGGTTCATAGTGATGTGGTCGGAGTCGGTGAGAAATCCCAGGCCGCGCGCTTCGTGGGCCGACGTCGCGACCTTGGCGGTGGCGATGGTTTCGAACGCTTTCTTCATCGCCTCCATCATTTCAACGGAGCCGGCGAGCGCTTCCCCCGAAGACTTGCCGCGCGAAACTGAGGCAGTGTCGACTGTGCGCAACAGCATTTCCTTGCAGCCTCCGCCGCCGGGCAAGAGGCCGACACCGACCTCGACCAACCCGGTGTAGAGCTCTGCATGCGGCTGGCGGGCCGCGGCGTGCAAAGAGATTTCGGTCCCGCCGCCGAGGCAAAGGCCGAATGGAGCGGAGACGACGGGCTTGGGAGAAAACTTGATGGCCTGCGTCATTCCCTGGAACTGGCGAATGACCAGATCGACTTCGTCCCACTCTTCTTCCTGGATGCTCATCAAGAGAAGCATGAGATTCGCGCCGACGGAAAAATTCGTGGCGTCGTTGGTGATGACGAAGGCATCGAAGTTGTCGCCGGGACCTCCGGGCTTGAGCGATTGCGTGATCAGATTGATGATGTCGGCGCCCAGCGAATTCATTTTGCTGTGAAACTCGAGGCAAGCCACGCCGTCGCCGAGATCGACGAGCGACGCTCCAGGATTTTTCTTCACCACGCCGTTTGATTTTTTCGCGACCGTAACAGACCAAACTCCCGCAGGAACCTGGACCGGTTCCGACTTCTCGGTTTTCAGATCCCAATATTTGCGCCCGGCGGGTGATTTCGGATCGTCGGTGTACCAGGAGTTCTGTCCCGAGGCGAGCAACTTCTCGACATTAGCGGCTACCGGCTTACCCTCTTTTTTCATGCGAGCGACAGTGGCTTCGACGCCAGCTGCGTCCCAGAGTTCGAAGGGACCGAGTTCCCAATTGAAGCCGAGACGCATGGCGCGGTCGATCTCGACAATCGAATCAGAAATTTCCGGCACGCGGTTCGCCGAGTAGGTCCAGAGATCGGAGAGCGCGGCCCAGAGGAAGGCTCCGGCTTTGTCGCCTTTTTGCGGCGCGCCTTCGAGACCGAGCAGCGTGCGCAGACGAGCGCCGGTCTCCTCGATGTTTTTCGCCATGTCGAGGGCGTTGAATTTCGGCTTCTGGCGCGGGTGGTATTCGAGCGTCTTCCAGTCCAGGGCCAGGCGCTCATCTTCTTTTCCTTCTCCAGCTTTCACCTTTTTGTAGAAGCCGCCCTTGGTTTTGTCCCCCAGCCACTTTTTCTGCAGCATCTGCTGGAAGAAATCTGGCAGGCGCAGATCGCTGCGCTCGTCGTGAACGTTGGCAGTCATGTTGCCGACGACGTGGCCGAGGATGTCGAGGCCGACAAGATCGATGGTGCGGAAGGTCGCGGACTTCGGCCAGCCAACAGCCTGCCCGGTGAGCGCGTCAATTTCTTCGATGCTCAGATCCATTTCCTGCATGAGACGAATCACGTTCAATACAGAAAATGTTCCAATGCGGTTGCCGATGAAGTTGGGCGTGTCTTTAGCGACGACGACGCCTTTGCCGAGCTTGACGTCGCAGAAGTGCGAGATCGCGTCAATTGCTGCGCGGTCGGATTCAGGAGTCGGAATGATTTCCAGCAGCCGCATGTAGCGCGGCGGATTGAAGAAGTGCGTGCCGAACCAGACGCGACGGAAATCGTCGGAAAACCCTTCGGCGATTTTGCCGACGGGAAGGCCACTGGTGTTGGTGGTGATGATGGTGCCGGGCTTGCGGATGGCTTCGACTTTCTTCAGCAAGGTTCGCTTGATGTCGAGATTCTCGACCACAGCTTCGATGATCCAGTCGCATTCGGCGAGCTTTCTAAGATCGTCCTCAAAGTTCCCAATGGTCACGAGCCGCGCCAGGGAAGGCTCCATGAAGGCGGCGGGCTTGGATTTCTTGGCAGCATCGAGTCCGGCGGCGGCGATCTTGTTCCGCGCTGGGGCGTCGGCGTCGGGAGGAACGATATCGAGGAGATAACTGGGAACACCGGCGTTGGCAAAATGTGCGGCGATGCGGGCGCCCATGGTTCCGGCGCCGAGGATGGCAACTTTATTAATGCGCTTCATCATGAGGACCTCGGGAGAAAGCGTTCCGACTGCAGTAAAGATGAGTAACTAAACTTTCGCTGAATGGGGGCATGGACGCGTGCGAGCCGGGAACGGTGAACTGCCAATGGTAATCGCACGGCGGGTCATTTATCTAGCGTTGTCATCGGAAGGCGGTGACAAATCGGGATGGCTGGAGACATATTCCAACGCCTGTCGCGCCATTTGCTTTTCACCGCGATAGGCAAGCTGCTTTGGCGCCTCTGACAACTTCACCCAGCGAGCGTGCGCGACCTCGATGCGCATGTCTTCAGAGATATTGTCGATGCGTCCGGACTCGTAGCTCAGCAGATAGAAGCTGACGATCTTGAAAACGCGCTCGTTGTCTCCCCAAGAGCGCACGTAGACGTACTTGATGTCTGCGAGCTTGGTGACGAGAGCAGCGGTGATGCCCGTCTCTTCGCGAACCTCACGCAGCGCGGCTTCCAGCGCTTTCTCGCCAGGATCGACCAGGCCTTTCGGGAGGCACAGGACGGTCTTGCTCTTCGTACGCGGGGTCCGTCGCTTGTTGGCGGGAGGAATGGCCGGCGCGGCGGGCACGGCATGCGTGGCCGCGCTGGTTGGCAGCTCGATAGCGGCCATCCACCAGTCTCCGTCTTTGTTGCGAACTACCACGCCGCCAGCAGAAATTTCGCGAACCATACTGTTCGCAAGTTAGCAGGAATACAGGAATCCCGTCATCTGCTGCTGGCCCGACGGTAACAGTTACCGGCGCGGAAGGGCCTGTGCAAAGGCTTGCAGAGGGCACGATTGGGCCCTTACAGCCTTGTGCAGAATTGTGGCATCTTATATTTCAAGTAGGGGTTCAGCAGTTCGGCCGTTTGTGGGCCAGAGACGTGGGGTTGGCCGTGAAGCGTCTGGGGAACATCATCCGCTCGGTGCAGGCCTTTGGCCGCGAACTTTCCCGCAAGAATTCCCCTGTGATTTTTGAGCCGATTCCTTCCATTGGCCTTGCGCTCGGTGGAGGCTTTGCCCGCGGTATCGCGCACATCGGAGTTTTGAAAGTCCTCGAAGAAGAAGGAATTCCGGTTCGGGTCGTTTCCGGTACGAGCGTAGGCGCGCTCATCGGAGCCGTTTATTGCAGTGGCGCTTCGATCGAGGAATTGGAAGAGATCGCGCGCACCTGCCGCTTTACGACGTTCGCACGCTGGACAGTTTCACGTTTTGGATTCGCGTCCAACGACCGCATGGTTTCGTTTCTCGATCGCGTGTTGAAGGTTCGCACGTTTGAAGAATTGAAGATTCCGCTCGGAGTGACTGCGACCGATTTTAATACCGGCGACGGCGTGGTCTTTCATTCGGGATCAATCGTAGATCCGGTGCGCGCCAGTTGCGCTTATCCCGGAATGTTTCTGCCGGTGGAGATTCGCGGGCAGTACTTGGTGGACGGAATGTTGTCACATCCGGTGCCGACACGGCCACTGCGCGAGATGGGTGCGGACCGAGTGCTCGCCGTGCATTTGAAGGGCACATGGTCGAACGGTGGAGCGCCGCGGAATTTGTTTGACGTGATTGGACAATCATTTGCGATTGCGCAGGACGCCATGGCGAGCGTTTGGAGAAGCGCAGCGGACCTGGTGATCGAACCCGACGTTGCCGGATTTGCTTATGACGACTTTAAGCGAGCGAGCGATTTGATTCGCGTGGGTGAGGTCGCGATGCGCGCGGCGCTGCCCGAAGTACGGAAGTGGATTGAGGCGACATCTCAGGCCGCACCTGCTCCAAAGCCGGTGGCAGGAGTTCCGCGACCGGCGCCGATGTCCGCCGATTAAAGCTGGGTTTTCACTCCGTCATCGATCTAGAATTTCCTTATAGACGTTCAGGCCGACTTTTTTCGGAGCACTTGGCAGTTCCGCGTCCGCGGTGCGGGTCATGTTGCCGCCGATGCCAAGCTGGCCGATCCGAATCCATCCCTTGCCGAAATCAGCGAAGATGGGCACAAGCATGATGAATTTGTCGTCGACGTCGCTCTCGGTGAGCGTCATGTGCAGCTTGACCTTGCCTCCGTCCGCAGGCGTGACCTGATATTCGAAGTGATAGCGGGGAACCTGCGTACCGTAGACCCACTCGTCGAAGAACCAGTTGAGGCGGTGATCTCCGCGGACATCCATCAACTTGGTCATGTGCTTTTCCGCGATCGCTTTGAAGGACTCGGTGGATGCCGGACGATCGCGGTGGCTGTCGACGAAGTCATGCATCATCGCCATGAAGGCCTTGTCACCGTCATCCTGGCTGTACATGACGGAGCGCAGCATCTCGAGGACGTAAGCGCCCTTCGGATACGTCACATTCTGGTACGCCTGTTCTGTCCGTGGAGAGACCAGTCGCGTTCCCATCCATAAGGGACCAACGTCGTTGGGAGCGATGCCAAAAGTATTTTTCTCCAGAACGCGCTGGCGCAGGCGATCCCAGAACTGGACGTAGTCTTTTCGCCAGTCGGGTCCCATGACGTTTTGCAGAAAGAGGGCAGCGGAAAATTCGGCGAAGCCTTCGGACAGCCACTGGTCGTGATACGAAGCCCATCCCACGGTGTGCCCCCACCATTGATGGGCGACTTCATGAGGCGTGACTTCTTGCGTGAAGCCCGTGAACTTGTTGTCGATGCGTCCAAAGAGCAGCCAACGCTCCGTCGAGTCGGTGTAGGCGGAGATCGGAAGATAAATCAGGTTGGGCCACGATTGCCCGAAATTGAAGTCGGGCTGCTCGGTGATGTAGACGTCTTCATACGGGCTCTTGCCGAAGTAGTAAGTGCACAGCTGCAACTGCGCCCGGGTTTGCTCGAGCGCGTATTTCGTCATCGCGCCGGGAGCCATTGTCTGCAACGCTTTGTTTCCACGCAGCTGGTCTGGTAGTTCCTTGAGGTAATAACCGGAAACCCGGTAGTGCGTGATGTCGTCGGCTAATTCGAGTCTCGTGTATTCGCCGTAGTTGAATCCCGCGACGGCCACGGGAATCGGCGTGACCCAGTGGCTGACAGCGAAATCTCCTTCGATCGATGTCTGCTTCAACTGGCCTACGCTGACGACGGTGTATTTGTGCGGAACTTTGAAGGTGAGGTCGTAGAGCGCGTGCTCGCCGAATCCGTTGAGGTTGGGATACCAGGAAGTGCGGGCGCGGAAGTAAAAGCTGCCGTCGCCGGCGCTTTCGAGAACTCGATCACCCGCGTACTCGACGGTGATGGAAGTTTCCTGGCCTACTGGCAAGGCCTGCGACAACACAACGTAGAACGATCCATCTTCTTTCCGGCTCTCTTGAATGAAGTGGAGGTTCTGTCCTTGATCGTCGGCGACACGAGTGACCCGCAGATTCGGCAGCAGTCCGAACTTCAGCACGCGTTCACCAGGCAGCAACGGCTTAAAGGTGACGGTGGCGCTGCTGAACAAGTGGTCGTTCTTGGCGATGACCGTCTCGATTTTGTAGCCGGTGGTGGCGAAGATTCTGCGATCTTCCTGGGAACTGGCGGTGCGGTTGGCATACTCCGACTGCAAATGCGCGAGATACCACACGCCATCGCTAAGACTTTCCGGATCGTAGTTGATGAGCGCGACTTCTTCGGGGGAATCGAGCTGAGGGACGGCTCCCACGCGGGTTCTGACAAAGAAGCGCAGATCCTTGCGCTTCCTGCCCTGTATATATGCATTGAAAAATGGAGGGTGAGCGCGGTTGTAGACCGCGGCGAGAATGTCGGCGTCGACGTTGTCCATGGTCTCGCTGTGCAGAATGGATTCCGTGAAACTTAACGGAAACTCGTGGCGACGGCGGACGCGATCCTTCCACCGCTCAAAAACGGCTGCGGCATCGGAGGAGGGTTCGACGCGATCTCCCAGACCGGGCAGGAGACTCGCCCGCTCATCTCCGGTGAAGCGGAAGACGACGTCGGTGAAGTCTTCGTCCACTTCTTCAGCGCCCGTGCGCCGGCTGATTTCGTGGGCATCGAGATTGGTTACCGCCTTGAGATGGAAATGTCCTTCCCCGATGAAGATCGCACCGGTAACAACTCCCTCGACGGGCTTCAGCCATGTCAGCGTGCCTTTCTGAAACTCAAATGTGCCAACGTCGGAATGAAGAGTGAATTTGTCGAAGCGGAAGGTTTCTCCGAATCCAACTGAGCGCAGCTGGCGGTAAATGGGATCGGAATTCGCGAACGCCCGCGCCTGTCCCTGCACGGTGATGTTGGTTTCTTCGCGAGGGATGGCCAGCGTGAGCAGCAGGTCCACCGGATCGCGGAGATCGACAGCCTTTTCGAGCGGATCGAAACCTTCACGGACCACGCGCACAAGGTACTTGCCCGGCTTCAGATCGGACGATGAGAATCTGCCCAGGCCGTCGGTTGTCAATTCAATGGGCTGAGAAAGATCGCCGCCGGTGATCTCAATGCGTGCTGAGGGAATGACAGCTCCCGAAGGATCTTTGACTGTTCCAGAGATGGTCGCTGCTTGAAGAGAGGCCGGGAGGGCCAATAACAACGAGAAGAGGAGAGCGCACTTTGGCCACGACACGGAAAACGTATCAGCGTTCATTTCGCGACGTCGACCGCTTGCGCTTCTTCCTGAATTCGTTTCCACGCGTTCTCCACATGCGGCGCCTTCGTATTCGTCTGGCCCACGCACAGCCGCAGCGTGAGCTTACCTTGAAGCTTGGTGTGGGTAAGAAACAAGTCTCCGCTGCGGTTCAGGCGATCCATGATGTCCTGATTGGCGGAGTCTCCGGCTTTGTGCCGGAAACAAACCAAGTTCAATGGTGCGGGAGCAGCGAGTTCAAAGCGGTCGTCGTGCCGAACCCAGTCCGCGAATTGCTGCGCCAGCCGCACATGCTCGCGGATGTGATGCTGCAAACCCTCGACACCATAATGCCGGATCACGAACCACAATTTCAGTGATCGGAAGCGGCGCCCCAGCTGGATGTGCCAGTCGCGGTAATCGATGACCGCTCCAGATTCTGTCGCCTGATTTCGCAAGTATTCCGGCAGGATGCTCAAGGTCTGAATCAGAGCCTTGCGATCGGCAACCCAGAAGCAGTTGCAATCGAAGCTGGTGAACATCCATTTGTGCGGATTGAAGTTGTAGCTGTCGGCAAGTTCGACCCCGCTCTGAAGATGACGGAACTCAGGACAAAGCATTGCTGTTCCCGACATCGCCGCGTCGACGTGCAACCAGAGATCATTCTTCTTGCAAATCTCGCCAATTGAGCCGATTGGATCCATCGCGTTCGACGATGTCGTTCCTACGGTCGCGCATACGAAGCATGGAGTCAGGCCGGCGCGGCGGTCCGCTTCGATTTGCTGCGCCAGCGACTCGGGCCGCATCGCGAAGTCCTCGTCGACTTCAATAGTGCGAAGATTGTCAACGCCTATGCCCGCTATCATCGCTGCTTTTTGCAGGGAGGAATGCGTTTGCGTGGAAGCGTAGGCCACCAGCTTTCCATCGCATCCTTTTTTATTGCTGATATAGCCAGTTGCCCGCTCGCGGGCCGCGAGCAGCGCGCACAGAGCCGCGCTCGAAGCAGTATCCTGGATGACGCCTCCGCCCGTGCTCGACGAAAGAAATTTCTCGGGCAGGCCGAGCATCCCGACGAGCCAATCCATGACATGAGTTTCGAGTTCCGTGCAAGCGGGGCTGGTCGACCACAACATTCCCTGCACACCGAGGCCGGACGAGAGAAGATCGCCGAGAATGCCCGGCCCTGAGGCATTGCACGGAAAGTAGGCGAAGAAATTCGGTGACTGCCAGTGTGTGACGCCAGGAAGAATCAAGCGATCGATATCTCCGAGGATGTCGGGGAAAGGTTCACCCTGTGCCGGAGGATTCGCGGGCAGCGAGCTGCGGATTTGCCCGGGCTTCACCTGCGAGAGCACTGGAAACGACTCGATGCGCGATTGGTAGTCGGCGATCCAGTCGACCACAGCATGGCCGTAGCGACGGAATTCGTCGGGCGTCATGTGAAATGATTTTTCTTCGGACAAGTTAACCTCTGATAATCGACGGAAGATCGTACCAGAGCAAATTTCGAAGCTGGTTCCGTCGTGGGACTTCGTGCCCTTTGTGGTTTATGCGGTCAGCCGTCCAAAATACACCCGCGTCGTGTAGTCGAACGCGACCCGGCCGCTGGAGGCGTGCACGTCGAAGATCCTCTTCAACTCTTGCAGCATCGGTGCGTGCTTCGGATGCCCCGGCCCCGGCGCATATGACGACGAGAGCAGCCGCCCTTCCAGCCCGGCGTAATCGAATTCCTGCCGCATGGGGAATGTGCGCTCCCGATACGGGGCCGGATCAAAGAATTCATTCACGGCATCGGTGGTGCGCTCGTGGCGAACATCCGCGTAGTCTGTGCCGTAATCGAGCAGGAGTTGTTCATAGGCGCGCAGGAAGGGCGTGGAGTCGGTGAGGCGCTCGTTCCAGAGGAGCACGAGCCATCCCTGGGGCTTGAGGATGCGCAAAAACTCGCGGCGGGTTCGCGGACGATCGAACCAGTGCGCGGCCTGCGCGGCGGTCACGAAATCGACACTTGCATCGGGGAGCATCGTCGCTTCCGCGCTTCCCGCCACGCTCGTGAACCGCGGAAAATCCGCGAGCAGCCGATCCCCGGCCTGGCGCATATCAATGTTCGGCTCGACGGCGTAGACCAGATTGCCATTCTCAAGAAGTGTGCGCGTCCAGATGCCTGTACCCGAGGCGATGTCGGCGATGACATGGTCGCGGGTCAGGCCGCACGCGGCGCTCAGAACGGGCAGGATTTCCGGCGGATATCCCGGCCGGTAACGCACATAATTTTCAACGCGATCGGAGAAGCGGCTGGTAGCGTTGGCAGCGGGCATTCTGAAGTAACCTCGAAATATTTTTCAACTTGCCAGAAAGCCATTCTAACGGCAGGATAGAGGTATTGTCCCTCCCCGCCGGGATGCCGGGTTTTTCCCGAACAAACCATGCGATGGCGAATGAAAGGTGAATTCGCCCGGGCGTAACCATTACAAAATTATGCGCGTCGTGATCAAAGTCGGTACCAGTCTCATTGCTCCGGGCGGGCAAATCGATATCAACTTGCTACGCGGCATGGTCGACCAGTTCGACCTCTCGAAAAACGAATATCTGATCGTGACCTCGGGCGCGATTGCCGCGGGCATGTCGGGGCTGGCGCTTGAAACGCGTCCGACGGATGTGCCGCGCATGCAGGCCTGCGCCGCGGTCGGCCAGAGCAAGTTGATGCACACTTACGAGCGCCTGTTCTTTGGGAAGAAGGTCGTCGCGCAACTTCTGCTTTCAAGCGATGACTTCACTTCGCCCGTGCGTTATCGGAACTTGCAGAATGCGCTGGCGGAGTTGCTCGCGCTGGGTACCGTCCCGATTGTGAATGAGAACGACAGCGTTTCGGTGCGCGAATTGGAAGGTGCATTTGGCGACAACGACGAATTGAGTTCGCTGCTTGCGACCGCCGTGAAAGCTGACTGGCTGCTACTGCTGACCAACGTCGACGGATTCCTCGTTCCCAACGGCAGAAAGAAGCCGAAGTTGCAGCGGGTGATTCGCAAACTTACGCCGGCGATCGAGGCGCAGTGCAACGGGAAGAGCTCGTTGGGCCGGGGCGGCATGATCTCGAAGCTGCGGGCCGCGACCAACGCAAGCGAAGGCGGAGTACATGTGGCGATCGTTAACGGTCGCCATCCGCAAGCGATTACACTAGGAATGGCGCGCAAGATCGGAACCTATTTCCCGCCCGTAAAGACGAAAACGTCAAGGTAATTTCAAGATGGCTGCCACTCTCGCTACCGCTGCCGCATCGACGCAGGAGAAGTTGCTGCGCGCCCGTAGTGCTTCGGCGAAGCTGGCGCTGCTTTCGACCAAGGAAAAGAACGATCTCTTGTTGGCGATTGCCGACGCGATCGAAGAGCAGGAGCAGAGCATCCTTGCAGCCAATCGTGCCGATGTAGAGAACTCCGGACTCGAAGGTGCCATGCGCGACCGGCTGCTGCTGACTCCGGCGCGAATCAAAGAAATGGCGCGTGGAGTGCGGGATGTGGCCGCATTGCCCGATCCCATCGGAGAGACGCTGGCGGAGTGGACGAAATCCAACGGCCTTCGCATTCGCAAAGTGCGTGTCCCTCTCGGTGTGGTTGGAATCATCTACGAATCGCGGCCGAACGTTACCGTCGACACGGCAGTCCTGGCGCTGAAGACCGGCAATGCGATCGTGTTGCGTGGCGGCAAGGAAGCGGCTCTCAGCAATCAACGGCTGGTGGAAATTATGGCCGGTGTGGCAGGCGTGCCCGAAGGTGCGATTGAGTTGCTGGATTCGAGCAGCCGCCAGTCCGTGCATGAATTGATCAAGGCGCGCGGACTGGTGGATGTGATCGTTCCGCGTGGCGGAGCTGGATTGATCACTTTTGTCACCGAGAATTCCACGGTTCCTGTGATCGAGACCGGGGCGGGGAACTGTCACATCTTCGTCGATGAGTCGGCTGATTTCGATATGGCGGACCCGATTGTCATCAATGCGAAGACGCAGCGTCCGTCGGTGTGCAACGCGGCGGAGAAGCTCTTGGTTCATCAGAGAGTGGCGGCCGAATATATTCCGCGCATTGTGAAGAAGCTGATCGATGCGGGTGTCGAGGTACGCGGGGACGGAAAGGCGCGATCGCTTGCAGGTTCGCTCGCTGTCGGTCCAACCACCGAGCAGGAGTGGTACGAAGAATATCTGCGGCTGTGTATGGCCATCGCGGTGGTTGCCGATGTGGATGATGCGATCGCGCACATCAACAAATATTCCACCAAGCACTCGGATTCGATCATTACGGCAGACGAGGCAAACGCTCGCAAGTTCCTGCGCGGCGTCGACTCGGCTGCGGTGTACTGGAACGCTTCGACGCGCTTTACCGACGGAGCCGAGTTTGGCTTCGGCGCTGAAATGGGCATCAGCACGCAGAAGCTCCACTGCCGCGGTCCCTTCGCTCTGGCGGAGTTGACATCGTCTAAGTACGAGGTTATTGGAACGGGTCAGATAAGGAAGTAATGTCTGCGCCTGCAGGCGTTTGCCGCGCTCAGTCTTCCCAGTTGACCGCGAAGGAGACGAAATTACACAAAGGGAAGCAACGTGCCTAACGAGAAGCAATCGTCCCCCGACGTTGAAGCGCGCAGCTTGGCTCGGCGGATCCAGCACACCCTGATCTCCAACGTTCTTACGGAATCTCTCTGGGAAACGCACATCTCCGAATGCGAGCAACATCAATTTCAAGCGGCCATGATTCCTCCCGCATGGGTGAAGAGAACCGCGGAACGTTTGCGCGGCACGGAGATTCGGGTCGCCTCATTCATCGACTTTCCCTACGGCACGATGACCAGCGCCGCAAAGGCGCATGAGGCCAAACTGTTGGTCGACGACGGTGCCCAGGAGATTGACCTCATGCCGAATGTTGGTTTTCTGCTCTCCGGCATGGAGAAAGAATATTTCAACGACATTGCAGGCGTTGTGCGCGCCGCGGACAAGATCCCGGTAAAAATCATGCTGGAGTTGCCACTGTTGACTGAGCAGCAGCGTGAACAGGCGATTGCCCTCAGCATCGACGCCGGTGTCAGCTACCTGAAAAATGCGAGTGGCGGAGCAGTCGGCATAGCAACGCCCGAGCAGATTCGTTTCCTACGGAAGGCGGCCCCGCCTTACATCCGGGTGAAAGCCTCCGGTGGAATCAAGAGGGCGCAGCAAGTCCGCGAATTGCTCGAGGCAGGTGCCGATCTGGTGGGAACAAGTTCAGGTGTACGAATTATGCAGGATCTTCTGAACAACTCGGCAGCGCCATCGGTTCCACCGACTGATTATTAGCAAGACTGGTCTTATCGAAACTGATATCCCGGCTTCAATTCACAGCGGAAAACCCGCGTCCGGTCTGGGTTCTCGCTCGCGCTGCAATTTGCCCAGCTGAGAATCAAAGCAGGTCCGAGAGGGAAGAATACTCGCTGCTGATCGACGTCCGCCTCGATCGTTACTCCCTCGACCGCTGCGGGCAATGTGAAACTCAACTCTCTCCCGAAAATGACCGGGAAGAATTCATGTGCGGCCGATGTAGGCATGTTGTGCAGAACTTCCGCTTCCAGCAGGAATGTGGCCGTCGTCGACCAATCGCGCGCGGAAACCTCGATGATCTGTCCGCCTTTGCTAGAGTGCTCAGATTCAATCCTCGTGAAGGGGCAAGGCCCCGCTATGCAAGACACTCGGGCATCGCGAAACTCATTTCCGGTTCCCGCATCCAGGGTCGTCGATCCGATCGTTGCCTTCCACTTTCCATCTGGAGAACACGGGTGCTGATTTTTGCACGGCACGTTTCCCTGATTCTCGACCTGAAACGTCTTCACAGCACTTCCGATATTTGCGTCGGTAACGGTTTTCACCGTGTATCGTACGGTGACGTTGCCCACGTTGGTTGGTGGACGGCCTTCGCTGGCTGCACTCGTCGTCCGCGGCACCATATGAACCACGTAAAGTTTGTCGCCTACGAACTCTGGCAAGTCCAGCAGGAAATAATCCGGATGCCGGAACTCAAGCGTGATCGGCTGTCCCCGCTTTGTTCCTTCGTGCAATGGAATCAAAAAAAGTCCGGATGAATCAGACTTGACCGTCTCTATCTGTAAACTGTCGATAGCCGTGACTTGGACGCCGGCGATGGGTCTCTGCTTGCGAACGTCGGTATCCTTCACCATGATCGCGCCCTGCAGGACGATAATCCTGTGGCTGCGCCAGCGGAAATACGCGACCGCGCCGAATGCTAGTGCGATCACGACGATCACGATTAGCCCGAATCCGAGTGTTCGTTTAAGGTTCACACCGGCAACGCGGTTACGTCCGCTGATTTAAATTAATGAATGATGGTAATTTAAGCAACGATGGCTGCACCGCAGGGCGTCAGGACGACGGCATCCATCGTGCCCGAATCCGCATCCTTACTGGTGCCGTCTTGCCCTCGTTGTTGTCTAGAATACGACGCGGATGACAGACGTTCACGCTAACCGATTGTCGCGCCGGCAACTGATGCGGCAGGTGCTTGGCGCAGGCCTATGCTTGCCTCTGGCTCGTCCTTCCCTCGCGCGCGCCCTCACGCAGTCCGCTCCTCAAAACCTTAGAGACGAAAAGGATCTTCCTCCCGGGCAATTCAGTCTCTCACCCGAAGACGATCAATTCCTGAACGACCTAGAATCCGCCAGTTTTCTTTTCTTCTGGGAGCAACAGAATCCCAAGACCGGCATGGTTCAGGATCGCGGTAATCTGCAAGGTGGAACCCCGGGGCTTGTCGCCAGCATCGCCGCCACCGGCTTTGGGCTGACCGCGCTTTGTATCGCCGAACAGCGTGGGTTTATCACGCGGGCCGCCGCGTTGGAACGTCTTTTTGCCACGCTCAATTTCTTGTGGAAGAAACTGCCGCAGCATCGCGGTTTCTTCTATCACTGGGCGAACATCAACACCGGCGAGCGGGTTTGGGAATCCGAGATTTCGTCGGTCGACACTGCGATTCTCCTCTGTGGTGTTCTGACCTGCCGCGAACACTTCAAACATCCCGCCATCACCCAGTTGGCAAACTTGATTTTCCAGCGCGTCGAGTGGACTTGGCTCTCGGAAGACACTTCGCTGCTTTCCCACGGCTGGACTCCCGAGGTTGGCTTTCTCGCATCTCGCTGGGATTACTACAGCGAATTGATGATGATGTACCTGTTGGGCATGGGATCCTCCTCGCATCCTCTCAAGCCGGAAGCCTGGAATGCATGGAAGCGCCTGACATTTGAATACGACGGTCTGCGCTATATCGGGTCGTTCGCTCCGTTATTCGTCCATCAATACTCGCAGGCGTGGTTCGATTTCCGCGGCAAGCGCGATAAGTATGCGGATTACTTCCAGAATTCCGTGATCGCCACCGAGGTCCATCGCCGGTTCTGTCTCGAACTCGGCAAGAAGTTTCCGGATTACACCGACGATCTCTGGGGCATCACTGCCTCCGACGGCCCAAACGGCTATGTCGTTTGGGGAGGTCCACCGGCTGTTGGTCCGATCGACGGAACCATCACTCCAAGCGCTACCGGTGGTTCACTGCCTTTCGCTCCCCAAGCGACTCTTCGCGTCCTGAAAAACATCCGCAACCGCTATGGGGCAGCTTGGAGCAAATACGGTTTTGTGAATGCCTTCAATCCTCTCACCGGCTGGTACGACCACGACGTGATCGGAATTGACACTGGCATCACCATGCTTATGGCTGAAAATCTGAGGACCGGTTTCGTCTGGAACACGTTCATGAAGACCCCGGAAGCCCAGCGCGGCATGGAGCGCGCCGGTTTCGTCAAAGATTAGCCCTCTTCTCGAGGCTCTCTCGGGATTCTGCCCAACCGTAAGTATCGATTTTTCATCAAAGAACGCGTTTCAAGAAGGGGATTTCCGGTGTATATTCGGTGAACTCCAGTCGCTGGAGCTCGACGGCGGCCGTGTCCCCCATGGAGTACGTTCTCGGAACGATCCAATATATTGAAACTAAAGGCTTTAACCGATGTCTGATCGGCAAACCTTCTTGAGCAGCTGGCGCGAGCGCCTTTCCGCTTTGCGCAATGTTCCGCCCGTTCTCAAGATTGTCTGGGAATCGGGGCGTGGTGTCGTGTTGTTCGGCATCATCGCGCGCGTTCTTGCTGCTGTGCTGCCTCTTGCCCTGACCTATGTCGCCAAGCTCATCATCGACATCGTAGCCAACGCTTTAAAGACCCAAGCCGTCCCAACCCGGCTCTGGTGGCTGGTTCTGGCGGAGTTCTCCATCGCGGTATTCGGCAGCATCCTCACCCGCATGATCGACTACTCCGACGCTCTCCTCGCAAACAAATACACGCGGCACGTCAGTATCGAAGTGATGAAGCACGCTTCTGAGCTGGACGTCACCGCCTATGAAGATCCCGTTTTCTACGACCGTCTTGAACGCGCGCGTGTGCAGGCTACTGACCGGTTGGTGATGATCCAGTCCATCGGACGTCTCGAATTGCAGGTCATTACTGCGGTCGCCTACTCCGCTGCCGTGATGTTCTATTCGCCTTGGCTGATGTTGTTATTAGTTCTGGCTGTGGTCCCGGCGTTCCTCGGAGAAACGCACTTCGCATTTCTCGGTTATGCGAAAAACTTCCGTCAGACTCCGATCAAACGTCAGCTCGATTACCTCCGCCAAGCGGGAGCTACGAAAGAAGCGGCGAAGGAACTCAAACTTTTCAGCTTGGCAGGCTTTTTCACCAAACGCTTCGCCAAGCTTTCCGACATCATTTACGAGCAGGATGTCGAGCTCGCGCGCAAGCGTCTTGGCATCGGCTCCATCCTGTCGTTCATTAGTACCGGCGGATATTACGGCGGCTACGCGTACGTGATCTGGCGAACCGTTGCCGGCCGTCTGACGATCGGCACTTTTTACTTCCTGATTACTGCCATCATGCAGGCCAGCAGCAACATCCAGCAGGTTTTCTCCACGCTCTCGGGGATCGCCGATCAGGCGCTGTTTCTGACCGACTTGCTGGCTTTCTTCCAGATGAAGCCGACGATTCAATCGAAACCGAACGCGCTTCCGGCTCCCCGCCCGATTCGCCGAGGATTCGAGTTTCGCGACGTATCGTTTCAGTATCCCGGCAGCAGCCGTCTTGTCGTTGATCACCTGAATTTCCACTTGCATCCTGGAGAGCGCGTGGCCCTGATTGGCGAGAATGGCCAGGGAAAGACCACAATCGTCAAGCTCATCACGCGCTTGTACGACCCGACCGAAGGGCAGATCCTGCTCGATGGAATCGACCTTCGCGAGTACGATCTCGAAGATCTCTACCGCGAAATCGGAGTGATCTTCCAGGACTTCATGCGCTATGAAATGACCGCGCGCGAGAACATTGCGGTCGGAAAAATTGATGAAGTAGAAGACCTCGCCCGCTTGCAGGATGCCGCGCAGAAAAGCCTGGCCGATGAAGTGATCGCCCGTCTTCCCGGAAAGTACGATCAGATGCTTGGTCGACGCTTCGAAGGTGGCGTCGATCTCTCGGGCGGCGAGTGGCAAAAACTCGCGCTCGCTCGTGCCTATCTGCGTAATTCCCAACTGTTCATCCTCGACGAACCAACCGCGGCCCTCGACGCCCGCAGCGAGTTCGAAGTTTTCAAGCGCTTTGCCGAACTTACGACCGGCAAGATGGCGCTGTTTATTTCGCACCGATTCTCCACTGTTCGCATGGCGGATCGCATCATAGTGCTCGAAAACGGCCGCATCGCCGAAGAAGGTAAGCACGACGAATTAACTCACCTCGGCGGCCGGTACGCCGAGATGTTCGAAATGCAAGCCGCCAGTTATCGATAAGGGACCCCATGCCGCTCAACACTCACGACAAGCCCGTCCTCGCCGAAGTTATCCGCACCCAGACCATGTCGGGCGAGTCCTCGGAATTCGACACTCTTTACGCCAATGCGGAACGAATCGCCTCGCAATTGCCCTGGCTGCCGCGCGTGCCTTCCTCTCATGTTTTCGACAAGCGTGTTCGCGCGGTCCGCAGCAAGCTCTTTCCAGTTCTCGCCGCGGTCGATGCCTCTTTTAAGAAGGGCCCTCTCACCGACGACGCTCGTTGGCTCCGTGACAATTCCTCGCTGGTGTACTCGGAGTTGTCGACCGTTCAGGGCGATCTCAAGCTCCTCCGAAAACTCCCGCACGTCCGCAGCTCTGTTGCCGACGTGCTGCCGCGCATTCTCGCCTTCGCCCAGGGATACTTTCGCGAGACGTCCTACCACTATCAGGATCAAACCTTCATTTCTTACTGCCGCGGGTACCAGCGCGCCACGCCTTTGGAACTCCGCGAATTCACGGTGTTAAGCGCCGGATTGAAGCTTGTATTACTCGAAGAAATTGCGGCTCGCGGACGCAAAGCAGTCGATCAGCCCGATGGTCCGTCGACCGAGGTCGGCGTTTGTATTCAGAGTCTGCGCGAAGTCAGCCAGACGTCTTGGCATGAATTTCTTGAACCGCTGATTCTTTTCGGCGACGTTCTCCGCCAGGACCCGGCGGGTGTTTACGCTCGCATGGATCCAGATAGCCGCCATCTTTATCGCAAGAAAGTGGCGGCCTTGGCAGCGCAGTCGGACTTCACCGAGATCAAAGTGGCTCAGGAGGCCTTGCTCCTCGCGCAGCAAGCCAAGTCCCGTGTGTACCCCGATCCGCGGATTTCCTATCGTGAATCTCACATCGGCTACTATCTCGTCGCCGAGGGTCGCGAACTTCTTGCGCAACGAATTGGCGCCAGGTTAACTCTTCTGAACCAGATTCGCGCCTGGATGTGGCGCCATCCCGATGAATTTTTTCTGCCCGGGATCGCCATCCTCACCCTCTCCATCATTACGGCGACCCTGTTGTACGTGACTACTCGCGACAGCTCGCCACTGCTCATCTTGATGGCGATGTTGCTGTTCCTGTTTCCCGGTTCGCAGTGTGCTATCCAGATCATCGACTCCATCATCACCGAAGTGCTTCCCGCCGAAATTCTGCCCAAGCTCGACTACTCGAAGGGTCTTCCGACGGATTGCGTGACTCTGGTTGCCGTCCCCACGCTCCTTCTGAACGAGAAGCAGGTTCACGGTCTGATCGAGGACCTCGAAGTCCGCTATCTCGGCAATCACGATCCGAACATTCACTTCGCCTTGCTTTCAGACTTGGCGGATTCCGATCACCGCGCGAGCGAAGAAAATCCTTTGATTGAGCTTTGCTCTTCGCTCATTCAGGAGCTCAACCAGAAGTATGCGGCGGAGAAAAAGGGCAGCTTTCTCCTGCTGCATCGCCATCGCATCTACAATCCGCGCGAGAAAGGCTGGATGGGTTGGGAGCGCAAGCGCGGCAAGCTGATGGACCTGAACAAATTTCTCCGCGGCGAGTTCGATAGTTTTCCGATAAAAATCGGAGACCTCTCGATTCTCTCCAAAGTTCGGTTCGTCATTACCCTCGATTCCGATACTGAACTTCCTCGCGGATCGGCGCACCGCATGGTCGGCGCGCTATCGCATCCTTTAAATCAAGCGATCATCGATCCCGACAAAAACATCGTCGTAGCCGGCTACGGCATCCTACAACCGCGCGTCGGCGTGAGCGTCCTCAGCACTGTTCGTTCCCGCCTGGCTGCGATCTATGCCGGCCAGACTGGCCTCGACATCTACACTCGCGCCATTTCCGATGCGTATCAGGACTTGTATGGTGAAGGCAGCTTCACCGGGAAGGGAATCTACGAGGTCGACACCGTCCACCAGGTTCTCGATCAGCGCTTCCCGCGCAATGCACTGCTGAGCCACGATCTGATCGAAGGCGCCTATGCGCGCGCAGGATTGGCCAGCGACATTGAAGTCATCGAGGACTACCCCTCGCACTATAGCGCCTACAATCGGCGCAAACATCGCTGGCTGCGAGGCGATTGGCAGATTGCCGGATGGCTGCTTTCCGACGTACCGGACGAAGCCGGTGCCCGCGTTTCCAATCCAATTTCGCTGATTTCCCGCTGGAAGATTCTCGACAACTTACGCCGCAGCCTCGTCGAGCCGGGAACTTTCATTCTTCTCGTCTTCGGCTGGCTCGCTCCTGGCGTTCGCCCGGTTCGGTGGACTCTCGCTACCGTCTTCTTGCTCTTCCTTCCTGCCATTTTCCAGGTGATTTTCGGCGCGATTAAGGCGATCGTCGAAGACAAAGTTACGGTCGCTCGCGATGCCGTACAAGCCTTCCTGACCACCATCATCACTTCAACCCTCACGCTGATTTTCCTTGCTCATCAGACGCTGCTCTCGCTCAACGCAGTCGTACGCGCGATTGTTCGCAAATCTTTCACTCGTGAACGTCTTCTCGAGTGGGAGACCGCTGCGGAGGCCGAACTCAGTACACGACTTGGCCCTGCGGACCTCTACCTCAACTGGATCCCTGTTCTTTCCGTTGCTCTTGGCGCTCTTGTGTGGTGGATCCAGCCTTCTTCTCTGATCGTCGCTGTCCCGATTCTTCTACTGTGGGCGTCGAGCAAGTTCGTCTCGATCTGGTTGAATCGACCCACCGGCGTACCTCGGAAGGAATTGCCGCGAAAAGAAATTCTATTCCTGCGGAATTCCGCATTACACACATGGCGCTATTACGCTGAATTCTGCACCGAGGAGCATCACTGGCTGATCCCCGACAACGTTCAAGAAGAGCCACCCGCGGTCGCTGCTCGCGTCTCTCCGACCAATCTCGGGATGCTCCTCAACGCGCAGCAGGTCGCTTGCGAGTTTGGATACCTCACGGTGCCCGAGCTCGCGAACCACACAAAGCGCACAGTAGCCACGCTCTCCAATATTCCGAAACATCACGGTCATATTCTCAACTGGTACGACACGCGCACCTTAGAGCCGCTCACTCCGCGTTTCGTTTCCTCCGTCGATAGCGGCAACTTGGTCGCCTCATTGTGGACGCTTCAGCAAGGACTACTCGCTCGGATCAAGTTGCCTCTGCTGCAATCGAGCTTGGCGGAGGGCCTCCTTGATCACCTTCGGGCGCTGGCCGATCTCAAGGCGTTCCCTCGCAAGCACCTTGCCCGCTGCGAAGACGAACTCAAAACGGAAAAGTGGTTCTCGGCCCTGGTGAATCTGTTCGAAGGCGCTGATGACACCCAACCTTCGGGAGAAAAGCCGAACGAAGCTGCTGAAATCGAATGGTTCGAACGCGAAACTCGCGCCCGCATCCAGGGAATTCAGGATCTCGTTCGCTCCTACGTTCCGTGGGAGCTTCCGGAATTCTCGTCCGTGCGCAATGACATCAATATCGGACCCGAACTCGAAGGGAATCCGTCGCTGCGACAATTGCCGATCTTCATCGACGACTTGCACGCTCGCTTGGATCGCGCACTCCCCTCGATCGCCAGAGGTGAACGCGGACTCTACGAGAATTTGCAGGCCATGTTGCCGCAAGCTCGCGCCAATGCCTTGCGTCTGATCGAAACGTTGCGCAACATCGCAGCTGAAGCCGGGGAGCTCGCTGAGGCGATGGACTTCACTTTCCTGCTGAACCCGCGCCGCAAGCTGATGTCCGTCGGCTTCAATGTTGAAACCCAAAAGCTTGAGCCTGCCTGCTACGACCTTCTTGCTACCGAATCCCGCACCGCGGTCTTTGCTGCCGTCGCCAAAGAGGATGTCCTGCAGGAAACCTGGTTCCGCATGGGCCGAACCCATACGCTTACGAACGGCAATCCCGTGCTGCGTTCATGGACGGGCACAATGTTCGAATACCTGATGCCGACACTGTGGATGCGTTCCTATGCCAACACGCTGCTGGATCGCAGCCGCATTGCCGTCGTCGACTTTCAGCAGACCTACGGAAATCGCAAAGGCGTTCCATGGGGAATTTCCGAATCGGCGTACTACAAGCTCGATGAATCCGGAAACTACCAGTACCACGCGTTCGGTGTTCCTCAGCTTGCCATGATGAAGGGCGAACTAAATCTGCTCGTGATCTCGCCCTACTCTACGTTCCTCGGACTCACCGTCAACGCGACGGAAGCCCTGCGCAATCTGCATCGGATGGATCGCCTCGGTTGGTTCGGGCCTTACGGCTTTTATGAAGCCATCGACTTTGGTCCCGCTGACAAAGTCCGGCGCACCGGCCAGGTTGTCCGCTCCTGGATGGCTCACCATCAAGGCATGAGCATCCTCGCGCTGGCTAATTTCCTCTGTGACAACGTGGTCCAGCGCTGGTTCCACAGCAATCGCCGCGTGCAGGCAACTGAGCTACTGCTCCACGAGAAGCCAATCTCGCACGTGCCCAAAACCCGTGTCCCGCGCGCCAATGCCGCATGAGGCGCAACGTAGCAGTTTTTTCCCCCATGTGTCCCTCTGTGCCCCTTTGGGGAACGGTTTTGTTCGCTCCCGGAGGGACACTCGGTGAGCGACGCAGCCGATGTATACTCTGACCGTTCGACTTCTTAAACCCTAATCTCGCCGATCTGAATTCAGGAGACTTACCATGCAGAGCCGCATCACCGGGACAACCATGCCTGTTCTGGAATTCGCCCTTGAGCCTAACGATTCCATCATCTCCGAAGCCGGTGAGCTCTCCTGGATGGGCAGCTCGATCCAGATGACGACTCATACCCAGTTTGCCGGCGGCGGAGGTCTCTTCGGAGTTCTCAAGCGCGTCGCGGGCGGCGGATCGATCTTCATGACGGAATATCGCGCTTTTGGCGCCGCGGGAGAATTGGCCTTCGCTACCAAACTCCCCGGCCACATCGTTCCCGTCGAGGTTGCTCCGGGTCACGAGTACATGATTCATCGCCATGGATTCCTCTGCGCTACTCCGCAGATTCTGATCAGCGTTGCTTTCCAGCAATCGCTCGGCGCAGGAATCTTCGGTGGCGACGGCTTCCTCCTGCAAAAACTCAGCGGACAAGGCACGGCTTGGCTGGAACTCTCCGGTGAACTCGTCGTCCGCGATCTTCAACCCGGAGAGACCTTGCGCGTTCATCCAGGCCACGTTGGCGCATTCCAAGCCAGTGTCTCCTTCCAGATCACCACCGTGCCCGGCATCAAGAACATGATCTTCGGCGGCGACGGACTTTTCCTCGCCTCGCTTACCGGCCCGGGGAGAATCTGGCTCCAAACCCTTCCCATCGCCAAGCTGGCCCACGCGATCGAGCGCTACATCCCGCGCGAAGCCACCAGACGCACAGTGGAAGGCGGCGTGGTAGGCGGAATCGTGGGATCGATCCTCGACAACATGAAGTAAGAGGAAGCAGATTCTCCTCTGTGAAACCCTGTGTCCCCTCTGGTCAGGGTTTTGAAGTCGTGTGCACGAAAGTAATGCGTCAGCTAGGCAGCAACCAGCAATCGACGGCCACCCTTCAGTTAAACTAAAGCCAGTCTCCCATGATTAACGGCAAACGCATCGCGGTCGTCATGCCCGCCTATAACGCGGCCAAGACCCTGGAAGCCGCCGTCGCGGAAGTTCCCGAGCTCGTTGACATCTGCATCCTCGTCGACGACAACAGCAGCGACAACACTGTAGAAGTGGCCCGCCGTCTCGGCTTGCTTGTCTTCCAGCACGACCGCAACTACGGCTACGGACGCAACCAACAGACTTGCTATCGCGAAGCCCTGTCTTCCGGCGCCGACGTCGTCATCATGCTTCACCCCGATTACCAGTACACGCCGCTGCTCATCACCGCGATGGCCAGCATGGTCGCCTACGATGTGTACGATGTCGTCCTCGGATCCCGCATCATCGGCGGTCGCGCCCTGCTCGGCGGCATGCCGTTATACAAGTACGTTTCCAACCGCGCGCTCACTGCTTTCGAGAATCTGTTTCTTGGCGTCAAGCTCTCCGAATACCACACCGGATACCGCGCCTTCAGCCGCAAAGTTCTCACTGAACTGCCACTGCTTGAAGACTCCGACGACTTTGTCTTCGACAACCAGATGCTTGCCCAGTGCGTACATTTCGGTTTCCGCATTGGAGAAGTCTCCTGCCCGACGAAATACTTCAAGGAAGCTTCGTCAATCAATTTTCGCCGCAGCGTGAAATATGGCTTCGGCGTGCTGGCCACCACCCTGCAATTTGCTCTTCAAAAGATGGGGCTCATCCATCTGCCGCGGTTCAGCGACATTGGCCGCAAACTTGAAGACGAACGCGAAACCTACTACGCTCCTCGCACGGAATCCGGACACACCGTTTAACGTCTCCGGCGTTCCCGACTGGAATGCAAGCAAGCCCCAACTCTTCCGCGCAACGAATCGGCCACGACGATTTCTCCGCCCGAAACGTGCTCGTCCTCGCCTGGTTGACCGTATTTGCTTTTGTGCTGATGGGCTACCATCCCGGCCTCGAGGATGATTCCTTCTATCTCGCGGCCATCAAACGCGATCTGAATCCTGCTCTCTTCCCGCACGATTCCGATTTTTTCCGACTGCAATTTCAAGCGACAATCTTCGATAAGCTGATCGCTTTTTCGGCGCGCCTGACCCACTTGCCCGTCGCGTGGATCATCCTCTTGTGGCAGATCGCCGCCATCTTTTTCCTTTTGCACGGTTGCTGGCGAATCGCCAGCCGCTGCTTCTCAACCCCGGAAACCCAGTGGGCTGCGACTGCTTTGGTTGCTTCGTTGCTGACGCTACCTCTGCCGGGAATCGCCATCAATCTTGCCGATCAGTATCTTCATCCGCGAACACTCGCGACAGTTGCGATTCTGGCGGCCATTGTTGCGATCCTCGACCGGCGGCCGTGGCTCGCCGGGCTTTTCCTGGCTATCGCTTTTTCAATCCATGCCATCATGGCCAGCTTTGGAATTTCCTTCTGCGTGATCCTGTGGTGGTCCTTGCGCGGGGACAGGCAGAAATCGGTGGCGCGCATCGCCGCGGCCCTCGTTCCTTTAGGATGGCTCTTCGAGCCCGCCTCCGACGCCTGGCGACAGGCCGCCGCTACGCGCGGATTTTATTTCCTCACCCGCTGGCACTGGTATGAATGGTTGGGAGTTTTCGCTCCGCTGGCTCTCCTCTTCGCCATTCGCCAATTCTTGCAATCACAGCGAGAGCCCAGCGACGGCTCCGCGCTACTGCCGCTAACTTCAACCTTGATTTACTACGGCGTATTTCAAATGATCGTCGGCCTTGCGATCATGCTTCCGCCAGGTCTCGAGCGCTTGCGACCCTTCGAGCCCATGCGCTACCTGCATCTGCTCTATCTGTTATTTTTCCTGATCGTCGGCGGAATGCTCGGCCGGTACGTTCTTCAGAGAAGTTTCTATCGCTGGCTGCTGCTCTTCATTCCGCTCGCTGCCGGTATGTTTTACGCGCAGCGACAAATGTATTCCGCCTCAGAGCACTTCGAGATGCCATGGATAATGCCGAGCAATCCGTGGCTGCAAGGCTTTACCTGGATTCGCGCCAATACTCCAACGGATGCACTCTTCGCGCTCGATCCCCACTACGAATCGCTCCCGGGCGAGGATGCCCATGGCTTCCGCGCTCTGGCGGAGCGCAGCGCTCTCGCCGACTATGAGAAAGACGGAGGCATGGCCGCCCGCGTTCCTCGTCTCGCACCACGCTGGCTGAAGGAAGTTACAGCGCTGAATGGCTGGAAAGATTTTCGGCCAGCAGATTTCACTCGCCTGAAAAACAATCTCGGCGTGACGTGGATTGTCCTTTCTCGTGCAGACGTCGGATTCTCGATCACGCATCCCGAAGGTATGGCCTGCCTGTATGCCAACGATCAAGTGCGAGTCTGCCAGTTATACTGACAGTTTCAGCGAGCCGACTCTACCCAAGCGAATGCCCACATCACCGTCCCCGACATCGCGCACCCAGCCGTATCTCTGGATGGTGCTTGTTGCCCTCGCGATCCGTCTGGCTGTCATCCCGTTTGTCTATCGCGACTGGCTCGATCCTTTCGTCCTCGAACACTGGGCATTCGGACTTATCGCACGCTCCATTGCCTCCGGACACGGCTTCGGAGGTCCATTCGCGCCCACTGGCGCGTCGGCACTGTTGCCGCCTGTGTACTCGTATCTTCTCGCAGGAATCTTCAAGATCTTCGGAATCGAAACCAAAGCCTCCATCCTCACAGCGCTCTCGTTGAATAGCCTGTTTTCGGCGCTAACCTGCATCCCGGTTTTTCTTCTCGCGAAGCAGGCCTTCGGAGATCGCGTCGCGAAATGGGCCGGCTGGGGATGGGCGTTCTCACCCTACGGCATCTACTACGGCGCAGACTGGGCGTGGTCTACTTGCCTCGTCACGCTGGAACTCGCTTGCTTGTTCTTGTGGGCCTGGCGTCTGGAAAATTCAACGCGCACCCGCGACTGGATTTTCTTCGGCCTCTTTGGGGGCATCGCGGCGCTGACCGAACCGGTCGTGTTGTCCGTCGTCCCACTGCTCGGCCTGTGGACCATCTACCGCCGCTATCGCATGAACCGCCCGTGGAAGGTGCCAATGGCCGCGGCCGCACTGGCCGCTCTCGCCGTAATGTCTCCATGGCTCGTCCGCAACTACGAACTCTTCCACAAATTTATTCCCGTTCGCAGCGGCTTCGGACTCGAGCTCTACATCGGCAACAACGGTTACTCCCAGCGTTGGGTCAACAGCAGCTTGCATCCTAATCATAGCGACGCCGAGCTTTCGGAATACGAGCGCGACGGCGAGATCGCCTACATGGATCACAAGATGCAACAGGCGAAGGTCTATATCCACGCCCACCCGGTGTGGTTCCTATGGATGACCGGACGCCGCATCCTCTACATGTGGACCGGTTACTGGAGCTTCGATCGCGCCTATTTGAAAGATGAGCCGCTTGATCCGCCCAACATTTTTCTCGATACGACCATGACTTTGCTCGGCCTGTTCGGATTGTGGCGCCTCTTTCATCGCGATTCCGCGACGGCTGTTCGTTTCGCCATCATCTTGCTCGTTTTTCCTTTCCCGTATTACATCTCGCATCCGGAGACTTATTATTTTCGTCCCGTCGATCCGCTGATCGTAATTCTTGCGGCAATCGCCGTGGCAGGCGGCACGAGCCGTCAGCAAGCGCCAGCCTAGCTTTCTTTGAATCGTTCTCGATCAGCCAACGGTCTAATTTCCAGGTTGATTCAGAACAAGTTATTGAAAGCGGGTCGATTTAAAAGATGAGTACGGTTCTGGTTACGGGCGGTTCTGGTTTCATCGGCAGTCACACGATTCTTCAACTCTTGGCAGCGGGACATCAGGTCCGGACGACGGTGCGCAATCTGAGGCGCGAGCCCGACGTGCGCGCATTATTGAAAGTTGGCGGCGCGGAGCCGGACGGCCGCTTGTCTTTCTTTGCCGCCGATCTCGAGAACGATGCCGGCTGGGCGCAAGCCGTCGCTGGCTGCGATTACGTTCTACACGTGGCCTCCCCGTTTCCGGAGACTCTGCCCAAGCATGAAGACGAATTGATCGTTCCCGCGCGCGAGGGTGCGTTGCGAGTATTGCGAGCATCTCGTGCAGCGAGCGTCAAGCGCGTGGTTCTGACTTCATCTTTCGCCGCGATCGGCTACGGCCACCCGCCGCAAACCGAGCCCTATAACGAGGGAGACTGGACCGACCCCGACGGCGAAGGCGTCGTCGCCCCTTACGCAAAGTCAAAAACGCTCGCTGAACGTGCGGCTTGGGATTTCATCGATCACGAAGCGCGCGGCCTGCAACTTTCAGTCGTGAACCCTGTCGCCGTGTTCGGCCCGGTGCTTGGAGCAGACTATTCCACGTCGATTCTGCTGGTGCAACGTCTTATGGACGGCGCCGTTCCCGGTCTCCCGCATTTGTGCTTTGGCGCGGTCGATGTGCGTGACGTGGCGGACTTGCACATCCGTGCGATGACTCATCCAGACGCGAATGGCGAGCGTTTTCTCGCCGTCGCGGGGAATTTTATTTCGATGCAAGATCTCGCCAGGGTCCTTAAGGACCACTTGGGCGAGGCTGCGCATAGGGTTCCAACGCGGCAACTGCCCGATTCGCTCGTGCGCCTTGCTTCGCTTTGGGATCCCGCCATTAAGCAGATCCTGCCGGAGCTGGGCAAACAGAAGAACGCCAGTAGTTACAAGGCGATTCGAGTGCTCGGTTGGAAGCCGCGGTCGAACGAGGAATCCATTATCGCAACGGCAGAAAGCCTAATTCGCCTCGGCCTATTGAAGGATAGCCACAAGAACTAGGCATTCGGCACACAACGCAACCCTGATCCTGCATCCCAGAGTCCGCACCCCAAGCCGCATTGCAGGGTCCGCAGAATGGGGTTTAACATCTAACTACTCACGATGGCAATTGCCACATCTTCACCGGTCACAACTCAACGGCGCTTCACGATCGGCCTCAGCGAGATCCTCAATTTCGCTTACGACGCGTTCTCCAGCAACAAACTTCAATTCACGCTGACGTCGCTGGCCATGGCAGTGGGTACCGCATCGGTGATCCTTGTCGTCACGATTGGCATGACAGGGAAGCAATACATCCTGCGGCAGATTCAATCCATCGGCGCGAACATGATTTATGCCGACTACCAGGGAGGATTGCAGCGCATCGATTCCACGCCCGATCCGATGACTGTTGACGACGTGAAAGCGGTTCGTGAGCAAGTGCCCAGCGTTGTCGCGGCCTCTCCGACGATTGCTCTCAACGATCGCATCAGCGTTGGCGGAGGCAGGCAGCGTGACATCCTTGTCCTCGGCGTTGACTACGAGTACCGAAGGGTGCGCAATCTATTCGTTCTCGCCGGACGCTTCTTCGATTCCGAGGACACCGCCGGCCGCAACAAAGTCGGCGTCATCACCGATGAGCTGGCGAAGAAGCTGTTCGGAAGCCCTGCAGCGTCGATTGGCCAAATCATCAAACTCAGCGGCGGATTGCCCTTCACTGTGATCGGAGTCTTTAAGGAGAGCGTCGATACGTTCGGGCAATCCGAAATTCAGGAAGACACGATGCTGATCCCCTATACGGTCAGCCGCTTCTTCACTCCAAGTGCTGCGGTCTACCAGATTTATTTTTCTGCAGCTAGCCCGCAAGATGTTATTCCCGCCACGGCGGCGATCAAACGCGTCTTGCAGTCGCGCCACCGAGCCGAATCGGTCTACAGCGTGCAGAATTTGACGCAGCTTTTGTCGGTCGCGGGGCGAATCGCCGACGCTCTCACCGTCGTTCTGATGCTCGTGGCATTCGTGACTCTGCTGGTCAGCGGCATCGGCATCATGAACATCATGCTCGCTACGGTGACTTCGCGCATTCGCGAGATCGGGATACGCAAGGCGATCGGCGCCACGACCCGCGAGATTCGGTTTCAATTTCTCGCCGAAGCCATCTTGATCTCACTTACCGGAGGCGTCACCGGCATCGTCGCCGGCCTTGCCCTCCCATTTTCGGTGCGCTT
This sequence comes from uncultured Acidobacteriota bacterium, assembly GCA_963818115.1. Taxonomy (GTDB): domain Bacteria; phylum Acidobacteriota; class Terriglobia; order Terriglobales; family Acidobacteriaceae; genus Sulfotelmatobacter. The sequence continues at coordinate 487,496 of CAWFQZ010000015.1, forward strand.
CTTTACCGACTACCACTTCCCAATTTCGGGCCTGTCGGCCATCATCGCCATCATTGTCTCGTCAATCGTTGGAATCATCTTCGGCACCGTCCCCGCGACCCGCGCCTCGCAGTTAGATCCCGTCGAGAGCCTGCGTTATGAATAACTTACAAATTCAGCGCCTTGCTTAAAATCACAAAAGCGTTCCTATAGGAACACTTTAATGTACAAAAATGTATGTACAACTACTTTTGGCGGGCTTTAATCAATCGCCCTGCTGCCCCCAAAAACCCATTTGACACATACATCAGTGAGTGATATATCAATAACAGATATAGAAGGCTCTCATGTCGCCCAAGCCGGACCATCTTCCCGACGATGTGCGGAAATTGCAGCCGCTCACACCCGCGGTTTTCTTCATCTTATTTTCATTGGCCCAAGGCGAGAAACATGGCTATGCGATCATGCAGGAAATCGATGTACTTTCCGGCGGTAAGTTCAGCATGGGCCCAGGCACTCTATACTCGACCATAAAGCGTCTGCTGGATATGTCGCTGATCAAAGAATCCGATGCCGAGTCCGGAGGCAGGCGTCGGCTGTATCGCCTGACTCGAAATGGGCGACTCCTCTTCACGTGCGAGGTCAGCCGGATGGATGCGCTAGTAAAGCTAGTCCACTGTCACAACACTTTGCTGCAAGAGGGAGCGTGACGCCATGCCTAACTCGTTCAGCGAACGACTTTACTCCGCCCTCCTGTGCTCCTATCCAGCGGACATGCGTCTCCAATTCGGCGACGAGATGCTCGAAGTGTTCTCGTTCCAACTGCGCAAAGCTCGCGAGCGGAACGGGCGTTTCGGACAGTTATGTGTTTGGTGCTGCGTCGCTCGCGAATCTCTTTGGGAAACCGTTTCAAGTAAACGTCAGATCGCAGCTATATTTATGGTTTCTGGGCTGTTTGCGATGGGACTGATGTGCGGGTTCCTTTGGGTCGCTTTCGCCAACCCTCTCGTGTTCTAGGGCACTCGTTCGAATCGGTCTCAGGATGCTGGAAGCAATTGGCCTGACAAAACGCTACGGCGGTATTCCAGCGGTGCAAGACCTAACTTTCCACATTCGCCGAGGTCAGATTCTCGGGTATCTGGGGCCCAATGGATCGGGCAAAAGCACAACCGTGAAGATGATGGTCGGACTAATCGAGCCCTCCGCCGGGCAGATTTGTTTTGACGGTGTGCGAGTCCACGAAGGAAGCCCCGAGTTCCCGCGACGTCTAGGGTACGTGCCAGAAGAACCCCACATTTACCCCCATCTTACCGGCCCAGAATATTTGCGGCTGGTGGGACGGTTACATTCCATTCCACGCCGGCTTTTAGAGAAAAAGATCGATGCCTTCATCGACTCGTTCTCACTCAACGATGCGCGCTACGAATTGCTGCTGAACTATTCAAAGGGGATGCGGCAGAAGATTTTATTGTCGGCCGCCCTATTGCACAATCCCGATGTGCTCGTCTTAGACGAGCCGTTTTCGGGCTTGGATGTTGGGGCTGCTCTGGTGCTGCGCAACCTGCTCAAGGCTCTTGCCCGCGAGGGAAAAGTCATCCTATACAGCTCTCACGTTCTGGAGGTAGTCGAAAAAATCTGTTCGGAAGTTGTAATTCTTTACAAAGGAAAGATAGTCGCTTACGACACTGTCGAGCGTTTGCGAGAATTGCAGGCAAGCCCTTCTCTGGAGTTGGTTTTCGCTCAACTCGCGGTTCCTGATGATACCTCTGCAATCGCGGAACGCGTGATCGCAGTGATGAACGGTGGCTAGGTCATGATTTGGACGAAGATGCGGATGTGGCTAGGCGAGACACATGGCGCCCAATTCGAACTGTTGCGCCACTTCTTTGCTCAGCAGTTCGCCACCGATCTCACTTCCTCTGACCAAGTCCGTAGGCTGGTAATCACCGTATTGGCGGCACTCGCTTGCTTGGAGCCGCTGATTCTGAGGATCTACATTGAGAAGTACGAATACCTCCAGGGTCGTGACACGGCCGACATCTACTTGGCAGCCGTGCAAGCCGACCGGCTTTTCTTAATTTCTCTTTCAATGATTGTCGCGGGGGGGGTGAGCATCTTTCTGTGGCAGAGGTTATACCCCACGCGGGAGGATTATCTGGCCCTGAAGCCTTTACCGATCCGGATGTATCAGGTCTTGGTCGCTCGCTTTCTCTCTGCCTTCGTGACTGTAGTTACCGTTATTCTGATTCTGAATTTTGCGGCGATTATCTTTTTTCCCCTGCTCACATCCGGCAGATGGCAGAGACCATCGTTTGGATTGCAGTATGTCCTGTCGCACGCGGCAGCCAACCTCGGGGCCGGAATATTTGCTTTTCTTGCGCTGAACGCGGTTCAGGGAGCGTTGATGAATGCATTATCGTCGCGCGTGTTCGAACGCCTTTCAGTGCTGATCCAGACCTTGCTGGCTGCCGCTGTGGTCGGCGCAGTTCCGTATGTTCTGGATATCCCGAATTGGAGTGAAGCGGTTGCCACCAAGCCCCGCGCATTGATGGCGTTTCCACCAGCCTGGTTCCTTGGTCTGTATCAGACCCTGCTCGGCGCGAGGGACGGTTACTGGATGCAACAGAGGAACGCGGCAATTCTGGCGATCGGAGCGGCTGCGGCAGTCGTAGTGGCGACGTATTCGCTGAATTATCGGCGCCATGCCACGCGAGTGGCCGATCAGAGCGGGGGCTCGAATCGGAGGTCTTTACTCGACCAGTGCGATCGCTTCCTGCCCCAACTTCTAGTGAAAAAGGCGCCCGAGCAGGCAGCGGTAGGATTCGCGATCCACACTCTGCGAAGAAGTCGTTATCACCGCTTGATGATCGGCTTCTGGCTGACATTGGGCGGCGTCTTCGCATTGCGGACAGGCGCTTCCGGCGTGATCGCCCATCTCCACAGCGGAAAAGCATGGAGCGGTTTGCAACTGGAAAGCATTCTCGCGGTTCCCCTTTTCCTCGGCGCCGTTCTAGTTTCTGCGCTCAGCTATGTGTTTCAGCTGCCGTCTAACGAAAAGGCCAGTTGGGTCTTCAGAATGGCAGAGAGTGGCGCTCGACGAGAGATGCTAGACAGCGCCGAAACGCTGATGTTTTGGGCGCTCGCAATCGTAATACTCGGCACGACGCCGGTTGAAGTGCTGCTGCTGGGGTTGCCCTTGGCCCTATCTCACCTCTTGCTGGTAGCTGTGTTGACGTTGTTGCTGGTCGAGTTTCGCCTGAATGAGTGGCACAAGGTCCCGTTTACGTGCTCCTACGTGCCGGGCCGTCGCAATTTCTGGGAGTTGCTGGCAGGATACCTCTTTCTCTTTGGCGTGGTAGTACCGGGCATTGCACACCTCGAGTCAAGCGCACCACGGCCCGCGGTCTTTATCACCCTCGTCATCGTTCTGAGCGTCCTATATTTCCCGTTGCGTTCGGCACGGATGCGCCGAGGGAATCTCGTTCCGTTGTTGTTCGATGAAGCCGACGAACCCCTGATTCAATCCATGCGATTGAACCATGAGTAGACAACTGACGGAACCAGTTTTCCTGATTCTTCTCAGCTTGTGTGGGACGCCGCAGCATGGCTACGGCATGATGAAACAGGTTGAAGTCCTGACGCGTGGCCGGGTTCTTCTCGGTACAGGCACAATCTACGGTGCCCTCCGTCGGCTCCTGAAGAGCAAGTGGATCCGTCGCTTCAATAAGGGCGATGCCTCGCGACGAAAGCACTCCTACCAGCTAACTGAAATGGGCCGCAAGCAACTCCGAGCGGAGCTGCGCCGCATGAAAGATCTACTCGAGGCGGCAGAGGGGTGAGAGGGTGAGACTTGTGAAGTTAAGACTGCATCGATGGAGTATGCCCGTTTGTAAATCTCTTGATCTTCCGAGAAGGATTATTTCCGCTGGGCGCGACCCTCTTTCCCGGGAAAGTTGGCTTACGAAGATAATCTGGCTGCCTGCGGGTCCTCTGTGTCGCAATGACCCCACGGTCCTGCCCGCATAGCCCAGCCAAAAGAGATGGGGACTGAGTGTCCTCTAAAAACCACAAAGCCGGGCTGGTTTGCCCGGCTATCCTTTTGTGGAGCTGGTTCGCTCGGTCTTGTTTCGATCGTCGAGCCAGAATGTCGTTTTACTGAATCCCCGTCCTCGCCCCCGAGGCTTTCAACCCAATCTGCTGAGCAGTTTCACTCAGCTCTTGTGTTCAACTATTTCCATTCGCGTGGAATCACCGCTACTCGATCCTTTACATCACCATCGCCAGGTTCTCCAATTCGTGCTGGAGGACTGGCAGGGCACAGCCGGCCATTTCGACTCGGCCAGCAGCGTCCAGCGCCGCTTTTGGCGAAACCCCGTACCCACGGCCCATCAAAAATACCTGGAGCAACTCTGCTGCTTCGTACGAATCGATCATGCCCCCCTGGAGCAAGTCGTTCCGCAAAGCCGCCAGTTCGGTCATGGTGAATCTATCTTTGTCGTTCATCGCTTTGTCGATCATGGCCGTCATCACCTCCGATTCCGACCTCGTGCTGCAATTACGCTATTAGACTCATCGGCAGTTGTGTTAGTTGCATGCAATTCTGCTGCCGTATTTGCCTTAGCTCTTTAGTACGATCCCCAATCCCCGTCTGGATGTATTAACCCCCTTGGATATCGGAAGTTGCAGGAAGGACTGTAGGGGGTGGGTTCGGGCCTGAGTGCCCTTGGTACCCACGAGTAATCCCGAACCTGACACAATGTGTCGTTTTCGGACAGGCGAAGTCCAAACTACGGCGCTCAGCCATCGAGGGATGTGGCCCGAAAGTGGGGGCTAAGAAGAGTCGACGAAAGTCTTATGCGTGCGCTAGTTCTGCGGCTGCCTGCGTGTCATAAAACTGGAAGAATTGCTCAACTCGCGTCACTTTCAAGGCATCGCGCACGCGGTTCGTGACGCCCACCAGCGCCAGGCTGCGCCCGTCTTTCTGATGGTTGACGTAGGCGCCAACCAACGCGCCTATCCCCGCAGAATCAATATAGGGAACTTGCGTCAGGTCCAGAATGAGGTGGGTCGATGTGTTGCCACGGACCAGCGATTGAAACTCGAAGAAGTTCGAGATCGTGACCGGTCCAATCAGCCGGAGAATTCGGCGGCCTGCTGCCGATCCAGCGGCATCTTCGATCTGCAAGGGCTCCTGCGGCATCCGCAGATGGTAGTACAGAAATATGAACGGAATGTTAAAGCGAGGCTCGGCCCTTCAACTTTTCGTGAGCTGGCCACGAGCACTAAACTGGCTCCAATTCCCGCTCACGCACCTGAGCCACGAGACTTTCAAACTGGGTCGATTCCAGGCACAAGGCATGCTGCCCGAACCGGGCTTCCTTACCCGTGACATGCCAGTACGGCATCCAGGTAAAGTGCTTGCTTTCCGCTCTGGTCTCTAGCACCACGAGAAAAGGATAGAAGGTCACCTCTTCCTCCTCTTCGCCGAGCCATGATTCCAGCTTATCCGGCAGGATTGCCGAAACGACTCTAAAGTCACCGTCCCCCGCTCCCAGCTGGAAGTCGAGGTTGACATGAAGTTCTCGTGTCCTTCCGCAGACAGGGCACCCTTCCACCGACATTTTGGAGAAGTTGTAGAGAGCGTCGAACAGCTTCAGGTGGGTTGCAGATTTCTTCCGACACTGACTGCAGTAAAAATATTGGCTTGCCACGGAACCTCCATATCCCAGGGATCCAGATATCCGAGAATCCAGGTGCCGGAGGTCAGCCGCCCAGCCAAGAATCGCCTTAAGGTTCGATCGTCGCCTCATCGATCAGCATGATGGGGATGTCGTCCTTCACCGCGTAGACCCGGTGGCACTGGGTACATTTCAACGTCTCCGGATTTTGACGGTATTCGAGCGCCTGCTTGCACGCCGGACAAACCAGGATTTCCAGAAGGTCTTTGGCAATCATGACCTGTGAATTGTATACGACAGCAGGCAGCCTCCAGGTTGTGACCCACCGCACAGAAGGACAAGACGGAAATCACCGGCGATTTCACTGCCGAAATCATCGAAACCAGCCGAAGATCGTCTGGGAGCCTACTCCTCCGCGCTCTCAGCGTGCCCGGCGGTGTAAGATTTTGGAGGCACAAATCATGTCAGCTCTTATCCTTGATGGAACCAAGATCGCGCAAGAGATCCGCAGCGAAGCTGCCGCGGAAGTGAAAGCCATGGCCGCTTCCGGAGTTCGTCCGGGGCTGGCCGTCGTGCTCGTCGGACACAACCCCGCATCCGAAATCTACGTTCGCGGCAAAGTTAAAGCCTGCGAAGAGGTTGGCGTCCACAGCGAAAAGCTCACGCCGCTTGAGTCCGCGACGACTGCCGAGTTGTTGGCTGTCGTGGAAGAGCTCAACCGGCGCGACGACATCGACGGTATTCTCGTCCAACTTCCCCTGCCGCCGCAGGTTGACTCGAAGAAGGTGCTTCTGGCGGTTGATCCGGCGAAGGACGTCGATGGGTTCCATCCTATGAACGTCGGCTACCTTTCGACGCAGCGTCCCGGACTCGTCCCTTGCACGCCGGCCGGATGTCTCGAAATTCTCAAACGCAGTAACATCCCGATCGCCGGACGCGAAGCCGTCGTCGTTGGCCGTTCCGATATTGTTGGCAAGCCGGCCGCCATGCTACTGCTGAATGCCAATGCCACTGTGACGGTCTGCCACTCGAAAACGCATGATCTGCCCGGTGTCTGCCGACGTGCTGACATCCTGATCGCAGCCATCGGAAGACCAGGCATGATTACGCGAGATTTCGTGAAACCCGGCGCAACTGTGATTGACGTTGGAATGAATACCGTGACCGATCCCGCGGAATTTCACCGGTTCTTCGCAGGAAACGCGAAGAGGGACGAGACCTTCCGGAAGAAGGGATCGACGCTGATCGGCGACGTTCACCCCGAAGTCGCCGAGGTCGCTGGAGCGCTGACACCAGTGCCCGGTGGTGTCGGCCCGCTGACGATCGCGATGCTGATGTTCAACACGGTCAAAGCGGCGAAGATGCGGCGGGGCAGCCGCATCCAGGAGTTGTCCCGCGCCTAACTCCACAATGACAACTCACAACCGAGGTACAGAGTCACAGGGCAAACACATATCTCTTCAGCCCTTGTTTTCAATATGGCTCAGTGCCTCTGCGGTGACGTCGCATTCGGGGGCTTCATGCTGAAAGTCGGCCTCACCGGAGGCATTGCTGTCGGGAAGTCGGTAGTCGGAGAGATGTTCGTCGCGTTGGGCGCGCGGCTTGTTCAGGCCGATCGCATCGCCCACGGGCTCATGCAGCCGGGCGAGGCCGTTTACAACGAAGTAGTCCGGCATTTCGGCCGCGAGATTCTCAACCCAGACGGCAGCATCAATCGCGCCAAACTGGCTGAAGCGGCGTTTGGGCCCGCTAGCGAAGACGAGGGCAAACGCGCCTCCCGCATCGACGAGCTCAACCGCATCGTGCATCCCGTCGTCATTCGCAGCCAGGACGAATGGATGCACGCCATCGGCATGCAGGATCCGCACGCGGTTGCGATCGTCGAAGCGGCACTGCTGCTCGAGGCCGGTGCGGCCAAACGCTTCGATCGGCTCATCGTCGTCACGTGCACTGAAGACCAGCGCGTGGCCCGTTTCGCCGCCCGCCAGAAGATGGACATGGAATCCGCCAGAAAAGAGGTTGTCCGTCGCATGGCGGCGCAACTTCCCGATGAAGACAAGGTCAAGGCCGCCGACTTCGTGATCGACAACTCGGGCTCACTCGATGTGACGCGAGAACAGGTGCGCGAAATCTGGGAAAAGTTGCGAACGCAGTCTTGATGACTCAGTGCCTCCGTGGCGAAATGATTTCTGTCGAACCGGAAACTCAACTAGAATTCCGGCATGAAGCCCAAGACGATTTTTCTCATCCTTTGTCTTCTGGGTGCGTTGGTTCCATACTGGCAGTTCATTCCCTGGGTACTGCAGCACGGGTTGAATCTATCGCTTTTTGTGCGTGAGCTGTTTGCCAACCGAATTAGCGCATTCTTTGGCATGGATGTGCTCGTTTCGGCGGTAACCCTGGTCGTATTCACCCGCATCGAGAGCAAGCGGCTTAAGATTGGAAACCGATGGCTTGTCGTCGTCGCCCTGCTCACCGTGGGAGTCTCTCTGGCCCTGCCACTATTCCTCTATCTGCGGGAAATCGAACTGGAACGCCCGCCTGCCATTGCGACAGTGTGAACCGGCAAAGCGTGCTCAACGCTCCGCCATTGTTTAGAATTAATCTAGAATTATCCAGGGACCTTTCTACTCCCCGACACCGTACTAATGGTTAGCTGACAGGATTGCCGAAATTATGAAACTCGTACGTCCATTGATCTTTGCCGTGGCTTTGGCTGGTGCATTCTTTTATTTCACGACCTGGCGTTCCAACGGCCGGGAGGAAGTGCGCTCGTCGAACTGGTTCAGCCGTCCCGATCACGTGGAGATCACCGAAGCCGCCCCGGGCGAGTCCCTCGATGGCGAAGAGCAGAACAATATCTCCGTCTACAAGAAGAACATCCCTTCGGTAGTGAACATCACGTCGCGCGCCATGACCTTTGATTTTTTTTACGGACTAGTGCCACAGGAAGGGCAGGGCTCAGGCTTCGTGATCGACAAAGAAGGTCACATCCTGACCAACTATCATGTCATCGCGGACGCCCGGCAGGTCGAGGTCACGCTCCACAATCGTAAAAAATTCAAGGCAACGGTCATCGGTACCGATCCGCCTCATGATCTGGCGGTCATCCAGATCAAGTCTCCGGATCTCGTTCCGGCGGTAATGGGTGATTCGCGCAACTTGCAGGTCGGCCAGAAAGTCTATGCAATCGGAAATCCCTTTGGCTTGGCCGGTACGATGACGCGCGGCATTGTCAGTTCGATCCGTCCCGTTCGCGAGCCGAACGGCGCCATGATCGACGAAGCCATTCAGACGGACGCCGCGATCAACCCCGGCAATTCCGGCGGCCCGCTGATGAATGGCCACGGCGAGGTCATCGGCATCAACACCATGATTCTCTCCAACTCGAACCAGAGCGCCGGCATCGGCTTTGCCATTCCCATCAATACTGCCAAGGCCGTCTTGAACGATCTGATGACGCTGGGCCGCGTGCGCCGCCCCGCATTAGGCGTACGTACCATCCCCATCAGCCCTGAGCTCGCGGATGAAATGAGTTTGCCGGTCGATTACGGATTGCTGATCGTGCAAGTAGTCCCCGGAGGGTCGGCGGATCAGGCAGGCTTGCATGCCGGAACCGAGCGCGCTTATCTGGGAAATATTCCCATCATGCTCGGCGGAGACCTGATCATCGCCATCGATGATCAAAAGGTCGAATCCGAAGAAGACCTGTCGCAGATGATGAATGACCACCGCGCCGGAGACAAAGTGAAGATAACGATCTACCGCAACAAAAAGAAGATGGACGTTAGCGTGTCGCTAGGCGAATCCCGCCAGCAGGTGTAAGAATCCGAATTCCTTACTCGGCTGTCTAGTCCGCGGGCTTGATTCCAACCGCGGTGTACAGCTCGCCGCTATCGAATAGCGTTCCGTCTTTCATCACCATGCGGCAGCGGCGGATGTCGCTGATCCGCTGTGCTGGATTTCCTTCGACCAGCAAGAAATCCGCCCGCTTGCCAGGAGCAATCGAGCCCAGTTCCTTGTCCTGCTTCAAAAGTCTTGCGGCATTGTAGGTTGCGATTTGGAGCGATTTCGCCGCGGGAATGCCGGCTTGCACTTCCAATTCCACTTCGCGATGCAACATGATTCCGGCCGTGCTGTCGGTGCCCGCAAGGATCGGAACTCCAGCGTCGTACATGCGCTTCGTCATGGCCAGCATCGCCCGATAAGAATCCTTGTAAAGCTGATCGTTGGCCGATGTGACGGGCAATCCGCCTGAATAAGCTCCGCGCTGCACCTGTGCCGGAAGACGGCTCAACACCGGCGCTACATCGGGCGAAACCTGTCCCGGTCGCTCCGTGAACATACCCTCGAAGGCTCCCAGGGTGACATCCACCGTGGTGTGATGATCGAGCAGCAGTTGGATAAAGTCGTTGACTGGTTTGGACTGCAGATCGAGCTTTGCAGCGTTGTCTCCAACTGCGGTGAAGCGCTCGGGGGTGCGCGTGTCTTTTACCTGGGCTGCGAAGAAATTCAGAAAGATAAAGTTGATATGCTGAATTTCGTCCGCGCCATCAATCACGAATTGCGCAGCGGTCATCCCATTCGGAATATGCCCGCTTACCCGCAAGCCACGCGCGTGTGCGGCTTTGACCACCGCAGGAACGAATTCAGGTTTCAGCGAGCTGTAGAGCTTGATTTGGATGTAACCGAGATCGGCATAGCGGTCGACCGCAGCTACCGCCTCGGCCTCGGTATCCGCATAAAGGCCAGTCGGAGCCTGGTATTCGCCGTGCCCATCGATGAAGCCTGCTTTCCATACGCGCGGACCGATCGCTGTGCCTTTTGTCCATTGATCCTGTAGACGCTGAAGATCAGTGATGTCGTTCCCCATGTCTCGAATGGAAGTCACTCCGCTCGCCATGTTCATGATGCCGTCGACGGCCTGCGCGTGGGAGTGCATGTCAAACAGCCCAGGAAGGAGCGTTTTTCCCCGGCCATCGATCCGTTCAGCGTCGGCTGGAGCCTGCACACTGCCAGCGGGCCCGATTGCAGAAAATCGGTCGCCGGTTACGACAACTGTCTGATCTTCGCGCATTGTGGCCTGTTGCGAATCAAACAGGCGCACATGTTCAATCGCGACGGGATGGGAGGGATGTTTCGCCAATTCATTGGCCAACCGCGCATAGCGCTCGTCACGAGCTTTCAGGTCAAGCGCATAGAGCTGATCGTTCGTTTTCTCCCAGCCTTCGCGAAGCAATGAGAACCACGTTCCCGGCACTCCGAAGAAATGATTGTCGTCATCCACCCACAACGTCTGGGGTTCGAACGAAAGCCCAGTGATGCCGAACTCCGTCACGTGCAACTTCTGCCCATGATCTTCGAGGGTGAGATCGGCGAGCCGCTCCAGGCGCGCCTCGCCCGCGGGAAATAGCCGGAGCGGCGCACCATTCGCTTTCTTAAGAGCTGCCACCAAAAACGCCTGCTCGGCCGCCGATCCGTTGTTGCTCACATAGAACGCGCCCGCGTTGGCCTGTCCTTTCTCAGTCGTGCTTTTCCAGCTTGCGATGCCATTATTGACTTGGAAATGCTCGTCGACCGGCGCCTTGAGATAGTCGTTGCCGGTTTCGTCGACACGAAGCGGAAGACCTCCAGAGTCGAGCCAGTACTTCGCCGATACCTTCGGACCCCGCCCGCGATCGTTAAACTCGAACGTGCTTTCCACGCGTCCATCCGGAAAATAAGTGTCGACTTCACTCCCTGCGACTTTTCCATTGGAGGCAATGGTGTAGCGGATTACTTGTGTTCCCTGTGCTACGACAGGCGGTTGCAAGGAGCAGAAGAGAAGAAGCGCGACAGCCAGAGTACTGAGCGGAGAGAGAAATCGCGACATGGGCAGATAGTGTGCCACATTCCAGAAGACTGAGTTAGACTTATCTCCTGCCTATGACTGCCGTCCTTTAATTCGGTCCCTGCATCCTGAGCGAAACCTGCGCGGAGGTGTCCGCAGCCGCTCCCCCTGATGTTTGATCAAGCCGCTTTGATAAAGAAAGGAACTCCCATGCAATTCGTGGATAAGGCATTTGCTCGCCGGCTGGAGTCGTGCGAGGAGATGCCGCAGGTGTTCTACGCGCGCGAATTCAAGAAGACGCGGCCCGACATCGGCGCCGCCGAAGAAGAAATCTGTGGCGGCCACATGATCTTTGCCGGCCTCAGTTCGCCGATCGGGCGGGCAACCGGAGTCGGTCTCGATCGTTCCCTTACCTCAGACGATGTCAACCGCATCGAGCAGTTCTACCGAGAGCGCAAAGCGCCATCGCAGGTGGATCTCTGTCCCCTGCATGGGCCGGAGATCTTCGAAATGTTCAAGGATCGCGGTTATGCAATCGCGGAACTCAACAACGTCCTCTACCGCAAAATCGATCCGGCGGAGAAGTTTCCTCGGCCTCCCGATCACTGTCAAATTCGCCGCAGCTCTCCAGAAGAAGCCGATGCGACCGGAGCGATCGTCGAAGGCGCTTTCTTTCCCGACGGCGCACCAGAAGCCTTCCGCGGCCTGATGGCGCCGCTCTATCAGATGGAAGGTGCGCTGGCCTTCGTTGCAACGGTTGACGGAAAACCGGTCGCTTGCGGCACCGGTCTCGTCATTCCGCAGCACAAAGTCTTCGCTTTGTGTGGAGCGGGCACTCTGACGGCTTATCGAGTAAGAGGATTCCAGACGGCATTATTCCGTGCCCGCATGGCAGCCGCTGCCGAAGCTGGATGCGAGTATGCGGTCGTGGTCACGCAGGGCGGCTCGGCCTCACAGCGGAATGCCGAACGCTTGGGCTTCCACGTGGCCTACAGCAAAGTCACGGTAATAAAAGACACGATGTAGCGTCCGTCCCAGGGCGGCATTGCCCTCTACGCGTCCCAAATTGCATAGTAAGGAGGTGATGTCCACCGAAAGTTTCACGCTGCAAGGCAAGCACATTCGCCTCGAACCGCTGGAGAGCAACCACGCCGAAGGGCTAGCTGCTGCCTCGGGCGCTGATCCCTCTTTGTACCGCTGGAGTCCCGTTCCGCAGGGAGAGACCGAAGCCAAGAAATACATCGACACAGCCATGGCCTGGCAACAAGCTGGCACCGCCGTACCGTTCGCAGTGATTCGCGTGCAGGACGGAGCCGTGATCGGTTCCACGCGCTTCTGGAATATCGAACGGTGGGCATGGCCCCAAGGACATCCCGCTCACGGGCGCGGTTTCCCGGACGCCTGCGAGATCGGTTATACGTGGTTCGCGAAGTCCGCGATTCGCACGGGCGCGAATACCGAAGCCAAGCTCCTCATGCTGAGGCATGCCTTCGAGGTCTGGCAGGTCCTTCGCGTCTGCTTTCACACGGACGCGCGCAATTATCGCTCCCGTGCCGCTCTTGAGCGCATCGGAGGCCAATTCGAAGGCATCCTCCGTGCGCATCGCATGGCCGCTGATTTCATCCCTCGCGACTCGATCCGATACTCGATCGTAGCCTCAGAGTGGCCAGCCGTGAAGCAGCGCTTGATTCAATTCGTGGATCGATAGCAAATTCGACTTGATTATGCGATCGTCTTGGGCTCGAGTCCGTATGCCTTGACCCACGCGTCGTAGTTCTCCTGCGTCGCCGGCCACTGAAAGCAAAGCCCGTAACCATCGGGATCGCGAAACGACAACTGCTTCATTCCGTACGGCGCGACTTTTGGTTCCGTCAGATTGACACCGTTGGCGCGTAGATGTTGGTAAGCTGCATCAAGATCCTCGCATCCGAAAAACAGACACGTGTCGTTGTGAGCCGCGATGCGCACGGGATCCGGAGCCGCCGGTCGCTGATCAGATTCATAGGCCGTATTCAGCATCACTTCCGCGCCGTTTAGTCGCAGCCCGGCCCAATTGCAGTCGTCGCCCGGTTGGGATGTACTCCAGACTGTGAATCCCAGCACGTCGCGGTAAAAGCAAATCGAGGTAGGCATATCAAAAACCTGGATGAGAGGGGCGACTCCGCGAATGTCCATAGCTGCAAGTTCCTCCTGCGTGGCGGGAAAAATATATCAAACGGCAGTAGATCTCTCGTAGGGGCGGTCAAAAGTCATACCACGAAGGACACGAAGTTGCGCGAAGGGCTACTTTTTCACCAGATTTTCCTTCGTGATACTTCGTGCCCTTCGTGGTTGAATCTTGCCGTTACACCGCAGTCTCGGCAAAGAACTCCGCAATCTCCAATACTTCATCGCCGCTGAGATTCAAATCGCCCGCATGCATCACGCCGTCGGCCTGCTTGGCGTTGCGCGCTCCCACGATTGCGCCCGTGACCGCCGGATTTTTCAGCGTCCATGCGATTGCCACTTCTCCCGGCGAGCGTCCGTGATGTTTGGCGATCTGTTGCACGCGCTCGACCAGCGCAAGATTCCGAGAAAGATTCGGCTCGTTAAAATCCGCATGCCCCTTGCGCCAATCGTCTTTGGGCAGCTTGGAAATTCGTTCGCGCGTCATGGCGCCAGTCAACAAACCGGACGCCATTGGCGAATAAACAATCACCCCGATCCCTTGCCGTTCGCAGTAGGGAAGAATTTCTCCTTCGACTTCGCGATGGACCAGCGAATACCGCGGTTGCAGCGAAGTCACCGGAGCGATCGCAGCCGCGCGTTGCAGTTGCTGGACGTTGAAATTCGAAACTCCGGTCCAGCGCACTTTCCCTTCGCGCTTCAGATCGTCCATCGTCTGCCATCCTTCTTCTAACTCAGGGGAGTCAGGATCGGGCGGCCAATGAATCTGATAAAGGTCAATCACGTCGAGGCCCAGTCGTCGCAGACTGTCTTCGACTTCGCCCCGAATAGAGTCCGCCGTAAGGACCTTCTCACCTGTCCGTGCGAATCCCATCGCAGCCCGCACTTGGTGAAGATATAAGGACGGGCTCCGGACCAGCTCTTGAGCGCCTTGGCGACCACTTCTTCCGAATGTCCGAGTCCGTAAACCGCTGCGGTATCAATCCAGTTGACGCCCAATTCAAGAGATCGGTGGATGGCCGCAATCGAGTCATTGTCGTCTTGCGATCCCCAGGCAAATTGCCACCCCGAGCCGCCGATCGCCCACGCGCCATAGCCCACAGGAGTAATGTTCAAATCCGAGTTGCCAAGAGTGCGAGTTTGCATTCCAATCTCCTTTCGAACTTTGATTCCCGTCCCACGGCTTCCGATTCAGAAGAGGAACTAACGAATGAACGCCGAAGAAATTCGTAAATATTGTATGGCGTTTCCTGAAGCCAGCGAGAATCTTCAATGGGGAGATGACCTGTGCTTCAAAATTCGCGGCAAAATTTTCACGATCGTCAATCTTGACAATCCGCGACTCTGCTTCAAGTGCGCGCCGGAAACCTTCGCCGAATTGATCGAGCGCGAGGACATCCATCCCGCTCCTTACGTCGGCCGCTACAAGTGGGTCATGCTTGACCGTCTGGACGCCGTTGGACACGAGGAACTGCGGAAGTTAATCCGGCAATCCTACGAAATCGTCGCCGCGAAGGCGCCCGGCAAAACCGCAAAGGACAGTGCCGCCAAGAAATCCGGAATAAAGACCGCGAAGAAGGGCCATGCCAGACAGAAAAAAGGAAAGAAAAAGCGATAATTCTCGCGCCACCCGACTTCAGGCTCGGATTTGACTCTGCTGACATCACTCGGCTAGCCTCAAGAGTCCTTGCGTTACCAGATTCCCGCAACGCTCACATGCGATCTCCACACAAATTGTTGATTTTTGCTGTGTTACTGGTTTTCGCCTCCTACGCCTCAGGCGCGACGCACCCCGTCCATGCCCAACACGGCATGGTTGTCACCGTGCACTCGATCGCGTCACAGGTAGGGGCCGACATCCTCCAAGCAGGCGGCAACGCCGTTGACGCCGCCGTTGCTACCGGGTTCGCCCTTGCGGTGGTTCATCCCCCCGCAGGAAATATTGGCGGCGGAGGATTCATGCTCATCCGCATGGCCGACGGCAAGACGCATTTTCTCGACTATCGCGAGAAGGCGCCCGCTGCCGCCACTCGTGATATGTATCTCGACGCGCAGGGTAATGTCATCCCCGGTGCCAGTGAGATCGGATACAAATCCATCGGAGTTCCCGGATCGGTCGCCGGCATGGTCTTCGCCGAGCAGAAATATGGGAAGCTGACCCTCAAGCAAGTGATGGCGCCGGCCATTAAGCTGGCCCGCGAAGGCTATGCCCTCACGTGGGGCGAAGCCGCCGATATGCACGACGAAGGCCTGACGAAGTTCGCGGAGTCTCGCCGAATCTTCCAGCGCAACGGAGATTTCTACAAAGCGGGCGACATCTTCCGCCAGCCCGATCTGGCTCACACGCTTGAGCGGATCGCCGAGCATCCCGACGACTTCTACCACGGCGCTCTCGCCCGCGAAATAGCCGCCGCGCTGCAAAAGGGCGGAGGGCTCATCACCTCCGACGATCTCGCCCACTATGAAGTCAAAGAGCGCGAGCCTGTACGCGGCAGCTATCGCGGATACGAGGTCATCAGCGCTCCTCCGCCGTCGTCCGGCGGCACTGTCCTGATCGAGTCGCTGAACATCCTCGAAGGCTACGACCTCGAAAAGATGCAGGATCGTTCCGCACAATCGATCCACTACACGATTGAGGCCTTCCGCCGGGCATTCTTCGATCGCGCTGAATTTATGGGCGATCCCGATTTCGCCAAGATTCCCGTTGCCCAACTCGTCGACAAGAAATATGCAGCAGCCTGGCGTGAGAGCATCGATCCCCACCATGCCAGCGTCAGCAGTGAATTGAAGCGCCCCCCGGTATTCAACGAACTGGAGCAGTACGCCGCGTCCCATCCACCGGCGATGACGCCTCATGAATCCAATCACACCACGCACTATTCTGTAATCGACGCCGAGGGTAATGCCGTTGCCGTGACCACCACCATCAACGACTGGTTCGGATCCCGCGTCACTGCCGATGGCCTGGGGTTCCTTCTCAACGATGAAATGGACGATTTTTCCGCCAAGCCCGGCGTTCCCAACGCCGATGGCTTGATTCAAGGCGCGGCCAATGCCATTGGACCGGGCAAGCGTCCGCTTTCGTCGATGACTCCAACGATCGTGGTGCACGACGGCAAGACTGTGCTGGTTCTGGGATCACCCGGCAGCTCGAAAATTATTACCACTGTCGCGAATGTCCTGATGGGCGCCGTCGACTACGGAATGAACATTCAGGAAGCGGTCAACGCTCCGCGTTTCCACAATCAGTGGCTTCCCGATGTCGTAAACGTAGAAAAATGGTTTTCTCCTGACACGCTGAGTGCTCTACGCGGCATGGGATACAAAATTCAAGTCGGCCTGGACGCCGCGGGCGATTCTCCGTATTGGAGCGATGCCGAATGCATCGCCGTCGATCCCAAGACAGGTGACCGATTGGGTGCGACCGATGGGCGGAATAGCACCGGCAAGGCTGTAGGATACTAGTGATGCAATTGTTGATGGCTGAATCGTATTCAGCCACTTTCGAGGGGCTTGCATGCAGAAAGCAGTCTCAACCTATCTCTTCGTGAAAGAACGGCTGCACCCGGGCATACTGGATGGACTGGCCCGCAGCGGCGTGCAGGCCATCGAGATATTTGCCGCCCGGCAGCACCTCGACTATGCCAACCGCAAGGCTCATGTGAAGGAAATTGCCGATTGGTTCAAGGGTAGCGGCATCCCGCTAAACTCCGTCCACTCGCCGCTTTACGCCGACTACGAGTGGGGACGCGCCGGAGCGCCTCCGATCAACGTCGCTTCTACTGACCGCGCCGCACGTGTCGAGGCTATGGACGAGATCAAGCGAGCTCTCGAAATCGCCGAGCAGATTCCGTTCCGCTTTTTGGTACAGCACTTGGGTGCACCCAACGAAAGTTTCAGCGAAAAGAAATTCGAGGCAGCGATGACCTCGATTGAGCACCTGCGCGCCTTCGCCAAGCCGCTCGGCGTGCGGATTCTGCTGGAGAACATTCCCAATGATCTCTCAACGCCCGACAAACTTATCGAGATGATTCAGAGCGCTCATTTCGACGATGTCGGCATCTGTTTCGACTTCGGTCACGCGCACATGATGGGTTCGGTGGCGGAAGGATTTGAAATTCTGCGCAGTCACATCTGCTCCACTCATATACACGACAACGACAAGATGAAAGACACGCACCTGTGGCCGGGGCAGGGCACCATCAACTGGAAAGAAGCCATGGAGTTGCTCCGATCGGCCCCGCAAACGCCGCCGATGCTGCTGGAATTGGCGGAAGACGAAAAAGTGAATTCGCTGGAGAAGCTGCCGGAGCTATTCGACAAGCTGGAAAGTCAGTAAGGATTTGGAAATTTAGTGATTTGGTAATTGTTTAATTTTAAAACTGCCGTGCAATAGGATTTTAAATTGCGCAATTACTAAATTTCCCAATTGCTCAATCAATTTATGTCCTCACCCGTAACCACCATCGCAGAAATCGGCAAACACGACGGCCAGTCGGTCACCATCCGCGGCTGGCTTTATAACCTGCGCGAAAGCGGGAAGCTTCTTTTTCCTCAATTTCGTGATGGATCAGGAATCATTCAAGGCGTCGTCCCGAAGAACGCCGTCACTCCCGAAGTCTTCGACGCCATTAAGACTCTGACCCAGGAATCGAGCGTGATTGTGGAGGGCAAGGTGCGCGCCGATAAGCGCGCCCACGGCGGCTACGAACTCGACGTCGCCAATGTGCAGGTCGTGCAGCGCGTGCCCGAGTCCTCGCCTTACCCGATCACTCCCAAAGAGCACGGCACTGACTTCCTCATGGAGCATCGCCATCTCTGGGTGCGCTCTCAGCGTCAGGCGGCGATTCTGCGCGTGCGCGCGGAGATCATCAAGGCCGCCCGAGATTTCTTCGATGAGCGCGGATTCACCCTCACCGACCCGCCGATCATCACTCCTGCGGCCTGCGAAGGCACGACTACCTTATTTCCTGTCGACTACTTCGACGAGCAGGCCTTCCTCACGCAGTCCGGCCAGCTCTACGTCGAAGCCACTGCGATGGCGCTCGGCAAGGTTTACTCCTTCGGTCCGACTTTCCGCGCGGAGAAGTCCAAAACTCGCCGCCATCTCACCGAATTTTGGATGGTCGAACCCGAAGTCGCCTACGCCACCCTCGACGATGTTATGGATCTTGCGGAAGGGCTCATCACGTTCATCGTGAAACGCTGCCTGGAAAAGCGGCGCGCCGACCTGCAAACCATCGGTCGCGACATTTCAAAACTCGAAAAGATTGAAGCTCCATTTCCGCGCATCAGCTATGACGATGCGGTAAAGAATCTGCAGGAAGGTCATGCGAGCGGTAAGCTGGAATCGAAATTTGAATGGGGTGGCGATCTCGGCTCGCCCGATGAAACCTATCTCTCCGCCCAGTTTGACAAGCCGGTGATGGTGCACCGCTATCCGGCGAAGGTGAAGGCTTTCTACATGGAGCCCGATCCGCAGCGCCCCGACCTCGCTCTCTGCGTCGATGTCCTCGCGCCCGAAGGCTATGGCGAAATCATCGGCGGGTCCCAGCGTATGGCTTCGCACGAATTACTGTTGCAGCGCATCCACGAGCACGGCCTCCCGGAAGAGGCCTTCAAGTGGTATCTCGACCTGCGCAAATTCGGCAGCGTCCCGCACGGCGGATTCGGAATGGGCATCGAGCGCGCTGTGGCCTGGATCTGCGGCCTCGAACACGTCCGCGAAACCATTCCGTTCCCCAGAATGCTGTACCGCCTGTATCCTTAAAAATTTGGTAATTGAGTAATCCGGCGATTTTGTAATTTGATCGAGCGTCCGGCCTTCAATTACCAAATTACAGATTGCTAAATTACGAAATCGATATCTAGTCCATGATGACTACAACGACTGCCACTAGCATTTCACCCCGCAAGATTCGCGTAATCGGTGTCCCACTCGATC
Organism: uncultured Acidobacteriota bacterium; assembly: GCA_963818115.1. GTDB lineage: Bacteria > Acidobacteriota > Terriglobia > Terriglobales > Acidobacteriaceae > Sulfotelmatobacter. The sequence goes on from CAWFQZ010000015.1 coordinate 507,093, forward strand.
TCGGCCAATCGCGCCGCGGCGTGGACATGGGACCATCTGCCGTCCGCGTCGCCGGACTCGAAGCCCGCCTCGAAGCTCTCGGCCACGAGGTCGAAGACGGTGGCAATGTCGCGGTCGCCATCCCCGAACAGAAAAAAGAGGGCGCCGCGAACGCGAAGTACCTGAAGGAAATCACCGCGACCTGCACCAAGGAAGCTGAACTCGTCCTGAAGACTCTGGAAGCCGGAAGAGTTCCCCTTTGTCTGGGCGGGGATCATTCCATGGCCGCCGGCACTGTTTCTGGGGTCGCCGAGTTCTACCACCGGCAGAATCAGCGCGTCGGCCTCATCTGGATCGACGCCCATACGGACATCAATACTCCCGATTCTTCGCCCAGCGGCAACGTTCATGGGATGCCGCTCGCCGCGCTCATGGGGCTGTGGCCCGGGGACCTCGCCAACATTTATGACTTCACTCCCAAGGTGAAGCCTGAGAACTGTGTGCTCGTCGGAGTTCGTGACATCGACGCGGTCGAAAAGGAAAATGTCCGCCGCGCCGGCATCGGAGTCTTCACCATGCGCGACATCGACGAACGCGGCATGCGTACCGTCATGGAAGAGGCCCTCCGCATGGCCGGACGCGGCACTGCGGGCTATCACATCTCCCTCGACATGGATTGGGTCGATCCCGAGGACGCTCCCGGCGTCGGCACCCCCGTCCGCGGAGGCGCGACATATCGCGAGGCTCATCTCGCCATGGAAATCATCGCCGACCACGGACGCATGCTGAGCTTCGAAATCGTCGAAGTGAATCCGGTCATCGACGAACACAACCGCACCGCCGACTTAGCCGTGGAGTTGGCCCTCTCTGCCTTCGGCAAGAAAATTCTTTAGCCACGGATCTGCTCGGATTCTCACGAATAGAAACGACAGAAAAAATTAGTCCGCGAAGGTCGGTGCGTTTCCGGGGCCGCTTCCCCTGTGTACCTCTGTGCCCGCTGTGGTGAGTGGTTTTCCCAGAGAGGTAACCTGTCCGTCCTCCGCAACAAATTCGGTAGCGCCGGATGTACGAGGATTCGGAACGGATAAAAAAAACAGAAGAAGGTCATATCCGTGGAGATCGGTGTAAATCCGTGGCCGAGGGCTTGTGACATTACTTACGGAACCTTCCCTGCGATTGACGCATCCCTCGCCCCGCGTCCAAACTGGATCGTCATGGAAAAGCTACGAATCGGCATCCTATTCGGCGGGCGCAGTGGAGAGCACGAAGTCTCCCTGCTCTCAGCCGCTTCCGTCCTGAACGCGATCGACAAAGATAAGTACGAAGTTGTTCCTATCGGCATCACCAAAGACGGCCGTTGGCTCACCGCAGAGCATGCGGAAAATCTTCTGACCGGCAAACTGGTCCTTGAACCACGCAACCTTCGCGCCGGTGATCCGCAAAACACCGAAGCCGCTGCCGTCCTCGCTCGCGGAGAAGCCGTCGTCGTCCCGCCCGAGCCCGTACACCGCCAGAGCGGACTCGTTCCTTTCCAGACCGATGCAGCACTCATGCGTCGCGCCTCCGACCGCGCCATCAATGTCGATGTGATCTTCCCCGTGCTCCACGGCACGTTCGGCGAAGACGGCACTATTCAGGGCCTGCTCGAACTCGCCGACATCCCGTACGTTGGTGCCGGTGTTCTCGGTTCCGCCGCTGGCATGGACAAGGACATCATGAAGTCCCTCTTCATCGCCGCCGGAATCCCCATTGTCAAACACGTGACCGTTCTGCGTAGCGCATGGGAGAAAGATCCGAAAAAAGTCGAGAAGCTCGTCTCCAGCAAACTGAAGTATCCGGTTTTCGTAAAGCCCGCGAACCTCGGCTCTTCCGTCGGCATCAGCAAGGCGCACAATCGCAAGGAACTCGGTCCCGCCATCGAAGAGGCCGCTAGGTTCGATCGCAAGATCGTCATCGAGGAAGGAGTCGGTGGCAACAAGGCCAAAGCTCGCGAGATCGAATGCTCCGTCCTCGGCAACGACGAGCCAACCGCCTCTGTCCCCGGCGAGATCGTTCCCGTCAAAGAGTTCTACGACTACAACGCGAAGTATCTCGATGAAGGCTCGCAGCTGATCATCCCCGCGAAGCTCACCAAAGCACAAACAAAGAAAGTGCAGGAACTCGCGATCAAGGCCTTCCAGGCCGTGGATTGCACTGGCCTCGCGCGCGTCGATTTCCTGATGGACCCCAAGACCGGCAAGATTTTTCTCAACGAGATCAATACCATGCCCGGCTTCACCGCCATCAGCATGTATCCCAAGCTCTGGGCGGCTTCCGGCCTGGCCTACGTTGACTTGATCGATCGCCTGATCCAACTCGGCATCGAGCGCCATACCGACAAAAAGAAAAATCAATACAGCCGTTGAAGAATGTCGGACCTTGCGTCATCCCGTTTCCTTCGTGACCCTTAGTGTCCTTCGTGGTAAATGCCTTTGTTCCCGCACAAAGAAAAAGCCCACGACCGAAGCCGTGGGCTTGAGTTACGTACCAACTAACCGGTTACGGCTGGAACTCCCACAGGTCTTGCAGGGAGTCGAAGCCGGTGTGCAGGTTCTTCGGCTGCGAGGCCAGCGACCCTAAGCCGAAGCCACCCATCAGCCATATATTGCCGTTGGGATCAGCCCACGCTGCTCCCTGTTGCCGGCTGCCCGGAGCAAGTGTCGACGCGGTTCCCGTGTAGATGCCCAGTTGGTCACTCACCTCGGAGCCATCCATCCAGGTCCATTCGCCTTGACTGTACTTCCACAGGTCATTGAAGAAGCGGCCGCCCACTCCTGATCCGCCCAGGATCCAAACGTCGCCATTGGCAGCTTTCCAGCTTGTGGCGAAGCTACGCGAACCGGGGACATTGGTCGAGTCCGGAATGCCCTGCGTCCCGAAGTTCGCTCCAGCCTCGTTCGTCGGTGAGCCACTCACAAACGTCCAAGTGTTCGGTCCAGGCGTGAACTTCCAAAGGTCGTTCATGACTCCGACATTGCCATTCACGTCATATGCAAGACCACCGAAGAGCCAGAAGTTGCCGGACGAATCGAACCACGAGTTCGCGCCGATTCGGGCTCCTGGTACCGCGCCTGCGCCAGAGTAAACGCCCTTCGCATCGATCGTGCTCGACCCGCTCATCCACGTCCAGGTCGTGCCATTCCACTCCCACAGGTCATTGAGGGAATCCTCGTTTGATGCTGAGTCGAAACCGTACCCTCCAAACATCCAGAAGTTACCGGCGGCGTCCTGCGCGCCCGTCGACCAGTATCGTGCTCCGGGCGTCCCAGCATTGCCGATGCCGTTGTATATACCAGGTTGGTCCTGGAGACTCGACGCCAGCGGTCCTTGCCACACCCACGTATTGGTCGACGGCGTGTATTCCCACATGTCGTTGAATGGATCGGCGCTCGGACAGAAGCCTGTAACGTTATCCGCGACATATCCGCCGAACATCCAGAAGTTGCCCGAAGCATCGGTCCAGCTCAAGTAATCGGACCGAGCGCTGGGCGTTCCCGACTGACCAACAGCGGTAGGATACGCAAAGCACTGGCCTCCCTGAGACTGGCCGTTCTTGAAGTTCCAGTTCGTGCCGTCAAACATCCACAAGTCGCTCAGAACCGACTCGGCGCCGCCTCCCGACGTCTGGTTCACTGTCGGCCCGTTGATGTCGTAACCGATGCCGCCGAAGAGCCAGAAGTGACCCGAAGCGTCGATCCAGGTGTTTTCTCCGTATCGCGTTCCCGGTTCCAGCGGAGCGGTGCCGTAGTCTCCACCCACGGCCACTACATCCGCGCCGTTGATCCACGTCCACTCGCTGATGCAGACCACGACCACGTTCGTGACGTTGGCGGTCGCTGTTCCGGTGCCGTTGCTCACCGTGCAATTCTGATCAGGTTTCGTTGGCTGGGTGAATACGGTCACGCTGTAGGTCGCGCCGTTCGCAATCGCTGTCGCAAATGTGAAAGGTCCATTCGTCGTCAGCGTCAGATTGTCCGCATTGTTGTCCTGCAACACGACCCCGGTGCTGGCAACGTTGGCCGAAAGATCATAAAGAGTTCCGCCGATCGTTACCGTGCTTCCGGTGGCGCTGCAGGTTGCCGTGACCGTTACATTCGCCGTGATCACTCCCGTGCTGTTGGCGCTAAGCGTGCAAGTCTGCCCCGTTGGCTGCGTGAGAACAGTCACCGTGTAGGTCGCTCCGCTCGCGTAAGTGTTCGAGAACGTCTGGGTCGTGTTGGTGGTAAATGACAATTGCTGACTCTGATCGTCTTGTACGACGAGAGTGCCTGCAGTCAGGCCTGAGGTCGTCACGCTGACCGTGAGAGGTGTCGTCGCCCCGCAGTTGACCGCAACATTCGTGACATTCGCGTTGGCCGTTCCGTTGCCGTTGGTGACAAGACAGGTCTGTCCCGCTGGCTGCGTCTTAATCGTTACCGCGTACGTCCCGCCCGCCGAAATACTTTTCGCGAAAGTGAAGCCGCCGTTCGCTGAAAGCGACAATGTGTCGAACGTGCCGTTGTCCGATAACACAATTGTTCCAGTGGTCAGGCCGGAGAGTGTCCCGCCGATGGTGTAGGTCGTCGCCGCGCACGCTACAGTGACGTTCGTGACGTTCGCGTTGGCAACCACGCCGCTCCCATTGGTCACCGTGCAAGTCTGTCCAGCAGGAGCAGTCGTTACCGTTACTGCATATGCACTTCCGGAGGCAAGGAGCCGGTCGAACGTGAATGCACCGTTCGCTGCGATATTCAAACTGTCGAACGCGCCGTTATCCGCAAGAGTGACCGTAGTGCCGTTTGGAAGTCCGCTTAGAGTTCCACCGATGCTGTAGAGCGGAGCGCAGGTGACTGCCACGTTGGTG
>CAWFQZ010000016.1:0-205000 GCA_963818115.1 uncultured Acidobacteriota bacterium
GGAACGACAGCACTTTATTTCTGAATGGCAACATTTCCCTATAACTACCATCAGGGATGGGTGGCGTTCAGCGCGAAGGCCACGTAGACTCCCCCGGATTTTGATTTCAGATCTTTTCCACCACCGGCGGCGATTACCACGAATTGCTTGCCATTCAACTCATATGTGATCGGCGTTGCGTTGCCTGCGAAGGGCAGCGTGGTTTCCCAGAGAAGCTGGCCAGTGGATTTGTCGAAGGCGCGGAATTTCTTGTCGTAGTTCGTGGCGCCGATGAAGACGAGGCCGCCGGCGGTCACGAGCGGGCCTCCGTAGTTTTCGGTTCCCGTATTCTTCAGTCCACTCGCTGCCAATTCGGGATATTCGCCGAGCGGAATTTTCCAGACATACTCGCCCGTGTTGAGATTGATCGCGCTCAGCGTTCCCCAGGGCGGAGCGACGGCAGGATACCCATCGGGATCGTAAAAGCGTTTGTATCCCGTGAAGTGATATTTCATCTGGGATGGTTCGGGCCCGGAGCTGACGACCTCTTTGTCTTTCCCTGCGTTCTGGTCGCTCATGATGTAAGAAAGCAGGGCATGCATCTGTTCGCCGGAAAGATTTGGAAAACCGGGCATGCGTCCTTTGCCGCTTTTTATGGTGGCGGCCACCTGGGGCATCGACATGCGATGGTTCAATCCGATCAGCGACGGAATTTCGGGAGGAGAGCCGGCCATCTTCTCTCCGTGACAGACGGCGCATTGATTCATGTAGAGCGCCTTCGGAGTGTCCTCCTCGGTGTTCTCGGCGAGGGCGCCGGTCCAGGGGAGATCGTTGGCGTTGACGTAGAGGATTCCCGTATCGGGATCGGCAGCTGGACCTCCCCATTCTGCGCCGCCATCGAATCCGGGAAATACGACGGTATCTTTGCCGATGCTGAAGGGAACGAATTGGCCTTCGCTGCGGAAGGTGCGGAACTTTTCGAGCGCCCACTGATGGATTTCGGGAGTGCGGTTACTGAGGAGATCGTCGGTGAGAAATTGGCGAGCGAAGGGCTCAGGCTTCGAAGGCAGGCATTGCTGTTTCGCGGCGACTTCTCCGGGAATGTTGCTGGGCGGGTAGTCGCGGCAATCGAATGGGAAGAGCGGCTGGCCGGTAATGCGATCGAAGAGAAATACGAATCCCTGCTTGGAGGTTTGGGCGACGGCGTCTACTTTCTTGCCGTTGTGCTGCACGGTGAGAAGGACGGGCGGGGACGGAAAATCGCGATCCCAAAGATCGTGGTGGACGCCCTGGAAATGCCAGATACGTTCGCCGGTCTCAGCGTTGAGAGCGATGAGGCAATTGGCAAAGAGGTCGTCGCCCACGCGATCGGCCCCGTAGAAATCGAAAGCCGCGGAGCCGGTGGGAACGAAGACAATGCCGCGGGCGACGTCGACAGTCATACCGGCCCAATTGTTGGCGGCGCCGCTGGTCTTCCACGCGTCCTTCGGCCAAGTGTCGGATCCGAATTCGCCTGGGTGCGGAATGGTGTGAAACGACCAGCGGAGCTTGCCGGTGCGCACTTCATAGGCGCGGATATCGCCAGGAGAAGCGGGGAGCGTTTCGGCTTCGCGTCCGCCCACGATCATCAAGTCTTTATAAATGACGGTGGGGCTGGTCATGAAGATCGATTGATCCGCGGGATCGCGGCCGAGGTCCTTGCGGAGATCGATGCGACCGTCTTTGCCGAAAGTAGGGATCGGCTGGCCCGTGTGCGCGTCGAGCGCATAGACGAAGTTCATTACGCCGACGAGAATCCGGCGCTGCTTGCCATCGGTCCAGTAGGCGAGGCCGCGATCGGGCTGCGTGCCTTTGATACCGGAGTCGAACTTCCACAGGAGCTTGCCGGTCGTGGCATCGAGGGCAAAGATTTTCTGCGAGGGCGTGATTCCGTAGAGGACTCCGTCGACCTCGATGGGGCTCGTCTGCAAGCCTCCGAATTCCTCGGTGTCAAAGCTCCACGCAACGCTGAGTTGTTTCACGTTTTCGCGATTGATTTGGGCAATCGGGGAGAAGTGATTGTTGTCGGGCGTTCCTCCGTAGAGGGGCCAATCGTGACTGGCGGCTTTGTCTGCGGATTTCGGTGAACCTGCGCCGCCCGAGGCGGCTATCGCGGTGATGCACACTCCCGCGACGAGAGCGGCGAGTTTCACGAGCCTCATTTTACTGTTCGAATTCAAGGTGCGCCCCTGTGCCGCCGCTGATTCTAGAACAATGACGGTGTCTTTCGGCGGGCGATGAGATTTGCCAACCCCGGCACCTCCGTAACCTTCGAACCACTTCCACACATCTGGCTTTGCGCTTATTCTGAAAGAGAATTCGGCGGCTCCCGACGATTTCGATCCTCTCCCTATGGATTCGCTTCGACTTTATGGATTAATTGCGGCAGGCGGCGTGGCGCTGGCCGGCGCGTACTATTTGTTGCGGCGAAAGCCACCCACGGCCGACGAGATTGAGCGCGAGCGGCGTGCCTGGCTGGAAACGACTGGACGGATCACGGATGGAACTGTGATCGATGTTCAGGAGCTGGCAGCGGCCAGTAATTACCATGCGGCCGTGATGCTCATCTACAAATATGATGTCGCGGGCGTGTCGTATGAGTGCTCGCAGGATGTGACCTATCTGCGGCATTGGATCAATCTGCATTCCTGCCGGCTCGGGCTGCACACGTCAGTGAAGTACGATCCGCAGAATCCGGGGAATTCTCTCGTGGTCTCGGAGCATTGGATGGGATTGCGGCAGTAGGAACAGCGCCAGAAGGCGCTGCAAGTTTTTTCCCACCCGAAACGCCATGCCTGAAGGCATAGCCTGATACGAACCTTGGTACGGACTTCCCTAAATCCGTGCGAACCTTCCCTGCGTTTGAATGTCGGGCTCTTTGGTTACTGCCAGGCGATGTGGATTCCGGTGTTGTGTTTGTCGAACGTGAGCTGCAGGGACTTGGTGTCGCCGCCGACGAATTCCGCCGCCACGGTTTTTGATAGGTCGATTGTCTGATCGGTCGATAGAGCACGGAAGCGAAGAAGGTGTTTTCCGGCAGGGATAGTGAGAGTCTCCGAATCGACTCCACGAATCCCATTGAAGACCACGAGTTTTTTCTGCGCCCCGCCATGTAGTGGACGCGTGAGCTCTAGCTTGTCGTCGACCCAGATATACAACGTCGCGTCCTTAAACTGATGTTGGACGGCGACGTCGAGCGTCGAGGTTGGAACGACAATCTGTTTTGCTGGCCGAGGAGCTTTCGCGACGACTTTCTTGAGCGCCGGAGGAGGCGCGGGAACGGGTTGTTCAGGTTCTGGTTGGGCTATCTCCACCACCGGCTTCGGCGGTTCCGGGATGGGCACCGAAGCTGCCTTGGCTACTGGAGCGGGGGCATCAACTGGCACCTTGGACGAGCTAACGAACAGCTTCATCTGAGCCGCGAGGACGATTAGAACGACGACCGTGGCGGCGCCCAGGACGAGGTCGCGGATCGGAGCCTTGAAGAGAATGTGGTGCACAATTTTTGCACCTTGCGCGACTGCCTTGGCTGGAGGAGCGAACGATAGAGTGGCTGGTCCGGCTTGGGTTCCGGATTTCGTTCCCGTAGCAACCGCAGCCTGCAACGAACTCGTGGTCGATCCTGGTTTGCGCTGCAGTTGAAGTTGCTGGAGATGTCGGAGGTCATCGGCAAATTCTGAGCCACGCTGATACCGCTGTTCTGGATCCTTAGACATGGCCTTCGAGATGACGGCATCCAGTTCCGGAGGCAGGGCCATGTCGAGAGCACTGGCAGCGATCGGTTCGCGATTGGCGACCTTGAAGCAAACGGTGGTGGCGCTATTGCCCTGGAAGGGGGAATGGCCGGTCACCATGGCGTAGAGAATCACGCCGAGAGAAAACAAATCGGAGCGGCCGTCGGAACCCTCTCCACTGAGCTGCTCGGGTGCCATATATGCGGGCGTACCGAGCACGCGTCCGGGTAAAGTGAAGTGCGCGAGATTCAGTTTCGCGATACCGAAATCGGCAATCTTCGCGCGGCCGTCCTGCGTGATCAGGATGTTCGCAGGCTTGACATCCCGATGAACCACACCCTGGGCGTGCGCATATTCCAGGGCATCCGCGACTTCCGCGGCGAGCTGAAGAGCGGTCGGCAGCGGCAGCTTTTTCTCGCGCGCCAACACCTTGTTCAAGGCCTCTCCGGGCACGTATTCGAGAACGATGTAGGGATCTTGATTTTCAGGATTCTCGCCCACATCGAAAACGGCGACGATGCCGGAGTGATGCAAGCGGCCAGCGGCCTGCGCCTCATTCATGAAGCGGAGACGGAATTCCTTTTCTGCGTCGGGTTCTTGTCCCCAGAGGGAAACGGTCTTCACCGCAACCAGGCGGTCGATCTGGGGGTCGCGAGCCTTGTACACAACGCCCATAGCTCCCCGGCCCAGTTCGCCGACGATCTCGTATCGGCCGAAGCGTTTTGTTTCCAGATTCTCCATGGTCCTCAATTGGCGTTGGAACGCAAAAAGTGCCGGGGGAGGGATTTCCATATGGTAGCTCCCGGACGCGGCAATTCTCAGGGTTCTTTGCGCTGATTCATTACGCCGGTAACGAGCGGAATGTCATTAAATGCAGTGATTTAGGTGATCCCGAAGGTGAGAAGACGGCGGTAACGCAGGGAGTGACCGAATGCAGCTAGCTGCCGGTGGGGAAGCCGCCGCTGTGCGCCATCGTCATGCGAAGATACTTGTAAGGATTGACAGGGGTGTCGTTGATACGAACTTCGTAATGCAGGTGTGGGCCGGTGGAGCGGCCGCTGGTGCCGACAAATCCGATTACATCGCCGCGATGAATGTGTTGACCTGAGGTGACGGCGAATCCGGAAAGATGCCCGTAGCGGGTGCTGATTCCGTTGCCGTGATCGATCATAATCGCCTTGCCGTAGCCGCCCATAACGTCCGAGAACGTCACAACGCCATCGGCGGGAGCGACAATCGAGGCACCGTAGCTGCTTCCGATATCTACGCCGCTATGGAATGCGCCTTCTCCGTTGAACGGGTCGATGCGCTCGCCGAAGCTAGCGGTGACCTGGCCTTCGATCGGCCAAAGATTGGGAGCGGAATTGGCCTTTGCCCAATCAGCAGTGGTGGCGTTCCGCGTCAGGCCCATGGTCAAGCCCACCATGGTGGCGCCGGTCAAAGCGGAAGTTCGAAGAGCATGAAGCTGATCGAGCGATGAGCTGACATCGGAATCGTGAATCTGGTCGGAGGTTTCGGTGACCAGGGTCGGCTCGGCTTTTAATCCGTAGAGAGCAGAAACCTCTCCGGCGATTGAGCCTAGCGACGCGACCTGGACGTCACGCTCCTTGGCGACCTTTTCCAGTTGCGAGTAGCTATTCTTAAGCTGATCTTTTTCCGTGCGGAGCTGGTTGAATTGCGAAACCTTCAACAGCATGCGGGTATAAGAGCTGGCAATCCCGGTGAGACTGAGGAATCCGATCGCGGCACCTACGACGAAAACGTAGAGGTAATGCACAGGGATGGAGATTTTGCGTAATTGGCCGTCGTCCCCGCGAGCCACGAAAAGGATGTAAAAGCGTTTCTGCAAATCGTTCCTCGAATTTTGAAGCATCAGGTCCGGAACTTCAGGCTCAGATTCCTAGTTGCAGAATGCCTGCTCGGACCACCTGATTTTTTCTTCAGGGCTACGATCCCATCTTGGGAATGGAAACTTTACTCGCGCCCTTTCGCCTACCAGAAACTTGCGACTTGGCTTAAAACTTTCGATTCGTCCGCAATTAGAAGCATCTGCGGAACTTAGCCCAAGTCAAGAGATTGTGAATGACTGGTTAACGGTAACAAACTGGGTTCCCCCTGTCAACGAGGCGGAGGGGGTATGGCCCATTACTGAAGGCGGGTAACACGGAGGACACCAAGGGCTGATTACCAACGTGGTTCAGGCTTGCGGCATATGGACCCGAAGGAAATTCACAGCCACTCGAGAGCGCGGACAGGTTTCTTGGCGATTTTCTCCAGGCGCTCGTGGCGAGCTCGGCTGTGGATTTGGCTTCGTCTTGTCTCAGATGGCCGCGAGAAATTGGGACCGAGCGGTATAGTAAGCCGACATGCCGCTTGCTGAACGAGCTCTGATTGCTGACATCCGACGAATGGCGGAGGAGGGCCGGAGAAGGCTGGCCAAGAGCAGAGGCACTGTCATCGCCGGGATTGGGGATGACTGCGCGGTGTTGCGTTTCCCCTCTGGAACCGATTCGCTGGTCACTACCGATTTCAGTCTGGAAGGCGTTCACTTCCGGCGCGACTGGCATCCGCCGGAGTCGGTGGGCCATCGGTGCCTGGCGCGTGGATTGAGCGATATCGCCGCCATGGGCGGCAAGCCAGTCGCGATATTTCTGTCGCTGGCTCTTCCGCGAGACGTGCCGCAGCCATGGGTTCACGGTTTTATCCGCGGAGTGACCAGCCTCGCTGGAAAAAATGGCGCTACGTTGGCTGGCGGGGATACTTCGGAATCCCCAAAGGGAATTTTGGCGGACATCATCGTCATCGGCGTGACCCCCAAAGGGAAAGCAGTGAGGCGTTCGGGTGCGCGTCCCGGAGACTTGATTTACGTGAGCGGCGAGTTGGGTGGATCGGCTGCGGCGGTTTTGCAAATGCTAGATCATCCGAGGAAAAAGCTCAGTCCTCGCGACTATCCGCGCCACTTTCATCCCGAGCCTCGAATCGAACTGGGCCGCATTTTGCGGGAAAAGCGGCTGGCGTCTTCCATGATCGATACCAGCGATGGACTCTCTACCGACCTGAGCCATATCTGCGAAGAGAGCGGCGTAGGCGCCGAACTTGATGCCACGAAGATTCCGCTGGCGCGGGTTGGTAAGTCGGCGCGACTGGTCGATCTCGAGGTGGCGCTGCACGGGGGCGAGGATTACGAACTGCTGTTTACAGTTCGAGCGGGAAAGCGGGTGCCGCAGCAGATTGCCGGCGTAGTACTGACGCGGATTGGGCACATAACGAGGAAGAGAAAGATGGTGATTCGCGACGAGAATGGGGTAGCGCGGAAATTCGTGATCCGCGGCTGGGAGCATTTCCGGAAATGAATTCCGAACATCGCTCCGGCTTGTCATCCTGAGTCCTCCGTCTTTGTGGGACGAAGGCCCCGTGCACTTTCTTGGCAGTGCGCGGGTGCCTCATCCACATGGGCTCTTCGCTGCGCCCAGGATGACAGTCTTGGGATGCAGCAATCCGCGTGGCCATCGTTACCTCCGTTACCAGTCTGTCTATACCCTCGGGCGCGGAACCGGACTAAAGTAGAAAACATGTCGTTCCGTAGATACCTCCTCCTTTCGGTGGGCGTGCTTTCGTTGATCGTTGCCGCCGCCGCACAGAAGAAGCAGCCTCCACCACCGCCGGCGCACGCGAAGTCTCCCGAGCCCGCGGTCACGGACGCCTTCATTCACAAGCAATTCGGTGACAATTGTTCGCTGTTGCCGGGGCCGCCGCAGTTCGTAGCCGACCTTGATGACGATGGCGTCGAAGATCTTGTCGTGGCCGCCCGGTGCAAGAATCCAATGGCCGATCAGGCCGAATACAGCTTTGTGGTGGCCGATCCTTACGACACGGCACTGGGCTACAGTGATGTGAAGGTGACATCGCAGTTTGCCTCGGATGCACCCGAACGGCGCGGAATCAGTGTGCTGATCATTCATGGCGCCGAGAAGGATGCGTGGCGCTCCGACACTCCGAAAGCCAAGTTCCTGCTGATCAACCTGCCATTCAAAACCCTCACCGTGAAAAAAATGGCGATGAAGAAAAAAACCGTCCTGGGGATCTACATGGAGGAGCAAGGCGAGGGGGAAGAAACTTCGTCGGTAATCTTCTGGGATGGCAAGAAGTACAGGTATCAGATGTTGGGATCGACGATGGAGTAGTCGATCAGGCTTTGTAGTAAGGGAATTCGGGCGTCCCCGCCTTGCTGACATTTTTTTCCGCAAACTCGCACACTCGATCGAGAGTGGCCTGCAACTCCGCAGTGTAGCGTTCGAGATCCTCGTCACCGGCATCGACTGGGACGGGGATTAACTTGCCGACTCTAACCATCACACGAGAAAAAGGCTTGGGAATCATCATGCGGTCCCAGCTGTTCAGCACCCAGGCTTTGTCGACGGCGGCGTGAAACGTGGTCATAGCGAGACCTGTGGACCGAGCCAGCGCCACCGGCCCGGGCTTGACTTTGCGTCGGGGACCGCGCGGGCCATCCAGAGTAAAAGCGACGGTCCATCCGTCGGCAAGCGCGCGACGTAATCCCAGAAGAGCGCGCACGGGATTCCGGCTGCTCGATCCCTTTACAGCGACGAAGCCGAAGCGGCGAATGATGCGTCCCATGTACTCGCCGTCGTAGCTGAAGCTGCTCATGACGCGCACACCCATATCGCGAAAAATGTAGGTCGCGGGGATGAGGCAGGAATGCCAGGACGAGGCGATCAGAGGACGCGCGTCGAGAGTCTTCTGTGCGCCTTCTTCGTAAGAAACGCTGAGGCGCAGAGTTGGGCCGAGGAGGCGGATGGTCCAGTATCCCGCCCAGACAATCAGGCTGAGGACAATGCGCTGGCGAAGTGACCAGCGGCGCGGCCCGGATTCGGGTTCCGCGGAGGTGGCCGCTTCGCGCGTGCTGGCTTCGGGCACGAAGCTATTGTAGCTAGAAAAGAATTTACCGCCGAGTACTCGCAGGTCGCCGAGAAAGACGTAGAAAAATCTCGGCAACTCTGAGTTCTCGGCGGTGTATGTCTCTGATCCGTAAACGACGACTAGTTTTCCAGATACGAATCGATCCAGGATTTGACCTTCATTCGCCTGTCATCGTTCGGATCGAAGCGGACTCCGATCGATTTCGGTTTCTTCCAACTCACTACTCCCCGCACGTTCACGCGCGGCAGAGTCATTAGAGCGAAAGAGATTTCTACATTCGCTCCGATGGCGAGGTCTTCGGCGCTCTTCACCGACATGCCACCGGTACTCATTTCGATGCTGGTCGCGCTGATGCGCTGGCCGTCTCCGACAATGGAAACCTCGGTCATGACCGGGATGCGAACGTAGCGACGAAATTCGTGAAGCACCAGCAAGCGAGTGGCGCGCACAAGCTTTAGCATGGCTGGCCGCTCGAGTGGTTCCTGGAACATCGCGTTGATGCCGTATTTCGAAAACCGCATCGCCTCCTGCGCGCTGCCGCCGACGGCATAAATGACGCAGCGGCTGTTGGAGCGGGAACTACGCGCGGCTTCCATCACTTCTTCAGCGCCATTCGAGAGTGTCAGCACACAAGCTTCAAATTTTTCCTTGTGCAGCCGCTCGGCGGCATTGGCTGTGACGGATACGGTATCGATTCCGAATTGCCGGAAGCATTCGTTCAAAAGGGAGCGGTGCGGATCGTTAAAGCCCACCAATGCGGCCCGGGCCGTGTTTTTGCGGGGGATGGACAACGGAGCGAGAACGGCGGCAACTGATTTTTCCATCGTGAAAGCTTTATCCATAGTGAGGGGAAAGACTCCACTTTCGAAATCCATTGTGGCCGCAAGATGGAGGCGTGACAACGACCCAAAGGACAACATGACGAGGGCGAACGGACATTACTGATTTGGGCGCGTGCGAGAAAGGACATTACGGCTGAAAGCCGCGTGGGATCAAGGGTTTGGAGGCAAGAGCTGACGCCGACAATGCAATGAATGACTGATAGGACGTGCCTGAAGACAGGTCCTGATACGAGTCAACATGCATCGGACAATTAGCGGAGATTTATTCGGTCCAACGGCGGAACAACAACGCGCCGTTAGTGCCGCCGAAGCCAAAGGAGTTCGACATGGCATATTCGACTTCGGCTTTGCGGGCGTGGTTAGGAACCAAGTCCATCCCCGCTGTATCGGGATCGGGGTTTTCGAGATTGATGGTCGGCGGCAGAATCTGATCGCGCAGGGCGAGTACGGTGATGCCGGCTTCAAGTCCGCCGGCGCCGCCGAGAAGATGTCCGGTCATCGATTTCGTCGAGCTGACCGCGAGCTTGTGATCGCCGAAGAAATTGCGAATGGCGTGGGCTTCAAGCGTGTCTCCAATAGGCGTCGATGTGCCGTGGGCGTTTACGTAATTGACGACTTGGGGAGTCACCCCGGCGTCGCGCACTGCATTGCGCATTACACGGAACCCGCCTTCGTGCTCGGGCGCGGGCTGCGTCATGTGATATGCGTCGCCTGACATCCCGTATCCGGCAACCTCGGCGAGGATCCGCGCGCCCCGTTTCCGGGCATGCTCGAGTTCTTCGAGAATCATGATGCCGGAGCCTTCGCCGATCACAAAGCCGTCGCGCCCCTGATCCCACGGACGACTCGCCTTTTCGGGCTCATCGTTACGCGTGGAGAGAGCACGCATGGCTGCGAACCCGCCGACGCCCATGGGCGTGATCGCCGCTTCAGAGCCGCCGGCGATCATCACGTCGGCGTCGTTGTGCTGAATGATGCGGAAGGAATCTCCAATGGAGTGCGCGCTGGTGGTGCAGGCAGTTGCCGTCGCTTCGTTTGGCCCCTTGGCTCCGAAACGCATTGAAACCTGGCCAGCAGCAAGATTAATGATCGCTGCAGGAATGAAAAAAGGAGAAATCTTGCGCGGTCCGCCTTCGATGAGAGCGCTGTGTTCGCGCTCGATGATGTCGAATCCACCAATGCCGGAGCCGATGTGAACGCCGACGCGCTCGTCGTTTTCAGGGGTGATTTTCAGTTCCGACATCTTCATCGCTTCATCCGAGGCAGCCAGAGCCAGGTGGATAAAGCGGGCCATCTTTTTCATTTCCTTCTTTTCGACATAGTTCAAAGGGTCGAAGTTTTTGACCTCGGCAGCGATCTGGCAGGCGAAGGCGCTGGCGTCGAAGCCGGTGATGCGTCCCACACCGCTCCGGCCTTCCAGCACGGCCTTCCACACGTCGCCGGTGGAATTGCCCACGCCGCAGATCAAGCCGAGGCCTGTAACTACGACCCTGCGTCCCAAACTATTTCCCCGCCTTTGCGTGCTTGCCGATGTAGTCGACGGCATCCTGCACGGTGCGAATCTTCTCAGCGTCTTCGTCGGGAATTTCGATGTCGAAGGCTTCTTCGAACGCCATAACCAGTTCGACGGTGTCGAGCGAGTCGGCGCCCAGATCGTCTACGAACGACGCACTCGATGTGACTTCGCCTTCATCCACGCCCAACTGCTCCACGATAATCTGCTTTACCTTCTCGTCAACGGCTGCCATGTTTCTCCTCGCTTGCCTCGATTAGATTTGAATTCGGTACTTTTGGTCGCGCAATCGCAATCTTGTCGTTCGTTCGCCGCGCCTGTCAGCGGCCGATCTCGGGCCACTCGCGACGGATTTACAGGTTCGGGCTTCGGCCCTCCTCGTCTTCCTACTGCTTACGCACTGCGGTACGAAAAAAGGCGAGTGTGTAGTGTAATTGTCTCGGTGAATTAGTGTAAAGGAAGGGCCATGCTGCTTCCGGCAAATCCTCTGTTAACTTGGGATTGCACACTTGAATCCTAATGGTTGGCCGTTGCCGGGGTCAAACGTCGGACCGGGCGGGTGCGGCCAAAATTCTTAACCACAAAGGGCAGGAAGTTTCACGAAGGAAACGCCTATGCTTAGGTCGATCGCGCTCGAGGAGTGATATGCGTGCCGTCGTGCAGCGCGTGAGCCGCGCCAAAGTTACGGTGAACGAATGGATTGCCGGCGAGATCGGCATGGGATTGCTCGTGCTGTTGGGAGTAGGGCAGGCGGATACCGAGGTGGACGTGAGTTCTCTGGCGGAGAAGATCGCGGGCCTACGCATTTTTGAAGATGATGACGGAAAGATGAATCGCAGCGTGCGTGAAGTTGGCGGCAGCGTGCTGGCGGTTTCGCAGTTCACGTTGTATGGGGATGTGAGGCGGGGCAAGCGTCCTTCGTTTGACGACGCAGCGCCGCCGGATCACGCCCGAAGGTTGTACGACCTTTTCGTGGAACGCATTCGCGCCGCCGGTCTGCGCTGTGAGACCGGGCGCTTTCAAGAGATGATGCAGGTGGAGTTGGTGAACGATGGGCCGGTGACGATACTGCTGGATTCGGGGAAGGCGTTCTAGAGCTCCTCATCGCCATCCTGAATCTCAAAGACGCAGCCTTCGGTTATCATCAAGATTCAAGAAGAACTATTCAGGAGAATCTATGTCCGCAACCGTTGGCGCTGCCGCACCCGATTTCACGCTCAAAGATCAGAACCAGCAGGATGTCGCGCTGAGCAGTTTCCGGGGCAAGAAACGCGTCGTCATTGTTTTCTACCCTCTCGACTGGAGCCCCGTTTGTACCAAGGAGCACGCCTGCTTCGTAAACGACATGAAGAGGTTCGACCAGTTGGACGCTCAGGTTCTTGGCCTCAGTGTCGACAGCGTGTGGTCGCATAAAGCGTACGCCGAAAAAATGGGCATCCACTACCCTCTGCTCGCGGACTTTCAGCCTCGGGGTGCGGTGGCGCAGAAATACGGTGTTTTTCTGGAAGAGAAGGGGATCACGGGACGCGCGATTTCTATCATCGATAAGGATGGAAAGCTGGCGTGGCACAAGAACTACGACATCCCCGTCGTACCCGGAGTGGATGAAGTCGCGAAGGCTTTAGAAAGCGTGAAGTGAGCGCGTCAGAACAACACGGCTGACAGGTTCTGCTCGATGTATTTCTTGCTGTCAAATTTCTTGCCGGTGCTCGCACCGGACATGTAACGAATCTGTCCAAAGATCGACCGCTCGAACCAGGGGCGGTCGAATTTTCCTACAATCGCCCAGGCGATTCCGGCATAGCCGTTCGGATCGCGGCCATCGAGTTCGTATTTGTCATTCAGATAAACGGCGATGCGGTGGGCTTCGGCCGGAGTGCGGCTCCACTCCAGAATCTTCTTCGCCCAATACATCCGCACATAGTTGTGCATCCATCCCGTGTTGACCATCTGCATTTGAGCGGCGTTCCATAGTGGATCGCGTGTCTCAGCGTGCTCCAGTTGGTTCTCGCTGTACAAAACGGGGCGTAGATCCTTCGCATGCTTGGCCAGCGTGCGGTGCGCCCAAGGCTCGGCGCACTCGAAGTTGTCGTAGTTCGGATTGAAGCGAACCAGGTTCACCGATAATTCACGCCAGGTGATGATCTGATTCAGGAAGGCTTCTTTGTCGGCCTTGGGTACGTCGGATTTTTCGACCGCCAGAGCGACCGTGATCGGGCTGATGTGACCGAAATGCAAATACGGCGAGAGCCGGCTCGTTTGGTCGACTTCGGGCTTGTTTCGCTGCGTGCCATAGCCGCGCAGCTTGTGCTCGACAAAATCCCGCAGCAGGCGAAATGCTTCGAACGTTCCGCCACGCCAGGTCGAGACCGGAGAAACAGAGCGATCGAGTTGCCAGCCTTCGGTGATGTCCGCCGCGGGATCGAGCGAAATGAGACCCGCGGGCTTTTTCCAGGCGAGATGCGCCTGGGGGTTCTCCGACGGGACCAGATACATTTTCAATTGGGCCTGCAACCGTGGACGAATCGTGTGCGCCGCATATTGCGCTTTTTCCAGCAGCTTTGACGGGACGATCACATCGGCGTCGACGGTCCACAGCGGCACTGTGAGTCTCTTGGCTGCCGTTTGCCGCCAGCCTTCGGGCTCGCGCATGGGATTCTCGTCGCCGACGACCAGTACAGCTTTCACTTCGTCGCAGAATTTCGCCAGGCCATGGTCAGGGTAGCGACGGAGAACAAATCCGACATTGCGTTTTTTCAATGCATCCGCGATATCGGCAATGCCTTCATTCAGAAACCGATAATGCCGCAGGTTGGCGTGGGGATAGAAAGGCACCGGGGCGAAGAACACAACCACCGGCTTGCGCAGAGTATTAGCGGCTTCCACGGCGACATCGAGCGCAGGATTATCGATGCCGCGCTGGGCGCGCTGCATCCAGTAGACGACGCACGCACCGTCGAGATCAGGAGGGCCAGCTCGCCGTACAGTCACTCTAGCGTCGGCCGATAGCTTGATCAGAGAATCCATAACGAGTGATCGGGAGACCTCTCCATCTTCCTACTAAAAACAGTGTGCGGCCCAAGGCAGCTCGCAGTGCTGTGGATGGGCAAATTAGGTCTTGCCGCCCTCTCGTACCAGGAAAATAAGCGAGAATATTTTTCCTGCAATGAAAAGTTGGTCAGTACGCGCGCGAGATCGCGTCGGCGACCCGAGCGGATTCGACTGCGGCTTTCACATCGTGCGTACGGATGATGTGGGCGCCTTTGAGAATCAGCGCCGTCTGAGCCGCAAGCGTGCCATAAAGGCGGCGCTCGGGAGGGACATCCTGCCCAGCCTGCGCAAGAGTTCGGCCGATGAAGGACTTTCGCGAAGCGCCGGCCAGAAGCGGAAATCCAGCGGATTGCAGTTCGCTGAAACGAGCCATTAGAGGATAGTTCTCATCGAAACTTTTCCCGAAGCCGAAGCCCGGGTCCAGCACGATTCGCTCGCGGCGCACTCCTGACAATACGGCTTTTTCGGCCCATTCTTTCAACTCACGTTTCACCAACAGCACAACGTCGCCCGGCGGAGGCAGCGTGCGCCATTCTTCGGGACGCCCGCGCATGTGCATCAACACGGCTCCGCATTTCAGATCGGCAACGGTGCGGGTCATCTGCGGGTCCCAGCGAAATCCGCTGACGTCGTTGACGATCTCTGCGCCCGCGCCCACCGCGGCCCGGGCGACGGCGGCTTTGTAGGTATCAATTGAGATAAGCGCCGTGAGATGTTTCTTTTTTAACTCCGCAATCACCGGGATCACGCGCTTGAGTTCTTCGTCGGCCGTGACGGCGGGCGCGGCCTGCTTTGTGGGCGGAGAGTGTTTTGCATCGGAACTTCGCGGCGCTCCGGTTTCAACGCGTGCTCCCGGTCGCGTGGATTCGCCGCCAACATCAATGATGTCGGCTCCCTCATTGAGTAGACGCTCCGCTTGTTCGACGGCTTTTTCCCGGTCGATAAACTGGCCGCCATCGGAAAACGAATCCGGCGTGACGTTGACCACGCCCATGATCAGCGTGCGCTTGCCGAGTTCCAGCGAGCGCGAGCCCAGGTTCCATTGGAAGACCGACCTCATGCGGGCACGATTCTAAATGACATCACGGTTTCTCGATGATCCACTTCGTCATGAGATAGCGGTGATGATCTTCGAATCCCGAGCGCCGGTAGAGTTCGAGCGCGGGGTTGCCGTGATTGACCTCGAGGTGAACAACGGTGGCTCCGAGTTCTTTCGCCTGGGCTGCGAAGAATTCAAGAACCCGCGTGCCGATGCCTTGTCCGCGATACGTGCGGCGCACGAAGAATTCGTCGATCCACGCGCCCCGGCCGCGGTATTCGATGCTAAAGTCGAAGGCCATCACGATGTAGCCGATCGTCTGTCCATCGACCGCAATGAACCAGACGCGGCCCAGCAACGGATCGCGCAGTAGCCGTTCGGTGACGTTCGCAGCTTCGGCTTCGATAAACGGCACCGACCACGGATCGTCCTTCTGCAACTCCTTCATCATCGCAAGGAGTTCAGGTAAGTTTTCGGGAAGCGCCGTTTGAAATGTGATCGGCATGCACATGGGGCAGGGATGCGGAGCCTATCTGCGGATAGCCGTTTTGCGAGCGCGAGATCCGTAAGCGGCGCCGGGGCCGGTTCCCTTCGGAGGCTTGCGCACTCCGTCAAGCAATTCCTTGAGCACGGCGGCGTTGTTGTGGGTTTCGTTCTTCGAGGCGAAAAGAAGGGTGAGCCGCTTCTTCTTGCGCGCGAGTTCGTAGAGCTGCCGCAATGCATCTTCGTATTCTGGCTGCGCGAGTTCTTTCAGATATTTGCTGCGGAAAGTCGGCCAATGGTCCAAGTGCTCGTGATACCAGCGGCGGAGCTCATTCGAAGGGGCAAGCTCCTGGAGCCATTCATCGACGCCGGCACGGTCTTTGGAAAGTCCACGAGGCCATAAGCGGTCGACAAGAATTCTCGCCCCGTCCGTGCGGGACGGCGATTCATAGACGCGTTTAATGGCGACGGTCATGGGGGAGCGTGCGCTTTGCTCTATCATTGTAAAGCGGCGCACAGAGCCGCGCATCCTTGAGAGGTAAGGTCTCGATGCGATCGAAAGACAGCAAGTGCACCACTCCTTTGAATACGAACAACCATGCGGGGATTCTTCTAGTTGCTTTGATGGCGCTGGTCACACTGGCCGCAACCTTTGGGTGCGACGTGGAACGCCGCAAATCGGACGCAGAACTTGGGCTGAATCCCCAGCAGTCGGCCGGAAGGAAAATCTACGATGCCGAATGTGACCGCTGCCACGAACCGTATTCTTCACGCGGCAAGAAGGGTCCGAGTCTTAAGGGCGTGTTCCAGCACAAATATCTATCGCTCAGCGGATTGCCCGCCAATGACGAGCGGGTGACCGACATCATCCGGCTTGGTCGCAATGAGATGCCTGGCTACAGTCAGAAGCTGACCTCCCAGGATATTCAAGATTTGCTGGCTTACCTGCATACGCTGTGACGGCGGCCAATCGAAGGCGCGCCGCGATTTTCATGGGATAATCCCCGAAGATGAGGAGCGTAGCTAAATCGGAGCTCTTTCGTGAGTTGCCGTCAGTCGACGAGCTAATCCGAACGCCGGCCGTGACGAACCTCGTTGACACGCACGGAGCGGCCGCGGTCACGGATGCGGCCCGCGCGGTTCTGTCGCGGCTGCGCCGGGAAATTTCCTCGGGATTGCTCGATGAACAGTCATTACGACTCGCGCTGAGTGGTCTCGCAGGTCCGATTGAAAGTCAGCTTCGCCAGTCGCTCCGCCATTCCTTGCGGACGGTCATCAACGCGACTGGAGTCATTCTGCATACGAACCTTGGCCGGGCTCCGCTGGCGGAAGCGGCGCTGCAACACGTGCGCGAGACTGCTGGCCGTTACAGCAATCTTGAATTCAATGTCGAGAGGGGAGAGCGGGGCAAGCGCGATGTCCACGTCGACCGGCTATTCCAGAAACTACTGTCTGATCGCTTCCCCCAAGAACTCGGTTCTGCGGAGTCGCCATACGTCTCGACCATTGTGGTCAATAACAACGCTGCTGCCGTCCTGCTGGCACTCAACACAGTAGCGGAAGGTGGCGAGGTCATTGTCTCGCGGGGAGAACTAGTGGAGGTCGGCGGATCGTTCCGCATTCCCGATGTGATGGCGAAATCGGGAGCGACGCTGCGGGAGGTCGGCACCACCAACCGTACGCGTGTCAGCGACTATGAAAAGGCAATTAATGAACGAACGCGATTGCTGCTTCGCGTGCACCGTTCAAACTTTGAGATAACGGGGTTTACCGAGCAGCCATCCACTGCCGACTTGGTGAAACTGGCGCGGGACCGGAATGTGCCGCTGATGGAAGACCTGGGGAGCGGCGCGCTCGTCGATCTGCAGCATTTCAATATTCAGGGCGAGCCCAGCGTTCTCGACAGCCTGCGGGCCGGCGTCGACGTTGTCTCCTATAGTGGCGACAAGCTGCTGGGCGGACCGCAAGCCGGACTTCTGAGTGGACGCTCCCATCTGATCGCGCGAATGCGGACTAATTCGCTGTTCCGCGCACTGAGAGTGGACAAGCTCACTTACGCCTCGCTGGAAGCCACGCTGCTGCTGTATGTCAAGCGCGACTACGACTCGATTCCAACTTTGAAGATGATGATTTTGACGAAAGAAGAGATCGGTAGGCGCACGGAGACGCTGGCAGCACAAGTCCGGCCGGAGAAATTCAACGTCGGAATCATCGACGGTGAATCTGTCATCGGCGGTGGAGCGGCACCTTCATCAGCGTTACCGACCCGACTGCTAGCCTTGAGTCGGGACGGCGTCAGCGCGGATGAACTTGCTGCGCGCCTTCGCGCATCCGATCCGCCGATCATTGCCCGCGTGGAAGACGGCCGAGTCTTGCTGGACCTGCGGACCGTTTTCCCGGACGAAGAACCGCTGATCGCGGCCGCGCTCCGTCGTATCGATAGCCCCGCATCGGATAGTCCCCGCATCGGATAGTCCCCGCATCGGATAGCACCCCTTTTGCATCGAAGTTCTGTTGGCCACTGTCTACACCATCGGGCATTCCACGCGCACATTGGATGATTTGATCTCCGCGTTGCAGGCGCACCGGATCGAGACTCTCGTCGATATCCGCGCCTTCCCTATGTCGCGCCGCCTGCCTCAGTTCAATCGCAGTTCTCTGGAAGAAACTCTGCCCGCGGCTGGAATTCGCTACGTCTGGGTGAAAGAACTCGGTGGATATCGTAAGAAGACACTCGATGAGTCACCCAACATCGCTTTGCGCAATCAAAGTTTCCGGAACTACGCCGACTACATGCTCACGCCGGAGTTCGAGCAGGCCGCGTCGGAGTTAGTCGGGCTGGCCGAGCAATCTCGGACCGCGTATATGTGCGCGGAACGTTCGTTTTTCCAGTGCCATCGCCGGTTGGTTTCCGACTGGCTCGTCGCTCATGGACATGAAGTGCTGCACATCGACGGCACCGGTCCGCTAAAGCCGCATGAGACGACCGCCGAGGCTCGCATGATCGATGGGCGCTTGCTCTATCGCGGCGACCGATTGCTGTAAGATTCAGGGCCGAGGACGAAATGATCGTAGGTACAGGCATCGACATCGCAGAGGTCCCCCGCATTCGCCAGTCCATCGAGCGCTTCGGGCAGCGCTTCCTCGATCGCATTTACACGCAGGGGGAAATGCGCTATTGCGATTCGAAAGCAAATCGCTACGAGCGCTATGCCGCGCGCTTTGCGGCGAAAGAGGCTGCAATGAAGGCGCTCGGCACAGGATGGAATCACGGTGTTCGCTGGCGGGACTGCGAGGTCACGCGTATGCCTGGCGGGCGTCCGACGATGACGTTTCACGGTAAAGCCGGAGAGTTCGCCGCCAAGCTGGGCGTGAAGAACGCCGCGCTGTCGATCTCGCACACTGTCGAACAAGCCATCGCGCAGGTCATTTTGGAAAGTTAGATCGTTCTTCTCCATCGAGAGTCAAAAAGCGCTCACCACTAAGGTCACGAAGATTCACGAAGGAAAACCTTTCGCGATCTGATTCTTCGTTATGAGCCACGCTAATTCTTCGATGGCCATCTGCTAGACTGTCGCCTTCGATCCCATTATGGCTGCGATTGCTCCCACGCTTGTTGCTGCGCGCAGGGCGGAAATCCCAGACTCCACGCTGCTGGCGGCGCTCGCGCTCACCAGCTTTTCGACATTGCTGCTGGAGCTTGCGCTGACTCGCCTGTTCTCGGTCGTTCTCTTCTATCACTTCGCATTTCTCGCTATTTCGATCGCTCTGCTGGGACTGGGGGCCGGTGGAGTGTTCGCGTACTTGCTCAAGAGCCGGTTCGCTAAGTTTGAGACACGACCGATCGCTAGCCGGCTGTGCATGGCGAATGGCGTCGTTATTTGCATCGTGCTGGAGACTGTGCTGCACGCACGGGTGGCGCTTGACGTATCAGTGATGAACTTCGTGCGGCTGACGGTAATTTATCTGGCGGCTGCCGTACCCTTCTTTTTGACCGGACTTCTCTTTTCGATCGTGTTCGCGCGCGAAACCACCCGTATCCCGCGCCTGTACGGAGCTGATTTGTGCGGTGGAGCGCTGGCCTGTCTCGCAGTCGTCCCTCTGCTGAATTGGCTGGGCGGGCCGAATACGATACTAGCCGCTGGAGTTTCTTTAGCGCTTGCGGCCATCCTTTGGGCAGAGACCGGCAATATCCGCAAATACGCGGGTTTCCTGGGGCTGGTGCTCGCCGCGTTGATCGCGGCGAATCATTCCGGTCGCCTGATCGACATCGTTTATGCGAAGGGGATGTTCCGCAACCCGGAGTGGGTTGAGTTTGCCCGCTGGAATGCGCTGTCGCGAGTGGAAGTGGATCGACAAGGACAAGCGAAAGCGATTGTCATCGACGCCGACGCTTCCACTTACATCATGAACGCCGATCTCTCGCACTGGCATGGCACGGTGTGGGAGCACAATTTGATGGCAGCGCCTCCCGCGCTGGCGAATGTTTTGCGCCCACACGGAGATTTCGCCATCATCGGGCCGGGCGGCGGCGTGGATGTGTTGCGCGCCGTAGCCAATGGCAGCCCCAGTATTACCGGAATCGAAATCAACCCTATCATCGCGACCACGATCATGCGCGGCCAGTACGCGGATTACGCGCAGCATCTCTATGATCGTCCCGATGTTCATATCAACGTCACAGACGGACGCTCGTTCCTGCGTTCGACACCACAGCATTTCGACGTCGTGCAGATGACGCTGGTGGACACGTGGGCTTCGACGGCGGCGGGCGCCTTCGCGCTCAGCGAAAATAATCTGTATACGGTTGATGCCTTCCGCGAATATTTCGATCACCTCAAGCCGGAAGGCATGATTGCGATAACGCGCTGGGAGTTCCGAGAGCCGCGCGAAGCGTTGCGCGTAGTCGCAGTGGCGATAGATGCTCTGCACCGTCTCGGCGTCGCGAATCCTGCCCGCAATTTCATCGTGGCTTCACAGGGATCGCTCGACGAAGACGGTATCCCGGTAATCGTGCTGGCGAAGAAGACTGCGTTTACGACCGAGGAAG
Source organism: uncultured Acidobacteriota bacterium (assembly GCA_963818115.1). Lineage (GTDB taxonomy): Bacteria > Acidobacteriota > Terriglobia > Terriglobales > Acidobacteriaceae > Sulfotelmatobacter. The sequence continues at coordinate 20,672 of CAWFQZ010000016.1, forward strand.
AAGCGGCGGTGAACAAGCATTTCGATCGCTATTCGGAACTCGAACCGATTTATCTGCCGTCACAGCCCGGCCACGATCCGTTCTCCGAACTGATTGCCAGCAATGATCCGTACGCCTTTGCCAGGGGCTATGCCTACAACGTCACGCCGGTGAACGATAACGCGCCGTTCTTTTTCTTTACTCTCAAAGCCGGACAGATTCTGGGTGAAAAAGGACTGCGCCAGGGGATCGACTGGAAAGTAAACCTTGGTGTACTGGTTTTGCTGCTGGTACTCGTCATCTCGATAGTCGCGGTGCTCGTATTTCTGGTTCTGCCGCTGGCGTTGCGGAGCAACCAGTCCGGAAAGTCTCCGCTTTGCCTGCTCTATTTCGTAGCGGTGGGACTTGGCTACATCCTGGTCGAGATCGCCTTTATCCAGCGCTTTGTGCTCTTTCTTGGGCATCCGACTTACGCCCTGACCGTCGTTATTTTTCTGCTGATGTTATCGAGTGGCGCTGGCAGCCTGCTTTCGCGGCTGTGGCTGCCGCACCTGGAAATGGGATGGGTTCCGCTGGCGCTCGTGATCCTCACGATTGTGGCGGATGTTTTTTTCCTTCCGAATCGCCTGGCCGCGCTGGTGGGCATGAGTTTTGATTACCGTTTGCTGGTTAGCGGAGTTCTGCTGATACCGCTGGGATTCGTCATGGGAATGCCTTTCCCTACCGGGCTTCGTGCCCTGGCGGCGTCTCCCGCGCCGGAGTTTCCGTCCGGCCAGGGAGCATCCGACAACGCCGTGGAGTGGGCATGGGCGATGAATGCCGCAGCCAGTGTGTTGGGATCGGTGCTGGCGATGGTGATTGCGATCCAGTTCGGATTGACCATCACCCTGGCGTGCGGAGCCGCAGCTTACCTGTTAGCTCTGCTGACGATGCCTATGTTGCGTCCTCGTACGTAGGCGCGGCCTGATTTTGTTATTATGCAGCGATGGGGCGCGCAGCAGAAAACCGGCAGCGATCTGAGCTGTTGTCGCGGCCGGCCCAACACATCCCAACTGGCGTCATGAGGGAGTCATTTGCCTAGCCAGAAGCAGCTCAAGTGGTCGCAACTGCGCGTTGGGATCACGGTGATCGTCGCCAGTCTGACGCTCGGATTTCTGCTGTTCCTGATGTCCGGCACGGCGGGGCTTTTCACTCCGCGTATCACCCTCAGATCCTATTTCGACAATGCGGAAGGGCTGCGAATAGGCGCTCCCGTGCGCCTAAGCGGGGTGGATATCGGCAACGTGACACATATCGGCATCGTCAATGAGCCAGATAAGCGGCTGACGCCCGTCGAAGTCATGATGAAAGTGAGCACGAAGTACGGGTATGCCCTGCGCCGGGACTCGGTAACTTCACTTGAAACGGCTGGAGTGTTGGGCGAAACCTATCTCGATATCGATAGTTCGCAGGCCGTAGCGGGCGATGTGCATGATGGCGACATTCTGCCCACCCAGGTTCATCCGGACTTCAATCAAGTGGTGCGCGCTAGCCAAAGCACTCTGCAAAACATGGACGCGTTGTTGAAACGCGCCGATCGCATCCTGGCATTCGCCGAAAGCGGCAAGGGATCTCTAGGAAAACTGATTTACGACCCGACACTGTACAACCGTTTTTCGGCGACGGTTGCCGATTTTCAGAAGATCGTCGAAGAAGTCGGGAACGGCCAGGGAAGCCTCGGGGCTCTGATCAGCCGCAACGATGCTTACGACAAGTTCCTCTCCACGCTCGACAAAATGAACAGCGTGATCGATGACATGCAGCAAGGCAAGGGCACAGCGGGAAAATTCCTGAAGGACCCTTCGCTCTATAACAACGCCAACGACACGATCGCCAACCTGAAGAAGGTCACCGACGACATCAACGCAGGTAAAGGAACCCTTGGCAAACTGGCCAAGGACGAGGAACTGGCGAAGAAGCTGGATACGACGATCACCAAGCTCTCGGAACTGACCACTGAACTCGAAGCCGGCCAAGGCACGGCTGGCAAGCTTTTCAAAGACGATACGCTCTACAACAATGCCAACGATATGTTGACGGAGACGAAGGCGTTGGTGAAGGGAATCCGCGAGAATCCGAAGAAGTACCTGAGCATCAAGCTGCATATTTTCTGATCTATCCCCACCTTTTACTGGCAGCTGCTCGTCGTACCTAAGCTGGATCGGCCTGTTATTTCCTGAATTCAAGCGCTATTTCGGATGTTATATTGTGCGAATTCCGGAGGCGCGGCTTTCATGGCCCCCATTCTTCTCTGGCTGATTCTGGTTCTCTGCCTGCTGATCTCCGTCGTTAAGTATGTGATGGGAATCATCATGCGGTTTTCTTTCCCTAGCGCCAGAGCCAGGAAGGATTACAGCTACGAGCCAACCGTCAGCGTGCTGATGCCCTGCTATAACGAGGGAAAGACGGTGTATGAAACCATCGAGAGCATCAGCAAGAGCAATTATCCGAACTCCAAGTTTGAGGTGATCGCGCAAGACGACTGTTCCGCGGATGACAGCTACGAGTGGATGCTCAAGGCCCAGCGTGACTTCACCAACATTCAAATCCGGACTGGCAGGAATGCCGTCAATAGCGGCAAGGCGCGCTCGGTTTGCAATGCCCTTCAACATTCCACGGCAGAAGTCATCATTTCTATCGATTCGGATTGCATCTTCCACCCCGATGCGATCAGCGAATTGACCGCCTGCTTCGCCGAACCGCGCATGGGATCAGTAGGCGGAAGGGTCGGGGTCAGGAATCCGAACGAGAGCGTTATCACTGCCATTCAGACGATCATTTATTATTCGGCGTTCCAGCTCTATAAGATTCCTGAAAACTGGACCCGCAGTGTGTGCTGCATTAGCGGCTGTCTATTCGCGATCCGGCGCGAGTTGTTGCTCGAAATCGAGCCGGCAATTCGCGCCCGCAATTGGTTCGGGATTCCGGTAAATCAAGGTGAGGACAGGTTTCTTACGCACCAGACCTTGTTGCGCGGGTACGGAACGTACATTAACAACGACGCGCTTTGCTGGACTACGGTGCCGAATACCCTCTCCGTTCTCTTCAAGCAGCAATTGCGCTGGCGGCGGAGCATTGTGCGGGACTTCTTCTACACGCTCAAGACTCTGCCGCAACATGTCTGGAAGCTGCACCCGAACACTGTGCTCACTCTGGTCTTGACCCCGGTTGGAGCGCTGGTTGGACTCCTGGTCCTTGTGACCATGCTTACCCAGGATCCGCTAGCGTGGACCGGACCAGTCCCCCTTTTAACCGCGCTCGGAATAGGGGCAGTTCTGAGTTGGGTGATCAAGCGATACAGCGCGAAAGAGGCGATCACCCATCCCCTGGCCTTTGCTGCATACGTAGCCTGGTCGTTCGTCAGCAGCTTGTTTCTGACGCCGCTCGCGCTGTGCACCATGGATTCCGCGGACTGGGGAACTCGAACTATCGAGCAACAAGAGGTGCCTCTTGGCAACGCCACCAGTTGATACGCTCCCGCCCGAACCAAAATTCATTCCGCCTCTTAGCGAGACGAAGAAAGCACCGCCCTCGCAGACGCTCCAATCGTTGCATTACAAACTTGTCCTGACGCTGTATCGAGTCTTTGCCATCACAGTGCTGTATCTCGTCCTGATTGGCATTCTTGCCTATGCCTGGGTGATGGGATTTTACGCGGTGAACACCTCATGGGCCGCGCCAGTGATTCTCTCGGCCGCTGACGAGAAGAGCCTCGACTTCCGCGAAAAGCTGGTGACCAGCCAGCAGACCATCGAAGATCTGAAGGTCGACACCAATAAATTGAATAGTGGCGTGGCCGAGATGAAAAAACATCGTGCCGCTCTGCTGGCTCTCGAACCGCAACTACAGGCCGCGATTGCGCGCGAGCAGACCCACAATCTCACCGCCGGGCCCGCGCTTGCGACCCTCGACCGCCAGAAGCTCGCCGACAATCAGAAAACGCAAACGGTCCTGGCCCAGCTGAAGCAGGTCGAGTCGAACATTAACAAGGATCTCGCGAGCGGATTGATCACGCAGGGTGATGCAGCCACGCAGCTCGCGGCCCTGAACCAGGCGAAGGGAGCCTACACCGATAGCAAGATTGCCGAAGTCTTGCTTACCGACAGTGTTCTCGACAAGACGACGACGGGAACCAATTCGCTCAACGTGCTGGTGAAGCAGGCTGAGTTGCGTTCTGAGGTCGCGCAGCTCGACGTTGCGATCAATGTGGCGGAAAAACAGCTGCAGGAAGAATCCCGGCAGATTGATCGCTTACACGAGGCGATCGGTACCGCCAAGCAAAGTCCCTATTATCTGAATGCCGCGGGCGGCCAGACGCTCTACTTTGCATTCGTTCCGTACGATAACCAGGCGCACGCGGTGGCCGGAAGTTCCGTCTACGACTGCTATCTGAACATGATCGTCTGCCGCAAGGTCGGCACGGTGAAACAGATATTTCCCGGCGAAGAGCAAGCCACCCATCCCATCTTCAAGACGCAGATTCGCGGATTTCTGATCCAGATGAACCTGGATCACGCCGACTCCGCAAAATCCAAGACCGTGTTTCTGGGCAGCAAGCCAGTATTGTTTTGATCCAAGTAGCCTCGCTGAAGGAGAAAAGAATGTTTCCAAATCACTGGAAGTTGGTGATCGCGTCCGCTCTATTCCTCGCGAGTACAGCATGGGCAGGGGACCTGACCGATCAGCTGGCTTATTGCTCTTATGTGATGGAGCAGGCGCAGGCACAGCGCGACTTGTTGCGGACTCCGATTGCCGCCGGCGGCTTCACGCAGCCAGAAACTGGTTTGCCCTTGCAATTGGTTGGCGGCGCATCACTCGGTCTGTCCAACTTCTGGAAGGCCGGCCTGACTATGGCTGTGGCGCGCAAGAACTGTGAGCTCTACAAGGCGGCGACTGCGGCCCAGCAGGATGTCCAATATGCGCTGCCCAGCTTGGAGAGAGAAGCTCTAAATCACCGGCTCGCGCTGATCGAACAGTCGACAAAGTCACTGGACGAACTGATGGCCACGACTTCGAAAATGGTGGAGGCCCAGACTGCGACGCGCCAAATGCTTTTTTCGTTACAGACAACGAAGATTAAGTTGGAAGCCGACCGCACCGATACCCAGTCGAAAATCGCTGCGATCTATGTCCCTCCCCTTAGCGATAAACCGCTGAAAGAACTCGTCGTAGATAAACAGAACAGCGAAGCCGGCCAGCAAAGAGCACTGGACCGGCTCAATCGCCAGAACAATTGGGACGTCGCTCTTTCTGTGGGCGTGCACCAGCAAGCGAATCCAGTCGCTTATGGCGCACAGCCTTACGGAGCCGTCTCCGTCAACTACAACCTTGCCAGTCGCGCCATCGATAAGCACCTCGACCGCGCCGCGGATTCTTATAATGAGTGGAAGAAATTGCAGGAAGGCGATGTAGTGCGCAATATGGAGGTCCTGCGCCAGCAGTTGCTCGATAGCGTCGTAGTGCAGGAAGCCAGGCTTAGATCACTTCAGGCTGAGAGTGGGCAAATCGACAAGAACCTCCAGTCCGTCGCCGATCCGGATACCTCCGCAGCGCTGGACTTCCGCAATCAATTGAGTGCCGCACAGCTTCTCCTGCAAGTCGAAACGGGAGATGCCAGCTTTAGAGCCGGCCGGCTGCGGGAATACCTCGAAAAGAATTACTGAATGGTCGGTGCGGACTCAATGTTCGCCGATTCCGAAGAGCGCTCCCAGCATCAGAATGACCAGCACGCCCAGAGAGATCCACCCGTACTTCATGTCTTTCTCGCGGAAGAAAAGAAAGCAGGCGACGATCACGCGGACGACCGGAGTGGCAATCATCAGCAGTACGCCGGTTCGCTCGATTTCGTGCGGGATGATCCCAGGGATCAGAATGCCGATAATCAGTCCGGCGAGCATGACGAAGAAACATGCAAAAGCGCCGGTACGCAGTACGGTGGCGACGATACGGTCGAAGGCGGGTTCTCTGAGTTGGCTCACATCGCCCCCTTCGAAAGATGGATGATCAAGTTCCCCGCGAGATACAGCATCACCCCGACGAGTAAATAAACGACGACCTTGGTGTGAATGCGCGGCGCCAGGCGCGCACCAAGAAGAGATCCAACGAAGACGCCTGCGGCGAGCGGTGCTGCAATTTCAGGCACGATGTCGCCGCGCCGGTAATAGACGATCGCGCTCGCGGCGGCTGTTACGCCAATCATGAAGTTCGAAGTCGCCGTGGCTACCATCAGCGGCACGTTCATGAAGATGTACATCACCGGTACTTTGATCGGGCCGCCGCCGATGCCGAGTAAGCCGGACAGCATCCCTGCAACCAGCGATGCGCCGAGTCCTAGCGGATAGCGCTTCGGTTCGTACGGAGGAATCACGACCTCGCCATTGATTCCTGGCGACGAATTGTCTTCGTCCTTGACCTTGCCCCGCTTGCTCAGGATCGTGATCGCGCTGTAGAGAAGGAATGCCGCGAATAGCCCTTCGAGCGCATTGCGGTTGAAATAACCGACGAGGTACGCCATGACTGCGGCTCCCAGCGCTGTCGCCAGTTCCAGCGTCATCCCCAAGCGAATGTCCGTAGTATGACGTTGCAGGTGAACCGACGAGCTCGCCGCTGACGTGGTGATCACAGCGACCAGGCTCGTTCCGATCGCTTCCCGGATGGGAATGCCGAAATGGAGCGCCAGAATCGGCGTGAGTATAACGCCTCCTCCGATCCCGGTGAGTGCGCCCAGCAAGCCGGCCAGAAATCCCAGCACCAGCAACAAGAAGGTCACCATAGCCGTGGCGGCCTCGCTTTGCCTAGTTGTTCGATGGAGGTACTAACGCTGAGAATCGTGCTCTTCGCGGGAGAAACGTGGGCGGGGAATCCCGTCCGCCGCAAACTATGTCACCGCCCGTGGGTTGGCAGCGGCATCGGCATGCTCGTGCGCGTGATAGCTGGACCGAACCATCGGTCCGGATTCGACATGGCGGAAACCGAAGCGCAGCGCCTCATCTCGGAGATAGATGAATTCCTGCGGTTCATAGAAACGGGCGATCGGAAGATGGTCCTTCGATGGCCGCAGATACTGGCCGACAGTGAGAATGTCGACGCCGCGCGTGCCCAGATCGCGGAAAACTTCGATTAGCTCTTCGCTCGACTCTCCAAGACCCACCATCACGCCACTCTTGGTCACCATGCCCGGAGAGAATTTCTTCGCATTCTCAAGCAGCGCAAGCGTCCGCTCGTAGCGGGCTCCAGAGCGAACTGCGCGATAAAGCCGTGGAACGGTCTCAGTGTTGTGATTGAGCACGTCGGGATGCGCATCGAGCACAATGCGCAGAGATTCGTCCAGGCCTTGAAAATCCGGGATGAGGACTTCGATCCGGCAGTCCGGCGTCAGTTCGCGAATCGCGCGAATCGTTTCGGCAAAAACGCGGGCGCTGCCAAGATTGTCATCGTCGCGATTTACGCTAGTGACGACCGCATGCTTCAGACCCAAAGTTGCTACGGCTTCCGCGACCCGTTGCGGTTCTGCCCAATCGATCGGTTCGGGACGCCCCTTCGGCACAGCACAGAATCCGCAGCGCCGCGTGCAGATATCGCCCAGCAGCATGAACGTCGCGGTCTTGTGATTCCAGCATTCGCCGATGTTCGGGCATTGCGCTGACTCGCAGACAGTGTGCAGTCCCAGCCCACGGGCAAGTTTCTTCAGGTTGTGGAAGTTCTCGCCCACCGGGGCTTTCGCCCGCAGCCATTGCGGCTTAGGCGCTCGCACGGGCGGGCTCAGCTCAATCTGAATAAGTTGGGAAGCACCAGACATCCTTTCAATATTATCAGTTCCGCTATTATTCTCGGCCTTGGACCGTTGTGGGTGAGCGAAGGCCTTGTCCGAGTTGTCGCGAACGGGCTTTAGTGGAACACTTTGACTCAATGGAACGATGGCTCAATGAGCATTGGGTGCCGATCGCGCTGTGCGCGGCGATCCTGCTCACGCTATTGATCCCGATTCTGGCGCTGCGATGGGATCTCGCATGGCTCCTCACCTACGCGATGCTGCCTGTCTACATGTTCCATCAGGTTGAGGAGCATACTGGCGATCGCTTTCGCGAGTTCGTGAATCGAAGAGTTTTTGGCGGCGTTCAAGCGCTGACACCGCTTGCCGTCCTTTGGATCAATCTGCCGGGAGTCTTGGGTGTCGGTCTGCTCTCGCTATATGCGGCGAGTTTTGTCGCTCCGGGATGGGGCCTGAGCATTGTGTATCTCACGCTGGTCAACGCGGTGGTGCACATCGCGGCGGCGTTAGGGTTCCGCGAATATAATCCGGGACTTTGGACAGCCATTTGCCTTTTTGTGCCGGTGGGCGCACTGGCGCTCGTGAAGGTGAGCGCCCTCCCGGGAGTTGAACGCATTCATCACGCTGTGGGATTGGCGATCGGGCTTGGGATTCACGCCGCCATCATCGTGTATACGCGCCATCGCGCAGCAGGAATCGCTTCAATTTAGTAGGTGCCCACTACAACGCGCACGACTTGCGGCACAGAGGCAAAATTCAATCCCCAGTCAGTTTGATCTCCATTCCATATGCGAATGGGTTTGAAGGTTCCGTTTTCGTAGCTGCCTTCTTCGACCCGAACGTATTCGCGTTGCTTTCGCGAAGACGAGTCTGCGACATGGAAATCGACGCGGCAGAAAAACCCTGCGACCAGGAACTGGTTGTCGGCCAGTTGCGCCACAAAGGCGCGGCCGATTGGCTCGGGGTTGCCGGAAGGATCACTGGCCCCAAACTGTCCAAGGCCGTAAGACACCGTGACCTTCCACTGTCCGAAATCCAGCGATCCGGTGGGCTTGCCCTTTTCCTCTGCGACCGCTTTGAGCTTTCCTTCAAAGTTCAGTCGCGCGATTTCTCGATCCATGGCACCGACCAGCTTGTAGTTGAGAGCGAACGGCTCCAGAGATTTTTCAGTGATCTGCGTCGCGCCGATCGGAGCGTTGTCATATTTCGTGTAATCGAGGCCAAAGGGTGAGAACCCGATGGCCTGATGACCAAGCGCCGCAAAAAAGTATCGAGAATATGCCGGCGATTGTCCGGTTTCGGGCACGAACATGGCGTTATCGGGACGCTCGTAGAGATCGAGAATCTTTAGGTATTCCGCACTTCCTTCCATGTAGATGTCGGGAGCCACGAGATCAATTGAGGGAGCCGCCACTTTCCAGATGGGAATGACATTGTCAGTGGCGCCGCCTGTCTCGTAGTTGTGCTCGTGCGTTGTCTGAAATGGATTCCGCAGGGCCGCGTTCACATAGAGCGGTAGCGGATAGATCGCTTTTCCCGCAGCGGCGATCTGTTCAATGTATCGAGCCACGAACCACGCGTGGAAGAATTCTTCAGCGTCGTCGCCGAAGACTTGCTGCCAGTTTGCAGAAGTCGAGGCCGTTTTGTTTAAGGACCTAAGCAACTCCGGCGGCACGGGTCCCTCAAACGCCTTTTGAGCTGCAGGCGAATAATCGCGGATGCTTCCCCATGTGCCCGGCTCATTCTCCACCTGAACCATCAGTACTGTGCGCTCTTCATCGGATTCCTTGAGATGGCGCATCATCGCGCTGAACGCCTTAATATCGGCTTGCAACGTTGCGCTTGCGAAGGGTGACGGAGAATCTACGGGCAGCCCTCTTGCACCGATCATCTTCGGATAGCGCTGGGGCTGGCTCTTCATCCATAGCGGAATGTAGTGAGAGCTTCCGTTCTTCCATGTACCGAACCACAGCAGAACGAGATGAACGTGATGTTCGCGAGCCTGCGCGAGCAGAGTTTCGAGCAGGGAGTAATCAAAGCGTCCTTCTTCCGGCTCGAACTGCTCCCAATAGATCGGGAGTTCTACAGTATTTGCATGAAGATACTCGATCGCAGGCCAGACCTTCGGCAACATTGAAGGCCATGCACTGGAATTGTTGGCCTGCGCGGCCAGCATCAGGTATGGAGCGCCGTCTACGAAGAGAGCGTAACGGCCGTCTTTCTGCTCAATGCGAGGAATGGGGTGAGCATTCGATTGCGCGAATGTCGTCTGCGTACTAATGCAGGCCAGCAGAAAACCTAAACAAGCCAACGCGTATGAAGATCCCCGGTACAGGATTATGTTCATGAGAATGAGGATTACCTTTCTCGGGTCGATAGCGCTACGCGACTTCAACCAGTCCGTAGGTATGCTGCCAGCGCGCTCGCATCTGCACTAAAGCCCGGCTGATTTCTGCTGCGGAGATCTCTGAATTCGGTCCGGCGAGGACTGCTGCCGCTTCGTGCTTCGCGGCCTCGAGTAATTGTGCGTCGCGAATGATATTGGCGACGCGAAAGCTCGGTAGCCCCGCCTGGCGCGTACCGAAAAATTCTCCGGGACCGCGCAGTTCCAGATCGAGTTGCGCGATCTCAAAACCGTCGTTCGTTCGTGTCATGGCGTCGAGCCGCTTCTGGCCGTCCTCGGAGATCTTGCCACCGGTCATCAGTACACAGTACGACTTGGCTGCGCCGCGGCCGATGCGACCACGAAGCTGGTGCAGCTGCGCCAGTCCAAAACGTTCGGCGTGTTCGATCACCATCATCGTGGCGTTGGGAACGTCCACGCCGACCTCGATCACGGTCGTTGCGATGAGAATTTGCAGCTCTCCCTTTTGAAACATCCGCATAACCTGGTCTTTCAGGTCTGCATCGAGGCGGCCGTGGAGCAATCCAACTTTCAGGTCGGCGAAAATCTTGTCGCTCAGCTCGCGATACATCTTGATTGCGGCTTTCAACTCGCTCTCTTCGTTCTCAGTGATCACCGGATAGACCACGTACGCCTGATGTCCCGCCTCCACCTGCTTGCGAACGAAGTCCCAGACTTTTGGCGACTGATCGTCTGCAACGCAGCGGGTAATGATGGGCGTGCGTCCTGGCGGTAATTCGTCGAGCACGCTCAGGTCGAGATCGCCATAGAGCGTCAGCGCGAGAGTTCGCGGGATCGGCGTAGCCGTCATGACGAGAACGTCAGGCTCAGCGAGTGTACCGGCCGAGCTCTGCTCGCCTGGACGGCCGAAGCTGCTCTTCGCCAGATTCCCCTCGTCGCCTGATTTCTTCATCAGCTTCAGCCGCTGCATTACCCCGAAGCGATGCTGTTCGTCCACAATCACGAGCCCCGGCTTTGCGAACTCGACTTTTTCTTCCAACAGTGCGTGGGTACCGATCACAAGCTGGGCGCTGCCTTGGGCGATGTGACGGCGGATCTCGCGCTTACGGTCGGACTCGAGCGATCCAGTCAGCAGAACGATCCGATATCCCGCATTCTCGAGAATTCTTCGCGCGGAAAAATAATGCTGCTGCGCGAGAATTTCGGTGGGTGCCATCAAGGCCACCTGGCAACCGTTTTCGATGGCAATGATGGCGGCCTCAAAAGCCACGATAGTCTTACCCGACCCGACATCCCCCTGCAGCAGACGCCGCATGGGATAAGGCTTTTCCATATCCGCGGCGATTTCTTTCAGCACTCGTTTCTGTGCCGCAGTGGGATGAAATGGCAGAATCTTCTTGATTGCCGCGCGCACGCGGTCGTCCAGCCGGAATGCAATCCCGGTCTGCGCTTTTTGCTGGCGCCGTTTCAACTCCAACCCTAATTCGACGAAGAATAACTCGTCGAAAATCATCCGGATGTGAGCTGGCGTGCGCGACGTTTGCAAGGCTTCGAAACTTTCTCCTGGCTCGGGCCAATGCACATTCCAGAGCGCCGCCCGCGGCGAGATCAGGCCGAGGTGGGCGCGTACAGCCGCGGGGATGGATTCCGGAAGATCGGGTGTCAGATTGTCGAGCGCGGTGCGGATAATCCGGCGAAACCACTTCGAAGTCAGCCTTCCCGTGCCTTCATAAATCGGGACGATGCGGCCGATCTCCAGCGATTCCGCTGCCTTCTTTTCGGCGCCATTATTTCCACCGTCGCCGGGATCGCCCAATATTTCGAACTGCGGCTGGATGATCTGGAGTTCGCGGCTGCGCTGGTCTTCTTCGACTTTTCCGTACAGCGCGATCATCTGCCCGGGAATGAACTTGTCCTGCAGATAAGTCGCGTTGAACCAGAGGCATCGCAGTTTGGCGCGGCCTTGTCCTACAGTGAGCTGGAAAATCGGCATGCTGCGTGTGCGGAACAAGCCTGAGTTGCGCACCTCCCCGACGATCGTGGCCATCTCTCCGGCTCGCAATTCGGCAATGCCCCGTGGGTTCAAACGGTCTTCGTAGCGAAAAGGAAGATAATGAAGCAGGTCGCCGACGGTATGAATCCCTTTGCCGGCCAGCGCTTCGCCAATGCGCGGACCGACGCCCTTTACATACTGCACGGGCGTGGAGAGTTCAAGCATTCGTGAGGAGTCCGAGGAACCATCCCTTCGCAACCAAGAGAAAGAATGGAGCACCAAAGAATAGCAGGAGCCAGCCGGCCGCTGCTTGTAAGCCATGATCGCAAATGCATCTCTGACCCAGCTTTGCGTCCCAATTCGAAACCAACGTCGGAGTCTTCGGGCCCGGAGGAGCGACTATGGTGTCTAAACCCTCAGTGCTAGCCAACTTCCTCCAGGCGCTGCTGGCCATTGTTCTGGGGAATGCCGTGTATTTCCTTCTGATGCCGTCGCTTCCGCTGGTTGCGCGGCACCATCCCTTTCGTATCGACCTGGGCACGGTTTTGGATTTCTGGTTCTGCCTGGTCGCCTACGGTTTGATCCGGACTGCCCGGAGATGGCGTTAGGTGCTAATCAACCTTTCTTTCGCGCGGCCTAGTTACTTTCGGAACGTCGGTGGTTACCTGTCCCGAGCATAGAATCCGAAAGAATGCCGAAAATGGCCGTTTTGTACGAGGCTGGGCAGGCTGTGCTCTCGACCTTTGATTCGGATGAGGTGCTGCAGCGGATTCTCGCCATCGCCCGTGATCATTTTCACTTGCCGAATGTCGCCATCTTGTTGCTCGACAAGGAGGCGAAGCAGTTGTTCGTTCGCTCGCAGATCGGCTGGGATACCGGTAAAGACAACATTCGACTCGGCATTCACGACGGCATCACCGGCGCCGCAGTCTCCACGAAAAAGCCTGTCCATGCTCCCGACACAAGTAAGGATCCACGCTACATTTGTGCGGCGCAATCCACCCGATCTGAGCTCGCGATTCCATTGCTCGTGCGGGATGAGGTCATCGGGGTACTCGATTGTCAGAGCGACCGACTGAACCACTTCGACGACGAGACGATCGAGCTGTTGACGCTCTTCTCGACGCAGGCCGCGCTTGCTTTACAGAATGCGCGGCTATATTCGCTCGAGCGCCAGCGCGCCCGCCAACTGCAAGCCATCAATGCGATCGCACAACAGAGCACGGCGGTGATGGAGCTCGAAGATCTGCTCGCTCGGGCGTGTTCCGTGATCCAGCAGGCATTCCAGGTTTCCCACGTCTCTCTCTGTTTGCGGGAAGACGACCACCTCGTGATGCGCGCGCACCATGGCTCATTGACGCCGAACTTCCCGGAAGGCGGTCGATTTCCGGCCAGCCAACGTCCGTGGTCGGAGGTCATCGCGACCGGAGGCACGATTATCGAGAGAGATATGAGTGACGAGCCGGACTCACCTCGCCTTTTCAGAGATTGCGAGTCTCAGATGAGCATCCCTCTAATTTCCTTTGGGCAGACACACGGGGTGCTTTCGCTGCACAGTTCGCAACGGAATGCTTTCCGCGAGAACGAATTGCAACCGCTTGAATCTGTCGCCGACATCTGCGCGAACTCCATTCAGAACGCGCACTACGTCCAGCGCGTAAAGCAGCTGGCTTACCTTGATGGACTCACGGGGATCTTCAACCGGCGATTTTTTGAACTCCGGATCATGGAAGAAATCGAGCGCGCCCGCCGCTATGGAACCGGTATGGCTGTCATCATGGCCGACATCGATCAGTTCAAGCAGCTCAATGACGAGTTTGGACACCTGCTCGGCGACGAAGTGCTGCGCCAGGTCTCTTCCCTCTTTCACCAGCAACTGCGCAAGATCGATGTTGTTTGCCGCTACGGCGGAGAAGAATTCGCGATCCTGCTGACCCAGACCAACTGCCAGCAAGCGACGGCGATTGCCGAGAAACTACGGAAGATGGTGGCGGAGTGGCAGTTTCCGGGAGTGCCACGGACGGTCACCATCAGCGCGGGCGTGGCGGCATTTCCAGCACACGGCAAGACGCGGGATGAAATGATTCGCGCCGCCGACAGCGGACTCTACGCTGCAAAACAGGCCGGACGCAACCGCGTATGCCTGCCCAGTCTGACGAACGGCGCATCGACCGGTCGCTAAACTTCCGAATCCAGCTAGAGCCAGTCGCCACGCATGTGACTCAATTGTTGGCGCAAATTTTCCATGTCCTTGCGAATCTGCTCCCGCTGTTTTTCCGACTGATGCAGGAATTCCTTTTGCTCCCGTCGAAATTCTTCGCGAAGCTCGGCAGCCGCCTTGCGGGAGTTTTCGGCTGCTAATTCCATCTGCGGCCGAAGTTGGGCCAATTCCCCACTCAGCTTGCTCAATTCCAGTGCCGATTCCGCCCGAATGAGCGGCTCCGCGCCGAAACTCTCCTGCTCCAAAAGATCGCCGGAATCTTTGCGCGCTGGCAGCGGCAGCGTAAGGTTCTGTTCCTTCCTGTCGCGCATTACGCCAACGCTAACCGAGTTGCCGTTGCGCGCGCGCACTGCATGGGAAAAGTCGCTGGTATCGTGCACCGGCTGATCGTTGATCTTGACGATGACATCTCCGGCCCGGAAGCCTGCCTTTTCGGCGCGGCTGCCTTTGTCTACTGCGCGAATCAGCACTCCGTTGCCGTTCTTCACGCCGAAAAATTCTCCGAGCTGTGGAGTGATGTTCTCCACCATCAGGCCGCTGCGCGCAGACTGCGTGACTACCACCATATTGATGGCGGGCATGTCGATCTCAGGCACGTGAACTTCGGGAATCGTCAGGTGGAAGTCTCCGGGATTGGGCCCGACGAACGAAAATTGCTTGCGCTTATCCGCGAGCTGGGCTTTAACCGTAACCGGCTGGCCATCGCGGCTTAAGCCCAAGGTGATGATGCGGCCCGGAGGCGTCTCGTGGATCAATCGCTCGAGCTGCGCTTTGCTTTCCACTGCAGTGCCATTCATCGTGAGAATGACGTCGTGCTCCTTGATTCCGGCTTTACCGGCCGGGGCGTCCTGATCGACCATCGTCACTTCGACGCCCTTCTCGTCCTTGAGCTTCAAAGCACTGAGTCGCTCAGCGTTGATGTCGGCGATATCGACGCCCAGGTAGGAAGTAGTCCCACCGTCTTCGCTGGAGAACACCCATGGCTGCCCAGGCCCGTTCGCCGACCAGTTCTGCACCGCGTAGGATGAGCCGGGCAGCAACGGCAACAACGCGAGAATGGTCCAAACATGTTTGCGCATTGTTAATCCCTCAATTGGAGTGGCTAGTGATAAGTGATGCGTGGTCAGTAAAACGAACGTCGAGAAGAGGCACTAATCACTGACCACTATCCACTAATCACTGTTTTCTTACCGATTTGCTTTCCGAATGCAGATGTCGCCGCTCGATGTGTGCACTTTCACGGTCGGGCCTCCGCCATTCAGCGCGCCATCTGCGGTCAGCGTCTTGCTCCACTGATCGCCTTCGCTGCTGACGTGGATTTCAGGGAAATCCGACGTGATGCGGTGCCCGCTGCCCATATCGACACTGGCACGAACATTGATCGCCACGTCCGAAGCGATGTACACCGTGATATCGCCCGCGCCCGTTTCGAGATCGGAATCGTGGCGCTCGCCGCCCGTATTCACGAGCTTTACGGTAATGCCACCCGCTCCGGTTTCGGCGTGGGCTGACGGTACTCCATATAGCTCGATACCGCCACCACCGGTCTCAGCGTGAACATGCCCCTTGGCTGAAGACAGGTGGATCGTCCCGCCGCCAGTTTCAATTTCCGCAGGGCCGCCGAGGTCGCTTAAATCAATACTGCCTCCGCCTGTCGAAACCTTTATCTTCCCCCCACATTGCCGCACTTCGATGCTGCCGCCACCGGTTTCGACCGTTGCTCCTCCGGCGCAGGATTCGATACGAATGCCGCCGCCGCCAGTCTCCGCCGATACCTTTCCATTCGCGTGCCGGATCGCGATCGAGCCTCCGCCTGTGTGCAGGCCCATATCTCCGCTGACGGTTCCGACGTCGATCGATCCTCCACCGGTCTCGGCATTCACGCCGCCGCCGATGTCGTCAAGCTTCAGGTTGCCGCCGCCGCTCTCCGCCTCGACTCGGCCGGCGATACCCTCCGTGTCTACGTTGCCGCCCTCTGTTTCGAGTTTCACCAGTGCCATCTCGCGAGGAACGTTGATCGAGAATTCTCCGGAAAAGTGACGGGGCTGATGTCCTCCCTGCCAATCGCCGACGATCCAGGCTGTGTCGCCCTTCACGTATGCGGTCACTTTGAACTGTTCGAACTGGTGGCGGGCTTCCTGCTCAGAAGAAGTTTTGAAGTTCGTATGAACGACGTAATTGATGCCCTGCTGCTGCCCACCCCGTACTCGAACGGAGCCCATGTCAACCTTGACCCTTAAGTTCTTTACCGTTGCCAGCGAACCGGTTATCTCCTGTCCCCAGGTTCCGCCTTCACGGGCCATATGTGTTTCTTGCGCGACGGCCAGCGGCGCAAGCAGAGCCAGCACACCGGCCAGCCCGACGATTTGTAGCGCTCGTTTCAAAATGCCCACCTCACTTCTCGCGATCCATTCGCGAATGTCGTGTACTTCGTTCTTGCCTAGTCAATTTCCGGCAACTGTGCCAGCATGGTGCGCGCCTGTGACTTGATGTACTGGCTCTGATCCTTCGCAGCCAGCGCCATCAGGACGCCGCGCACGCTGCCATCGGCCTTGACCGGCTCGATCAACCGAAGTGCTTCAATCCGTACTCCAGAGTTGTCATCATTCACCAGGGACCGCAGCACGGCATCGCGCACGTTCGTATCGGTCTTGACGTAGTTTCCGAGCGCATCCAGCGACTTCAGCCGAACTCCAGGATTCGTGTCGTTTTGAAGTGCATAGATCAGGGCGTCTCGCACCTGCTGATCGCTGCTGCGTTGTGCCAGCAATCCGACGGAATCCACGCGCACTCCGGAGTTGTTATTGCGGGCTGCGTACAGCAATAGTTGCTGGATCTGCTGATCGTTCAACGAACCCTGAGCTTGCTGAGTAGAAACCGTGTTGTATTTGATAGTGACTTGATCTGTACCGGGGACTGGGGTGACGGAGTCCACGCCGGCGATAGAGGATTCGGCAGGAGCGCTGTTTGGACTGCTCGTGGTTACGGGAATGCCAGCAACGGTTGTTGGGTGCGATCCGTAAATCCTGTATGTAGTTCCAACGCCAACCGCGAATCCGAGAATTAAAATCACCGAGGCTAGTGCGGGCGAGAAGCTTATTTGTCGCAGCCAGTTCGCTGGATCGAATGCCAGCCTGCTCCAGAACGAGCCTTGCTGCGCGGTTTCCAGCCCTTCCTGCAGACGCATGCGCGACGACGCCAGCAGATTCGGTGTCGGGTCTTCCGCGCGATCCTGCGACAGCAGCGCATAAAATTCCTGCTCCGCCTTCAGTTCGGCTGCGCAGTCTTCGCAGCGGGCCACGTGCTGCTCCAGTTCATGGCGGGCATCATCGGCCAGTTCGCCATACACCTGAAGCACGATATTTTCTCGAACCCATTCACATTTCATCGTTGCACCTTCGAGTTATGAGCATCGAGCGATGAACTGCGAGCAATCCGGAAATCTTCAATTTGATCGCTCATTTCACAGCTCATAACTCATCGCTATCTCATATCCGCCAGAGCCCCGCGCAACTTCTGCGTGGCCCGGAAGAGCGTGTTCTTGGCGGTCTCTTCCGTCGTATGCAAAATCTCTCCCACGGTTCGCAACTTCAGTCCGTGATAATGCTTCAACTCGAACACCATCCGTTCGCGCGGCGTCAATTTCTCCAGCGCTCCAGCGATGCGCGATCCCAACTGCCGGCGCATCAAGTCCTTCTCTGGATTCGCTCCCGCCCGCGCATCGGGCACCTGATCGAGCAGGTCATACTCGCCGCCGTCGGGATCTTTCGCGACCGGCGCGTCTTCCTTGCGCACGGTCTTCTTGCGCAGATGATCGAGACACAAGTTGGTCACGATCCGGTAAATCCACGTGTAGAAGGAGCACTCGAACCGGAAGCTGCCAATATTCTTGTAGGCTTTGAGGAAAGCGTCCTGATACACGTCCTGGGCGTCGTGTTCAGTTCCGGTGAGATGCAGCGCCAGGCGCAACACGGGCTGGTCGTAGTGGCGCACGAGTTCCTCGAAGGCGGCGCGGTTTCCCCGCTGCGCTTCGCGGATCAACATCGTGTCATCTATACGGCGTGCTTGCCCAGCCATGCGGCCCCGCGTGGGGTCCTGGTTCTCTCGAATCTGGTCTTCCCGAGTTCCGTCGTCTCTGACGGTGGAACTGCTGACTCTCTCTGTTACCTCACCCTCTCTCGAGTGGGCCCGTCCGCCAACCGCAAAAGGTATTGCCCATACACCGGCCGGCATTTGTGCTATGTCCTCATACCTGCCCGGCTTTCAAGTCATCCGGGCTTGCACAGGAATAGACGGAGAACCAGCACTTCCGTGAGCAGAAATTATAGGCCGTACAGCGATTTTTGGCAGCGCCTAGGTGATTCAGGGGAAAAGATTTAGAGGGAAACAGAACAGCTGGGCACAGCTTCCACAGTCCGTTTGGAAGAGGAAATGCCCTGGTTGTGGGGCACTTCGATCAGCGTAGAGTAAACAATAAGCTTAGTCGTTGCTTACTCCCATGGCTTCGAGAAAGCGCAAAGGTTTTGTACTCCAACTTCTTCACGCGCCCGTGTATCTGTATCGCTGGAGATTGGGATGGCTGCTCGGGCGGCGCTTTCTGTTGCTCACTCATACCGGCCGTCGAACGGGTCTGCGGCGCCAAACTGTCTTAGAGGTCATGGATTACAGAAAGGAGGGACCGGAGGCTGTCGTCATGAGTGGCTTTGGTCGAGATGCCGACTGGTTCCGCAACATTGAAGCCACGTCGCCCGCCGAAGTGGATATCGGTACACAGCATTTCAACGCAGCCCATCGCATCCTGAGCATCGCAGAAGCTGCGGAGGTTCTCAGGTTGTACGAGCAACGCAATCGAATAATGACCCCTATTGTTCGGAAGGTGCTCAGCCGCCTTCTTGGCTGGCGATATACCGGCTCCGATGAAGAGCGCACTCGCGTCGTGGAGCAGTTGCCCCTTGTAGCGTTCCGACAGCAATCGTGAGGGGATCCACGCCAGCAGATGAGTTTCGAGAAAAAAGCCCCGCGCAAGAACTGCGGGGCTTTTTTTCTCAACAGCCGAATTTACTCCGCGACCGCTTCCTTCTCGATGACTACCTTCAGATGCGCGGTCACGTCCTTGTGCAGCTTAACCGGGATCGTGAACTCGCCGACGGTCTTCAGAGGCTCGTGCAACTGGATCTTGCGGCGATCCACATTGAAGCCCTTCTTGGTCAGCGCGTCGCCCAGATCACTCGAGGTAACCGATCCAAAGAGCTGATCGTTCTCCCCCGACTTTCGCGTGAACGTCACCGACACGCCCTCGAACTGCTTCGCCAATTCCTCAGCCTGCGTCTTTTCCTTGGCGGAGCGGCGCACGGAGGCGGCCTTCATCTGGACGATGACAGCCTTGTTGCCTTCGTTGGCCTGGATGGCCAGCTTGCGCGGCAACAGATAGTTCCGTCCGTATCCTTCCGCGACCTTGACCACGTCGCCGCGGGATCCTAACTTCGCTACGTCTTCTTTCAGAATGACTTCCATGATAGCTCCTAGCTTCTAGCTAATAGCTCCTAGCCAACCAAAATTCCGCCCCGGTTTAGCTAGAGGCTAGGAGCTAGAAGCTGATTTTCTTACGATGCTCTTCCCGCGAACGGCAGCAGTGCGATGTTGCGCGCCTGCTTGATCGCCGACGACAGCCGGTGCTGGTGCGGGGCGCACACGCCGGTTAAACGGCGCGGCACGATCTTGCCGCTCTCGGCCACGAACTGGCCGAGCAGCCGGTAATCCTTGTAATTGATGTCTTCAATTTTCTCGGTGCAGAACTTACAAACTTTCTTGCGCCGGAAAAATTTCCGACCGCCGCCGCCCTCGCGAGGAGGTCCGCCTGGACCGCGTCCGCCGCCGCCAAATCGCGGACGATCTCCGCCGGGCCGTGGCCCGTCCGACCGCGGCCTCTCGGCCGGTGCTGCTGCTTGTTGTGGTGCGCTTGTTTCGTCTGCCATAACTCTCCTTGAAATCAGTGGCTAGTGACTAGTGGTTCGCGACCAGCCAAAAATTGTGTCATTCGCGATGGAAAAGGATCGCTGGCCACTCACCACTAGCCACCGACCACTGCTCTCTACGCCGTTGCCGGAGCTTCTGCCACTGGAGCCGCTGCCGGTTCCGCAGGCGCTGCTGCCGGTTGCGCGCTAACCTTCTTCTTCGAGTCGCGCAGCTTCTTGATCTTGTCCAGCCGCTTCTGCTCTTCGTCCACGCGCACGGTGAGGAACTTGATGACAGGCTCAGTCACGCGCAGACGGCGCTCCAGTTCGTGCATGACCGGACCCCCGCCCTCAATGACCATGAGAACGTAGATGCCGTCATGAAACCGGCGCACAGTGTAGGCAAGACGCCGCTTGCCCATCTTGTCGACCCGCAGCACCGATCCGCCCGTCGGGGGCACGACCGATTGCAGCGTCGAAATCAGCTTGTCCAGATCCTCTTCCGTCATATCCGGACGGACAATAAACATCAGCTCATATGTACGATTCATTCGTTTCTCCAAACCATTGCCACTGATCACGCTGATCTCACCGACAATTCAATTTTTCTGAATCTGAATCCGTGTAAATCCGTGCCGATCCGTGGCTAATCTTTCGCTTCTTCCGTCTCTTTCCGGTTATAGCGATTCATCGCCGCCGCCGGACCTTCTTTCAAAATCATCTTCACCGCATCCTGTGCAGTGTCGAGAACTCCGTCCACAACTGCCAGGTCTTGCTTGCGCATTGGAGCCAGCAGATATTCTGCGCCGTCTCCCACCTTGCGCTCCGGAGCAACCCCGATCCGGATTCGCAGGAAATCCTGCGTGCCCAGCGCATCGATGATCGACTCGATGCCGTTATGCCCCGCCGAACTGCGCCGCGTATGAATCCGCAACGTGCCCAGCGGAAAGTCCAACTCGTCCTGAATCACGATCAAGTCCGACTCGGGTGTCGCTTCATACTCCCGGATCAACTCCCGGACCGAGACGCCACTCAAATTCATGAACGTCTCCGGCTTGGCCAACAGCACCATCTGATCGGCGATAACGGTTCGCGCCGTCAACGCCCGGCACTGCCGGTTCCTCACTTCCACGCCCAGATCTCCTGCGATCCGATCGATCGCCAGAAATCCCAGGTTATGCGGCGTGAATTGATATTCAATTCCGGGATTGCCAAGACCCACAATCAGTTTCACGCAGCCTTCGAACCTTTCGCCACGGATTTCCACGAATCGTCACGGGTAAAGCGAATCTTCGTCTTCGATCCGTCAGAATCCGTGCTAATCCGTGGCCGAGGTCATTTCTTCTCTTTCTTCTCCGCCTTCTCGGCTGCTTCGGCGCCCTCTTCGTCCGTCTCCTGCTTGCCCTTCTTGATGACTTCAGGCTCAGCCGGAGTAGCGCCCGCTTCTGCCGCCACCGCTTCAGGCGTTGCGACAACCTCTTCCTTCACCGACGTCACGTGCGCGACGGGCTGGTTCGCGTCGGTAAGGAACTTGATCTTCTCCATCTTCGGCAGGTCTGAAACGCGCAGCACCTTGCCGAATGTCAGTTGGCTGACGTCGGCATCAATGTGGCTCGGGATGTCGGCCGGTAAGCACTCGATCTCAACTTCGCGCAGCATCTGTTCCATGATGCCGCCCTCTTGCTTCACGCCCGCCGACTCACCCACCAGGAAGATGGGGACGCTGACGCGCAGCACCTTGTCGAGAGCAATGCGCTTGAGGTCGATGTGCAGCAGACGGCCCTTGATCGGCTCATACTGCCAGTCGACGATCATGGCCTTGGTCTTTTCGCCGCTCAAGGTCAGATCGAAAATCGTGTTGTGCCCGGTCTCCGAGTTCAGAATGCGCGTGACCACGCGGGGATCGACGCTGATTGACAGCGAGTCTTTGCCCGCGCCATAGACCACGGCCGGAATCTTGCCTTCCTTCCGCACACGCTTGGCATCATTTTTCGTGCCTGCTTCTCTCGGTTGCGCTTCCAGTACGTTCGTTTCCAATGCAGTCGCCATAAATGTCAATTCCTATCCAAGAAATCTGCGGTGAGCATCGAGCGACGAGCGCGGAGCAATCTTGTTTGCTCACGGCTCACAGCTCATGACTCACGGCTTCAAATAAACAGCTTACTAACCGAAGTTTCTTCGTGATTGGCCTGAATCGCCCGGCCAATCAATCCCGCAATGGAGAGGACTGAAATCTTTCCTCCCTTTTCCGTCCTCGCGGCGTCAGCCGCGGGCGTCAACGGGATGGTGTTCGTTACTACCACTTCTTTGATCACCGAGTTCCGGATGTTCTCCACCGCCGGACCCGACAGCACAGCATGCGATGCGCACGCATAAACATCCACCGCCCCGTTCTCTTTCAGGGCCGCCGCCGTCTTCACAAGCGTACCCGCCGTATCGATTAAGTCATCGATGATCAGGCAAGTCCGCCCGTGAACGTCGCCGATCACGTGCATGATCTCGGCCACGTTCATTTCGACGCGCCGCTTGTCCACGATTGCCAGCGCCGCATCCACTTTCTTGGCAAAAAATCTCGCGCGCTCCACGCCGCCCGCATCGGGAGAAACCACCGTCAAGTTCGGCAATTGCAACTTGCGGAAGTGATCCACCAACACCGGCGATGCGAACAAGTGATCCACCGGGATATTAAAAAAGCCTTGCAACTGCGGCGTATGCAGATCCACGATCAACGCTCGGTGTGCTCCCGCCGTCGTCAGCAAGTCTGCCACCAGCTTCGACGAGATCGGACTTCGCGGCTTATCTTTCCGATCCTGCCGCGCGTATCCGAAGTACGGAATCACCGCCGTGATGCGCCGTGCCGACGCGCGTTTCAGCGCATCGATCATCAGCAGCAACTCCATCAGGTGCTCGTCCACGGGACGGCATGTAGGCTGCATCACGAAAACATCGGCGCCGCGCACGTTCTCCTGGATCTGAACGTAACACTCACCGTCGGCAAAGCGCGTTACCTGCGCCTGGCCACGCTGCATCCCGAGAAAGTGGCAGACCTCGTCGGCCAACGGCTCGTTGGCCGTGGCACTGAAGATCTTGAACTTCTCGTCCACTCGCGGACGCGGCTTCCGCTCGGCCTTCTCGTCGGTCACTGGCGGACTCTTCTTCTCAACCTTGTCACTCTTGTCGGTCGGCGTGACTAAAGTAGCCATAGTGAGTTCTCAGTTCTCGGTTCCCAGTTCTCAGTCTTTGGGCTCGGCCAGTTCAACTGAGAACTGAGAACTGGCAACTGAGAACTGAATTCTTTGGCTGGGCCGCTAGGATTCGAACCTAGACAAAGTGCTCCAAAGGCACTTGACCTACCATTAGTCGACGGCCCAATCACTTAATTGTTGATGGTTGAAGTTTCGGATTGTGAACTCCATCGGAGTTTGGACCCTATTTTCATTCAACAATCAAAAATCAACAATCAAAATTCTTAGGAACCCGGCATCAGCCGTCGCCAGTACACCTGCCGCGTCAGGGTCGAACTCACTTGCGCCGACCAACCCTGCTCCCGCAGCCTGCCGACCGCCCGAACCGCCGCTTCGCGAGAAGCGTACAGCCCATAGAGCGCCGACCCAGACCCCGACAACGACGCGTACTTCGCGCCCGCGCGCAGCAGCGCACGCTTACCTTCACACAGCTCGGGATATTCAGGAAAGACGACTTCTTCGAAGTCGTTCTTGATCCCGGCCCGGACAAGCGCGAGAAGTGGATTCTCGGCCTGGCCCCTTCCAAAAGGAGCACCGGAGTGAAGCTTGCTCAGCCACGCCGACAACTCCCGGCCAAGCTCATTCATTCTATCGGAGGCACCAGATACCGTCAATTTCGAGTTGTCACCCGGCAAGGTTTTTGTGGGGACAGCCGCCCTCGGCTGTCCAATCGAGTGAAACTCCACTTGCTCTCGACTCGAGTCCGAAGCGAATTCCGACGAAGCGGTAGAACAGCGGCCCTTGAGGGCCGCGTTACCAGTCCCCGCTGAAGAGGGCGTTAGCCCCTGCTTCGCGATTCTCCGATCCCATTCTGCAAACGCTTTCGGCGTCGATACTCCAACCTCTGGAGTGACGACCACACACGGTATTGCAGGGAAATCCTGCAGCGGATACACCTGCTCGCCACGTCCAACGCCCAACACTGTCCCGCCGACAAAGAACAGAGGCAAGTCCGATCCCACTTCCGCCGCGATTCGGAGCCGCTCCGTTGCTGAAAGACTCTTGCGGAGCGCACGTTCGAGCCCCAGCAAAGTGGAGACGGCATTCGCGGAAGCACCGCCCAGCCCTCCCTGCACCGGCAACCGCTTCTCAATCTCAATGACGACCCGTCCCTTCGCGCCGAGGGCCGACATGGCGCGGTCAACGATCCGATAACAGGTATTCGACTGGTTGCGAGGCACGCGCTCGTCCGCGCATCGAATTTCGATCCCGCTCCCACGCCCCACGCTCACACGAATCACGTCATGCAGGCCGATTGTTTGATACACGGTCAGCAGTTCGTGAAAGCCATCGGCCCGCGTCGCTCCAATGCGCAATCCAACATTGATCTTCGCAAACGATCGCACAGTCACAGTCATGGATGGATGATTGTAAGGTCTGACCATTCATCTGCCGAGGGTGTTGCATCCGAAAAAATGCACATCAAAGAGGAATTCGAGGTGAAGAGGGGTCGCGAAAAGGTTCGCGGGTTGGGCAATCTCAGGAAAAATTACTCGTCATGGATGTTAGCTCTAAGTCGATATAGCCAAATAACTTAACCGACTTTGCCCGTTCACGGTGAATCGCTTAACCCTGTTGGGAGATGACCTCAGTAATCTCGACGCCTTACCCCAGGAAGCACATCCTTAATGTGATCCAAATCACAAAACGGTGCCTAAAACATCGTTTTTGTTTTGAAGCCGTAAAAAAGTTTGAACACCCGTAGCGAGTGCTGCCCCGTAGGACTGGGCCCCTGTGCAGCATGTTTCCGCCGAATAGGACAGAAGTCGTTCGACGAGAACAGCGATACGGCCGAATCTCAGCTCAGCGGATATTGTGCGGGCCGCCGAGCCGTAAAGGGGACGGATATGCGCAGATTGAGTCTGCTGTTTTCTTTCGTCACGTTTGTATTGGCTGCCACGACCGCAGCCTTCGCTCAAGGCGACTATAAGGTCATCACCGTCGTCGACGGCGGCACGATTTCCGGTACCGTCAAATGGGCCGGGCCTGTGCCACACAATCTTGAATTCCCGATCACCAAGGATCCGCAAGTCTGCGATCCGGATTCCAGAAAGACTGCTGACATGGAGCGCCTGGTCATTGGATCCGCCGGCGGAGTAGCCAATACCGTGGTCTACCTGAAGAACATCGGAAGCGGGAAAGCGATGGACTTGCCTGAGCAGCGCCGCCACCTCGATCAGAAGAGGTGCCGGTATATTCCGCACATTCTTCTGGTCCCGAAGGACGGAACGCTCAGTATGATGAGTTCGGACCCGACGCTCCACACTATCCACATGGACGGTGCTGCCACTTACAACTTGCCGTTTCCCTTTCCGGATCGCGTCACGTCGCGCACTATGCAGACGCCCGGCTTGGTCAGCTTGCGCTGTAATGGCGGTCACGTATGGATGAATGCAGAGATGTTCGTAGCCCCTCATCCTTATTACGCCGTCACCGACGAGAGCGGACGCTTCCAGTTCACCGAAGTTCCGCCGGGAACTTATCAGATCGTCGCCTGGCATGAAGGTTGGGGGCTCGCAGGCAAAGCCAACACCTATGACGTGTTGACCGAACGAAGTGTTCAGCGCCCCGTTTTTACGCAACCGAAAACGTTGGAGAAATCGGTGACCATCGGCGGCAACGGTTCGGCAACGGTCGATTTCGTGTTATCGAATAAATAGCCAGATCCGGAACAGGCAGTCTTATTTGACCATGTCATCCTTAGGAGGGCGCCAGCCCTCCGAGGGAACCGACGAAGTTTTCCTGCACGGTGCAGTCGACAGGACCCGACTCGTGGCATGAAGCGAAATGAATTGCACCCTAGAGGTTTGCTGGATGGCTTCCTGCTATTACCCAGCACTTCCAACATGCACGCGTACGATCCTGTTTAGTTCGCAGTTGCCAAGTCCGGAGCGGAACTCGGAAGCTGCCTGTACAATCCCAAGTCGAGCCGCCTTCAGCCCAATGACCTCACGCTCAAAAGCGCCGCTGCTTCTCATCGGCGCAGCCGTAGTAGTTGCGTTCGTCGCGATCTTGTTACCGCCAATCCCGCAACCTCTCTCCTACCACAACTTCGCGGACCATCGCGCGTGGCTCGGCATTCCCAACTTTGGAGATGTAACTTCGAACCTTCCGTTCGCCATCGTCGGGCTTTGGGGCTTGTTGATGTTGCCCAGGGTGTACTTCATCGATTCGCGGGAGCGTCTCCCTTATACCGTGATGTTCGCGGGACTCATTCTCACCGCATTCGGCTCCAGCTACTATCACCTCGCGCCAGATAACGCCCGTCTCGTGTGGGATCGCATCCCGATCATGATCGTCTTCATGGCGTTGCTCGTAGCAGTGATCAGCGAGCGAGTCAGCGTTTCGGCGGGACTTGCGTTGTTTCCGGCGCTTGAATTTGCGGGCATAGCCAGCGTTTTGGTGTGGCGCGCGGGTGAACTGAAAGGCCACGGGGATCTCCGCTTCTACGCTGCCGTCCAGGTGTACGCCATTCTCATTTTGTTGCTCGCGCTACTGCTTCCTCCGAAATACACGCGCGGATCAGATTTCGCGGTCGTCGTCGGCTTCTACGCCCTCGCGAAACTTCTAGAAGAAAGCGATCGCCAGGTCTTTTCGATCGGCCACATCGTTAGCGGACACACGCTCAAACACCTTGCCGCAGCCGCTGCCGGTTACTGGATTCTCCGGATGCTAAAGAAGCGCGAAGCTGTCGCCGCCTGACCGCATTTCTCGCGCAATGGGTGATCTTCTGACTTATCACACCGGCTTTTTTCCGCAGCACGATTCTCGGATCTGTGACGAACAACCTTTACTGAGAATTTCATAGCGCAGATTTAAACCATGCAATGCGGATCTCCGGCTCGCGATGTCGCGACTGGGGTTGCTGAGTGAATGCTCGCCCCGTGCGCCTACTCGCCTACTCGCCTACTCAAACCTAAGTCCTTATTCTTAAATATTTTACCTGTAACTATTTTGTTTTCAATATTTTGCCAACTTTCGGACCGCGTCGTATTGCGCAAATTATTAAGAATCAATAGTTTGCGCCTTAACCCAGAAAAATCATTTCGATCCATAAACCGCCGGATGGCCGCCATTAACAACCTCTCGACGGGGCGAGAAGTTGGCCGAACACGGCAGTGTGTAGAATGACAACTGGCATGTCACAGGCAGCCCCAGCCATCACACGGAGCCCGGCGGAAGTCGTTCGGCTTACCCCCGTTTCGCAAGCGCCCAACGGGATCTGTTACGCCGTCGCGGGCGAAGTCGCCGTCAACTCGTTCGATCTCGAACGCATGGTTGCCGCTGTTCCGACTCCGGTCGCAGCGGCACTGGCTCGCAAGGCCTACTACTTCGTTCCGCTGACCGTCAGCCATGGTGATGAAACGGTCATTGCTGACCGTTACGACGTTGCGCTCAGCGACAACGCGGTCTGCCACCGCAATCTCAATCTCGGAGATTCGCAGTGCGTCTTCATCTCGACGCGCTTGATGGACGACAAGTTTTCTGTGGCCTTTGAGTTCTATATCAATGTCGGCCACGCGCTGGTCGAGCGCGCCGGCGTGTCTAGCGCCTTCAGCGAACTCGCTTGGAGCCAGGTCGAAGCGGGAATTAAAGGCGAGACTTCGCTCGATGCGTGGGAATCGCGCAAACTCGCCACCGCCAATGGTCCCGACGCCGAGCGCTATAAGACCGAATACCTCGAAGCAACTTTTTCCGACACAATTTCGATTTACTTGCTGTCGCTGTATCTCGACGTCGACTATTACGATCTGCGAGAGCGCGATTATCCGCTGCTCGCCCCGTCTGCGCTCGCCGAGCGTTTGCGCAAGGTGGCGGAATTGTTTCCGCCCAACGCTGGATTCGAGTTCGCGGTTCTCTACAAGCGCCGTGGCTGAAGCGGTGAAGCATGATCGACGCGCAGGAGTCGTTCCATCCCGCTCTCCACGCTGGTATAGCGTGCCTGCCCGCGTGTTTGTTTTGACCTTCATCGGCACGTTGTTGATCTTCTCGGTCACTCTGTTCTTCGCGATCTTCGGCACTGTTATTCTCGCTGCTTTACACGGAGTGCATCCCGACATGCGCGCCGCGTATCGTCACATCGCACTGCCGGTTGCGCTCTTCGCCGGAAGCATCATTTTCGTGGTTGCGCTAATCAACGAAATTCGTCACTACCGCCAGTCCAAAACTTTGACCGCCATTGAGAGGCTTGGATAGTGGCTCCGCCTCGCATTGCGATCCCGATGCCACACTCCACCGACCGCGAATACGGCGACCGCGCCATCCCGCAGTACGAACACGCAGTCTCATTAGCTGGTGGAGAGCCGGTGCGCGTCCCGCTCGATCAGTCCGATGCCGCCGTGATGGAATTGATCGAGTGTTGTGATGGCATGCTGTTGCCGGGGAGTAATGCCGACGTCGATCCCGCGCGCTTTCGCCAACCTCGCTCTCCACACACGGCAAAGGCAGATCCGCGCCGGGATGAGGTCGACGACCTTCTGCTCGAACATGCCTATGCGCGCCGCAAGCCTGTGCTCGGCATTTGTTACGGCTTGCAGAGTCTGAATGTTTTTCGCGAGGGATCGTTGATCCAGCACATCCCGGATTTCCTGCCCGAGGCCGTGCGCGCCAACGTAAATCACGAGGCTGGAAAGAAAGTCGCAGTCGCTCACACGGTTCAGATCGAACCTGCGTCGGCGCTAGCGAAGATCGCCGGTGGAGTTAAGTTGCCGGTGAACTCGTCACATCATCAATCGGCGGACGAGATCGGCGAAGGGCTTCGCGTCGTGGCCCGCTGCGCTGAAGACGGCATCATCGAAGCGCTGGAAGGAACGTCGCCGGATCATTTTGTGCTGGCGGTTCAGTGGCATCCAGAGAGATCGGTGGAGGAGGACGGCGCGTCGCGAGCAATCTTTAAGGCTTTGATCGAGCAGGCGCGCAGGTAGGCGGGGCCGAGCTTCGCTCGCGGAAAGCCGATGGCGGCTGCCCACGGAACCACTAGCTCTTCTTCTTTCTTTTCTTTCGCGCAGTCTTCTGGGGTGGTTTCGCTGTTTGCAGCAGAACGACGACGTGTGCGATGGCGGCATTATCCAGATTCAAGCCTTCGGGAGTCTTGGCCTTCAGCCCAACAAAATCAGCGTGAATGCCGAGCAACTCCGCTACTCGAACTCGAATCTCCGCGGCATGCGGACCAATTTTCGGAGCGGCCAGAATCAGGCTCGCATCGATGTTGGCGACGGTATACCCGCTCTGATGCACGCGCTTCAAAGCCTCGCGCAAGAAGATGACCGAGTCCGCACCCTTCCACTTCGGATCGGATGGCGGGAACAGGGCTCCGATGTCCGGCGCGGCGACTGCTCCGAGCAGCGCATCGGTAATGGCGTGCAGCAGCACGTCGCCATCGGAATGTCCGCCGAGTCCTTTGTTGTGAGCAAGCATGACTCCGCCAATCTTGAGCGGAATGCCGGTGTGGAATTCGTGGGAGTCAAAGCCGTAGCCGATTCTCATGCGGGAACCTTGGCCTCGGATTTACGCGGATTCACACGGATCATTTTTCGATTGTTATCGAAAATCAAGCGACGGAACTGTGGGTGTATGCCGAAGTTAAGAAGCAGACCAATCTCGATTTTGGTTGCACGGAGATAGTGGAGCAGTTGGGCTTCGTGGGCCGAATCAAGGCTTCGCGCGGCTTTTAGTTCAAGAAGAATTTTGTCATCCACGAGGATGTCGGCAAAGTACTGGCCCACTTTTACACCACGGAACCACACCGGCACCGAGACTTCACGCACAGCCGTTAGTCCGAACTGCTGAAGCGCTACGACCATAGCCTCCGCATATGTGGACTCGAGAAATCCATATCCAAGCTCGTTGTAAACATTGTAGAAGACCCCAATTATCCTGTCGGTCAAGTTTGAGTGCTTGAGGGTGGAAGGCGGCGTTTCGATCACGAACGAGTTTACGCTGATTAGATCCGGATTATCCGCGAAGATCGGTGAAAATCCGTGGCTCATTTCCGTAAATAGAACTCCGCGAGTTCCATGTCGCCGGGGCTGGTGATTTTGATGTTTCGAGGAGAGCCCATGACCACTGCGACTTCGTGGCCAGAACGCTCTGCGAGCGAAGCTTCGTCCGTGCCCATGAATCCATCGGCTGCGGCTTCATCGAAGGCTTTCTTGATGACGTCGTAGCGAAACCCCTGCGGAGTCTGCGCCAGCACGACTCCCGCACGGGGAATCGTGGCCTTAATGATCGCGCCTTCTGACGTGCGTTCAACCTGCTTCACGGTGTCGACCGCAGGAAGTCCAGCGATTGCAGCACCATATTTTTTCGCCGCTTCGATCACGTCGTGAATGATCTCAGGTGTAACCAGCGGCCTCACGGCGTCATGAACGAGCACGATGTCGTCGGGCGCGGCGGAAACAGCATTGAGAGCGTGCTCGACAGATTGCTGGCGGTGTTCTCCGCCGGCGACCAGTTCAATCTTTTTCTGGAGCAGGTCCTTCGCTTCTTTCTGGAGCCGCTCGCGGAAACCGTCGATTTCGTTTTCGCGCAGCGCAACCCAGATTTCGTTGATCTCCTCGACGGCCGCGAACTTGCGCAGCGTGTGGATCAGGATCGGTGTTCCCGCAAGCTCGGTGAATTGTTTCGAGGGATGCGGCTTTTTACTCTTCGAGTCCATCGCACTGGGCACGGGAGCCATGCGCGTCCCGAGACCTGCGGCTGGAATAATGACGACAACCTTCATGGCGGGTGGAAGTATACGAGCGCTGAGGCCGGAGTTCAAATACAGCGAATTCCTGCCGAGTGCGCCGAGAAAATTGGAAGACAATCAGTTCTTCGCGTTCCCTGCGTGCTCGGCGATGGATCCTTCGTTTTATTTATGACGCCCCTTGCTTGGTGTCGACAGCGGTCGGGCCAGGCACAGCGGTTGGTCCCGGCGCGGGGACCGCAACCGCAGAAGGAGACACGGGCACAGGAACTGGCGGGCGTGAGTATCCTGCGCGCTCGTCCCATTTGCCGAAGATCATCTTTCCAGCAGTTGTCTGAAGAACGGAGGTGACCGACACGTCGATGGTCTTGCCGATCATTTTTCGCGCGTTGTCGACGACCACCATGGTGCCGTCGTCCAGATAGGCGACTCCCTGGTTGTATTCCTTGCCTTCTTTAAGGATGAAGACGCGCATGGTCTCGCCGGGCAGAACGATTGGCTTGAGCGAGTTGGCCAGTTCGTTGATGTTCAACACCTCGACGCCTTGCAGCTGAGCAACTTTGTTCAGGTTGAAATCGTTGGTGATGATCTTGCCTTCGTAGACCTTCGCCAATTCGATCAGCTTCAGGTCCACCTCGCGGACGGCGGGAAAGTCGTCTTCCACGATCTGGATCTGCAGGTTGGCGACCTTCTGCAGGCGCTGCAGGATGTCGAGACCGCGGCGTCCACGATTGCGCTTGAGCGAGTCGGCGGAGTCGGCAACGAGTTGCAGCTCGCGCAGAACGAACTGGGGGGTCACGATCACGCCATCGAGGAAGCCAGTCTCGGCGATGTCGGCAATGCGCCCGTCGATGATGACGCTGGTATCCAAAATCTTGTAGCTCTTCTTGCCCTGCTTTTCGCCACCGAAGATTCCGCCGAGCGCGGCCAGATTTAGCAGATCGCCCTTGTTAGCTCCGACGATCAGGCCGACATAGGCCATCAAGAGCATGACAAGGATCTGGAGGAAGCTCTGAGTATGACCCTCGGGCACACTACTGCGGATCACCAAAGCGAACAGGTAAGCGCCGCAGATTCCGAGGAAGCTGCCGATCGCCGCGCCGATCAGACGCTTGAGACTGACGGTGCGCAGCTTCCATTCGAAGACGACGATGGCTGCTCCGATGAAAGCGCCCACGCCCGCATCCCGAATGGGTGAGAGTCCGAATGGGCCAATTTCGAAGCAGGTAACGGCTACAACGATGACAAAAAGAAGACGAACAAAAATGAGATCCACGGTAAACCTCCCCGCGGATGCAGCTTTCCCGTGCCGCTGGGTGATGCACCCGTGCCGTATCCGCCGCCCCAACGGAACCGGCCTATCGCATGCGGAGCGCTGGATAAATGGGGGATGAAGCGCGCCCCGTTCCGGCCGATCTGGGGCCCGGCCGGAGGAACAGTAAGCTAACGCCAAGAGTATATACCTGCGGGTCACATCCGGGCGATGGACCTAGGTAAGGCCGTCTACAGTCGATTCCGACCCCCAAGTACTGCAAACAACCGAGAACTGCTGTGGGGTACCCGGGCATCTGAGTTGAGTTGTTCGCGACCTGCCGCTGCTGCAGGTCGCCGGCCCGTAGTACATCAAATCTCTTACCGTTGGAGGATGTCTATGCGAGCTTTCAGATTTTTGAATTTAGCGATTTTGTCCATCGTAGTGGCGGGTGCGTCCGCAGTTTATGCGCAAGATGAGCGGCCAGCAGACAGACCGGCGCATCCGGAAGAGCCCAAGGCGCAGGAAGAAGCCAAGCCACAACCTAAGCAAGATGAAATGAAGCCTCCGCGCCAGGACGAAGCCAAACCGTCAAAACAAGAGAAACAGGAACAAAAACAGGATGATAAACAGTCGCGGGAGCAGATGAAGGATAATCGCCAGCCAGCCTCACATCAGGATACGCATGCACGTCCCGCTGGCAAGAGCGGTCACATTCCCGATGATAAGTTTCATTCGAACTTTGGCCGGGGCCACACTTTCGTGGTGCAGCGCACGACTGTCGTGCAAGGCCAGTCGGGATTCGTTTACGGCGGATACTCATTCGTGTTCGTCGATCCGTGGCCATCTGACTGGGCGTACACCGACGATTGCTACGTCGACTACATCGACGGAGAATACTTCCTGTTCGATCTACTGCATCCTGGAGTGCGCATCGCATTGTTTGTCGTAATGTAGATGGCAGGAGCCGTCCAAATTCATTGTGGAGTACAGACGGACTTTCGTGCGGCGAAGACGGGTCGCCGCACGAAACGATGCGGGAATTACGAGAAAATCACGGCCCCAGCTCCGCTAATCCGGCGTTTCCGTCCAAGACGATGACAATATTCCGGGGCTGCGTCGCTATCACATCGCTGATCCGTTCGGAAATCGGATTGAACTGATGCACGCTTAGAGCTCTCAGCCCTTCCAGTAGAATCAGATCTCTCATGCTCATTCTGGCTTCGGCTTCGCCGCGACGACAGGAACTTCTGCGGAACGCCGGAATTTCATTTGCGGTAGAGCCTGCAAATATTGACGAGACACCGAAGCTGGGTGAGTCTCCGCAGGATTGTGCGGAGCGTTTAGCACTTGAAAAGGCGCTGACTGTATGGAGAAGCCGTCGAGAGGATGAGGTCTTGGGCGCGGATACGATTGTTGTAGTCGACGACATGATGCTCGGCAAACCTGCGGATGCGGACGATGCTGCGCGCATGTTGAGGATGCTCTCGGGAAAGCGGCATCAAGTGATTACGGGAGTGTGCTTCGTTGGCCCCGCTAGGGCTCACTCTGACGAAAAATCCCCACTTCCGGCAAAATCAGCAGGAAATGGGGCACCCTCGGGCACCACGCCATCGGAGAGTTTTACGTCAGCTTCGGAAACTACGCTCGTAACTTTCGATAAGCTATCAGAGAAAGACATCCGCGATTACGTTGCGACCGGCGAGCCCATGGATAAAGCAGGGGCGTATGCCATTCAGGGAATCGCCTCGCGATGGATTCCGCGGATCGAGGGCGACTACAGCAACGTGGTGGGATTGCCGGTAGCGCTGGTTTACCGGATGTTGCGAGAACGAACGCGCGCTTAGTTAGAAGGCTTCGGCAGGGCGATTAAGCTTCGAGGCTAAGATTTCTTTTCTTCCGTGGGAGTCGTTTCGTCTTTCTTCTCTTCGCCATCTTTCATGGACGCTTTGAAGTTACGGATCCCTTCGCCGAGGCCCTTGCCGAGTGACGCGAACTTGCTTGGCCCGAAGAGGAGCAGCGCGATGGCTACGATGAAGACGATCTCAGTGAGACCGATTTTGCCTTCCATGGAAAACCTCCTCAGACTGTGGCAGAGCGTATCCGGAGGGATTTACTTCGCCTGTAAAAATTCTAGGCTAGGCGGTGCGCGGAGTCAAAAAAAGCCGCATCTTAAGCGCCAAGAGCTTGGTTACGAACGTTACGTTAGAAAGTCTATAGCAACAACGCTGAAGCTCTTACCGAGGTTGGCTCTCATGTTGAAACGTAGCAGTCTCCTTTTTGCTGTCTGCTTTTTCTGCGTCTCTTTCGGTCTTGCTCCCCGCGGGTCGCAATTGTTGGCGCAAAGCTCGACCACTTCATCCGTTGAGCAGCGTAAGACCAGCGAACCATATACCGGAGATCTCTCGATTTTCGAGTCTCCGGGCCGCGACGAGCGCTTGCAAATCAACCGCGTGATGGATTTGCTCGGCATCACGAGCGGTAAATCGGTGGCGGATATTGGCGCCGGTTCCGGATGGTTCACCATGCGAGCCGCGAAGCGCGTCGGCGATTCAGGGTCAGTGTATGCAGTCGATATCAACCCAAGCGCCACGAAATATGTGGAGGAATGGGCGCGAAAAGAGCAATTGCAGAACGTGAAGACGATTTTGAGCACGCCCGACGATCCGCGTTTGCCTGAGAAGGCTGTGGACGCGGTGCTGCTGCTGAAGACTTACCACGAGGTGGCGCACCCGATGGAGTTGCTACGGAATCTGCGGCCGGCGCTGCGGCCGGGAGCTAAGATTGGCGTCATCGACCGAAACGGTAACGGGCAGGACCACGGAATCGGGAGCGAAGTTGTGATTCGCGAGGCGAAAGAGGCGGGTTATCGCCTTGCAGGAAGCTATGACTTCGTGAAGAGCGACAAGATGGATTACTTCCTGGTGTTCACGGCAGTAGATTGATTTCTTCGACGACCGACCAGGTTGTGCGAGTCAGGTCGACGAACAACGGAAGATCGGCGTCAGAGGCTTTACCTTGCGGGCTCGCCCAAGCTGCTTCCATCGCTGCCCAATCATCGAAATAGAGTTCGACGATCGCGTCCCATTCGGGATTGCGCTTAGGATCGGGGACGACGTGATTTTGTTTGTATGCGCGCAGGCCCCGGAGATTCCTGGCGAGCGGGGCGTGAACATCTTGCAGATGCCGACGAAACTCGCATGGAGTCAAATCCGAACGGCGGTAAAGGACCACCATAAATTTCAGCATGGTTCCAACGATTCTGCCGAGGCCCGAGCACCTGGCCCTCTATCCAGCCGAAGGCAGCTTTCCCCACCTGCGTGGATCAGTTCACGCGGTCTCGATCATTCCGGCTAAGAGCAGAGCGCGGCGAGGCAGTTCGGAGATCAGAATGTTCTCGTGAACGGCGTGTGCGCCTTCTCCAGTGCCGCCTAATCCATCGAGTGTGGGAATGCCGATACCGGCAGTGAAGTTTCCGTCGGAACCTCCGCCGACCGCGGCTTCTTCGAGCTTCCAGTTGATCTGGCCCGTGATCGCCTGCGCTTTCTTGTACAGCGCAGCGACGCCCGCGGTGCGCTCCATGGGCATGCGGTTGATGCCGCCTTCGATCGTAAGTTTGCAATGCTTGTCAAAAGGCTTCAGTGAACGCATCTTCCGATCAAGGACGGCCGCCTGCTTTGCCTGCTTGATTCTGACATCGATTTCGACGCTGGCATCGGCTGCGACTACATTGGTGCGCGTTCCGCCGCGAATCAGACCTGGATTGAGCGTGATGCCTTGCTTCAAGTTATTCAGCTTCGAGACGGCGATAATCTGGCGTGCTAATTCGAGGATGGCGCTGTGTCCTTTGCCGGGGTCAAGTCCGGCATGAGCAGCAACACCTTTAACGGTGAGGGTGTAGTCGCCGACGCCTTTGCGTGCTGTCTTCACAGCTCCGCGTAAACCAGCGGCAGGTTCGAGAACGAGCACAGCGGCGGATTGGCGCGCGAGTTCCTCGGTAATCTTGCGCGACGAACTGCTGCCGACTTCCTCATCGGAGACGAGAAAAACGGTCACTGGCCGCGGCAACGTTCCGTGCCAGGTTTGGAGTGCCTTGATGGCGAAGAGCATCAGAGAAATACCGGATTTCATGTCGAGCACGCCAGGACCGTAAAGCCGATCGGCGTCGATTTTGCAGGGCATTTGTGCGAGCGTGCCCAGAGGATAGACGGTGTCAAAGTGCCCGAGCAGCAGAACCGGCTTTGCGCTCTCGCGTCCTGGCAAGTCGATCTGTAGATTGTCCGCGAACTCGCTGGTGCGGTGAAACTGTGCTCGTCCACCAAGAGGTTCGAAGATTCCTGCGAGGAACGCTCCCATACGATCTGCTGCTTCTTTGTTGTCGCTGGGCGATTCGATCTCGACGAATTCGCGGATAGTTTGCACGAGCGCGTCGCGACGCTCTTCAAAGTAACGGAGACGCTCGGACCATAATGCGGAGGCAGAATTCGTCGTCCGCGCTGGTTTCTTTTTGGGCATGATCCCTCGGTCAAAACCCCCATTGCCGGCAACTTCGGCTAGAAGTGGGGCACGCGCCGTACAGTATAATCTTCAAGCCGTTTGAGACGAACCATGACTGAGAGCATTCCTGTGCCAGAGTCTTCGCCGAATGGAGCGAAGGCCGCGCTCGACATCCACGACATTCTGAAAATTTTGCCGCACCGGTATCCGTTACTACTGATCGACCGCGTTCTAGAACTGAAGCGCAAAGAGCGGATCGTGGCCATCAAGAACGTCACTATCAACGAGCCTTTCTTTAACGGGCATTTCCCTGGATTGCCGATCATGCCGGGAGTGCTGATCGTAGAGGCGATCGCGCAGGCTGGCGGGGCTCTGCTGCTGACGGAAGTGCAGGACCGCAGCGACAAGGTGATGGTGTTCACGGGAATCGAGCGAGCCAAGTTTCGACGTCCTGTCAGCCCTGGTGACCAGTTGCGACTCGAAGTCGAGTTGAAGGGATGGCGCGAAGTGCCGGGCATGACAGCTGCGAAGATGCAGGGTTACGCGTTTGTCGGCGGCAAGAAGGTGGCTGAAGCGATTGTGTCGTGCCAGTTGATCGATAGTTCGCGCGGGCGCGCTTCGAACGGCGGCGGCGATTCCGAGTCTTGATCGACCGGCAGAAGCTTACGGCTGAAACTTTTTTCACTACAGGGGAGCACACAGGGAAAATCCCTTTGAGCTGCTGACTCCTTGCCCATCTCACCACCATGAACGTTCATCCCACGGCGATTGTCGATCCCAACGCAAAGGTCCCTGCCTCGTGCAAGGTTGGTCCGTACTGCGTGATTGGGGCTGATGTTGAGTTGGGCGAGGATTGCCGGCTCATTTCGCACGTGGCGATCGAGGGGCCGACCAAGATTGGCCGTGACAATGCCTTTTTTCCGTTTGCGGCAATCGGCATGGCGCCGCAGGACATTACTTACAAAGGCGAGCCGACGCGTCTGGAGATTGGCGACCACAACGAGATCCGGGAGTGCGTGACCATCAATCGCGGGACGGTCAAAGGCGGCGGACTCACCAAGGTCGGGAGCCATCTGCTGATCATGGCTTACACACACATTGGCCATGATTGCGTGATCGGAGATCATGCCATGCTCGTGAATGGAGCGACGCTTGGCGGGCACGTGACTGTAGAGGAATACGCCGTTGTGGGAGCGCTGTGCCCGGTGCATCAGTTCGTGCGGATCGGGGCGCATTCGTACGTTGGCGGGGGGACGACGATCACGCAGGATGTGCTGCCGTTCTCGATGACCTCGGCCGCGCGCGAAACTCATGCGTACCTGTTGAATAAAGTTGGGCTCCAGCGGCGCGGGTTCACAAAAGAACGTATCGCGAAGATTCATCATGCCTACAAGATTCTGCTGGCTTCGAAGATGAATACGTCGCAGGCGCTGGAGAAGCTGAAGTCGGAATCGGAACGCGGCGAGGATGTGGAGATGCTGATCCGGTTTATTGAGTCTTCGGAGCGCGGGGTGATTAAGTAAGCGGACCTGGCTGATCTTGAGAAGTGTGATTGCAGTCATTGCAATGAATTGACCGGTCCCTTACGATTTTTCGCCAGCGGGTTCTCCCATGTCCCCCGACCTTGGGCGGCCTCCAGTTCGGATATTGACTGAACAGCCATGGTTTGCGGCACTATCCCTGCAACAACGGGCGCTGATCTCTCTGGTGGCCGGAGCCTTCATCTTCCTCAGCGGTGGCGTGCTCGATTGGTTTGTGACTCATCAATACGCCCCTCGAGTCTCGTTAGTCTTGGCCGGAGCAGCGGTCGCACTCGCGGTGAGCCTCCTGGTCTTCCAAGTTCTCACTGACATTCGCGAACGTTATCAGGCAATGGTGCAGCGACTGGAGCGGGTTGTCGATTTGAACCATCACATCCGCAATGCTCTGCAGGTCATCGCCTACTACAACGTGCCCGAGCGCGGTGATCGAGCCATTCAACAAGTGAACGCTGAGATTGTTCGGATCGAGTTGGTGTTGCGCGAGGTCTCTGCCGCCCTGGGGCAGGAGAGCCGACCACGTCACGACTGAAAGCCAGTTTCTGCCGCGTCCAAAAGCGAACAGAGATTTGCGGAAATGGACAGGGACGGCTCTGTATGTGCTGACGTCTCGATTGCTGGGACAGAACTTGAGGGATTCGCAGCCCGCGGATTCGTGGAAGCTGAATTGCGCGCGCCCTTAATCGAGATGCGGTTTGGGGAGGTTCGTCATGGCGCACTTCGAGCGGATTCGTGATGTCATTTCTGGGCCATTTAGTCCTGAGGTCATCCGGCAACGCACAGCGGCGGGATGGCAAATGGTATCGATCGAGTGGCGGCGCGAACTGCCCGAATCAGAAGCTCCGAGTGAGGGCGCATTCAACGAAGACATCCCGTATGGCCTACGCATCTCGGAGGACTGCCAACGTTTGGAGATCGATCCCTTCGAAAACAAAACGCTGATGGTGATGATGGAGCTGCTGGTCCAGGACTTCCCTTATTCCAGCATTGTCAGCGACTTGAACGAAAAGGGATTTCGCATGCGCGACGGCAAGCCTTGGACGCGCGTTGCGGTCTTTAATATGACGCCCCGGCTCATCGAGGTGGGGCCACGCCTATTTTCGACCGTGGAGTGGAACCGGATCCGCCAAAGATTCTCGATACCAAGAGCGGATCGGGGGCGCAGCTAACATTCTTTTTCACTCAGCTCCCGTTAGGCTCTCCCACGAAACTCTGAAATGCTGCACAATGGCGGCATGAATTCCGTTCGGCGCTCTCCGAACATATGTCTCCTGTTTAGCGTACTTGCGATTTTCCATCCAGCCTTCGGGCAAACTCCACCTCCTTCGCCGCACACGGAGAGGCCGACGCCTCCGACGCGGGATCCGCACACTCCGGGATATGTTGACGCGAAGGAGTTACCCGACGGGTCTGTTCCTCCTGAAAACGCCGACGGGAACTTCATCATTGGACCGACACACAAGCCAGCTCCGGAAATGTCCGCGAATGACGGTGTGCCCAAGGGCACCGTCATTGAATTCACGATAAATTCCGCGGATAGCAAGATCTATCCGGGCATTGCGCGGGATGCGGGTACGTTTGGAACGCCCGATCCATCGAATCCCGCGAAGCTCATCGTGACGACGAGCCATCCGGCGCCGTATACGCGGAAGGTTGCGGTCTATGTGCCCAAGCAATATGTCGCGGGTAGCGTTGCGCCTTTCATCGTCGGGGCGGACGGCCCTGACCAGTTGCTCTTCACGGCTCTGGCTGGTTTGATTGCGCAGCGCAAAGTTCCGCCAATGATTGCGATTTCGATCGGCAACGGGAGCGGCGACGCTCAGGGGAGCGAACGCGGGCTGGAGTACGACACGATGTCGGGAGTGTATGCGGAGTTTGTGGAGAAGGAAGTATTGCCGCGAGTCGAAGCTGAAGCTCACGTAAAACTTACGAAAGACCCGGAAGGCCGGGCGACCATGGGCGGCAGTTCGGGTGGGTCGTGCGCCTTGATCATGGCCTGGTACCACCCGGAGCTGTATCACCGGGTGCTTACGTATTCGGGAACATTCATCAACCAGCAGTGGCCATCGAATCCGCAGACGCCGCATGGTGCGTGGGAGTTTCACGAGCATCTCATCCCTGAGAACCCGGTGAAGCCGATCCGACTCTGGATGGAAGTTGGGGACCGCGACCTGTTCAATCCGAATGCGATGCGCGACGGCATGCACGACTGGGTTCTGGCGAACGAACTGATGGCGAAAGTGCTGGCGGCGAAGGGATATCACTATCAATTCGTATTCGCGCGCAATGCCGGACACGTGGACCGCGCGGTGAGGCAACAGACGCTGCCCGAGGCACTGGAGTACGTGTGGGAGGGATATGGGGGTTTAAAGGAAAAGAAGTAGGCTCAATATGTGCGGCTCAGTAATAGCAGTGGAGCTCGGTCAGTTCGTGCTAGGGTTCGCGGAGGTGGCCGCGACATTCCTTCCTCAACATCGAATGCTAGACTGACTCCGCGCCGGTCTGTCGGTGCGTTATTCGATGGCCTCTCAGAAAGAAAAGCTCGGACTTATCGCGGGCAACGGGAAGTTTCCGTTCCTCGTGCTCGATGCGGCGCGAGCGCTGGGCTACGACGTTGTCGTGGCGGCGATCAAGGAAGAGACGTTTCCGGAAATCAGCGAACGCGGCGCGGCATCGGTGCACTGGCTGTCTCTGGGAGAGTTATCGAAGCTCATTGAGACCTTTCAGCGCGAGGGTGTGCGGCGTGCGGTGATGGCGGGACAGGTCCGGCACAAGCAGATATTTTCGAGCATACGTCCAGACTGGCGATTGGCCAAGCTTCTGCTGTCTCTTACAACGCGCAATACGGATTCGCTGCTCGGCGCGGTGGCGAAAGTACTCGCGGACGAAGGCATCACTCTTGAGAATTCGACTTCGCTGCTTGAACCGTTGTTGGTGAAGCCGGGTCTACTGACAGCTCGCGCACCGAGTGAAGCCGAACGCAAGAATATTGAATACGGCCGCGGTGTAGCGCGGCAGCTGGCGCAGCATGATATCGGTCAAACCGTAGTGATCGCCGAATCCGCATGTGTTGCAGTCGAGGCGATGGAAGGAACCGACGCAACAATCGAGCGCGCGGGACAGATCATGCGCTCGCTGCAGGGAGATGCCTCGACTCTCGACAGGGCGTTAACCGTGATTAAGATCGCCAAGCCGGATCAAGATATGCGATTCGATGTGCCTGTAATCGGAGTGAAAACGATTGAAGTGATGAAAGCGGCGGGTGCGACGTGCCTGGCGCTCGATGCCGGGAGGTGCCTGCTGCTGGATGGGCAGAAAATTATCGATGCTGCGAATGCGGCCGGGATCGCAATCGCGGCCGAGAGGTAGAGAATGGCAAAGAAGATTGCTACGTTTTCCGAAGTTGCGGGCATCGCAGACCAGCTCCGGCGGGCGTTTGATGGAAGCGCTTGGCACGGGCCTGCGATGCTCGAATTGCTTGAAGACGTCGATGCAGGCACGGCTGCGGCCCGACCCCTCGCGGATGTGCACACCATTTGGGAACTCGTAATGCACGTCGCGGTTTGGGACGAAGTAGCGATGGTGCGGCTTGGGGGAAAGAAATGCCAGCCAACCGGAACGGATAATTTTCCGTTGGTGCCAAAAGTGACGGAAGCTGCGTGGCGCAAAGCTGTTGCCCAGGCAAAACGGACGCACGACAAACTCGTAAAGACTGTAGAAGCACTTCCTGACTCGCGGCTCAGAGAGCGGGTCCCGGGAAAGCGATACGACTTTTATCACATGCTTCACGGGATCGCGCAGCATGAGCTTTATCACGCGGGCCAGATTGCGATCTTGAAGAAAGCCGGCGCTCGCATTTAGGTCTTAGCCTGTAGAGTTGCGCGCTAATCTGGTGCTCTTTCCTCAGTTTACATTTACAATCCTTGCGGCAACTTGCCGTTGAGAATTCTTCCTGTCCGTAAAGAATCCGATTTCGGTCGCTGTGGTGGGCGTGGGGGTGTTTGGACGCAATCATGCCCGGGTTTACAAAGAACTCGAGTTGCAGGGAGAGCCAGTACGGCTGCTGGGAGTCGTCGATCCCGACCTGAACCGCGCTGATGGCGTGGCGCGCGAGTTTGGATGCAAAGCCTTCGGTTCCGTTCTGCAAATGCTGACGACGCACAGCGAGTTGCAGGCAGCGTCGGTCGCTTCCCCTACGGTTCATCATCTTTCGGTTGCCCGCGACTTGATGAAGGCCGGAGTGGACGTGCTGATCGAGAAGCCACTCGCGGCGACGCTAGAGGAGGCCGACGAGTTGGTTTCGCTCGCCTCCAAGCACAAAAGAGTCGCACAAGTCGGGCATTTGGAGCGCTTCAATCCTGCCGTGCGGGCGACCCTTCCCCTGCTTACACAGCCGATGTTTTTCGAAGTTCATCGGCTGAGTGTGTTTACGCCACGATCGCTCGACGTGGACGTTGTGCTCGACCTCATGATTCATGATCTCGACATCGTGCTCGCTTTCTCCAAATCTCCGGTCAAAGAAGTGCGGGCAGTCGGATTACCGATCTTGTCCGGGAAAGCGGATATCGCGAATGTGAGGCTGGAGCTTGAGTCAGGCTGCATCGCGAATTTCACTGCGAGCCGCGTTTCGACCGAACGTGTCCGCAAGCTGCGATTCTTCCAACCGCGGCAGTATGTTTCCCTGGATTACGGTCGGCAGGAAGTGCTGGTGTTCACCGTCGGCGAGGATGGTTCGGCGAATACTCCGACGGTCAATCCGCAGATTGGGGTGAGCAAGCCCCTGGTCGCCGCGGAGGAGCCGCTGCATGCTGAACTCCGATCGTTTATTTCCGCGGTGCGTGATCGCTCGAAACCCGAGGTTCCGCTGGAAGACGGGCGGCGTGCGCTAGCCCTGGCGCTGGAGATCGTAGCGGCGATCCGCGAGCACGGGAAGAAGATCGACCTCGCAGGGATTGCTAAGAAGAAGCATTGAGCACTTCGGTAGGACCAACTGCTTGGCTTGCCGGGCGGACAGCCGATGACGGCTGTCCCCACATAAAAGCTTTCCCAGAGAGCCCCCTCATCAGCCTAATTAAAGTAAGAGGCTCCGTGACCTTCGTGTTTACATATGTTTACAGACAGAAGTCATTGGCCGATTGGAAGAGCGAAATCCTTCGAAAGATGCGAAAATGAGAGTAACCAGTTATCGAGCACCGCGCGCCGATTGCATTTCTTCCAGAGAAGGCCGGATGCAACGCCGTGAGTGTATTTCGTTTCTAACGACAGGCGGAACCAGCGAAACCAGCGCATGCCGATCACGCAAATTCCATTCCAGGATCCTGTCGCTCCGCCTGAAAAGAACCAGCCCGAGCAGCTCGGCCTTTACGATACCAACGATTGGGAAACAGCTTATCGAGAGCTGGATGCGCGGGTACCGCATCTGCTCATTCAGTTGCAAGATGACCTCACGCGTTCGCGCCGCCGCGAGGCAGCGTGGATTTCGATCATTGCCCACCTGCTGCTCTTCATCATTTTGTGGAACCTGCCACTGATCGAGAAGTACGTTGGATGGCGTACGGTTGCGGTGGTTCCGGTAAACACGAACCACGATAAAGACGTCACCTTCCTGGCCCTGCCACCAGATTTGCAAAAGCCGGCCCACAGACCGAATACGAATGTGATGTCGGACAAGGATCGGGTTGCGACCTCGCG
This sequence comes from uncultured Acidobacteriota bacterium, assembly GCA_963818115.1. Lineage (GTDB taxonomy): Bacteria > Acidobacteriota > Terriglobia > Terriglobales > Acidobacteriaceae > Sulfotelmatobacter. The sequence continues at coordinate 64,904 of CAWFQZ010000016.1, forward strand.
GCATCCCGAACTGGATCCGAAGGAATTGCGGAAGATTCTGGCAACTCCGCCTCCGGGCGCTCCGGGCCCGAGCGGGCCTCGCGCACCGCAACCAGCCGCGCCACAAGCACAGAGCCAGGCTCCGCCTCAGCAGCAGCCGCAGCAGTCGGCGCCGCGTCCACAGTTCGACAGCAATCAGCAGGCGCAACTGCAAATGCCAGCGCATCCGGACAATAGTTTCAGCAAGTACGCCGGAGGAATGACTGCAGGATCTGCGATTCAACAAGCGACGGAAGCAGCTGCCGCAAATCGAGCAGGCGGCGGTGGGCAGCAGGGTGATTTCGGTTTGGGCACGGGAGCGCACGGGCGGCAACAGGGTGCGCTCGACATTCTCAGCGACACGCAAGGCGTGGACTTTGGGCCGTACTTGCAGCGAATTTTGCAGGACGTGCGCGAGAACTGGTATCACCTGATACCGGAATCGGCCGAGATGAAAAAAGGCAAGCTGGCCATCGAGTTTGCCATCACAAAAGACGGCAAGGTAGCTGACATGCGGCTCGTCGCAAGCTCCGGAGATGTCGCCCTAGATCGACCGGCATGGGGCAGTATTACCGCTTCGAATCCATTTCCGCCGCTACCCAGCGACTTCACGGGGCCATATCTAGCGCTGCGATTCAGGTTCTACTACAACCCGGACAAAGCGGACCTGCAGTAGTCTGGTCACTTTCGCGCGCAGAATCGTTTTTACCTTCAGGCAATCAAATCGTCAGCGGTCAGAGCGCAATTCGTAAGCGGTTTGCTGTCGCGGGTGATTCTCTTGAAAAAGATGCCAGTGTTGTTCATCGGCCACGGATCGCCGATGAACGCGATTGAACATAACTCGTTTACAAAGGCACTGAGCGGCTTGAGTAGCCGGCTGCCCAGGCCGAAAGCAGTGTGCGTGGTTTCGGCGCACTGGGTGACTTCGGGAGCGCATGTGCTGACATCGGCTCAACCAAAGACGATCCACGATTTCTACGGATTTCCGCGAGAGCTTTACGAAGTACAGTACCCCGCCCCAGGAGCGCCGGTCGAAGCTGGAAAAGTGGCGGGCAATCCGCAGATCGCGCCCGATGAGAAATGGGGACTGGATCATGGCTCGTGGAGCGTTCTTCGCCATATATATCCGAAAGCAGATGTGCCCGCATTCCAGTTGAGTCTCGATGGGCGGCGCGGGTTCAAAGAGCATCTCGAACTAGGACGGGAGATTCAGTCTTTGCGCGAACGTGGCGTGTTGATTCTAGGTAGCGGTAACATCGTCCACAACTTGGGCCGGATTGCATGGAATGAACCGCACGGAGCCTACGACTGGGCGGTTGAGTTCGACACCAAAGTTAAGGCTGCCGTGGATGCGCATGATGCGAGTGCATTGGCAGCGCCGCAGAAATGGGGAGAAACATTGTTGGCGACGGCGCATCCCACGGTGGAGCATTATCTGCCGCTGCTCTATTGCATCGGAAGCACGGACCAGCAGGACGAAGTTTCGTATCCGTACGAGGGCTTTGATTTCGGCAGTATTTCGATGCGCGCGATTCTCTTCGGCGGTCCGCCGACCGGCGAGTAACGGGAGCTTAGCTAACTTCCTTGAGCGGAATGCACCTGTTACATTCTCAGCCAGTGCTTCCTTCTGAAGAATACGTATCGCGACGCAACTCTCGCCAGTCGCGTGCTGATCATTATGAAAAAATTCATATCCGATTAGGAACCCTTCGGGTGCTGTTGTTTGCGGTCGAGGTGTTTCTGATCTGGGCTTCGTTCCGAGCCCACTATCTTTCACCGTGGTGGCTGGTCGCGCCGGTGGCTGTTTTTGGTGCGGTCGCCGTCTATCATTCGCGGATTCTTCGCGCCCGCGATCTGTCCTTGCGGGCCGTGGCGTTCTACGAACGCGGGCTGGCCCGAATCGAGGATCGGTGGGATGACTCGGAAGAAACCGGGGAGCGATTCGATGATCCACACCACGTTTACGCTTCCGACCTCGATCTGTTCGGCAAGTCCAGCTTATTTCAACTTCTGTCGACTGCGCGTACTCGCATGGGAGAAGAAACCCTGGCCCAGTGGTTGCTCGCACCGGCTACGGTAGAACGGATTCGCGAGCGTCAAGCTGCCGTGACGGAACTGCGGAATCAACTCGATCTACGCGAAGACTTGGCAGTGCTCGGCGGAGACGCTGCTGTGGGTGTGCATCCTGAGGATCTCGTAAGGTGGGCGGAATCTCCCAACGTGATGAGGGCGCTCTGGATTCGATGGGCTGCTCCGTTCCTCGCTGCGCTCGCGATTCTGGGAGCGGTTATCTGGGCTTGGTGGGGTACGGCAACGCCGCTCGTTCTCATCATCGTTGTTGAGGCAATCCTCACATACACGCTTAAAAAACGGATCGAAGAGGTGCTGCATGGAACGGAGCATGCGTTCCACGGTCTGGATCTGCTTTCCGGCGTGCTGGCGCGGATGGAAGCTCATACATTTCAAGCGCCACGATTGCGCGAATTGCAGAAAGAACTCTTATCAAGCGGAGTACCGAGCTCAACGGCCATCGCGCGACTGCGAACGCTCGTCGAGCTGATCAACGGACGACATAACCTCTTCGTTCGGATCATCGACGTTCCCCTCATGTATTCCGTGCAAGTAACATTTGCAGCGGAGGCGTGGCGCAAAGCTCATGGAAGCGCGGTGCGGCCATGGGTGGATGTGGTCGGACAGATGGAGGCGCTGCTTTCGCTAGCGGGTTACAGCTACGAACATCCGACGGATCCATTTCCTGAATTCGTTGACGGAGCGGCATCCATCGAGGCGGAAGCCCTCGGACATCCGCTCGTTCCGGCGAGCGCTTGCGTTCGCAACGACGTAACCATCACGGGAGAAACGCGCGTGCTGTTGGTCAGCGGATCAAACATGTCGGGCAAGAGTACCTTGCTACGCGCGATTGGAATGAACGTTGTGCTCGCCATGGCGGGAGCACCGGTCCGAGCAGGTCGGCTGCGATTGACTCCGCTACAGGTGGGGGCGAGCATTCGCGTCAATGACTCTCTTCGCGAGGGCAGTTCGCGCTTCTATGCCGAGATCACGAGGCTGCGCGAGATCTTCGACCGGGCCGGGAAACATCCGTCGATATTGTTTCTGCTGGATGAGCTGTTGCAAGGCACTAACTCGAAAGACCGCCGCATCGGCGCTGAAGGAATCGTGCGAGCGCTGGTGGAGCGCGGAGCGATCGGCCTGGTGAGTACGCATGACCTGGCGCTCACTGACATTGGCGGATCAGTCGAGGGCCATTTGCACAACGTCCATTTTCAGGACGAATTCGCGAACGGCAGAATGACCTTCGATTATCAACTTCGTGAAGGCGTCGTAACCAAGAGCAATGGGCTCGATCTCATGCGCTCGATCGGCCTCGACGTGTAGCTGCCGCTACCAGACCCTGCAGCGGTTCGCATTCACCATCGGGGAGCCGGCCTTGCAGTGAAACGCCTCCTGAAATTCGGGCATGTTTGAAACCACGCCATTGGTGCGATATTTCTCCGGAGAATGCGGGTCGACTGTAGCGCGCAGACGCTTTGTTTCGTCACGGGTTTGACCGCACCAACTCTGGCCGTATCCGACGAAGAAACGCTGATCAGGAGTGAGATCATCGATCGGATCCAGCTTCTGGCCGTTCGTATCTGCCTTCCATGCCATGTAGGCGAGCAGCAATCCGCCCAGGTCGGCGACATCTTCGCCGAGCGTCAATTTTCCGTTGATCTTGATGTCGTCAATGATTGTGTAGGCCGAATATTGGTTTGAAATGCAATCGGCGCGCTTCTGAAATTCCTTGGCGTCGATGTCGGTCCACCAATCGCGAAGGTTCCCTTGCGCGTCGAACTGGCGGCCTTCGTCGTCGAAGCCGTGTGTCAGTTCGTGTCCTATGGTCCCGCCGGTGTCTCCGTAGTTGGGGGCGGCGTCGGACGTCGGATCGAACGCCGGAGGTTGAAGCACGCCAGCGGGGAAATTAATGTCGTTCATCTGCGGATTGTAATAGGCGTTCACCGTGGGAGGAGTCATATCCCATTCGCCGCGGTCGACTGGCTTGCCGATTTTTGCCAGCTGGCGATCGAACTCAAATTTCCGGGCGCGCTCGACGTTGCCCAGTTCGTCGCCACGAACGATTTCGAGCTTGGTGTAATCTCGCCATTTGTCGGGGTATCCGATCTTATTAGCCATCCCTCGCAGCTTGATGAGCGCCTGCTGTTTGGTGGCGGCCGACATCCACGGCAGGCCATCGATGTCCTGTTGCATGGCAGTCTCAATTTCCTTGACCATTTTCAGCGCCTGCTGCTTGGCGTCAGGGGTGAAATACTTTTCGACGTAGGCTTGGCCCAGAGCTTCGCCGAGGTAGTCGTCCACGCTCTCCGTACAACGCTTCCAACGGGGCTTGAGCTCCTGTTGCCCACGCAACGTTTTTCCGAAGAAAGCGAAATTTTCATTTAGGAACGGCGCTGAAAGATGCAGCGCGTCGGCGTGTACCAAATGCCAGCGAAGATAGACCTTCCAATCCGCCAGGCTTTCCTTCCGTAGTTCTTCGTTCAATCCTTTGAAGAAACCGGGCGATGCCACGTTGAGAGACGCCAGTGAAGGCATGCCGACTTTAGCGAAATAGACCTGCCAGTGGAATTCTGGAGAGATCTTCTCGAGGTCAGAGCTGGCCATCTTGTGGTCGAGAGCTTTTGGATCGCGGCGCTCAACCCGGGTCATGGATCCCTTAGCCAGAGCAGTTTCGATGCGCATCACGGTTTGGGCTTCGGCGGCGGCCGTGTCGGATTTGTCTCCGAGCAGTTCAAACATTCTCTGAACGTGGGCGAGATAGGTCTTGCGTAGCTCCTGCGATTTGGCGTCGTCTTTGGTGTAGTAGTCACGATCGGGAAGACCGAGACCGCCCTGATCGGCGTCGGCGATGATCTGGCTGGCGTCGCGATAGTCTTGAATCGAGTCGAAGCGGAACAGGACATTGTCATCGATCATCGCCGCAGCTACATCGGCGAGGTCGGCCTTCGAGCTGATCTTTGCAATGCGTTCTAAGCCTGCGTTGAGCGGTTGGGCTCCCTTGGCATCAATCGTCTTCTCGTCCATGCACGAGGCGTAATAGTCACCGATCTTTTGGGTAACGGCATTGCGATTGGGATCGGGCGCGGAGGCGGCGTCCAGGATGCCGCGAAGCTGAGTGAGGTTCTCATCCTGCATCTTCGAATAGGTGTCCCAGGATGATTGGTCGGCCGGGATCGGATTGTTCTTGATCCAGCCTCCGCAGGAATAGGCGAAGAAATCCATGCACGGGTCGACGCTGCGATCCATCGAGGTGACATCGAGCGCGGGCTCGTGCTTGGTCACAGCGGCCTGCTGGGCCTGGGCGAGGGTCAGAACGAACGTAGTTGCGAGCGCAAGAATGCAGACACGGAGGATTGCCATGAAGTCCTTCTCGAGTGTGAGGTCGAATCCGCGGAACCAGAAAGTATAAGCCTTGGAGCGGTCGCTACATCCGTGCGCTGACGGGTATTCTTAACGCCGCGCCCTGGCTCGAAGCGTTATCCTTTCCGGAGATGGATCGCCCCATCGCCCGTTCGGATGGTGAGCAGGCTGCCGCCACCGTTGAGCTTGCCGTGGATTTCGTTCTCGCGAATCTTCCCCTCTGTTGTGACGGGCATTTCGAGGTCGATGTGGCCGTCGCTGGTGTGGAGGTCGACATCGGCTGAGAGGTCGGGAGGCAGCTCCAGCGAAACGCTGCCGTCGCCGGTTTCGAGCCTCCAATTGCTGGCGAGCGTGGAACCCGATCCAGCGCGTACATCAACGTGGCCATCACCCGTCTTGAGTTCGAGTTCGTCGAAGCGGCCGCTCGCCTGAATGTGACCGTCACCGGTCGACGCATGCAGTTTGCCGTCAACACTGTCGAGATTCACCGAGCCATCTCCACTGTGTAGATCCATCGCGCCTTTGAGTCCTGCGAGTTCGATCTTTCCGTCTCCGGTGCTGAGGTTTGACGTGACCTTCCCGCGGCATCTGGATGATGATGTCCACACGATGAGAGCTCCATCCCATCACGAAATCGTGATGGGGATAGCGGACATCGATTTCGACAGAATCACCGTTCTGGCGCTCCTCGACCCGGATGCCGCCGTCACCAATCTTGTAGCGGGTCGTGGTCACTTTGGCTTCGATTGTGTTCTGGTCCCAAGTCGTGACGCGAATGTTGGCGTCCGAGGTTTCGACCCTCAGGTCGGGTTTGCCACTTACGGTGTATGTCTTGGACCATTCGTCAGCATGGGCGGGTGCTGCAGCGACTGCGCAAACCGCGAGAACGAGAAGCCAAGAGCGCTGGATGGAAAGATGTTTCATCGGAATCCTCCGGGCAGGCGAACACACAACCGCCTGGCCTCTTAGACGTGGTTACGGAGAATCGGTGAGGATAGTTCCAACAAAGTTAATTCCGGGAAGGCTCGATATAAGCCATGCGGATCAGAGTACGTTCGGAGAATGGCAGGTAAAGCAGGGCTGCGCTGACCGCAAAGGCTGCTCCTAATCCAATTTTGCCCATCAGCAGAAACGGTGCAACGGCCCATAACTGATCGAGTGCGAGGACGAAAGGGAAAAGTTTGCGAAACTTCTCGCCGAGCGGGCGATGGTCGAAGCCAACCCCGGATATCAGGTAAAGACGCAACGGGATGCCCACGCCCGCGGTGACGAGCACCGCGCTCACCAGGGTCGTCGATGCCCATGCAGGGAGAAAAGAATCCGCGATGCCTTGAACTGCCTGCAAGCGAAAAAGTGCCGACAGATAGAAGCAGAGATACATGATCTGAATGAGCGCAAAGAGTCCACGAGTGAGGCCGCGCCGCGGAATGGGCACTTCGAGTTCGGGATGCAAAGTCTCAACCAGTCGGACGGGCGAGGGAGGAGCGGGTGTAGCTGGGATCTCAGGCTTTGGTGCGGGAGCATCCGTTTGCACGGGAGCGATGAAGCGATATCCGCGCCGTGCCAATGTCTCTACAAATCGAGGACTGGAAGCTGAGTCTCCCAGTGCTTCGCGGACTTTGTTGATAGCCGTGTTCAGGCTGTGATCGAAATCGACAAAAGTATCGGAAGGCCAGAGCTTCTGCTGCAACTCTTCGCGTGTCACCACTTCTCCGGCACGCTCTAGCAGCACAGTGAGGACCTGGAACGGCTGTCCCTGCAGGCGCTGCTTCACGCCGTTCTTGCGAAGTTCGCCGGCGCTGAGATCAATCTCAAAAACTCCGAAGCGAGCAACTCTACTGTGGTTTTGGGGCACGACGCCGTAGTTTAGCAGGTGTCAGAGGCTGGCTGGCGATGACTTCTTGGCCCCGGATTCACGGAGATTCCGATTGGTGCATGCCTTTCCTGCCTTGTTGATTCGGTCAGCGCGGAGGAAGTCTCTCCGGAGAGTGAAGACTCAACCTTGCAGCGCTACAATATGCGCGTGCCTGAAAGTTTCCCCCAGGACGATCCCAAGCACCACAAGCATGCGGTCTATGCGTCGGAGACCACGGGGCTGCTGCTGATCGCGTTTCTACTGCTGGTTCTCACCTTGATTCGCTACTGGCACGAAATCCATTGGAGTATTCGCTGAACGTCGGTGGCGAGCATCGCGATCTGGCGGCTGCGGAGCCGCTGCTTGTGGTGATCCTTGGTCCAACCGCCAGCGGAAAGACGGCGTTGTCTCTCGCGCTGGCGTCGGAGTTTGACGGAGAGATCGTCAACTGCGATTCCGTGGCGATGTACCGCGAGTTCGACATCGGCACGGCCAAGCCCAGTGCCGCCGAACGCACTCAAGCTCCACATCATCTGTTCGACTGCGTTGATCCAGCGCAAGATGTAACGGCGGGCGAATATGCGCGGCAAGCTCGCCAAGTGCTAGAAGAAATTAAGGAGCGCCATCGGCTGCCGATCGTGGTTGGCGGCACCGGCCTGTACTTGCGGGCGCTTCTCGAAGGATTGTTTCCGGGACCTCAGCGTTCGGAGGAGTTGCGAGAGCGCTTGCGAGAGCGAGTGGCAGAGCGTGGCTCGCAACATCTCCACAGGATTCTCGCGCGCCTTGATCGGGAGGCTGCCGGAAAGGTTCACCCGAATGATGCTCCGAAGCTAATCCGAGCCATCGAAGTGTGTCTCGCGTCGAAGTCGAAGATGACTGAATTGTGGCAGAAGGGACGCGATCCGCTCCGCGGATTTCAGATTCTGCGCCTGGGTCTCGATCCGGACCGCGCTGCGCTTTATGAGCGGATCAATCGGCGCGCTGCCCACATGTTCGAAATCGGATTGGTCGAAGAAACGAAGGCCTTGGTCGACAAATATGGCACCAGCGCGCGGCCACTGGCTTCTCTCGGCTACAGGCAGGCGGCGCAACTTCTGCGTGGAGAAATTAATCGAGAGCAAGCGGAGCAGGCTGCCCAACAAGCACATCGTAACTACGCGAAGCGGCAGATGACTTGGTTTCGAAGAGAGCCCGATGTCATTTGGCTTAAGGGTTTTGGAGATGAGTTGCAGGTTCAGCAGGCGGCGGCTGATCGTGTGGGAACTTGTTTGGCACGAATCCCATCGGACAACCACTAAGGAAACATCCTCTTGCCGTCTTTTATCAACCCAGCGAAAGTTGATTTTCAGCCGTCCCGGGAGCCCGAAAGCTTAGGCTCCCGGTGACCCATCTTCTGCTATCGTTTCCCCATGCCGAAAATCCTGGGTTACTTCCTGCTCGCGGTCTGTCTTACCTCGCCCGCTTTCGCCAAGGATAAGCATCAGCGTCCAGCGCCGATCCACAACACTCGCGATGGCGACAAGTGGGCCGAGAAGACACTGCACAAACTAACGGTGGAAGAAAAGGTCGGGCAGGTCTTCATGATCTGGTGCCGGGCCAGTTTCCTCAATGTGGAGAGTCCCGAGTACCTGCAACTGCGCGATGCCATGGAAAAATACAAAGTGGGATCGTTTGCGATGACGGTTCACGTCGACGGACCGTTCCTTCTGCGCAGCGAGCCCTACGAGGCTGCCGAACTGCTGAATCGGTTGCAGAAGGATTCCAAATTGCCGCTGCTGTTTGCGGCTGACTTCGAACGCGGCGTTGCGACTCGACTGATGGGAACGACGAACTTTCCCCACGCGATGGCGTTTGGGGCCGACGGAAAGATGGAAGATGCCGAAAATTTCGGCCGAATCACGGCGCAGGAAGCGCGGGCCATCGGAGTGCACTGGAATTTCTTTCCAGATGCAGACGTAAACTCCAATCCCGCGAATCCGATTATTAATACGCGTTCTTTCGGGGAAGATCCCAAGCAGGTGGGCGATCTGGTGACGGCGTACATCAAGGGCGCACACGAGGGCGGAATGATCACCACGGTGAAGCACTTCCCCGGGCATGGTGATACGGCTACGGATTCGCACCTCGGAGTGGCCAGCGTAAACGTAGACAAGGCGCATCTGGACTCGATCGAGCTTCCGCCATTTCGGCAGGCAATCGCGGCCGGAGTCGACTCGGTGATGGTGGCGCATGTCACGGTGCCTGCGCTCGATCCCGATCCCAACCACGTCGCCACGATTTCTCCCACGGTCGTCTCCGATTTACTTCAGAAGCAGCTCAGTTTCAAAGGGCTGATTGTGACTGACGCCCTCGACATGGCTGGGCTGACGCATCTTTTTGCCAACGATATTGGTCGCGCGGCGGTCGAAGCGTTCAAGGCCGGAAACGACCTGCTGCTGATTCCGGCTGACCTTGGGGCGTCCTACGACGCCATGGTGAAGGCAGTCAGGGCGGGAGAGATTCCGCAGGCGCGTCTCGATCAATCGGTGCTTAAGATCTTGAAAATAAAGGCGTCCCTAGGCCTGGATAAAGCCCGGGCGGTGGATCTGAATGCAATCGCAAATTCTGTCGGCAGGCCGGAGAACATCACTTTCGGCCAGGAAGTTGCCGATTCCGCCATCACCCTGGTGCGGGATAACGGCAAAATGCTGCCGCTGAAATCAAAGGGAACCCAGAAGGCAGGCCTTCCGTATACAGCCAGAGAGGAGACGCGTAACGACGTAGTTGCGGTGCTCTTCTCAGACGATGTGCGAACCGACTCCGGCCGCGCGTTCGGACGGGAGTTCCACGCCCGCATTCCCGATTCGCGCATTATCTATGTCGATCCGCGAATTGCGGGAGGCATGAGTGAGGAAGTACTGAAGGCGGTGGACGGTGCGCAGATCGTGGTCGCGGCCGTTTATGTGATTCCGACGGCCGGGAAAGTCGGGAACTCTATGGCCATCGCCGACGCAACCGGAACCTTGCTTCAGCAGTTGCTCGATCATGCAGCTGCGAAGACGGCGATCGTAGCGATGGGGAATCCGTATTTGGCCAGCAGTTTTCCGACGATTGAGAATTACATGTGCACCTTTTCGAACGCGACCGTTTCTGAGGTGGCTGCTGTGAAGGCGCTGTTTGGTGAGATTCCAATTCGCGGCCATCTGCCGGTGACGATTCCAAATATCGCAGAGCGCGGCGCTGGACTTGAACGCCCCGCGCAAGTTGCCAGGAGAGGATCTACACATGCGGGGAACTAAATCTCGAGCCGTTAGCAGCTGTGTTGTTGGTTTGTCTGCGCTAGCCTTATCGCTTCTTCTCGCATGCAGCGTGAATGTGAAGAAAGAAAAGAACGGCGAAGACAAACAGGTCGACATCAATACGCCGATGGGCGGCATTCATGTGAGTAAAGGAGCGGACCCACAGGATGTTGGAATCGCGGTCTATCCTGGCTCTCATCTGAAAGAAAAGGACTCAAGCGGCGACGACAAGAGCGCCAACGTGAATATCTCCGGATTCGGTTACGGAATAAAAGTAGTCGCGCTCGAATATGAGTCCAACGATTCGCCGGCCAAGGTCGTCGACTATTACAAAGATCAGCTCAAAAAGTACGGGAATGTCCTGGTTTGCCACACGACTCACCTCGACGTTGGCACGAACTTGAAGGACCACGATCCAGATTCACATCAACTGGCCTGTGAAGGCACGACCGGAGTGACGGTTGAACTGAAAGTGGGTACGAAAGAGAACCAGCATATCGTCGCGATCGAACCGGAAGGAAGCGGCTCAAGCTTTTCGCTGGTGTATGTCCGCACTCACGGCAAGGATGCCGATATCTAAGGCTCGGCCTTACGGAGGATTTCTTATGTTTCGTCAAGTAGCACTCGCGAGCGCTCTGGCTGCAGCCTTGATATTGCCTGCGGCTTCCCAGGATTCCGATTCGAAGAACAAAAGCTTCGATGTGAAGAGTTCCGTCGGCGACTTGCACGTCGGCGCCGATGCCGACGCGAAGAAGGTCGGCTTGCCGCTCTATCCCGGCGCGCAATTGAAGACCGACGACGAAAATAAGGATCAGGCGAATTTCAGCATACTGACGGAAGCCTTCGGAATGAAGTTGGTGGTTGCCAACTATGTTTCTGCGGATACTCCGGGCAAGATCGTCGACTTTTATCGGGACAAGCTGAGGAAGTACGGCAAGGTTCTCGAATGCCATTCCCAAAAGCATGGCGGCAATGTTGACGTCCATGAAGATGACAAAGATTCCAACAAGAGCAACGAGTTGAAGTGTGATGAGGATTCGGGCCCGGTCACCGAACTCAAAGTCGGGACCGAGGACAACCAACGGGTCGTGGCTGTCGAACCCGGGGACTCCAACAAAGGATCGAGCTTCGCACTGGTTTACGTCCACACTCGTGGCAAAAAAGGTGACCTCTGAGGCCTAATTTAGAAATGGGATGGCGATGAGTCGTCATCCCGCCTTTCTTGCCTCAACCCCTCTCGCTGCGATAACTTCAATCAGCCCCTCTCGGTCTCTTGCCTGAGCGACGATGGAACAGCCCTGTTACAAATGCCGCCAGTTGGTGGAAGAAGGCAGGCCGTTTTGCCTCCATTGCGGAGCGCCGCAGATCCGTGTGCTAGTCGCTGAACCTGTAGCAGCGGCGGGAGCCCTTGCCGGCGTTGCCGTTCCGTCGGAATCTGCCGCCGAGCTTCCCGCGTCGCAAACGATCCCCGTCCTGGCACTTCCCATGCGGTGGTCACAGGCTCTGAAGCCCTGTGCTCTCGCGGCGTTGGTGGCGTCTCTCCTGATGGCGATGGGATTAAATCCATTCGTTGCAATGATCAGCGTGGGATTTCTTGCCGTCGTCTTTCACCGTCAGGGCCGACGTGAAATGGTCGTGAAACCTACGACGGGCGCGGCTCTGGGGGCATTGGGCGGGTTGCTATGGTTCGCGATATCGACCATCCTGGAGACCTCTGTTGTAATTTTCATGCATAAGGGCCCCGAGTTGCGCACGGAACTACTCGCTCGGATCCAGCAGGCATCGACTCAAACGAGTGATCCTCAGGTGCTGTCCGTCTTCGCGCAGCTGAAGACGCCAGATGGCCTGGAATTGCTGATGTTGCTTGGAATTTTCTTCGCATTCCTGGCCGCCATCGTTTTGTCTGGCCTTGGGGGTGCAATCGGAGCCGCCATCTTCAGCCGGCGGCGTTCTTAAGCACTTCTTTCACACGAAGCCACCCCTTGCAGCTGTCGACGCCTGCCGCGTATGATGCACCGTTTGCACTTTTCCAGATGAATAAGCCCACGCGCGGATCGCTGCTCGGAATCGAGCACCTCGAGACGAAAGAGATTCAGAGCTTGCTGAGTTTGGCAAGCCGGATGAATCCGCAAAAGCCGCGTCCACTGCTACGAGGGAAGCGCATCGTGCTCTTGTTCTACGAAAGTTCCACGCGCACGCGCACCTCTTTCGAACTTGCCGCAAAATCGCTTGGCGCGACGACCACTCTCGTGCAGTCGTCAGGGTCAAGTATCGAAAAAGGCGAGTCGGTCATCGACACTGGATACACTCTGCGGGCTGTGGGTGCAGACTGCATTGTCATGCGGCATCCGTCTGCCGGGGCGCCGCACTTGATGGCGAGCCATCTGGATATTCCCATCATCAACGCCGGGGATGGAATGCACGAGCATCCTTCCCAGGCTTTGCTCGACGCGGTAACAATTCTGAAGCACAAGAGATCGCTCAAAGGGCTGCAGGCGACGATTATCGGCGACATCTTTCACAGCCGGGTAGCGCGCAGCGCGTGTCATCTGCTGACGAGATTCGGTGTGAAGATGACCCTGTGTGGACCTCCAGAGTTTGTGCCCGACGTGGCTGCTACGCTTGTGCCCGGCCTGCGAGTGACGCGGCACATCGAAGATGCGTTGCGAGGAACAGACGTGGTCATGCTGCTGCGCGTCCAGAAAGAGCGGCTGGCAGGACAAAAGATCAAGCTGCAGGACTACATTGCGCGCTACCAGATGACTACGGCACGGTTGAAGCTGGCGAAACGAGACGCGATCGTCATGCATCCGGGGCCGATCATCCGAGGTCTGGAGTTGACGGCCGAAGTCGCCGATGGTCCGCAGTCTGTGATCGTCGACGAAGTGCACAACGGCGTTCCCACGCGTATGGCCATCCTGGCGCGAGCGCTCGGGAAGGCACGATGAGCCATCGGATTTTCGCGGATCAACACGGATAGGGTACCGGTAGAAACCAGCCTGAATGAGCTCTGAATGCTGAATGCGAAGAGTCAAAAAAAAGAAAACGGCAGTCTGCTAATCAAGGGCGGCCATTTGATTGATCCGGGGGCGAAGATCAACGCGCCGATGGACGTTCTGCTGCGTGATGGCCGTGTTGCGGAAATCGCTCCCCCGAATAAGATTCGTGGCGCTGGGGACGAGAAATTCGATGCTCGCGGATTGGTTGTCGCTCCCGGATTCATCGACCTTCACGTCCACCTGCGCGAGCCGGGACAGAACTACAAAGAGACCATTGCCAGTGGCACGGCTGCGGCAGCGGCGGGCGGATTCACTTCGGTCTGCACCATGCCGAATACCACTCCGGTCGTCGACACCGCGGAGTGGGTGAGTTGGCTACGCAATCCGGAACGTGGCGCGGTGGTCAATGTCTTCCCGATTGCTGCCGCCACGCGTGGTAGTAAAGGAGGAACGCTCACGGATTTTGCAGCGATGCAGCGCGCCGGGGCGGTCGCCGTAACCGATGATGGCAAGCCCATTCTCGACGACAACGTGATGCGCATGGCACTGCGGCTCGGTGCGGAACTGAATTTTCCGGTCGTGCAGCACGCGGAAGACACGCGCATGACGGAGAATTGCTCGATGCACGCAGGGCCCACAAGTTTTCGGCTCGGTCTCCGAGCCATGCCAGCGGCTGCCGAGGGGGTGATTGTCGATCGCGACGTCACACTCGCCCTGCAGATTCGCGAATCGCGGCTGCATGTAGCACATCTCTCGACCTCCGACGCTCTGAAGGCAGTGCGACGGGGCAAGCGCGCTAAGGCTCGAGTCACTTGCGAAGTGACGCCACACCATTTCGCGCTAATCGACGAGAATGTTGGCGAATACGACACAAACTTCAAAATGAATCCGCCGCTGCGCTCGTCCTCTGATCTGGAAGCGATCTTAGTTGCAATCGCAGATGGAACCGTCGATGCAATCGCCACCGACCATGCCCCGCACGCGGCACATGAGAAGCAGGTCGAGTTCGAGCGGGCATCTTTTGGGATTACCGGACTGGAAACTGCGCTGGCGCTGGCGATCACGAAGTTGCATCGCGAGCATAAGATCCCGCTTACGCGCATCGTTGAACTCTTCACTGCCGGACCGGCCAGGGTTTTCGATCTTCCTCATCGCGGTTCGCTGGCGAAGGGAGACTTTGCCGACGTGACCATCTTCGATCCGAAGAAGCGATGGACTTTCGAGGCCGCCAAGTCGCGTTCCCTGTCGCACAACACTCCATTCGACGGCTGGCAGTTTACCGGAAAAGTCGTGGCGACGATCGTGAGCGGGAAGATCGTCTATCACGCCGAATAAGCGACGCCTTAACAGGCCAGGCGTATACTCCTCACGACCATGGAGACGCCATGATGGCTCGTGCCGCACGATTCCTCCGTCCAGTTATTCTGCTGGTTTCAGTCCTGGCATCCGCGCAAACGAACAGCCCGAACGCTACTGGGGGCAACGCAAGCACTGCTAAGCAACCCTTCGATGTGAATGCCGCAGTCGAAGCCTATCTGGCAAAGATGCCTCCAGCCGAGCGCGCTCGCTCCAACTCTTATTTCGAAGGCGGCTACTGGCTCATTCTGTGGGATTTCGTCGTAACCGTTTTTGTGATGTGGCTGCTACTGCACTTCCGATGTTCTGCTCGCATGCGAGACCTCGCTGAGCGGATCACGCGCTTCCGCCCTTTGCAAACGGCACTCTACTGGATTCAATTCCTGATCGTTATGTCGGTGCTCACCTTCCCAATGACCGTCTACGAAGGATATTTCCGCGAGCACAAATACGGACTGCTGAATCAGACATTCGGACCCTGGATGCGGGATCAACTCGTAGGACTGGCAGTTGGTCTAGTTCTTGGAGCGATCCTCATCGTACCGCTGTTCGGGTTGGTGCGGCGGCTGGGGGAGAACTGGTGGGTGTGGGGCGCAGGTCTTACGATCGTATTTTTCGCATTCGTGAGCCTGATCGCTCCGGTTTACATTTCGCCTTTGTTTAACCAATACAAGAAGCTGGAAGACGCGAAGATCAAGGATCCGATTCTGAGCATGGCGCGCGCCAATGGGATTCCCGCCACCGATGTCTACGAATTCGATGCATCCCGGCAATCGAACCGGGTGAGCGCGAACGTCAGTGGCTTCGCCAGTACGCTGCGGATTTCTCTGAATGACAATCTGCTTAATCGCTGTACCCTTCCCGAGATTGAGACCACCATGGGCCATGAGATGGGACATTACGTTCTGAACCATGCCTATAAGGGTCTCGTGATGCTTGGGGTCGTGGTCGTGATCGGCTTCGCCTTTCTGAACTGGGGAACCAGTTTTGCCCTCGCACGCTGGGGCGCGGAATGGGGAGTTCGCGAAATTACGGATGTTGCCGTGATCCCCGTGGCGGTGATCGTGTTCTCGCTGTACTTCCTTCTGATGACACCGGTGACCAATACCATCACGCGCACCATGGAATTCGAAGCGGACATGTACGGACTGAACGCGGCCCGTCAGCCGGACGGAGAGGCGAATGTCGATCTGATGCTTGGAGAGTATCGCAAGATGGATCCCGGTCCGGTCGAGGAATTCATCTTCTTCGATCATCCCAGCGGCCGCACGCGAATCACTGCGGCAATGCGCTGGAAGGCGGAGAATCCGGAGACCGCATCGCCGGAAGAGATGGCAAGACCTGTTTTTAATGCGAAGTAATCGCGGGTTTGCGCGCAAAAAGCAGGAAACGCGCTGTATCCTAAGCGGCTAGAATTCCCATGTGCTTCCCGACGCTCTTAAGCACCTTCAACGCCTGTTCCAACTCGTCTTTCGTGTGAGTCGCAGTCATGATCGTACGAATGCGCGCTTTTCCTTCTGGCACTGTGGGGAACGCAATGCCGGTACCGAGCACGCCTTCTTTGAATAGTTCGCGCGAGAAGTCCATGGTGAGCTTGCCGTCGCCAATGATGATTGGCGTGATCGGCGTTTCGCTGGCCGGAGTGTTTTTGCCACCAATGTCAAAGCCGAGGAGCCCGAGCTCTTTCTTCCAGAAGCGCGTATTCTCCCAAAGCCTTTCCATGCGCTCAGGTTCGTTTTCCAGAACATCAAAGGCCGCGATGCACGAAGCGGCAACGGATGGCGGATGCGACGTCGAGAACAGGAACGGGCGAGCGCGGTGATAGAGAAAGTCGATGAGATCGCGCGTACCACACACATAGCCCCCGAGCGCTCCGATCGCCTTGGATAAAGTTCCCACCTGGATGTCGACCCGACCGTGCATACCGAAGTGATCGATTGTGCCGCGGCCATTGCGACCGAGAACGCCGGAGGCGTGCGCATCGTCGACCATCATGATGGCGCCATATTTTTCAGCCAGATCGCAGAGGGCGGGCAGCGGACCGATGTCGCCGTCCATGGAGAAGACGCCGTCGGTGATCAGCAGCTTCTTGCCAGTCTCATTTTTAATGCTGGCTAGCTGCTCCTCCGCATGCGCCATGTCTTTGTGGCGAAAGACGAGAATCTTTGCCTTCGAAAGGCGGGCACCGTCAATGATCGATGCGTGGTTGAGAGCATCGGAGATGATGAAATCTTCTTTGCCTAACACAGCCGAGACAGTGCCGGCGTTTGCCGCAAATCCGGACTGAAAGACGACGCAGGCTTCGACATTTTTGAAGCGCGCGATCTTCTCCTCCAGATCCATGTGAATCTTCATCGTCCCGGCGATGGTGCGTACCGCGCCGGATCCGACGCCGAACTTTCGCGTCGCTTCAAGCGCGGCCTCGCGCAGCTTGGGATGCGTGGTTAGTCCTAAATAATTGTTCGACGCAAGGTTGATGACTTTCTTTCCGTCAAATGTGCAGACGGGAGCCTGTTCATCGTCGAGCACGCGCAGTTTGAAGTGTGTGCCCTTGGCCTTGAGTTCGTTGAGCTGGTCGGCGAGATAAGAAAGAGGATTAGCGCGAGTTGCTGTTGTCATGAAAAACCCCGCCACGGATTAGCACGGATTTACACAGATAAAGGCAAAAGATAAGTCTAAACCAACAAACCGGACGAGCAGGTTCGACGTCTGCCCTCATTGAATCATCCGCGTGAATCTGTGGAATCCGCGGCAAAGAAGTTCGGCTCAAAACACGATCGGATTTCCAGTTGAAATGCTGGCGTCACACAGGCGTTTCATACTCTCGAAGAATTCCTTTTCACCCTGAGTAAGGATGTCACTCGATCCGAGAACGAGATTTACTTCGCGCAAAAGGGCGGCAGATTGCTTGATCGGAATCCAGTCTCCGGTGTGCGTGCCATCGTAAACGACCTTTTTCAGCAGGATCGGGAACTTCGGACCAGGATCCCCCTGGAGCCCGCGCAGGAATTCGCGCACATGCTGCGCCCGCGTGATGTTCCCCAGGAATTCAGAGACCAAAACCCCTTCGTGTTCGCATGACTCCTGCATCCATTGATCGTGCGCTTCCCATTCGTCTTCGGAAGGATCACCGCTGAGCGAAGGGCCACTGGACTCGTCCCAGACGAACCGCTCAGGAAACGGATGAGGCTTCTTCGCGCGGCCATCGCGAATGCAGGTGCAGCGGACGTATGCGTCGAGACTCATGTTTATGACCGGAGACGCGTTCCCATCTCCTGAGCTACTACTCAAAGTCTGGACCACAACCGGCACAGAGTTACATAAGAGCGGGTCGAATCTGGCGGACGAAAACTACCGTACGCCGTTGGGATACACGAGAATCTTGCTAGCCTCCCCGGTTTTCAGCCGCTCCATCGCCTTGCCGAAATCTTTCATTGGGATACGGTCGGTGATCACCGGATGCAGGTCCAGTTTGCCACTCTTCAGCAAAGCCGTCATCTGGTACCAGGTCTGGTACATGCGGCGCCCGTTAATGCCTTGGATCGTGATTCCTTTGAAAATGATGTCTTCGGAAAAATTCAGCGAGATCGGTTTAGAGGTCAGCCCGAGCAGAGAAATCCTGCCGCCCCGTCGCACGATATCGAATGCGGTTCGAATCGAATCGGGATGTCCCGCCATCTCGAGGACGACGTCGACGCCGAGACCGCCCGTTTTTTCCATGACAATCGCGTTTACATCTTCTTTCGTAGGGTTGAGCACGTAGTCGGCGTGCATCTCGCGTGCGATGCGGGCGCGATGCCCATTCACTTCAACCGCAAAAACCGAGGTCGCTCCCACTGCTTTCGCCACCGCAATCGAGAACAAGCCAATCGGCCCGCAACCGGTGACGGCAACGCTCTTGGCCGCGATCTCCCCGGCGAGAACAGTGTGTACGGCATTCCCGAGTGGGTCGAGGATCGAGGCATAGTCCACTGGGATTGCGGGGTCGAGTTTCCAGATATTCGATTCCGGAATTACGACATATTCGGCGAAGGCGCCGTTGGCATCGACGCCGATGATCTTCACGTTCTGGCAGATGTGCGCTTCGCCAGTACGGCATTGCAGGCACTTGCCGCAAGCGACGTGCATCTCGGCAGAAACGAAGTCGCCTTCCTTCACGCTCGTGACTTCGTCGCCGAAAGCAGCGACTTCCCCGCAAAATTCATGACCTGGGATCAGCGGAGGGTGAATACGGTTCTGGGCCCAGCGGTCCCAGTTATAAATGTGCAGATCGGTACCGCAGATGGACGCAACCTTTACTTTGACGAGCACATCATTGCGTCCGAAAGCCGGGATCTTTACCTCGCGAACGTCCGCTCCCGGCGCTGCTTCTGGCTTGACCACCGCCAGCATTGTTCCAGCCATGATTGCCACCTATAAATCCGGTACGAAAACTTACACAAACACAAAACGTATGATTTTAGCACCCGTGTGCACCTGGATGCGCCATTTCCCCTAGGGTTAACTGGAGGCAGGGAGGCAGGGATAAAGATATGCGGAGGGGACGAACACAAATATTACGTTCCTCGCTCTGCACCAAAGGAGAAAAACGCATCGAAGCACCGTGATCCGAAAGGTTGAAATGATTCTGTGAAATTCAGACACCTTGCGATCTTATTCACGTTTGGGCTGCTTCTTTCCAATGCCGGGGCAAGGGCATCGGACGTAGCGGTACGCTACAAAGAAGGAGCCATTCATGCTTTTCTAACGCTGAGCACATTAGATGGGGATCAGATTGCCGAAGGCGACCTAACGCAAACTGCCCACGGCAGCCAGGTTAAGACACGAGTGGTCTTTCATTTCAAGGATGGTTCGCGGCAAGACGAAACCACGGTATTCTCGCAACGCGACAAACTTCATCTGGTCTCCTATCGTCTGATCCAGGAAGGACCTGTATTCCCGCATCCGACCGACCTTTCCGTCGTGACTGCAACCGGTCAGGTCACAGTGCGATATTCAGACGACAAGGGAAATAAGAAAGTCGAAGATGGGCATCTGAAGTTGCCCCCTGACTTGGCCAACGGATTGGTAGTGATGTTTCTGAGAAATCTGAAGGCCGGCGTTTCTGTCCCGCAATTGTCTATGGTCGTTGCGACCCCGAAGCCCCGCATCGTAAAGCTCTCCATTAGCTCCCAAGGAACCGCGCCGTTCTCGCTCGGAGGGTCGAAGCGCGAGGCGACCGATTACATGATCAAGGTCGACCTCGGCGGAGTTGCAGGAGTGGTGGCTCCCCTGTTGGGGAAGCAACCGCCCGATGCACATCTGTGGATGCTCGGCGGGGAAGTTCCGACATTCGTGAAATCGGAGGCTTTGTCGTATCCGGGTGGCCCACTGTGGCGCATGGAGCTGACTTCTCCAGCTTGGCCGAAATCAGAGGCTGACGAGTCTAAGAAGGCTAGCTCGACGAAGCCATGAAACTGCGATACGAGCGGCCGAATTCGCGATTCACAATGAAGAGCTGAACAGATGATGCGAGCCCCACGTAATCTGCTAACTCGCCGGTTTGTAAGATTTCGGTACCGTCGTTTTGTATTGCTCAGACTTACCGCGTGGGATGGTCAGCGTCTTCCATTCGCTTGAACGTAGATGTTTCGCCAGAAATACGATTTGACCGATGTGCTGGGCATAGTGCGCGATCTGACGATTGATGGCTTGTAGGACCGTGTGCGGTTCGCCGCGAATCGTGACCACGCGCATCACATCTTCTGGCTTAAGAGGATCGATCGCGCCGAAGACGCAGGACCACCCTTCCTCCCACCACTGCATAATGTCTGCACGCATAGTCGACGGCGTCAGCTCGAACTCCTGGTCGCGGAAGCGATTCGGCTTTTCCCCATCGCTCGTCAGGAAATCGCTAAAGCGCGAGCGCATGTTGCCGGCGAGATGCTTAACGAGAATCGCAACGCTGTTCGATTCGGGGTCGAGCATGACAAAGAAATCATCGTCTCTTAATTGCGACATTGCGCCCTCGCCCATGTGCTTATGCCCGCGCAGTTGGCGGCGCGCCTCTTCGAGGTAGTGCTTGCTCACTTCGAATGGCATGTATCACCTCTCATCAGTCTGCTCTGAATATTTGAAACTAAGCCCGACGGTCCGATTCGTGCCCCCAGCCACCGCCCCCAGGGGTTTCGATACAGATTCGCTCGCCTCGAAGCAGGCGCAAACTGAACTTCCCAGGCATTTGCTCGATGGAACCGTCCCTGCGTGTGACATAGGCTTTTCCTGGCGCACCGTCGGCACCTCCGGCGAGTCCCCACGGTCCGCGCGAGCGGCGGTCGGCGAGCAGAGTCACTTCGCAGTCGGTAAGTACCTCAATCTCGCGAACAATCCCGTCGCCACCGCGGAACTTGCCTTTCCCGCCACTGTCTGGCCGCAGCGAATATGTCCGCACACGCAGCGGATACGCGTACTCCAGCGCCTCGGCCGGAGTGTTTAGCGAATTCGTCATGTGGGTGTGAACGCCGGAAACGCCCGCTTTGGCCGGACGCGCTCCCATGCCTCCGGCAATGGTCTCGTAATAAGTAAAAGGATTCCCCGTGCGAGAATCGACGCCGCCAATCGTCAGATTGTTCATCGTTCCGGAGGCGGCTGCCGGGACACGATCAGGAATCGCTTGCTCCAGCGCCCGCAAGAGCACGTCGACGATGCGCTGCGAAGTTTCTACATTTCCTCCCGCGACCGCTGCCGGAGGCCTCGCATTGACGATCGTTCCCTCCGGGGCGATTACTTCGATCGGTCGCATTAATCCAGCAGCTGCGGGGACATCTTCGGCAAGAAGGCAGCGAAACACGTAGAAGCAGGCTGAATAAGTGATCGCGGCGACAGCATTCACGCTGCCTTGCACTTGGGGATCGCTGCCGGTGAAATCGACCGTCACCATCGGCTTCGCAGTCCGTCTTCGAAGCGCGACCGGCACATAGCCCCGGCCCCAGTCGTTGCGTCGAATCGTAACTGCGATCTTGATCGGGCCTTCGCTGATCCCGTCTCCATCCAGAAAATCTTCGGCCCGATAGTCCCCTGCCGGCACTTGTTGCAGGAATGCCCGCATCAATTCTTCGGAGTAGTCGAGCAGCTCCGCGGCCGCACCGCGGGCGCGCTTAAGGCCATAGCGAGAGCAAACTTCCCGCAGACGTTCGGCACCGGTGTGGCAAGCCGCGATTTGTGCGCCTAGGTCGCCTTCCCGTTCTTCAGGAGTGCGGACATTGTTCAGCAGCATCGCCAGAACATCGCGATTCACCAATCCAGCCCGCTTCAGCTTCACCGGAGGAATTCGCACGCCCTCCTGGTAGATTTCGCGGCAAAGTCCCATCGATCCCGCATAAGCGCCGCCGACATCGGCGTGATGCGCGCGCGAGGCGACATAAAATTCAGGACTTGAACGGCGCTTTCGCCCTCGTGGCTCGACATATACCGGCGCGACCAACGTAATGTCCGGAAGGTGCGTTCCGCCGTGGAACGGGTCGTTCAGCATCACGATATCTCCAGGATCCATCGGACCCTCATTGATCGCGGCCTGCACTGACATCGGCATCGAGCCAAGGTGAACGGGCATGTGGTCGCCCATCGCGATGACTTGGCCCTCGCCGTCAAAAACCGCACATGAGTAGTCACGGCGCTCCTTGATGTTCGGCGAAAACGCGGTCCGGCGTAGCGCCGCACCCATCTCCTCGGCGATCGAGTGGTAGAGGTTCTTGAAGATTTCAAGGTCGATGGGATCGCAGCGCATGAGCGATGGTACCAGTCGTTCGTCGTTGGTCGTTTCTCGCTCGCTAAGTTTCAAAGGGATCTTCAGTCGTCCCCGGAACGATGAACGACGAACGACCGGACGACATTTTCAATAATTTCTGCTCAAATTCTGCAGAATTCTGTTGACACTTTATTAACACTGCCGCAATATCTTGGGTTATAGGACTTTCCCATACTACGAGTAGGGTCAGTCTTACAAGCTGAGGGCCCAAAGTCGTCAACCCTTGCAAGGGAAAATCGTTCAACGGAGGCACCTTCAAATGGCAACGAAGAAGAAGGCAAAAAAGAAGAAACATTAACCGTCGGCGAGACGACACCTCGCATACACCACGATTTCTCACTGGCCTCTTAAGGGAAGCACCTCTTAAGAGGCTTTTCCTTTTCAGGCGAATGTTGGGGCAATCACTACCAGATTCGCGCCGTTGCCTTTGCCATCAACACCGACAGTAAATTTTGTTACACGCTATCGGACCTGTGTCACAATAGGCGGACGGCGTGGCTTTTACCGGCTAAAGAATGGTTGCGAGGAAGACGAGCGCGGCGAAGCACAAAGCGGATGAAGTTCTCATCCCTGACAAACTCTATTTCCGAATCGGCGAAGTCGCAACGCTTTGCCACCTGCCGGCTTATGTGTTGCGATTCTGGGAATCTGAGTTTCCGCAACTGAAGCCCGTCAAGAGCAGCACCGGGCAGCGCATGTATCGCAGGCGCGACGTCGGAAACGTACTCCGCATCAAGCAACTGCTCTACGAGCAGGGATTCACCATTTCAGGGGCACGCCAGCAACTGCGCTCCGATAACAAGACAGACAAGACCCAGTCCGCCATCCCGTTCCCATCGCATTCGACCCCCGAGATTCAACATATCCGCCGGGGCCTGCGCGAAATCCTCGATCTGCTTTCGACTCGCCGTACGGGGTAAGCGGTCTCTGCCCAGCTACGCTTCGACCCAGTTCGTTCTCTCCAGAATTGTCGGTGGCTCATAAGTTTTCCCCTCTGCCAGCCGTCGCTCTTCGCGGCGCGTCGTCCAAAGCAAAACTGGGCCTAACACCGCCGGCATCATCCGAGAAATGATTCCGGACTCATGCTTGAACTCCTCGCGGAGGGATCGAATCTGCCCACTAACTTCCGCGTCGACCTTTCGGAACTGCCGCTCCATCGCCCAAAGGGCCGAACTGTAAATTCCGTTCAGGCGTCCCATCTCGTTCGCAAAGCGCTCGCGCACCCGCGTATCGGGCCAGTCTTTATAGCGCTTCCAGCCGGCCATCAACGTTCGCGAAATGCGATAGAGACTAGGCCCATTGAGCTCGAAGTCGCGCCAGAACGCCCAATCTAGAAAACGCTTGGAATCTTCCCGCGAAATTGCCGCGTGTTTGAAGTTGAATTTGAACTGTCCATGCACGTCAGCGTAGTCCACATTGCGTAGCAGGCGGCCTTCCTCTGCCATTTGCTGGTAGAGCGGAGTGCCCGGAACCGGCGTATAGAGCATGAACTGGTGAAAATCGGTGTCGTGCGAAACGGCATGCTCAATTTCCGCCACGATGTTGTCCGGCGTGTGGTGCTCGAGACCGATGATTGTCGATCCCTGCACGCGGATGCCATGCTCGCGCAATTCCCGCGTGAGTTCACGCGTATCCGAGCCTTGCAGCTTGCTGTATCCGGCACGCGGAGATTCCAGTCCCATCCACAGCCAGGACACTCCCAGTTCTACCAATTCCTGCATGGTGTATTTACGAATCGCATTGGCGGAGGCAAAGACTGACATCGACCAAGTCTTTCGAGCTTCCTTCATGCGGTCTAGCAAACGCATTGCACGCTCGCGATGCAGCAAGAAGTTCTCATCCATTACAAAGAAGGATTTGACCTTGAGTTCATTCTCCATGCGGCTCATCACGTCGAAGAGCTCATCGCCCGTCTCGAAGAAGTTGACAAACTTGCCTTTGCCGCCGAAGAACGCAGAGGTCGTACAAAAGTTGCATCCCATCGGACAACCAACCGAAGGAATAATGGTCGCTGCCGTCGCGCCTTTGCGCTCGGGCAGTCGGATTCCCATGATGCGAGTACGCATTCCCGAAACGATGGCCGGATGCCGAATTGGCTTACTCTCGTCTTCTCCGAGGTAGTGCCGCATCCATGCGATGCCTTCGCCTTTCACAATGTGATCGGCATCGATCATCTTTTCGACACCAGGGATTGCGGCGACGTGCCCACCGACAATAATCGTCGAGCCCGGAGAAAGTTCGCGGATCATCCGGCACATCTCGCGCACCTTGGCAACATTGACAATGATCGACGAAAGCCCGACGACATCGTACTTTTGCGTTTTGAGTTCTCTGGCGAAATCGTCTCGGGTTGGGAAGTCGAGAACCGTGCAGGGCGCCGAGATATTCTCCCGGATCATCATGATGCCCCAGGAGCGATGGAACATGCGCAGCGAGAAGCTGCCCTGCGCGCGCGTGACCTGATTGTGATAAAGCTCCATCGGATTGATGGAGCGGCTGCCGAACTCGTCGTCTTGCGCGTAAGGTCCAAAGACGGAACTCAGCAGAATGCGGGCGTGTGTTCCTTTGGGATGCTGTGCGGGGGCGCTGGAACCATCTTTATGAGGGCTGACTTCAGTACTGCCAGTATGCAACTCCAATTCTTTTCATCATCCGTTTCCCCCCACATGCCGTTGATTTAATCCTAGTCGCGTTAGCTCAAGCTGTAGCATTCGCAGAAAGAAAACACAAAAACATTACAAACTCAGAACAATGTCCTGAGGTAACAGAAATCTACTATTTCCCGGTCAACTTGAACCTTTCCGCCTAACTAGCCTAGAATCGCTGCGCCATGGCAACCGAGCCTTTAGAGATCGAGCGTTTGGATCGTGGAGTGTTGAGCTTCCGCGGGCCGCTGACCATGGAGAACGTCACTCCATTTATGAACGCGGTGCGACGCGAGAGCGCTCCCACGATGATTCTGGATTTAACGGGCGTACCTTATGTGGATTCTTCCGGGCTAGGCTCGCTGGTGAGTGCGTACACGTCGTGCACGAAGTCCGGACGCCGCGTGGCTCTCACGGGCGTGAACAGACGAGTGATGAAAGTATTCGAGATTACGAAGGTCGAGCCGGTCTTTTTGATGTTTCCTACGCTAACCGACGCGATCGAAGCATTTACCAACGCCGGAACGGCATAGGAACCAGTGGGTCTAAGCGACCCGTCCGTTTGTCGGCTTCTTGGTGACTGCTGCGTTGACTGCATCCAGACGGATGCGTGAGGCCCGAGCGGTTTCCTCCAGCAGATCGCTCGTAACCTTCGCGCCTTCGCCGGCCATCACTGAACCCGCTGCCAGCGCAAACCGCAGAGCGTCTGCCTGGTCCTCAAAATACAAAACGACTTGTCCCGACATAATTACTTCTCCTGATCGGGCCCGAATCGCGGGTCCCGGAAAGATCTGCTTTTGACGAGGGCGGCAGCGAGCGCCGCGCTTTGGCTTTCCCCTATTCTGGGAGAACGTCAGGCCGGCTTAAAGTGATTCTCTTGGTTCAATTTCGCGCCGGAAGGACACGTTGCCACCTCGGAGTCTCTGCTGGACTCAAGTATGATGTCGAAAACTCTGGCTTTTCAGTCAAGAAATAGATTCATGCCCGTTCTGATCTCAATGCTCCGCGGCGTCAACCTGGGTCCGCACCACCGGATCAAGATGGACGCTCTTCGCGCTCTTTACGAAAGCCTCAAACTCGAGAATCCGCGCACCTATGTCCAGAGCGGCAACGTCATCTTCCGGACCAGGGAGAAAAACGCGGCTAAGCTTGGAAAGCAAATTCAGGATGCGATCGAGAAGAAATTCGGATTTCGCCCGGAGGTCATCCTCCGTACGACCGACGAATTGAGAAAAGCAATTGCCGCCAGTCCATTCGCAAAACGCCCCGAACTGGAGCCGGGCAAAATCCTGGTCACCTTCCTGGCGGGCGAGCCCGGTCCAGATGCCCACGCCAATCTGGCAAAGCTCAAGGGGCACCCGGAAGAGTTACATCTAAAGGGCAGGGAAATGTACATCTATTTCCCCGACGGAGCGGGAAGGTCGAAGCTGCCGTGGTCGCAAGTCGAAAGGCTGCTGAAGGTCACAGGCACGGCCAGGAATTGGAACAGCGTCACCAACATGCTAGCGATGGCGGAAGAAATGGAAGGCTGAGACATGAGTCCCTTCATCGCCGGCGTCTGCTCATGCAACGTCGACTAGTGTGGACGGGCGGTGGGTAGCCATTCTCGGTAGCCATCGCGCCCGTATTCGACGTAGGTCTCAAGTCCATTCGGATCTGTGATCTGGTTCTCGTGGATTCCCTCCACGTCGCGGAAGTAGGCATATCGGAAACTTTCGCCGTTTCCCATAATTTGAGTTTTTATGTAGCCATCAACGAAATACTCATTGGTGAGCACGGCATTCCCATTTCCGTGGGCCACGGTCAAGAGCTGTCCCTTTTCGTCATACGTGTAGCTGTCGACACGACCTTCTGAGTCAGTCGCCCGAACCATATGCCCGCCCCCATCGTACTCATACTTCACAGTCCTTCCATTCGACGATGAAATTGCGCTGATACGATGCTCAGAGTCATTTTCGACGCGGAGCCACGCTCCCGAAGGACTGTTAACCTCAAGAAGTGCTCCAACTGCGTCCCGCTTCATCTCGTATTTATGTTGGTGAGGGTCGAGAAACCCCGTCAGCACCGTTACATACTGCGGAAGAGCGCTGGGACGGTATGGAAATAGATAAGTCCACCCGTCACTCGATTTGACTCTCCATATCCCATCTGTGCCGTAGACGGCTTCCAGAAACCGTTCACGGCCTTTGCGTTCGGGGAGATAGACGTCGCCGCGTTGACCACTCCCCGACGCATTGTGGACAAAGTGCGTGCGGTGGCCGTCATCCATAATCAAGTCAACCGCGACACCCATCTGACCACCTAAGAACATGTCAAACGAGTCGGAATAACCGATGCCGAATGCTCGAGAGCGATCATCCTGATTTCGGTAGACGCGCGCGAATTGTAATGCTGGCTCATCGGGAAATACGAAATCTGCCTTGCGCTGAACAAAGAGCCCGACGTCCAAAGACACAGAAAAAAGCTGCGTGGAAGTATCCGGCAAAGCGAGACGCTCCCAGTTCCTTTTCCAGAGCAGGTCTTTTCCCGCTACGTCATAGATAGTGACTGTCGGCGCGCCTGATTCCCAGAATGGGTCCCAACGTTCTTCCGCACCTATAACAGTTCCTCCGATTTGATCGATCTCCCCGCCCGACAAAACTCCACCGCTGAGCAGGCTGGTGTAGTCGCTGCTCATGGGCAAGTCGAAATATAGGAGCACGATGTTCTTGGTTAGAAGCTTTTGTAAGCGGGAATTCAGCCACTCCGGATTCAGCTTATCGAAAAAGGTCCATGGATGTAGCCGGGCGGACGAAACGATTGCCAATCGGCCCTCGCTTCGAAGGTTTTCTGTATAGCGCCACCCCAAGCGCGGACTGTACAGGTCTTGGGACGTGACGGCGAGCAGCAGTGCTGAGGGATCGCGAGACAGATCGGGATATTTCAACCTCAGGAAATCGTCGAGGCACTTGTCGGCGTCTACCTGACCGCGGTCACTGTCGACCAAGCCGAACTCGAGCGGAACGGACGGAAGCACAGTCACACTGATTCCGAATTTTGATTTGTAGTATGTCGGCGCCCAATCGAGAGATTCGCCTTCCAGTCCCAGAGGCACAAGATACACGTTTTTCGTTGGGACCCGCGGCATACTAAGCAGGCGAATCGGAGTCAGTTCCAACCTATATTTGCGATCGTCAGTTTCGAATATCAGGCGAGAGTAATCCCACACACCGCTGACTTGATTGGCAATCCCATAGAGATGGCCGCTCTGCCGCGAGCCCGTCAGTCGCACCGACCACTCAGCGAATTCCGACTGTCCGAACGGGACGGTGTGACCGATCGGATGGTTTGCGTGAATTTCGTTTCCGAGAGCGGTTTGCAACTCTTTCGAGGAAAGAGCGATTTGGATCGCTGCTTTATAGCCTTCCGAACTGACAAGTCGTGAATTCGAGTAGTAAGCCACCACGGCTAGGGAACACAATCCCAATATCAGCACCGTGCAAACGGGTAACACCAGGCGCATGACGGTCCTTTGCGCGGTGGTTGGCAACGGGGCTTGGCAGACGCGACAAGCACGCTGGCCGATTGGGCTGAACTTCCTGCACTTTGGACACACTACTCCGGGCGTCCACGAAATCTGCATCTCTCAGAGGTACCACCTGCCTCTAAAAGTGTCGACGTTACCGCGGTTTAGTGGCCGGAGACTACTGCCGACAGCCTTAAGCGGGCGAACGCCGCAATGTCGAGTCCTAAGGTGCCTTTGCACCAAATTGATTCCTCCTCTTAGCCCCCGTGAATTCAAAGACTTAGCGAATGAGGCCTTGATTATCCCCGGGGCATTGCCAATCGTCGGCTGCCGAGGCTAGATATGAGGCTGCTATGCATTTCTTCCAACCCTTGAGGCGCTCCATGAGGCTGTCCCGCATCTTCTTATTATTGATGGTCGTTGCAATTTCCGCTGCCCGATTTGCCCAGGCGCAACAACCGGTCGAAGTGGTGCCCCAGGGAGTGGAAGCCCTGCGGCAAAGGGCCTCATCGAAAACCGAATTCACTCTGGATCACTCCATGCTGGTTCTCGCGTCCAAGCTCGACTCGGATGATGAGGACCTTCGTCGGGTAATCGCGGGGGTGAGCGGCCTCTCGATTCACCGGTTCCGATTTCCTGGACCGGGGGCCTACGACCCTCAAGCTTTGCGCTCAGTGAAGGATGAATATCACGCCGAGGGATGGAAACAGCTGGTGAACAACCACGATAAGGATGGAGGCCCGCGAGCGACAGACCTCTGGATTCACTTCGACCACGATGCCATCAGCAACGTCGCGGTGCTGCTGGCCCGGTCCGAGGAAGTCACATTTATTGAAGTTTCCGGGTCGATCAGTCCGCTCGACCTTTCCCATCTGGGCGGTCACTTCGGCATTCCTAAGATCGAAGGCGGCGTGACCGTGCCTAATCCGCAGCGGCGCTAACAATGCTGTTTCTTCGCGTTCTCAAAAATGAAAAATCAGGTCGCTGGCCACCGTCAGCTGATTCTGGCGACGACCGTAGTCATATGCCTTGCTGTCCCACGCGCGCTCGAAACGCAACTCTGGACGAATCTGGACCGTTGTTCCGATCCAATGACACCACATGATTGTGTTCTCTGAGTAGCGAGTCTCGTACCCGGTGCGTTGGCCTTTCTTGTCATCGAGAAAGTCCGAGCGAAGTGACAGGAAGTCGTGTGTGGAAAGTTCTTTCTGAAGGAAATTGACCGCCGCGTATTCCGGAGCGGTACAACGCAGTTGCCTCGGAAGGCAGTAGGCGGGATTCGCGCCAGTCTCAGGTTTGATCGGGCCCCCCAGAGCAGGCACCTCGCGCTCATACATGTACCAGGTCTCTGTTGCCATGTGCCAGGTCTTCGAAAATTTGTGATACCAAGTGGCGTCATATTGCTGCAGATTGTTGTACGCGTACTTTCCGTTGTTGATTCCGTTGGCGCAGAGATAGAAATTATCGTTCGCCGACGCGGCCGTATAACTGACGCAGGCTGAACCGGAAGGCTTCGCATCCGAGGTCCATATCGCTACATCATGGCTAGCAGTGATCCCGAATTGCACTAGCCACTGATCGTTGAGCTTGATCGTCGCCATCAATCCGGTGTCGGTAAACGGATCGATCGCGTACAAAAGAGAATGGCTGAAAATGTAATTG
Source organism: uncultured Acidobacteriota bacterium (assembly GCA_963818115.1). Classification (GTDB taxonomy): domain Bacteria; phylum Acidobacteriota; class Terriglobia; order Terriglobales; family Acidobacteriaceae; genus Sulfotelmatobacter. The sequence goes on from CAWFQZ010000016.1 coordinate 95,441, forward strand.
TTCGGCGCCAGTTGCGCCTCAATCCCGGGCACGGAAATGAATCGCCCGAGGCGCACATTCATTCCTTGCGCGGCATGGGGAATATAGATATCGAGATACTCCAAGGTGGGATCGAACCCGTACTGACGGTGATTGTTCACCCAAGGTCCGTTCCAATATCCTTTCCCCGTTGTGTAGCGATAGTCCGTGCCATACAACGCCGTGAGATGGTAACCCCAGTCGACATGATCGCGCTGCACGGAGTCCGGCAAGCGCTCGGCGTAAAGGACCACTTGATTTAACTCGAAGCGATTCGAGTAGACGTCGTTTGCCTCCGGGTCATTTCGGTTGGAGGACGTGCTGAAGTTCAGCGAGGGGTCGAGCCATCCATACAGCTTTGTACGGGTGCGAGCGCCGTTGATCGCCGTCATCAAAGGATAGCTATTCGTGTCTGGCTCGCCGATCACCGGAGAACCTCCGTAGGACCAATCCGAGTTCGGAAACGGTGGCGAATCGAGTGGCGATGGGAGCCCGCGACGAACCGGTGCCGGCGAAGACGCGGGGGGAACTGTCCAATCTTGTTTGTAATAGTCTGCCCAGCGCGCGAAAAAATTCTTCGACTGGGCGCCCGGTTGTGGAGCGGAAGGAATAGTTGGTGTATCGGCCTGCTGCCCTGATGCGGAAACGCAGGCTAACAATACGCTGCACAGAAATGCCACGACGAAGAATCGATCGCGCGGCGGATGAATGCCCGTAGACATAGGATAGGAAACCATCCCAGTCTACAAGCAAATATTGCTGTCCTCTTTCCACCGTTCGAGAACTCTAAGGTCGTTCTCCGCGAACTCTTCGAGACCTAAATCAATTTGCCGTGAGAAAAATAGGCTTGTATCCAATCGAAACGGTCTTGGCGCTCAATTTCGACTTCGTGTCCGTGAGATCCGTCTCATATTTATAGGTGGACGGATAGGTATATTTCGAGGTCGTGCACACTCCATTGCTGCACGATTGCGCCGTATCCCATACGATCTCGCCGTCGTCCACAATGCAGGTATACACGGTGCCGTTGGCGCTGCAGGGGCTGATGGTGTGATTGATGAGCCATCCCGCGACTGTGTTCCACGCCGTCCCGGCGAGGTTGCCTTGCTCCCCTACGGGAGCAGTATCGTCCCATGCATACACGTACTGCCGTTGAATTCCCTTGCCGGCTCGCAGCGCGATTTCCCGTGCTACATATCCCGCCAACTCGTCCGGATCCGTCAGCGTTTCGCTCGCCTTGATACCGTGCTCGCCGTCCCAGAGAGGTAAAGTGTTCAGCTTTTCCGTAACTAAATCAGACTCGATGTTCGAGTAGGTCGTGAGAAAGTTTTCAGGCGTCATGTTGAGCGTGCCATCGCCGCGCATGTGCATATTCACGATGTCGAAGTTCGGAGCGCCGCCTGCCGAGATATATCCATTGAACCAAGTTGTCATCGACCAAACGTGGCCCGACGGGCTCAAAATTCTGGCATTCGGATCAATCGAGCGAATGATCGCCGCCGCGTCTTTACCCATACGAACTAACTGCGCCTGCGTTCCCGAAAAATAGCAGGAGCAGTCGGGCTCGTTCCAAAGTTCGTAGTATGCGATCTCGCCTTTATATCGCGTGACAAGCGCGGTTACGAAATTCGAGAAGTCCTTGTCAGTTCCAGTTCCGTCGGAGTTCACGTCGTTCGGTGGAGAGCAACTGTATTCCGTTGGCGTGAGGCAGTGAACTCCCTTCGCAGTTGGAATCTTCCCGTCGTACTGGGGGGTGTCCCCGAATGTATAGAGCACGTCCAGATGCTGCGACTGAGCCATGGCGATCCACGAATCCATCTGCGTCCAGGTGTACACACCGGCCGCCGTATTGATTTGACCCCATTTCACGCCGTCATCCCAAAGCCGCAGTCCCCCAAGAGTAGCGATGCGGCCTAGGCCGTCCGTTCCGGGCCACACAAGATTATTCAAAAGAAAATCAGCACCGAAAAACGATTGCTTGATCTTCGTCCCGGTGGGTGCAGTGATTCCCGCTTGCGCATTTTCTGAAGCGGATATCTTTGTTGCTTGATCGTCGAGGTTCGACTGACAGATCAAAACGCTGGGTAAGAACACGATCGCAGCAATCGCTGCGCAGACGAGAGAGAGTTTATTCATAGAGATACAGACCTGCCTGGATAGAACGAAATTGCGGCCAGATACTTTAGGAACCCAAGCGGAGCGCACTAACAGGGGAGCCGCGATCGAACAGACGCGTGTCGTTCAATTTTTATATAAGAAAGAGACGCATGTTTCAAGGGCGAGAGGGATAAGACGAAAACGAAGTTGCAAATCAATGCACAAGTACGAGTGTGCGCAAGTTTATTCACACAGAGAGTTTCGTCTCAATTTTTGTTAATCGGTACCAGGAATTTGCCTCTCATCCATCTTCCAGCGTTCAGCTTGAAATCTCACCCCGGTGAAATAAAAGCGTCATGGGGCTTCGAAGGTTGCCCCATGACGCTAAGTTTTGACTTGCCGAAGCAAACAACCTTCGACACGAAGCTTCAACACCTTTCTCGCCGATCTTAGGCTAGGTCGTAGCGATCAAGGTTCATGACTTTGGTCCATGCAGCCGCAAAGTCCTTCACAAATGCTTCCCTCGAATCGTTACATGCATAGACTTCAGCGAGTGCCCGGAGCTGGGAGTGCGAACCAAAGAGCAGGTCGACGCGGGTGGCCGTCCACTTTACCGCATTCGTCTTGCGATCGCGCCCTTCAAATACACCTCCCGAAATACCTTCGACGGTATTCGCAGGCTCCCACTTCGTATTCATGTCGAGGAGGTTGACGAAGAAATCATTCGTCAGCGTTTCAGGACGGTTCGTGAATACCCCGTGTTTCGTCTGCCCGTAGTTCGCGTTCAGAACTCGCAGGCCACCGACGAGAGCTGTCATTTCTGGAGCAGTCAGCTTAAGCAATTGCGCCCGATCAACCAGGAATTCCTCCGCCGAAAGGACCTGGCCGCTCCGGAGATAGTTGCGGAAGCCATCCGCCACTGGTTCCATGACGGCGAATGAATGAACATCAGTTTGTTCCTGCGAAGCGTCAGTGCGGCCCGGCGAGAAAGGAATCTTCACGTCGTGCCCGGCTTTCTTCGCAGCCTCCTCGATCGCTGCGTCTCCGCCGAGAACTATCAGGTCCGCTAGCGAGATTTTCTTGCCCTTATTTCCATTGGCCTGCGCGCTGTTGAACTCCTTCTGGATCCCCTCCAACTTCTGAAGAACCTTCGAGAGTTCAGCCGGTTGATTCACTTCCCAATCCTTCTGTGGCGCGAGACGAATGCGGGCTCCGTTCGCTCCACCGCGCTTATCAGAGCCGCGGAATGAAGCTGCGGAAGCCCAAGCCGTGTTGACCAGTTGCGAGATCGACAGCCCGGACTTAAGTATCTTTGCCTTCAGTGCAGCAACATCCTGCTCCCCGATCAACTTATGATCCACCGCCGGAACTGGATCTTGCCAGACCAAGGTTTCTTTTGGGACGAGTGGGCCCAGATACCGCTGGATCGGCCCCATATCACGGTGCGTCAGTTTGAACCATGCTCGCGCAAACGCATCTGCGAACTGATCCGGATGCTCGTAAAAGCGCCGCGAGATCTTTTCGTAAGCGGGGTCAAAGCGTAACGCAAGATCCGTGGTCAACATCGATGGCGCGTGGTGCTTTGATGGATCGTGCGCATCCGGCACTGTTCCTTTGCCGGCGCCATTCTTCGGTGTCCACTGATGCGCGCCCGCCGGACTCTTCGTCAGTTCCCATTCGTAGCTGAACAGGTTCGTGAAGAAGTTGTTGCTCCACTTCGTGGGCGTCGTAGTCCAAATGACTTCCAGTCCGCTCCCGATCGTGTCACCACCGTGGCCTTTGCCAAGTTTATTTTTCCACCCGAGCCCTTGATCCTCAATGGCGGCACCTTCTGGTTCGGCACCTACATATTGAGCGGGAACGCCGGCGCCGTGCGTTTTGCCGAAGGTGTGTCCGCCGGCAATGAGTGCGACGGTTTCTTCGTCGTTCATCGCCATGCGAGCAAATGTATCTCGAATGTCTCGTGCTGCAGCGATGGGATCGGGCTTTCCATTGGGCCCTTCGGGATTCACGTAAATCAGGCCCATTTGCACTGCGGCGAGCGGGTTCGCAAGGTCTCGATCGCCACTGTAACGTTCGTCCGCCAACCAAGTACCCTCGGGTCCCCAATAGATTTCCTCTTCGGGTTCCCAGACGTCCGGACGCCCGCCACCAAAACCAAACGTCTTAAAGCCCATCGATTCCAACGCGACGTTGCCGGCGAGAATCATGAGATCCGCCCAAGAAATTTTCTTTCCATACTTCTGCTTGATCGGCCACAGCAATCGGCGCGCCTTGTCCAAGTTCACGTTGTCAGGCCAACTGTTAAGCGGAGCGAAGCGCTGCTGACCGGATCCCGCACCACCGCGTCCGTCGCCGATACGATATGTACCCGCGCTGTGCCACGCCATGCGAATGAAAAGTGGCCCATAGTGGCCAAAGTCGGCTGGCCACCACTCCTGCGAATCCGTCATCAAGGCATTCAGATCTTTGATCACGGCATTGAGGTCAAGCGTTTTGAATTCTTCGGTGTAATTGAATTCCTTGCCCATCGGATCCGACAGAGGAGAATGCTGATGCAAGACCTTCAGGTTTACCTGGTTCGGCCACCAATCAACATTCGCATGGGATTTGCGAGCGCCATGCCCGAAGGGGCACTTCGCCTCGGATAACGTGCTTTTATCTTTAGTTTCAGGGGAAACGCTCCCCGAAGATGTCGCGAGTGTATTTTCCATAGCCATGTTTTCACCTTCGATTCTTGATTGCGTACTGCATGAAAAATTATTTTTTTGCACTGCAGCTGCGACAGAGGCCAAAGACCTCAATCAATGGCTGCGTCAGATCAAAGCCAGTCGGCAGTTGACGGGATAGCCGCTTCAAATCGATGAAGTCGATATCGATGTCCTGCACCGATTTGCAGCGGGAGCAGACAAGATGGTGATGCGGTTCGAGATTCCCGTCCACACGCAAGGTGGACGCATGAGGAGTTACCTCTCGCAACAATCCGCATTCAATAAAGAGCCGCAGATTGTTATATACGGTAGCGAGAGAAATAGACGGAATGCGGCGCCGCACCGCCGCGTAAATGTCTTCTGGAGAATAGTGCCCATGAGACGCAATGACGGCCTCATAAACTACTTGCCGCTGGTGCGTGACTGCCAAGCCGTGCTTCGCAGCCAGTTCACGGAACTGCTCGTGAGTCAGACGCATAATTATCGGATAAGAATGATTATAAAACGATAGAGAAACGTGTCAACCGAAATCAGTCCGCCGGCTTCGGACACAGCGGGGCCACAACATCGAAATAGGCTTCAGCTACACGATCTGAGTCGCGGGCTCGGCTTGTGACATTTGGATGATTGGTCGGGACGGGCAGATTTGAACTGCCGACCCCTCGCACCCCAAGCGAGTGCTCTACCAGGCTGAGCCACGTCCCGACTGGAAAGGAATCCGCTGAATGACGCCAAAACTCGACCGGCGCTCGAACCAACAGCGGAGGGGGTCCTGAACATTCTACACCAGCATTCCCGCTCGGACGTTTTTGTGGTCCTGAGGGCATCTACTCCAAGTCTCTCCAGTTTGGTCCGACGCCCATCTCCACCAAGAGAGGGACCGCCAACTCATGCACGCGCTCCATTTGCTCGCGTACCAGCGATCGCATTGTCTCGACTTCTTTCTCAGGAACTTCAAAGACCAGCTCGTCATGCACCTGCAGAGTCATGCGCGATTTCAAGTCGCGCTGGCGCAGTGCCGCATCGATGCGAATCATCGCGATCTTGATCAGGTCTGCCGCCGTTCCTTGCAGCGGAGTGTTCACGGCAGTGCGCTCGGCAAATCCGCGCTGGTTGGCGTTCTTGCTGTTGATGTCCGGAATCGGTCGGATTCGTCCAAACAGCGTCTTCACCTTCAATTCGCGGCGAGCTTCTTCCAGAGTTCTGTCGATGAATGCGCGCACGCCGCTGTATTTCTCGAAGTACGCGGAAATGAATTGTTTGGCCTCTCCGGCCTCGATCCCGAGCTGCTGCGATAAGCCGAAGGCCGAAAGCCCGTAGACGATTCCGAAGTTTACGACCTTCGCCTGCCGCCGGTGATCCGGTGTGACCATCAGCGGTGGAACGCCGAACACTTGCGAAGCCGTCAGCGTGTGAATGTCGTCGCCGCGCCGGTACGCTTCCACCAGCAGCGGATCGTGCGAGAAGTGCGCCAGCAAACGCAATTCTATCTGCGAATAGTCGGCGGTTAGCAGCACGTGTCCGGGCTCGGCGATGAATGCTGCTCGAATGCCGCGCCCTAGTTCCGTCCGGATCGGAATATTCTGCAAATTTGGATTCGCGGAAGACAGCCGTCCAGTCGCCGTTCCCGTCTGTCCAAATGTCGTATGCAGCCGTCCGGTCGAGGGCGCGATGAGCACAGGCAACGCGTCGACATATGTCGATTTCAGCTTCGTCAGCTGGCGGTAGTCCAGGACCATGCGCGCGATGGGATGATTCTCTGCCAGCTCCTCGAGTACGTCGACCGCCGTCGAGATCATTCGCCCTTTGCCATACTTCACGGGCTTCGGCAGATTCATCCGGTTAAACAGCACATCGCCTAACTGCTTTGGCGATCCAACGTTGAATTCCATCCCTGCCGCTTCGTAGATCTCTTTCGCTTTCACCGCGATCTCGCGCTCGAGTTCGGCCGACATCTGCGAAAGCGCAGCAATATCGATCTTCACACCAGCCTGCTCCATCCTCGCCAGCACTGGAACAAGTGGCAGGTCCATCTCTTCGTAAAGCTTGACGAGCCCAGCCTGCTCAACGTCGCTGCGAAGGGCCGCCGTCAGCCTGCCTGTGATGTCCGCGGACTCGGCGACTCCACCGCCCAGCTTGAGATTGAACCGCCGCAACGCCGTTTCCGTCAGAGTATGCGAAGAGTACGTTGGATTCAGCAGGTATGAGTACAGCGTCGGATCATGTCGTATGCCCTCGACGACAATTCCCAAAGAAGCGAGCGCGTGAATCGCAGCCTTGTAGTCGTGAATGGCTTTTGAAACCGAGGCATCTGCGAGGACTCTCTTCAACTTTTCGCCAGCTTCGCCGGAATCGAGCTTCACGATCGTAGAGGTTCCGGCCGTGCTTGAAATGGCAAGGCGCCGCGCGGCAGGCTCGGGCACCGGTGGCGCCGTCATCGCACCGTCCATGAAAGAGAGCTGCGTTTCTTGCGGCTCCTCTTCTTCCTCTTTCTCTTCGTCTACGGAAGCGGTGGCGTGCTCTTGTTCGACAGCCACACTTAGAACGCCTTCCGCTCCGGTCGCTTTCACAACGCGCTCGACATCGGCGGCGGACTTCGCTTCCGTGTAAGACGTCTCGCTTACTTCGGCGACGGGCAACAGCTCCTTAAGAAGCGAAGTGAATTCGAGTTCCATGAAAAGAGCGCGCAATGCATCAATGTCCGGCTCGCCTACGCGCATGGAATCCACGTCAAGCTCGACCGGAACATTCGTGTCGATGGTCGCCATGCTTTTGCTGAATAAAATCGTATCGCGATTGTTCAGCAGCGATTCGCGATAGGTTTTGCGTTCGACTTCGGCAGCCCGGTCCAGAGCTTCCTCAACCGTGCCGAAGCGTTTGATAATTTCAACTGAACCTTTGTCACCGATTCCGGGAGCTCCCGGGATATTGTCGATCGAGTCGCCGCGCAGCGCCATCACGTCGATCACGCGTTCCGGCGGCACGCCGAGGATTTCTTCCACCTTCGCTCGATCGCAAATTAAATTGTCCTTCGGAGGATTCAGGATCTGCACCTTGTCGTTAACGAGCTGCATCATGTCCTTGTCGCTCGAAACGATGTAAACCGGATGCGAGGCATCCGCCGCTTTGCGCGCGAGGGTACCGATCACGTCGTCGGCTTCGAAGCGCGTCACCCCAATCATCGGGATGCGATATGCCTCGAGCGCCCGCCGAATGTAGGGAACTTGCTGCGCCAGATCCTCGGGCATCGCAGCACGGTTCGCCTTGTAACCTTTGTATTCGACCTCCGTGAACGTCTGCGTCTTGATATCGAACTTGCGGATGGTAGTGACCGCGTCTGCCTGTTCGTCGCGAAACGTCGGACCCGCCACATCGAACACGGCTGCCAGATATTCGGGGGAGAAATCGTCGCGCAGTTTCCGCAGCATGTTCACGAAAACATAAATCGCCGCGGTTGGCAGGCCAGTCTTGGTCGACATGGGCCTCTGCCGCGCCATCGCGTGGTACGCGCGGAAGATGAATGACATCGTATCGATCAGATAAATGCGCCCGTGCGATGCCGATGTAGACGCTGCCTTGGACGGCCGCATGGCCGCGTCAGCCGCGGTGGAAGAAAGCTCCGATGATTTTTTTCGAGGAGACAACTCGGTTAGTGTAGCAGCAGCTTCGCGCTAAAAATCCACGCGGAAATTGGCTTCCACTACTTTGTTGCTTTTGCTGCCTTGCGCGTTGTGAAACGCCAAATAGTACTTCACGGGTTGATTCATCGAAGGAGGGAGATCAAAATTGACGGCCTGATTGTGCGACGATTCCACCGAAAACAGAGCTTCGCTCGGCCGGTCACTGGCGACGGCGGCTTGCTGTTCTTCATTCAAAATTACGAATTCGATGTTCGCGGAATCGTCGGACGCGCCGCCCGCCTTTCCAACAAAGGATTGAAAGATGCCGTGAAGATGAGGTCGCGCCGCATGGGAAGGAATTTGAAAGGGGAACGTCGCCGAGGTTTTCAGGCTGAACGTTTTCTCGAGAATCACTTGCGGCTGAGTCGGCCCCGCTGTCGAGGGCACGACTTGGTCTAACGGAACGGTCTGGGCTGCGGGCGGAGTATCTTTCTTCGAACAACCCGCACACATACACAGGAAAATCGCAATCGAAATGACGAGCCGGTTACGCTGCGGCATACGCATTCACTGCTCTGCGCTCTTGCCGAACATCGTGTTGAAGTGAAGCTGAATCTCTCCGCACGTGCCTTGCTCCGGCGAGTACACCACGCACGTATCAAACGGACGCGAGTAGACATGCAGGCTCACCGCGCGCTGGTTGAACTCTCGCGGATTGACGACGCGATGCACCGGATCAGCAGGATCAACCGCGCACGGCTGCGCAATATTCATCTCCACTGTGTTGAGCGGCTCGAGCTTGCACTGGCCGCCTTGCAGATCCTGATGAACTAAGTGGTAATTTTCAACTTGCAGCCGGCCAATCGGCACTGCCATCCAGCAATTCTGATCGCGATGATTGTGTGCCGAACTCGCCTGTCCTACCTCCCAGCAGATTGCCATTAGTTCATACAGTTTCGTCCGGTCAATCAGATTACGGGTGTAATGCTGGCGGCTCCAATTGAGATAAGGATCGAGTGAAGTAGCATCGACTGGGGTCTGCGCAAGAAAGCGCCGCAGAGGCTCAGTCTGATCGAACATCGCCTCGGGCATCTGCCGTAATTCTTCGACGAGCCGCTGAATCGATACCGGTTTTGCTGCTGTAATCATGATCTACTCCGGGGATAGAGTATAGCGCGCATCGGGTCCCGATTTCGCGGTCGATGGGTGACCCCTTTCTCCCGGATTTTGGGAGAAAGGGGGCCCTTTCCGCCTATCTCCCCGCCCCCAGAATCTCTTTGCTCTCACCCTGCGCGACCGCGGGATATACCGCTCCCTTGCGCCGCCGTAAGTCCTGCGGCAATTCAGATCGCAGCAGCCATAATCCCGCTGCCACCGCCGCCACCCACGTAAGTGAGACAAGCGCTAGTTGCGTGATGTCCGCCATCCTGCTCACGTGCCCTGCAGCCAGAGGAATCGCTTTCGCCACTTCAAAACTGATGCCGCCCGCGACCACTGCAGTCAGAAAGGCCTTGCCCAATTCTCCCCAGCGCAAGTCACCGACCCTAACGAGCTTCTTGTAATGCAGCAACGCAGCGAGCGCGATCAGGTTGATCCCGATCCCGATATCCGATGCCCACGCCAAGCCGACAACGCCGAACGTATGAAACAAGAATGAGTAGACCGGCAGCGACGCGAGTGTGATCACGCTGACGGCGACCATGGGCGTAAAAGTATCGCCGGCGGCATAGAACGCTCGGGCGTACAAACCCTGGGCTGACCACAACACTAACGAGAGAGAGAACCAGAAAAAATAGATCGCGCTAGTCTGCGTGTCGCCGAAAGAAAACCTTCCTCGGCGGTAGACCAGATCGATCAGCGGGACGGCGGCAGCCATCATCCATCCTGTCGCTAAGAACGATGCCGCTGATACGCGATACACAGAATCATTCACTGTTGCGGCGAATTCTTTCAACTTCTTTTCGTTAAACAGCCGCGCGAAGAACGGCAGTGACGCCTGTCCCGTCGCCTGCCCCAACACGGCGATGGGCACAGCAAACAATCGCTTCGCATAATTCAGCCGGGCAATGTCACCCACGCCGCTGGAGGCGTAGTGGCGCAGAATCCAGTCATCCGCCGTCACCAGGGAAACGCCCAGCATCAACGGAACCGACAGCTTCACCCATTCGCGAAACGCTGGATTCGTTATATCGAAGGATGGCTTGTATCCAGTACCAATCTTCACCGCCCCAATCACGCTGGCGAGAAACGGGCCGGCAAAGCTCCCGATTAGCGCTCCATAGGCAAGCGAAGCAATTCCGAAATGGCGTCCACCCACAACCCCGCCGAGAATAATGAACAGGTTGTAAATCAGCGGTCCGAAGGCAGGGAACAAAAACAGCCTGTGGGAAAGGAGCACCGCTGAGACCACGCCGCCGACATAGAAGAAGATCTGTGCCGGCAGCAAAATTCGTGTGAGGTGCACACACAAATCAATCTTGTCAGGCGTGAATCCCTTCACGAACCAGCGTACAAACTGCGGCGTGAATATCTCGGTCAAAATCGTTCCCACGATCATCACTGCTGTCATTACAGTGATAATGATCGAGAACGTTTTCTTAGCATCTTCATCCCGCTTCTCCGCCAGGAAGCGGGTGTAAATGGAGATGAAGGTGATTGACGCCGCGCCGCCCGCGACGATGTAGTTCAGAAAGTCGGGAAGAGTAAACGCCGCAACGTAGGCGTCGGTGGCCCCGCCAGCTCCATACGCCCACGCAATATAGGCGTCGCGGGCATATCCGATCACACGCGACATCATCACCGCGCTGATCAAAAGCAGCGTAGCCGAGAACGCCGTGTGTTGGTGCGATGGCCGGAAAAAGCGCAGCAGTTTCGTCATCGAGACCCGATCAGATTCTCAATCTTATCGGAATCTCAAACTGCCAGTGTTGATCGACTGGCCTCCCGCACTACTACGGTTCCGAAACAGGAAGCCGCTACTTCTGTACCGTAACGTAGACTCTGCCTGCCGAAATCAGATCGACGCCCTGAACCTCCGAGCTCACACGCACTTTCTGCCATCCTGATTTTTTCTGCGGCTTCGGAATGAACGACAGAATGTACTGGTTCTGCAGTCTGCGAGAAAATTCGTCGAGGTAGGGAGCAAATGAGACAGGGCTGCCTGTCATCCCGATGTAATACCCCTCGCCTCCGGTGCCTTCCGCCACTTCAGCCAGGTAATTCTGGCCCCAATATGCTTGCCAGCGGCTGTGTCCGAAGTGCCCTGCACCCGGATTGTAGATCGCCGAAACCTGTATACCGGCTCTACCGGCGTCGTCCATAGCCGCCTGCACATACGGATCGTCCAAGTTCCAACTCCCGTAGTACCGGTCGGCGCCGTCGGTGACCATCAAAATTTCGCGCCGCGCCGTCGTCGCGGGCCAGCGCTTGATCAGGTCGCTCACAGAAAAATAAGGACTCGCATTCGCGCCGGCCGTACCCATCGGCAGCCTCACAACTTTTGCGGCCTTCTCGTGATCGTTCGTCGGATCCTGCAAGATTCGCGCCGTACCGTCCTGCATGTACGCCACCCCCACCAGAGTTGTGGCTGGCTGCGCGGTGATGAATTGCTTTATATCGCCGATTTGCGAACCGAGGCTGGAACTCGAACTGTCGTCGATGAGGATGAAAAGCTGCAGCGCCGCGTGATCACCACGCGCCGGAATCCAATCCACGATCTGGTCACGGTCGTGGCCTTCATAAACCATCACATCGTCGCGGCGAATCACAGGGACTTCGTTGCCATGTTTCGGCTCTACTGAAACCACCAATTGAACTGGCGTCCCAGGTCCCTGCGGCGCTTGCGCCGTCAACACCCCACTCGCTCCCACCAGGAAAACCATTCCCAACAGTGCTCGAAATGACAATCTAATATTCTTCATGACTTTCTCCTTGCAAACGGGCCATTAACCTTTAAAAGCCCTAGATCGCTCCATAACACGCAGAATCCATTTTGTTTAGATGATCCAAACCGGTAAAAGGTCAGCTGACGATCGGAATGCCTTGCGGTTATAACCAGCGGCTGGATGCGATAATCCTGTCGTGGCATCCTCCCCGCGAATTAAGGTCCGATCATCCGTCTTTCGGCGGTCTTTCCGCAAGGATTTCCCTTCCGCAGTTCGCGGCGAAGGCGTCTACGTCTGGGACACCGACGGCAACCACTATCTCGACCTTGCTGGCTCGGCGGCCGTTAACCTGATTGGGCACGGCGTCCCCGAAATCGCGGCTGCGATGTCCGCCCAGGCGGCGCAGCTTGAATTTGTCCATACCAGCCAGTTCACCACGCCGATTGCCGAGGAATTCGCGCAGGAGTTGCTTACATTCGCAGGGGACCACTTTCGCGGCGGCGTCGTCTACTTCACCAGCGGAGGCTCCGAATCGATCGAAACTGCGTTGAAGCTGGCGCGGCAATATCAAGTCGAGATTGGACAGCCCCGGCGCTATCAGGTTCTCAGTCGCCAGCAGAGTTATCACGGCTCAACGCTCGGCGCGCTATCCGTCTCCGGTAATAAACGCCGCCGCGAAATCTACCTGCCGATGGTGCGCGAGTTCCCGCACATCGGAATCCCTTATTGCTATCGCTGCGCTTTCGATTGCACCGATGGATGCCGCAATTGCGGCCAGCAATATGCCGCGGAACTCGACCAAGCCATCGACAATGCCAACGGCGCAGCCGCCGCATTCATCCTCGAGCCCATGAGTGGAGCTACGCTCGGCGCCGTGGTCCCTCCTCCCGGATATCTGCAGTCGATCGCAGAAATCTGCCGCCACAACGGCATACTCCTCATCGCCGATGAAGTCATGACCGGCATGGGTCGAACTGGCCGCAATTTCGCGGTTGATCATTGGAATGTCGAGCCCGACATCCTGGTCACAGCCAAGGGATTGTCGAGCGGATACGCTCCCCTCGGAGCAGTGTTCGCCACGAAGAAAGTGGTCGACGCAATCGACCAAGGATCGGGCGCGTTCCTTCACGGCTTCACCTACAACGCGCACCCGATTTCTCTCGCCGCCGGACGAGCAGTGCTGCAACACCTGAAGTCGAACAAACTGGTCGAAGCCGCCGACTCCGGCCGCTCGGAATCGCCAGCCGCAAAATTTAAGCAATCTCTGGAAGCTCTGCGCAAGGAAGAGTCGGTCGGGGATATACGTGGCCTCGGCCTGCTCTGGGCAGTCGAATTCGTCGCCGACAAACACAGCAAAAGGCCGTTCCTGCCTGAGCAGAACTTTGCAGGACGAGTGGGCGCCGCCGCCCTCAAGCGCGGCCTTCTCGTTTATCCGATGCAAGGCAGCGTCGACGGCGTTTCCGGAGACCACCTTCTTCTAGCCCCTCCGGCAATCATCACGCGAGAGCAGATTACGTGGTCGATCGCTCAGCTATCCGCAGCAATCCGCGAAGCCTGAAATCACCACAGGGCTCTTCGGGGTTCGGGCACATCATAAGGTTAACCCGCCGCTGGTTGAAGTTGATATCCTCCATTTACGTCTTTATTTTCAATCAGTTGCGCTTTAACCATCGTTTGACCGCAAGTGCATTGTCCTTCAATCAATTCCGTACGACATTCGTTCACGAAACAAGGTTCTGAGCAGTAAGTGAACAGGCTCGGAGGAATTATGGCGATTCCTGGTTCCCAGACCATGACCGAATTTTGCGAGCAGGTGAAACCGCGAGTTCAATTAGAGATTCGCCGTCAACGTCCTTTTCCCGAGATGTTGCGATTGCAGGAAAGTTGGATTGCCTCTTCTGAGAAACATGCGCTCTTGTGGCTGGCGGCACGAACACCTAGAAGCATCGGCCCTGACCACCTGACGATTCTGGGCCTCGCAGCTCAAATCGGAGCCGGTGTCTTCTACGCCCTCGCGTTTTGGAATCGTCTCGCTCTGCTTGGTGTCATTGCCTGCCTCGCCCTCAATTGGCTAGGCGACTCGCTCGACGGAACATTGGCCCGTGTACGTCAGCGCCTCCGTCCACGCTATGGCTTCTATGTCGATCACATGGTCGATAGCTTTGGCTCTCTTGCGCTCATGGGAGGCCTGGCGCTTTCCGGCTACATGCATCCTTGGATCGCCATCGGTCTCCTCATCGGCTTCCTCATGCTCTCGATCCAGTCTTACCTCGCCACCCACGCGCTCGGAGAATTTCGCATTTCCTTCTGGCGCTTCGGACCGACAGAGCTCCGCATCCTGTTGGCGATTGGAAATCTCACCCTGTTCTGGAAGCCGATCGTGCACCTGTTCGGAGGCCATTACCGCCTCTTCGATGTGGGTGGCACGATCGGCCTTGTGGGGATGGGATTGATGGTCATAGTCTTCACTCTGCAGAACACGATCCGCCTCTATCGCGAAGAGAGGATTTCGCAATGAGCGCGGCTACCAGCGACGCTTCCCCTTCGACATTCGTCCGATGGTGCAAATTCAACCTCGTCGGCGGAATGGGAATCGTCGTCCAATTCTGCGCGCTATTTATCCTGCGCAGCGTCCTCAGGTTTGACTATCTTTTTGCAACCGCGGTCGCCGTCGAAGCTGCAGTCGTTCACAACTTCGTCTGGCACGAACAATTCACCTGGGTCGATCGAGTGAGGCCAGGGCGAACGAGAATCGGCGAAACGAGGACGGAGGGAACTAGGCCCGAATCCGTTCAGCCGCGCTGGCGCCGCTCTCTGCCACGCCTGCTGCGTTTCAACCTAACAAACGGAGCCGTCTCGATCCTCGGTAATCTGGCGCTGATGAAAGTCATGGTCGGCGAAGGTCATATGAACTATCTCGTCGCCAACGCTATCGCCATCACATTGTGCTCGCTAGCGAATTTCCTCGTGAGCGAACAGTGGGTGTTCGCGCGATGATGATCGAGTTTTTCATGCACATCAACGAATCGAGAGGGTCGACTTCTAATCGCTGATGCCTATGCGATCTTAAGCACAGCTTTTCCGTAGTTCTTGCCGTCCTGAAGCAGCTTGTATGCCTCTACCGCACGGTCCAGCGGAAACACTTGCCCGATCTGTGGAGTCAGCTTCTTCTGCCCAATCCACTCCGACAGCCGCTGCCACGCCGGTCCCATAATTTCGGCCTTCTGAGACAGGTAGGTCAGCCACAGGCCCTGCACACTGGCCGACTTCGCGTACAAGGCTCGCACGTCGAGTTGCGGCTGCTTGCCCGTCGCGGTCCCGTATTGGATGACCCGTCCGAAGTCTCGCAGACATCGCAGGCTTTTTGCCGTGTGGTCGCCTCCCAACATCTCGAAGACCGCGTCCACGCCCTCTCCGTGCGTAAGATTCTTCACGACCTCTTCGTAGTCGTGCCGCTTATAGTTGATGGCGTGCTGAAGCCCAAGTTCCTTGACTCTTCCGATCTTTTCCTCGGACGACGACGTGCCATACATCTCTACGCCGAGCAGGCTTCCTATCTGTACTGCCGCAGTGCCGACTCCACCTGCCACAGCATGAATAAGGACCCGGAAGTTGCGGCCGGCAGGCGCAGGCTCTGTCATGCCCGCTTGCCAATATCCGAGATACGCGGTGAAAAAATTTACAGGGAACGCTGCTGCTTGTTCATCGCTCCAATCCCCAGGCACCGGCCACATCATGGATGAATATGCGGCCGTCTTTTCGGCAAACGCCGCCCACTGTGCGTATCCCATGACGCGCCTGCCGCTACTCCCTTCGACCCCCGAAAACTCCCGGCCCACAATAAACGGTGGCGCAGGCGTTCCGGGATAGCCACCCTTCATAGTCATGATGTCTGCGAAATTCACTCCGCCGGCATGCACTTGAACCAAGCTCTGCCCTGTCTTGACAATCGGGTCGGGCATTGTCTGAACTGCGAGTGCGTCGATTCCTGACAGGCTGGAAAGAACGAGGGCTTTCATAGAGAAAAGTCTAGCAGGGCAAATGGTGCAGGATCGAGATTTTGGACGGTGAGTAGATAGAAAACGAAAAGTCCTCAGGTTCGGGCGCAAGTACCGAACCCGCGGGGCTGGATAATCGCAATCGGCGTCAGTCTCGCGGCGTTAAGTCGCTCGCAAATCAGCATCCGCCTCGCTTCGCCAGTTCGACCGGCTTGGGCAATTCGTTCATCCCCAGCAGATCACGATAAAAGCGGCGTGCAGCTTCTTCCGGGCATGGCAACCTGCACATGATCGATTGCAGTGAATGGAACCTCTTCCACTACCGCACTCCTACCAACCCGTGTACCGATTGGATCAGCTTCGCCGAATCAAAGCCAATTCCATCCTTAAAGACTGTCTCCACGTTTTCGATGTCTTCAATCTTCTTCGACGGATCGCCTTTGATCACCACCAAGTCTGCCTGTTTCCCGGCAGCGATCGTCCCGATGCGGTCCAGTTCCCCCAGATATTGAGCTCCGTTAAACGTTGCAATGTGAATCGCTTCAATTGGCGTGAATCCCGCTTCAACCAGCAACTCGACTTCGCGCTGATCGCCAAAGCCAGGCAAATCGCCGCCCATGCCCGTCGGATCTTCTCCCGCCAAAAGCAGCCCTCCCGCCTTCACGAAAGCCCGCTCGAACTCTTTTTCCTGCTCGAACGCCAGTTCCCATGGCGCCGGGCGAAGCTCTCCCGTCTTCCGATCCCGCCGCGGCAGGTCAAACCGCACTCGTGCTTCGAGAAACTGGTTTTGCGCTTCGACTGACATCGCGTCGAGAACGCGTCTCTGCAATGGAGCTTTGTCCGGTGCGAATGGCTCAAACACCGGCAGCGTCGAAGTCACCGCGACGTGATGCGCTACCAAGTAGTGGATCGTCTCTTGGATGGGAGCGTCCGTCACCCGCATCTTCACCAGTTCCTGCGTGAAGGCTTCTTCGTCAGGACATTGGTCCGGCTTCTTGCCGGAAAAGAACTCCGTATCCACGATCAGCCCGTGTTCGAGATCGTCGATGCCGAGGTCTACGGCTTCTTTGAAGCCGATCGAGCACAAATGACCCGTTACTTTCAGTCCTCGCCGATGCGCCTCGTCGATCGCTGCTTTCAGCGTTCCACGCGAGATGAAGTTATACGCTTTGAAATTGTCGACTCCGCGATCCGCCCAGAAATTCACGGCCGCCAGCGCTTCAGCTGAATCGCTCAGCGCGGTCATCTGCGGAGCCCAGCTGCCGGGTCCCTCCAGGTAGGGACCGGTCACGTGCATCTGCGGCCCAGCGACTTTTCCATCGTCAATCTGCTTCTTGAGTGCAAGGTCCATGTACGGCTCAATGCTACCCGCCGTCCGAGCCGTCGTCACGCCGCCGGCAAGGTACAGCCGTGGAAAGCTGATCGGCATCTCGTGAAAAATAGCATCCCCTGCTGGATAGAACATGTGCTCATGCATTCCCACTAGCCCCGGGATCACGCTGTATCCAGGCAGATCGAGCACCTGCGCGTCTTTGGGGACGTGCGACGAAGACGCATCACCGACCGACTCGATCTTCCCCTTGCTGAGAATGATCGTCTGATCCTCCCGCGCAGGCGCGCCGGTCCCGTCGATCACGCGCACATGAGTCAACGCAATCAGCGGTGCATCGACCTTGACGAAAGCCTGTACGCCGGGAGACAGCGTCTGTCCAGCGGATAGCAATCGAAAAGCGATCAGGAACAGAAAACCGGCAGAAGTCTTTCGCATGGTCACCTCTCTAACTCAGATGGACGACATCGGCAGAGGAGGATTCTATCGGAGAAAATTCAACGCCGCATCCCTCGTCGGGAGCCTTTCTTCTCTCCAAATCGACGGAATCGCGAACCAGGAGCCGGAAAGTGGGAACTGCATCACCCTGTTAGAATCAAGGATTAGCCTGTCATCCATGGACGCCGCATACATCCGCAACTTCGCGATCATCGCGCACATCGACCACGGCAAATCCACGCTGGCCGACCGCCTGCTGGAGCTTACCGGATCCCTTACCGCGCGCGAAATGCAGGCCCAGGTTCTCGACTCCATGGACCTCGAGCGCGAGCGCGGCATCACCATCAAGGCTCACGCCGTACGCATGATGTACACCGCCGAGGATGGCCAGACGTACCAACTCAACCTGATCGACACTCCGGGACACGTTGATTTTTCCTACGAAGTCTCGCGCTCGTTGGCTTCGTGCGAAGGTGCGTTGCTCGTCGTCGATGCCTCCCAAGGCGTCGAGGCACAGACGCTCGCCAACTCCTATCTTGCGATCAATCACGGACTTGAAATCATTCCCGTAATCAATAAGATCGATCTCCAGAGCGCCGACATTCCACGCACCAAGGAAATGATCGAGAGTGCCGTCGGTCTCGATGCTACCGATGCCGTCCTGATCAGCGCCAAGACCGGGCAAGGCGTTCCTGATGTGCTCGAAGCAATCGTGAAGCGCGTTCCCCCACCTAAAGGTTCGCCGGATAATCGTCTCCAGGCCTTGGTCTTCGACTCGTGGTTCGATGCCTACCGTGGCGTGATCGTGCTCGCCCGCGTTTTTCAGGGAACGCTGCGCAAGGGGCAAAGAATTCGTCTTATGTGGAACGGCACGACGTTCGATGCGGAAACTCTCGGCGTGCTGACTCCTAAGCCTGTCGAGATCGATCAACTTGTCGCGGGTGAAGTCGGATTTCTCGTCGCCAACATCAAGAACGTCGCCGACACGAAAATCGGCGATACCATCACCGACGACACCAATCCGGCCATCGAGCCTCTACCCGGCTTCGAAGAAATCAAGCCCATGGTCTTCGCCGGACTCTACACGGTCGACGCCCACGAGCACACCCAACTGCGCGAAGCTCTCGAGAAACTTCGTCTGAATGATTCTTCGTTCTTTTTTGAGCCTGAAAGCTCAGCTGCTCTTGGCTTCGGTTTCCGTTGCGGCTTCCTCGGCCTGCTCCACATGGAGATTATTCAGGAGCGGCTCGAACGCGAGTTCAATCTCGACTTGATCACTACTGCTCCCGGCGTCCGTTACAAGATCTACAAAACGGACGGCGAGATGCTCGAAATCGACAATCCTTCGCGCTGGCTCGACCCCAGCGAGATCGACAAGATCGAAGAGCCGGTTATCCTCGCCACGATTCTCACCAACGAAGAATATGTCGGCGGAATCCTCGCGCTGGTCGAAGAAAAGCGCGGCAAGCAGAAGACGTTCGAATATGTCAGCTCTTCCCGCGTGATGCTGCACTACGAATTGCCGCTGAACGAAATCGTTCTCGACTTCTACGACCGTCTCAAGTCCGTTTCGCGCGGTTATGCGTCCCTCGACTATCACCTCGCTGGCTATTGGGAATCGCCGATGGTGAAGCTTGACATCCTCGTGGCGGGAGAATCCGTGGATGCACTTTCCATCATCGTGCACCGCGACTTCGCCTACGAGCGCGGCAAGGCGTTGGTCTCGAAGATGAGGGAGCTCATCCCTCGCCAAATGTTCGAAGTGCCCATTCAGGCTTCGATCGGCGCCAAGATCATTGCCCGTGAGACCGTCCATGCCATGCGCAAGAACGTCCTCGCCAAGTGCTATGGCGGTGACATCTCGCGTAAGCGCAAATTGCTGGAAAAACAAAAAGAAGGTAAAAAGCGCATGAAGCGCATTGGCCGCGTCGATATCCCTCAGGAAGCCTTCCTCGCCGTTCTCAAAGTCGGAGAGAGCAGCAGCTAACAAGAACGCGCTCGCTATGGTTGCGGCATCCTGCCGCTACACCTTCAATTCCGAAACCAGGCTTCCAGCAAAGATCAGCGTGAGCATTCCGACCCGCGTCGAAGAGATACAATTACCGGCATTCTCCGTGCATCGAGGAAGCCGTGAACTACTTACTCCGTAAGGTAGCTCCGTTTGTTTTGGCAGGCATTGTCTGCATCTCCGCCTCCCAACCGCAGGCCCAGTCCCCCCGCGATGCCCAGCCGTCGGTCGACGACTGGCCCTACTACGGTCACGATCCCGGCAGCACGCGCTACTCGCCTCTTTCTCAAATCAATCGCGCCAATGTCGCCAATCTAAAAGTCGCGTGGACGTTTCATGTTGGCGACATCTCCGACGGAAGCGGCCACAAAAAGCGTAGCGGCCTCGAAACCACTCCCATTCTTGTTGACGGAACGCTCTACCTGACCAGCGGCTTCAATCGCGTCTTCGCAGTCGATCCGGAAACTGGTAAGCAGTGGTGGGTCTACGATCCGATGACGGAAACCGCCGGAGATTACGGAGACGGCCTGATCAATCGCGGCGTCGCCGCCTGGCTCGATTCGGCGCGAGCGAAAGGGAAACCGTGTCGTCGCCGGATTTTCGAAACCACATTAGACGCCCGCCTCATTGCGCTCGATGCACTTACCGGCGAGCCCTGCCACGACTTCGGCAACCACGGACAAGTCAGCCTTCGCGACGTCGCCCGCTACATTCCCGGGCAATATCACATGACGTCTCCTCCGGCAATCATCAACGATGTCGTCGTGGTTGGCTCCGCCATCGATGACAATTCGCGCGTCGACATGCCCAGCGGGGTCGTTCGCGGCTTCGACGCCCGCACCGGCGCACTCCGTTGGAAATGGGAGCCGCTCCCTCCCAACGATTCCGAATCAGCGCCGTCAGCCTCTGGAAAGACATGGCGTACCGGCGGAGGCAACGCGTGGACCGTGATGGCGGTCGATCCCGAACGCGATTTAGTCCTCGTTCCCACTGGGAGCGCGAGCCCGGATTATTACGGCGGCCTGCGTCCCGGCGACAACAAGTGGGCAGACTCTGTCGTAGCACTTCGCGGCAAAACCGGGGAATTTGTCTGGGGATTTCAACTCGTGCACCACGATCTCTGGGATTACGACACCGCCTCGCCCCCGCTCCTGACGAATCTTCAGCATGACGGGAAAACGGTGCCGGTGGTGATTCAGGGCAACAAGACTGGATTCCTCTACGTTTTGAATCGCGAGAACGGCGTGCCCGTTTTTCCAGTGGAAGAGCGACCCGTGCCGCAGAGTGACATTCCCGGAGAAGTGACTTCGCCCACGCAGCCTTTTCCCTTGGCGCCGCCGGCTCTCGTTCCACAAAAACTTTCCGCGGCCGACGCCTGGGGCATCACTCGCGAAGATCGTGAAGTGTGCCGCGAGAGTCTGGCAAGTTTGCGCAACGACGGTTTATTCACGCCCCCGAGCTTACAGGGCACGCTGTCTGTGCCCGGAAACGTTGGTGGCATGAACTGGAGCGGCTATGCCTATGACGAACAAAAAGGTCTGCTCGTTGTGAACACAAACAATCTGCCGGCTCGCATGGGACTGATCCCAGCGGACAAATACTGGGACGCAGTCGATCACAACACGCAGGATGCAGACTATACGCAGCAGGCCGGCGGACCCTACGGACTGTTCCGCACTTTCATTTTTGCGAAGGCTCATCATTTGCCATGCGCCCCGCCACCGTGGGGAACGTTAGCGGCTGTGGACATGAAAGCTGGCACGATTCGTTGGCAGGTACCGCTCGGCTCTCTCGCGCCCGCCAAGCCTGTCGTACCACTCGGGGCGCCCAGCCTCGGTGGCCCTATCGTCACAGCTGGAGGATTGGTCTTTATTGCCGGAACTTTGGTCGATCCGTCCCTGCGTGCGTTTGACATTGAGACCGGGAAAGAACTTTGGAAGACCCAGCTACCGACGAGCGGAGGGGCAACTCCGATGACCTATCAACTCCGAAAAGGTGGAAAGCAGTTTCTCGTGATAGCTGCCGGCGGCCATAGGGGCGTTACCGAGGAGCCACAGAACGACTCCATCGTGGCGTTCACTTTGCCCTAACAAAGCTCCCCCTCCGGGGGTCCGAAATGACAAATAACGCTGAAAAAGGGAATCACAAAAAGCGATGGTCAGAATCAGGGTTTCCGCTTTGAGAAGGACTGGCCAGTTCAAGAAAAGCCGCTAAAACCGCACCTAAAACTAAAGTCCCACTTCCCCAAAATGTGCAAATCTCAAATCCGGAACGAAGGTCACTTCCCTCGAACGGCGCGAATGTTAATCTTGGATGAATTGCATAACTGGTTACTATTCAGAGCTTTATGTGTTGGCAAGGTGACATTGCGGAACCAGTCGGTCGGTCTTTGCGTTTAGGATTTCTGAACAAGGTTTTCAATTCCACAAGCTTTTCCACAGGCTGCCGACCGACTTTGTCGGGATTATGCAAGCTCAAGCCCATACAGCACTTACAGCGACTCCCCTACAGCAATTCCTGTATTCGTAGTAACTACTCCTCGGGTGCCAATCCACCTTCGGCGAGCGACTCGAATCGCGTGCAATGCTTCAAAAAAGCCATCCGAACTCGTCCAATCGGACCGTTTCTCTGTTTGGCAATAATGATCTCCGCCCGCCCCTGCAGCTCCGGATCATCCTGCTTGTAAACTTCCTCGCGAAAGATAAACATCACCAGATCGGCGTCCTGTTCGATCGATCCAGATTCGCGTAAATCAGCGAGCTGCGGACGATGATCTCCACCCCGGCTTTCCGGAGCGCGACTCAGCTGCGACAACGCGATCACCGGAACGCTCAGTTCTTTCGCCAGCGCTTTGAGTCCTCGAGAAATCGCTGACACTTCCTGCGTCCGGTTTTCAAATCGCTTGCCGCCGCCCGACATTAGCTGCAAATAATCCACGATGAGCAAATCCAACCGGCCCTGCGCCTGCTTCAATCGGCGCGCCTTCGCTCGCATCTCGCTCAAGGAAATACCCGGCGTGTCATCGATGAAAATCGGAGCGTGTGCCAGTTGCTCCATCGCCCGCACAACTTTCTTCGTGTCGTCCTGCCAGAGTGAACCGGTGCGCATCTTGTGCGCATCCACTCGCGCCTGCGAACACAGCAAGCGCATGAGGAGAGCCTCGCGCGACATTTCCAGCGAGAACACACCGACAACTCCTTGATCTTCAATGGACGCATTCTCCGCGATGTTCATCACGAATGCTGTTTTGCCCATCGAAGGCCGCGCCGCAATGATCACCAGATCGGATTTCTGCAATCCCGATGTCATCTCGTCCAGGTCGGTGTAGTGAGTCGCCAGCCCGGTGATCCGCTGTCCGCGCTGCAGGAGTGCGTCGACCGATCCGAAAGTCTCGCGGACGATCTCCTGCACACCCATGAACCCGCGCCCGATCCGCTTCTCCGACAGCTGAAAGATTGCCGCTTCGGTGTCGCTCAGTACATCTTCGGCTGAGTCTGACTGGTCGCTCGCCCGTGCAATCGCCGTGCTCGCCGCTGAGATGACGCCGCGCAGCAGTGCTTTGTCGCGCACAATCTTGACGTAGTGCTCGATGCTCGGACGTTCGGGGACGCCCTCGACCAGGCTCGACACGTAAGCCACGTCACCGATCGGCTGTAGATCTTTGTGCCGGTCCAGTTCCTCGATTAGCGTGATCATGTCGATCGGCCGCGAAGACTCCGCCAGATCGACCATTCGCGAGTAAATCCGCCGATGCGAATCGAGCGAGAAGTCCTCAATCCGCAGATGTTCTGCCGCCTGGTTATACGCAAAGTTGTCGAGCAGGATCGCGCCCAGAATCGAGCGCTCCGCCTCTACATTCGCCGGAAGGGTGCTGATGGTGTAATCGGAAGTTGCCAAGTTTCGCTCTGCCTTGTCCGGATTCGCGCCGCATATCGCCGGAGATCGGAGTGATCCGTCAGTCGGTTGCGCGACGAACCCATCGTAGCGTGAGTCGGGTTGTGAAATTCGAAATGGCCTTTGGAAAACTCCGCTCAAAACAATTTCTTACGGAGATGGAAATGCAGTCACATTCTTTAACTGCTCGGCACAAAGCAGTATCTCACATAGGCGAATGCAAGGCGAAAGGCAAAAAAGTGCAGGAAGGTCGACTTCTACAGAACGACGGCAGCCATCAAAAGGATCAGAGTCACCACTTCGATGATCAGAGCGTAAACGATCAGCCGTTTCGAGCGCGGAAATCGCGCGAAAATGCGGCTCATCCCTATCCCCACAATGACCATCGGTGAGGCGAAGAGGCGGAACAAGCAGACATAGCCGAGCAAAGCCGTCCCCTTGTTCACACTCGGAATGCTAATCAGTCCAACCGACAGCGGAGCAGTTAGGCTAAGTCCCACCAGAATTTTCGAATAAATCGTGTAGGCCTGCTCCGTCTTGCGAATGACCAGCACGAGAAAAAAAGTCGCCACTAAAAGCATGCCCGCGATGAATACCTCGAGCAGTAAATCGCCGCCGGCATACATTCCGCCGTAAGCGGCTACGTCATCGGGGTGGTTCACGTATTGAAAGTAGCGCGCGACAATCAGGATAGCCCCCACCGCCAGAGCCGCGGCGTAGCTGAACGCAACCAAACCGAATTGAGCTCTCCGCGGTATCCATTCCATGGATGAATCTTAGCCGCTGGCTTAGTCCCGAGGGGCGTAACGAAGGTAATGGTGTGGTCGCGAGTGTGGGAGAAACGCTCCGGACGATAGTGAACTGCCTACCCCAAAAATAGAATGCGGCTCAGGCCAGCCACCCGAGCCGCATCATGCGTGGATTCCTGATCTGCCTCTCACCGCGCGAACGCGGTGCAATGGTCGCTTCAGCCCGACAGCGCTCGAAAGCGGTGCCGCGTTGGCCGAGGCCAGCTGCCGATTCGTCATCTCGCGATCACGAATCCGCAACGGCTACGGAGGCCAGCGGCGTTTCCTGCTCCTAAAAGCAGGATGGGGAGAAGGCCGCAACGCCCGGGCAACCAGTCGCACTCGCGCGCGTTTCTGGATGTTTAGTCCCCACGGCAATTCACTTTCGAGAATCACCGGCTGCCACTGGCTCTGCCGCGATCATCCGGCAAGCTCAGGAACTCTCACGTTTCGCTGAACCCACTTTCATCCAGATTGTCGCTCCCGGCAATACAAAATCGTTCGACGCTTGTGAAGAACCTGTGGACGACGAGACTTCCCTGTGGAAGGACGAGGAAAACTAATGAAGATTCGATTACCTTCTTCGGCGTGTCTTAACTTTATGTACGCCATCTTGCCGATAAATGCACGGGAAGGGGACAAAATCGTGATGCGGCAAATTTTTTTTGCGCTGAAACACTTTCCCGAAATGAAACCGGGTCGCTGGTTGGTCTACCCCCTCCCCTCTCGGTATAACGGAATCACCGAGTTAGCGTGAAATCGCGAAGTAATCTATGGGGCACAATCACTTAGGGGCAAAATCTTGATGTCAAAGAACTTATAGGCGAATGTTCGCGCTCAAATTCCAAAATGGAACGAATGCGAGCTGCAGCCCGCCGTGACGGCCTCGACGATGATCTACCAATTCCATTTGCGGACACAAGGTCAGATGTCACAACGCGGTTGTGCAAAATGAGTTCCTTCCCCTCTGGGATGAAACGCCACCGTAGTTGTGCGGTTCATCACAGCAACCTGCTGTTTCACCACGCCGGCTGTTGGATTCCCAATTTAGAGGCAAGTTCGTTCCGGCATTCCGGGCACAGAGCGCTGTCGCGCAAATCGATCCACTCGACTGCGTGAGAAGAAGCCATGACGCAGCGGTAGTCCTGGCAGTGGCGGAGATTAAAAGTGTGCCCTAGTTCGTGAACGGATTCTTTGAGCAGCCGTCGGGTTAGCAAAGTGGCGTCGCGCTCTAACCCGTAAAACTCCTGGCGAAGACGAAACATGGACACGAGCGCACAGGGTCCTCCGATCTGCGCTTCTCCGAAAACATATTTCAAGATCGGGATGTAGAGATCGACATCGGCGATTGCCAGAAATCTCCAATCCCGCGGACGCACCAGCTCTTGCACGCGGTGCAGGAGTTCGGAGGAATGAAACTGCTGGCGCTCCGGGTGATACGCAGGAGTGGGATCGAGATCAAAGGGCAGGATGTCGCAAGCGACAGGGAGGTGCTGCGGGATCGCGTTACACAGATCCTCGAGGACCGAGAGTTCGGTCGTGCCGATCCGGAGCAGGTGAACAAGGTCCATGGATTCCCGCTTCCGACAATTTTAGTTTCTACTGCTGGCTGTCGCGCGGGTCCAGCCGTAGCGTTTCAATTTGTGATGAAGCGTCACGCGATCAATGTCGAGAACTTCAGCCGCGCGACTTTGATTGCCTCCGCATTCTTCCAGAACTTGCAGGATGTGAGCGCGCTCGATTTCATCTAAACTCTTCCCCGCGGTTGCCATCGCGGGCTGTTGTTTAAAGATAAAGTCCTGCTCGTCAAGCTCCGGCTCCTGTGCGACGACCATGGCCCGCTCCACTGCGTTCTCGAGTTCGCGCACGTTGCCCATCCACGGTTGCTGTTGGAGTTGTTGCACTGCTCCCGGCGAAATTCGAGTGATGCGCTTGTTCATCGCTGTTGCAGAACTTACGAACGAAGTGCTCGATCAGAAGGGGAATGTCTTCCCGCCGGTCGCGCAAAGGCGGCAGTTCAATGCGGAATACATTGAGCCGATAGAAAAGGTCCGGCCGGAACGTTCCTTCTTCGATCATCATTTCAAGGTTCTTATTGGTAGCGGCCACGCAGCGAAAATCAACTTTAATCACCTGATTGCCACCAACGCGTGTGATCTCGCGCTCTTGTAATACGCGCAGCAGATCGGTCTGCGTCTTCAGGCTGATATCGCCGATCTCATCCAGAAAAACCGTGCCGCCCTCAGCAATCTCGAACTTACCTTTCTTTCGGTACTGGGCTCCAGTGAAGGCGCCTTTCTCGTGCCCGAACAATTCGCTCTCGAGCAGAGTTTCGGTCAGCGCGCCGCAGTGGATAGCGACCAGAGGATGGAAGCGTCTGATGCTCGCAGCATGAATCGCGCGGACCACGAGTTCCTTGCCGGTGCCACTCTCGCCGGTGATCAAGACATTGGCGTCGGTGGGCCCGACGGTTTCGATGGCCTCGCACACTTTGCGCATCGCCGGACTATTTCCAATCAGATCACCCGGCCGCGTCGCTTCCGCAACGGTTTCACGCAGTCGAACGTTCTCCTGTTCGGCGCGACGGTGAGCCAGAGCCTTTTTCACCAAATGCGCGATCTCGTCCGGATCCAGCGGCTTGCTCACATAGTCGTACGCACCATTCTTCAAGGCCGTTACCGCCGTTTCGACAGAGGCATAACCCGTCATCATGATGACAATCAGGGCGGGGTCCAGTTCGTGCAACCGGCGCTGCAATTCGATTCCGTCGGTGCCGTGCATCTTGATATCAAGAAGCGCGAGGTCCCACTTGTTCTCGGCCATGCGAGTGAGCGCGTCGCCCGCGTTTTCCGCCGTGCCGATTTCGTATCCCTCTTCGCAAAACCATTTTCCGAGAGAATCGCGGACGCTCAATTCGTCATCGACAATCAGCAACTTACCTTGTGTTTCCACGTGTTCATCCTCTCCCGCTGGCTACAGCGGCGATCTCGGCCGGGGAAGGATCGTTTTGTTTTGCACTCCCCTCCCAGGGCAAAGTCACGGTAAACGTCGTGCCGCGGCCAACCTCGGATTGCACTTCGATGCTTCCGTGATGGCGTTCCAGAATGTTCTGGCTGATGGCGAGGCCGAGCCCGACACCGCGCCCAGTTTCCTTAGTGGTAAGAAAGGGCTCGAAAATTCGAGGCAGGATTTCCGCTGGAATGCCGGCGCCGTCATCTCGCACGACAACTCGCACCGTGCTGTCATCACTATTGCGACTGGTCGTCAGCCACAGATTCCCGCCTTGCGGCATCGCGTCGATCGCATTCATGATCAGCGCGAGCAGTACCTGCTCAATTTGGGCTCCATCGCAATGAACGAGAGGCAAGTTCGGATCGAGTTGCTGCTGAACCTGAATCGCAGCAAGGTCGAACTGATGCTGGACCAGGCGCAGGGATCGGTCGATCACCTGGTTCAAGTTCGTGGATTGCAGATTCATGGGAGTGGTCCGAGAGAAGGTCAGCAGGTTTTTCACGAGATCGCCGCAGCGGCGGCTCTCCGATGCGATGAGATCGAGTGATTCGTAGATCTCGCCTCGGCGGCTCATTCCAGCGTCGTCATGCTGCACCCACTTGCGCAACAATTTTGCGTAGGTGAGGATGCCGGACAGAGGGTTATTGATCTCGTGCGCGAGCACAGCAGCCATCTTCCCAATCGACGCCATTTTTTCGGTGTGCAGAGCGTGCTCGTGCGCGCGTTTGAGTTCGCGAGTTTTTTGTTCGACACGCTGCTCCAAAGTTTCGGTCCAGAGAACGTTCTCGTTGTGCTCCTTTTCCAATTCTTGACTCATGCCGTTGAAAGAGCTGGCGAGTTTGCCGATCTCATCTTTGGAGTGAACTTCAATCTGGTAACCGAGGTCGCCAGCCGCGAGATGTTCCGTCCCATGCTGCAGCGCCTTTACAGGTTTGCCCACGACTCGCCAGACTACAAACCAGCTCAGCCCTGCGATCAACAACAGAGCGCAGCTGGTGTAGACAACCATGCGGCGCGTGCTTTCCGCGAGTTGCACGTCCGCTTTGGCGAGCGAGAGGTTCGTGTCGAGCACTCCCAGAATCTGTTGTTCGGCCGGATGCGCGTGACAGGCTGCGTTGGAGCACGTTGGCTGATTTTCGATGGGGGTAATGATGCCCAGGACGCGCGTCCCCGCGGCATTGCGATAAATGCGAAAGCGGTCGGGACGATTCACACGCGCCAGGGGTTGCGACTGCGAGTGGCATGCGTAGCAAGCCTCGGCAGTCTTATCGACGACGTGATTCTCTTCCGCGTCGTCGGTTGTGTACGTGATACGGCCTTCCTGATCGAAGATCCGGATCTTCTCCATCCCTGGTTCCGCGGCCATGGTTTGGATCGAGCGATAGAGGCCTTCGCGATCGTTCCGCAGCATGTAGTCCGTGGTGCCGTGCTTGATGACGTCGCTGATACGCTCTGCGCTGAGGAGTGTGTTTTGCTCGAGATGCTGCCGATGCAGGCGGACGTTGAGGTATCCCAGCGGTGCGAAGATCAACACCATCGCCCCGAGCAAGAGAACATTCAGTTTGGCGCTGAGACTGTGCGTCAGTCGTAACCAGCCGCCGCGATTGGGGTCAGTCTCCCGCATGTTCCAGCACCGGCGAGCCCACCGGAGCGTCAGACTCGGACTCTAGTAATTGCTGCTGAAACAACCTCTTCTGGAGGGAAGATCGGCAGATACTTCACCGCCAGTCCAAACAAGGCGAAGCCGATGGCGATGATCATTCCGGTCACCGCGAGTTCGGTCCATTTGGGGAAGTAGCGCACGCCGGTGGACCCTTCGAAGCCGGTGATGCTGACATTCATCCGGTTGGTGATGAAGCCCAGCACAACGAGGACAGCGGCGAAGTAAAGCCCGTTGGCGCTTGATCGCACTCGCCGTTGTACGAGCAAGAGCAATGGAAGAATGATCGCCAGGGATATCTCGAGCCAAAAAAGATAAGTCTCGTATCCTGGATGGAATGCGAGTTTGAGCGCTCCTCGGTTGGCAAGATCCTCAAAACGCAAAATGCCATAAACGCCGAGCACGACGACGAGCACCCGGCCGAGTTCCTGAAGCACTGGCAATTCCAGATGCACGCCGAAATGTTTGGAACTCATTGATGACTCGAAGATCGTCATTGCGAGTCCCACGGCGATCGCGGACAGGAAGAAAAATACCGGCAGCAGCGGGCTATACCAGAACGGGTGAAGCTTTTCGGGAACGATCAAGTACAGCGTGCCGAGCGAGGATTGGTGCAGCGTGGACAGGATCACGCCCAGAATGACCAGAGGGATAAGGATGCGGCGAACGAACTTCAGCGGCTTTTCCAGCTTGAAATGCTCGAGCACGATCGGCGAGAACTCGAGCGCGAGCACCGAGGTGTAGAGCATCACGCAATACGCCACTTCAAACATCACCGAGTGCGGATTGCGCATGATCAGCGGGTGCCATATGTTGTAAGGCTTGCCGAGGTCGTACATCAGCGCCGCGCATACGAGAATGTATCCGAGAAACGCGGTAAGAATCGTCGGGCCGGATGATCGAGTGCAGTCGCTTGATATTGAGGATGTGGACTGCGGCTGTGAGGGTGAAGCCGCCCGCCGCCAGCATCACACCGCAAAGAACGTCGAAGCTGATCCAAATGCCCCAAGGGAACTGATCAGAAAGATGAGTCGAAGCGCCCAGACCCTGTGTGAATCGGATGAACGTGGCATAAAGGCCGCCTGCCATCAGAAGAAGGAAGACCAGCTTCCAAAAAGTGAGACGAAACGTTGTATTGCGGGCCATTATCGCTTGCCTCCATTCTTCTTTTCGGCTTCAGCTTCGCGAGCTTCGGCGAGCGCCACTTCTTCGCGGCGGTGCGTGATCCACCAAACGCCGCCCAAGACCATTCCGCCCAGGGGAACGAAGTCGGGGATGTGCGAGAGGACGCGGTACGTCAGCATCGGCATCGGATCTTTGGAAATGTCTGTTCGGTAGCCGAACGTTTCAAACGGAACCGCCGAGAGCAGCAGCACCGATGTGCCGCCTACTTCTTCGAGTCCGTAAATGTGATCGACATATTTGCCCGGGTTGTCGTGGATTCGCTGGCGGGCCTCGGCGACCAGGTCGTCGCGTTCTCCGAACTTGGTGGCACCCGTAGGACAGATCTCCGCGCACGCGGTCTGCTTTCCCTGGGCAACCCGGTCGGGACACATCACGCACTTCTGAACTTTGGGAAACAATTTCCCCCATTCGTATTTCGGGACGCTGAAGGGACAGGCCACCATGCAGTAGCGGCATCCCATGCATTTCGACGGGTCGTAAGTGACCGGCCCCGATGCAGTCTTCTTGAGGGCGCCGACGGGGCACACCGAAGCGCAGGACGGATCCTCGCAATTCATGCAGAGCCGGCGCATGAATTTGTCTCCACGGGTGAGGACGCACGTCAGTTTGTGCGCGGATTGATATTCTTCGCCAGCGATTCCGTCGTCGTACGAAAGACCATTCTGCGTGGCGCAGGCCTGTTCACACTGCTTGCAGCCGATGCAGACCGTTGAGTCATACAAGAGTGCTTTGCTCATGAGTGATTCCTCCGGACGCGGCTTAACCAGCGGACGAAGCCATCCGGAACGTCCTTTCGATCGACGCCTGAGCTGAATGAGGAAATAGGAGCGATTACCGGCGTAACCGCAGACGGGAATCGGACCGGATACAAGCTGCTTACCTCCTCAGAGCAGAGGCTGTCGCGAAACTCAGCAGCTTCAGACAGCTAAGATTCTCATCAATAAGGAAGTTCTCAGCCGTGACCCGTGTCACCATTGCGCGTGATGTTGGTCAACAGCCTTTCGCAACAGCCGGTAGACGGCTTCATCAGTTGTTTTTCACATCAGACCGCTGATGCTGTTCGCATCAATTCGATTACTAGCCCCAACTCATTGAGGAGGCAGTGTTTGGCGAGTACAGCCAGCTTGTTCAGGGCTGAAACCTCGTTCGTCGTGTTGCGATCTTCATCGAAATCGGCTGCTGAGTTTCTCCGCATTGGTCGCCCGCACCGAATCTCGCGTTTCGGCTATCTCCATCAGCACAGGGGAGATACCGGTTCAACTCGGCATGCGCCGGCTCTCGATCCCTGTTTGGTCAGGCGATTGCCTTTAGCAATGGTGCGAGTGGCCAGAAAGTAAAAAGGCACTCCAGGCGAGGTGGGTTATGACAGTCATCATGGTTCTATTAACGTTCGCAATCTTCTTACTCATTGATTATGTGCGCGGTCAGAAACTAGCGAAGCAACCTGTGCTTCAAGTTGCCCGCCATGAAAACGGGTCTCGCGTTGTTCCGGCGATGGTCGCTGGCTTTCAGGTTCCGGAGAACGTTCGCTATCACGCTGGGCACACCTGGGCTCTCAGTGAGAGCAAAGAGATGGTGCGCGTAGGCATGGACGATTTCGCTTCGAAGCTCATCGGCAAGATCGAGAACATCACGTTGCCGCAACGTGGCCGCTGGGTACGTCAGGGCCAGAAGATTTGGACGATTTTCCGCGATGGCAAGTCTGTCGACATGGTCTCCCCGATCGAAGGCACCATCACGGATGTCAACGAGGCAGTAGCGAAGAATCCGGAACTCGCGCGCAAAGATCCCTACGGCGAAGGCTGGCTGGTGACGGTGCAGGCTCCCGATTCGAAGATCAACTTCCGCAATCTGCTCGGCGGCACGTTGGCGCGGCTCTGGACGGAATCGTCCGCATTGCAACTGCGCAACAAAATGCCGATGCTGGCCGGCGCACTGGCGCAGGATGGAGGCGTGGCAGTCGATGATTTGACGGCGCATATGCCCGACGAAGACTGGGCCACTCTTACAAAAGAATTCTTCCTTTCCTGACCACGGTCGGGTGAGGTCGAAACCTCGCTTGAATATTGGCCGCCTGGGATTTCTCCGGGCGGCCTTCTTGCATTTGGGGGACTCTGTTATTCGGAGAGAGCTTGCTCAGGAGTAGCTCGCGAGAAAGAGCGAAGAATGACGGTGCCGACCACAACCGCGGAGCTCAGCAGGATGACGCGCAGATACTGGGCCGCCGGAATGGCCGGATCTCCGAAGATCGATCGCAGCAGGCCGAAGGTTGCGCTGCCGGTGCAGAGCGCGAAGTAAATTCGCTCTCGCGTGCATCGAGAAATGCTGACGAGCCAGGCCAACACCGACGCGACAATCATGTAGATCGCGATCAGGACGATGTCCCCGGTCGAAATCGAGCCGTGCAGGATCCCGAACTTCGGACTCATGAAGCCGTGCCCTGCTACCCCAAGAAATACGAACGAATGGATGAGGGCAATCAGCGCGCGTTTTCGATTGTTGAGTACCCCAAAATCGTTCATAGCAGATGATCGAGTTTCGCAAAGTTCCTGCGCATTCCGGTGTGACTCGTTTTACTCGAACTTGTGATTTCAATCACAAGACTTGCGGCGGCCTGTCTGGAAACTAGCTGACTCTCGGTGGTACTCTTGCGGGCCATGATGACCCGAATACCGCTTGCGATATTGGTCTGTTGCGCTTTACTGCTCGCCCCCAATGCCAGTTCCCAGACTTTATCCCCGCCATCGCATCCCATCGTTCTGCATGCCGCTCGTCTGCTCGATGTGAGGAGCGGAAAGATGATGAAGCCGGGAGAGGTTCTGGTCCAGGGAGAGCGCATCGTTGAAGTTAGTTCGTCGGTGAAGCGGCCGGCTGGGGCCGAGATCATCGATCTCGGCGATCGCACCCTGCTCCCTGGCCTAATCGATGCGCACATCCATCTTTTTCTCCATCCGGGAGCGGAAGACCTGCAAACGGTGCAGGAGTCCGTTCCGCAGCGCACGATTACGGCGACACTCGCCGCGCGCGATGACCTGATGGCGGGATTCACGGCTGAGCGTGACATGGGGACCGAAGGCGCGGGGTCCGCCGATACGGCGGTTCGCAATGCGATCAATGCGGGCTCGATTCCCGGGCCACGACTACGCATCAGCGGCAACGCCATAAATATTCTCGGCGGTCACGAAGACGCCATCGGATACAACCCCGAGCAGCGCGTTCTGCCCAACGCGAACTACGCCAATAATGCGGACGAGTTAGTCGCGGTCATACGGCAGCAATTCAAGGAAGGTGCAGACTTCATCAAGATTTACGAGACGGGCGCGGACTCGGTGAAAGATGGCGCGCTCTCCACTCCATATCAGTACACCGAGGTCCAACTGGAAGCGGCGGTGAAGGAAGCGGCGCGCCTCGGCAAGCACGTCGCAGTTCACGCGACCGGAGAACCCGGAACTCTTTACGCTGTCCAGGCAGGAGTCGTCTCGATCGACCACGCAGATCAATTAAGCGATGAGACGATGCGCCTGATGAAAGAGAAGAAAATTTTCGCTGTTCCGACCTTTACCATCTTCGAGTATTTCGCCGAACACGCGACCACGCCCGAGCAGAGCGCGCATGAACATCAGATCCTTGATCTGAAGGTGCAGGAGTTTAAGAAACAACTTGCAGCCGCGATTCCAATGGCCGTCGGGTCAGACGTCGGACCATTTCCTCACGGCACACAAGCTCGCGAGTTGGTCTTGATGGTGAAGTACGGCATGTCGCCGCTGGCGGTGTTGCAAGCTGACTTGCTGAACGGGGCGAAACTGCTCGGCTGGAGCGGACAGATCGGCTCGCTTGAACCAGGTTATCTGGCGGATGTGATCGCGGTCACAGGCGATCCGCTGGAAGACATCTCCGTCCTGGGAAATGTAGGTTTCGTCATGAAGGGCGGCGTTGTGTATAAGAAGTGAAAACAATCAAGAAAGCAGAAAAAACACTGGCACAGACCTGCAAAGTTGTGCACAATCGCTGGCGGCGCTCGCGAGAACCAAATGTAAGCATCTAGTTCTCAAAGAGTTGCTGCGACCCTAATCTACGGTTCGTGGACGCCAGATTGCCCCTCCCCATGTGCCCTGCCAAGTTCGGGCACTTATGACTTTTCAAGCTTCGACGAAGATTCTTCGATTTTGCTCTCTGGCTCTCTTGGCTAGTGGAATCCTCAGCCACTCTTTGTTCGCTCAAGGACCGTTTCCTGACTCTCCCACTCCTTCCTCGGTTGAGCCCGTTACGCCCGTAGTTATGACGCCCTCGTTTACGGAAGTTCGTCACCCATTTTGGGACCGGCAAAATAAAATGCTCTTTGCCGCGACGGTTGCGTTGAATGGCGCAGACTTCGCCGTGACTCGCGCCAACTTGCAGAGCGGCGGCCAGGAACTGAATCCGGTGGTTCGCATGTTTGGCAGTTCCACGACGGGCCTGGCTGTGAACTTCGTGGGAGAAACAGCAGGCGTCATCGGCATCAGCTATTTCTTTCATAAAACCGGCCATCATCAGTTGGAGCGCGCCGTCTCCGTTGTGAATCTTGGAGGCTCAGCTTTTGCAGTGGGCTACGGACTCTCGCATCGTTAAAAACTAACCGGCCGCAGCTTCGCAAAACGCGATCGCCACACTCCGCTCCGAGTTCCTCGATAAGCCACCGATCTACTCAATACCCGTTTGCTTTCGGCAAGTCGAGCAACTTGCTAGTATTACCTCTACAGCGCTAGCCGTAGCGCGCACGCTCGGAGTTCACCCGTCATGAAAATAGCCAACGATGTTACAGAGTTGATCGGGCATACGCCTCTTGTGCGGCTGAATAAGGTCACGCAAGGTTGCGTCGCGGAAGTTGTCGCGAAGCTCGAGAGCCAGAATCCACTCGCCAGCGTGAAGGACCGCATCGGCGTGAGCATGATTCTCGAGGCCGAGCGCGCCGGGAAAATTCAGCCCGGCAAAACCGTGCTGGTCGAGCCGACGAGCGGTAACACCGGCATTGGCTTGGCGTTTGTCGCTGCAGTCAAAGGGTACAAACTGATCCTGACGATGCCAGAGACCATGAGTCTTGAGCGGCGCGTTTTGTTGCTGGCATTCGGCGCGGAGATTGTTCTGACACCGGGCCCGCGCGGCATGACAGGCGCGATTCTGAAGGCAAAAGAAATTCTCGCGAAAAATCCGAACGGCTATATGCTGCAGCAATTCGACAACCCCGCCAATCCGAAAATTCACTTCGAGTCGACGGGGCCTGAGATCTGGAATGACACCGATGGTCGCGTCGATATTTTGATCTCAGGAGTCGGCACGGGAGGCACGATCACCGGCATTTCCGAGTACATCAAGCCGAAGAAGCCATCGTTCAAAGCTGTGGCTGTGGAACCGGCTGACAGTCCAGTGCTCTCAGGCGGAAAGCCGTCGCCACATAAAATTCAGGGAATTGGCGCCGGCTTCGTTCCCAGCATTCTTCGCCGCGATTACATCGATGAAGTCATCACGGTGACCAATGATGAAGCGATCGCGATGGCGCGGCGGCTTCCTCTCGAAGAAGGATTATTCGTCGGCATCTCTTCAGGAGCCGCGGTGGTTGCGGCCCTGAATGTGGCTCGCCGCGCGGAGAATGCGGGTAAGCTGATCGTCGTGATTCTGCCATCGTTTGGCGAGCGCTATCTCAGCAGTGTCTTGTTCCAGGAATTGCGGGAGAAGGCCTTGCAGATTCCAACGGCCGAGCTGCCGGCTTGACCTAATTCCATGCCGCATCTGTTCTCGCTAATTCGCGAAGACGTGGCCAACGTGATCGAGCACGATCCTGCAGCCAAGTCCCGCCTCGAAGTTTATTTCTGCTATGCGGGACTGCATGCCGTCTGGTTCTATCGCATCAATCATTGGTTCTGGAATCATCGGGTCTTTCTCCCGGCCCGGTGGCTCTCTCAGGTTGCGCGCTGGCTCACTGGAATCGAAATTCATCCCGGAGCAAAGATTGGCCGCCGCTTCTTCATCGATCACGGAATGGGCGTCGTAATCGGGGAGACATCGATCGTCGGAGATGATGTGACGCTATATCAAGGTGTGACCCTGGGAGGCACGGGCAAAGAGCACGGCAAGCGTCATCCCACGATCGAGGACAGCGTAGTCGTCGGAGGAGGCGCGAAGATCCTCGGGAACATCACTGTCGGAAAAAACTCGCGGATCGGCGCGGGTTCGGTGGTTCTGCGCAACGTGCCGGACAATTCGACGGTGGTCGGCGTGCCGGGACACATCATCTTCCGCGAAGGCAAGCGTGTCGTGATCACGGATCCTAAGCAGATCAACGATCCTCTTTCCGAAGCTCTGGCCGCAGTCGCGGCCGAAGTGCACAAACTCCGCGAGCGCGTGCAGCAATTGGAGGGACCCGGAACTACCGGTGAGCCGCTTTCCGCCTCCCTGCAGCGGATCATGGAAGACGTCGACTACCAGATCTAAGCGTTCTTCTTATGTTTGAGTTGAAGGCGCAGTGACCGTACCGCGCGTCATGGTGCCTTCAATCATGCGCCAGATACCGAGCGGGTTCCCATTCTTCAACTCATCAGGAAGAGCACTGTCCGGAAACCCTTGGTAGCAAACGAGACGCGCGAACCGAAAGATGGCTTGGCTTCCTACCGAGGTCGATCTCCCATCGGAAGTAGAAGGATATGGGCCGCCATGCACCATCGCATGAGTTACTTCAACTCCCGTTGGAAAACCGTTGAACAGCAGCCGTCCGACCTTTC
The DNA here is from genome assembly GCA_963818115.1 of uncultured Acidobacteriota bacterium. GTDB lineage: Bacteria > Acidobacteriota > Terriglobia > Terriglobales > Acidobacteriaceae > Sulfotelmatobacter. Next base: position 132,839 of record CAWFQZ010000016.1, read on the forward strand.
TTTCAAGAATCGCAATCAGTTCGGAGAAGTCTTTCAGATCTTGCTCGGTGCCGTGGATCGTCGCCGTCAAGTGCCCATCGAGCGACTTGGCAATTGCCAGAGCTTCCTCACGGTTAGAGTGATGGACAAGCAGGGTCGTTGGACCAAATATCTCGTCATCGAAATCGGACTTCAAGAATGACGAGGCGTCGGTTTCAAACAACGCCGAGTTCGCGGTGAATCCGGTCGCCGCGCGTGACCCCTCCGCTAGCAACTTTGCGCCAGTTGCAGCCTTGCGATTGGACACCGCCGAATCGTAGGAAGACGAAATCCCGCGTGTCAGCAGATGAAACGAAGAAGAAGCAGTCACGAGTTGGCTCAACTTTCCGGTAAACCCTGCTGCTTCGGCGCCATCCGGCACAAAGACCATGCCAGGCTTGGTGCAGAATTGCCCGCCTCCCAGCGTGAACGACGAGTGCAGTCCGGCGGCGATGGCCTCGCCTTTCTCCCGCAGAGCCCCAGGCAAGATGAAGACCGGATTGGCGCTGCCCATCTCCGCGAAAAAGGGAATCGGTTCCGGGCGCGCGGCAGCAAGATCCATCAAGGCTCGCCCTGCACGGTGAGATCCGGTAAAGCCTCCTGCCTTGATGAGCGGATGTTTCACGAGTTCGGTACCTACCCGCGTACCTGCATCGAACAGAAGCGAAAATACTCCCTCGGGTAGTCCGCACTCGCGAACGCTCTTCTGAATCGCACGGCCGACCAACTCGCTTGTACCGGGATGAGCTGGATGTGCCTTGACGATCACGGTGTTTCCCGCGGCCAGTGCGGACGCCGTGTCGCCTCCAGCAACCGAGAATGCAAGAGGAAAGTTACTGGCTCCGAATACGACGACCGGCCCGAGTGGACGCAGCATCGAACGAATGTCGGGCTTCGGAAGCGGCTTGCGCTCAGGATCAGCCGGGTCCACGCGCGCGTTTACCCACGATCCCTCTTCTGCGACTTGCGCGAACAGCCGAAGTTGCCCGCATGTGCGACCGATCTCGGATTGCAACCTTCCTGGCGGAAGCGCCGTTTCTTTGCCAGTTCGCTCGATCAAGTCCGCCGTGATCGCCTCAATATTCGCGGCGACCTTACGCAAGAACTCGCCGCGCCCACGCCCTGAAGTCCGGCGGTATATATCGAAAGCTTCCTCAGCCGCTCGAGCCGCCGCTTGAATTTCGCTTGCGCTCGCTGATGCGAATCCCGGCTGTAAGTCCAGGCCGGTTGTTGGATCGACTGCATAGAAAACATCGTCCGATCCCGCGCCTTCGCTAAATCCAATTAACGACCGCCCTAGCAACTCTACTTTGGATGCCTGCATTTATCTTCCAATCGGCAACGCGTAATTGCCCACCGGTTGAGGCCGGCGCTGCAATGCGTCGCGGATGATCTTCTGGTTCTGTTCAAGTTCGTCGCCCGTCAACTCCAAGCGGGGCGGGCGCACGCGAGCATTTCCAATTCCTGCTTCAGCCTGCACTAATTTGATGAGCTGAACAAAATTTGGAACTGTATCCATGCGGAGCAATGGTAAAAACCACCGATATAACTCAAACACCTTCTCGCCCTTGATGCCGCGGTTAAATAATTCCACCGACTCGCGCGGCAGGGCATTTGCCAACCCAGCGATCCATCCCGTAGCGCCCACTCGAACGGCTTCAAGAACCGCGTCGTCCACCCCGACGCAGATCGCGAGGCGGTGGTCGAGTGATGCTCGAATCGCCGAGACGCGCCGAACATCCGCGCTCGACTCTTTCACCGCTTCTAGATTCCTGTTCTCGGCCGCCAGTTCCTGAATTTGCTCGGGAAGAAAATCTGTTCCGTAGGCGATGGGATTGTTGTAGAGCATGCAGGGAAGAGGCGTCGCGGAAATCACGGCAGTCACGTGCGCCTTCATTTCCCGCCAGCTGCCTTGATACACATAAGGAGGCAGCACCATGAGCCCGTCGCATCCGGCGTCGGCAGCCATTTTCGCCAACGCGATTGCTTCGGCAGTCGAGAGCGCAGAGATCGTCCCGACCGCCAGGCCTCGCCCATGAACCGCTTTCACGCAGGTGCGGAGAATCTCGCGCTTCTCTTCGAAAGATAAGGTAGCGCCCTCGCCCAACGACCCCAGCGCGACAATGCCTGTGCAGCCATTTTCCAATAGCCATTGACAATGTTTGCCGACGAAACCATGGTCAACGCTGAGATCGTCGTTGAAGCAAGTTGTGATGGCGGGCATCACGCCCTTCCAGTTCATGCTGTGCCTCCTGAGATCGCACTCTCCGCCGTTTCGTTTGTGTGCGCCACGTTCGTTGCCAGACTCTCGATGCGCGCTGGAAAGATTGGCGGTCGGACCGAATCCGCACTCCATCCGAAAAGAAACTCCGTCGCAGGCCCGCAGACTCGACCCTGGCACGGTCCCATGCCGCAGCGCGTTTGCAATTTTGCCGTACGCCATGACGCATGCGTTTGCAACTGTGAATATGGAACATCTTCGCACCGGCAGACGAATGTTTCCGCAGCCGCTAGTTGCTTCAATTCAGATCGCAACCGGAAAGTTCGATCCAGCAGCCGCGCGAAGCGCTTTGCTCTTCCCCGCTCTCCAAATAAGGACAGGGCCTTGGACAATTCGCTGGCGGCCGCAAATCCGGCAATCTGTCCTTCAACGAGCGCCTGCTCCACGCCTCCGATGCCCGTCGGCTCTCCCGCGCAGAAGACTCCTCCGACAGACGTCCGCTGCATTTCGTCCACCCGCACGAAGCCGTCACAGATCTGGCATCCGACCAATAGCGGGAGTTCTGTATTTGGAACCAAATGAAATCCGCACGCCAGATAATCGCACTCGAAATTCTCCATCTTGCCGCGTCGCGATATCGCTACCGATTCCAGTTGGTGTCCGCCGTGAGCCGCGACCGGCCAGGAGTTCGCTTCGAACGGAATGCCCGTGAGTTCTCTTTTCAACTGTAACGTCTGGGCAATCTTTCCGGGATAGGATGCGAGTGCGGCCGCGAATTTCGCCAAGCTGGTCCACGATGCTTGTTCGCAAATCGAGAGGATCGCAGCGCCCCTTTTCCGCAGATATGCGGCTACTGCCAGCAACAGTGGACCGGTTCCCGCAACGATAACGCGCTTCCCTCGAATCGGCAGGCCGGCTTTGACCATCGCCTGCAATCCACCCGCGCCTATCACGTTCGGCAGGGTCCAACCAGGAAACGGGAGGAATCGCTCTCGCGCCCCCGTCGCGAGAATCAATTTTGAATAACGCAATTCGCGCAGATCGCTCGCGTCTTCCGCCAATAGCACGCCGGGGCCCGGCTGATCGAAAACTCTGATCCCGCACAACTGCGTCACTGCCGAACCTGGTAACAAGCTGCTCCATTTGGCGAGATCGGCGGTCGCTCCGCCTTCGAGCGATTCTCTCCAAATCTGCCCACCGAATTCCGAATTGTCATCCACGATTCCGACTCGAACTCCGCATTCCGCTGCCCTTGCGGCGGCCGCCAGCCCCGCCGGTCCTCCGCCGACCACGAGCACGTCGAATTTTCCCGAGCCGTTACTCATCCGTTCTCACGTCCATACCAGGTTGGCAAACGATCTGGCAGCTTCGGCAGTGCGGGCGACCATCGATTGTGGCTCGGCATTCAAAGCAGATCCCCATGGCGCACAATGGCCCTCGCGGCTCGCCAGTCACCGAGTTTCGACATGCCTGCCCAGCCATCATCATTGCGATGGCAACGGTCGCACCCGCCGGTACCGAGATCACAGCACCATTCACTCTTAAGGTGATTTCGCTAGGCATGAATCGATTCTTTCGCAGCGCGCGAGGGCAGATACGGCTCGATTGGAATCTCGGGCACTGCCCCCGTGACTTGATCGACGAGAATTCTTGCGGTTGCTAACGAGGTTGTAATCCCGAGTCCCTCATGGCCCGTCGCGAGGAATAGAGACTCGTCTCCGGGCCACGGACCAATCAGCGGCAACTTGTCCGGAGTGGCCGCACGAAAGCCGGTCCAGGTTCGAACCGCAGACATCGTTCCGATCCCCGGCATGTACTGCTGCGCGCGTTGCAGTATTCGCGTCAGAATGTCGTGGTCCACTCCTTTATGTTCTGCGCCGTACTGTCGCGACGAGCCGATCAGGATTTGTCCCGTCCTCCGTGGCTGTACGTTGAATGCCACCGAATCGCCCGTGACCGAGTGCGCGCTCTTCAGGTATCCCAGTTCGACTAATTGGTGCCGCAGGAATTCTGGATAGCGATCCGTAATGACGAGATGCCCCTTGCGCTTCTTGATCTCCACTCCAGGAGTCAACTCCCCAGCCCACGCCCCCGCCGCATTTACGATCTTGTCCGACTGTAGAACGAACCCGTCCGCGAACCGCACTCGCCGGCGGCCGATTTCCTCAATGCGTCGGTCGAGATGGATCGTCGCTCCATGTTTTTGCGCGCGCTCGACCAGGAAGCGCGCCGCGCACGGAGGATAAACAACCGCGTCTTCTGGAACCAGAAGACCACCTGCCATTCCGTCTCGAAGATTCGGCTCGAGCGTCTTCAAGGCCTTGGCATCGAGTACTTCGGTCGGGACGCCTCTCTCTCTGTAGAATTCGTGTTTGCGCAACACCTCGGCCATTTCTTCTTCGTCCGCGGCCACCCAGATTGTCCCGCATGGCTCATACTCAACGTCATCGGGTAACCCGGTCCGTAACGCCCGCCAAAGCTGCTGCGAATACCGCGTTAGGGCAAACTGGGCTTCGGAATCGTCCATGACAACGATATGGCCCATGCCGGCGGCGGTGGCCCCTCCACCGACAACGTCGCGCTCGACAATCGCCACTCCCATTCCGCGACGTGCGAACTCGTCCGCGCAAGCCGCACCCACGATGCCGGATCCAATGATGATGACGTCGTAGGTTGCGCTTTGCATGCTCTGCGGTTAAACCTGATCGCCCTGCGTGAAGGTCGGCCTCCATCGCGGTTGGAAGGGCGTCTTATCCGAGTTCGAACCCTCGCCAATTTGTTGATTAGTGTAGACAATATCCGGTAACGCTGCACTCGGGCGCAGGAGGAATCTCGATGTCACAATTTGGACGATGGTCGCGCAGGAGTTTCTTGTCTGCCGCTGCGGGCGTAGCTGGCTCGGCATTTATGCCTGGGATTTTGAGAGCCAACATCCTGCAAGACCCGGTGATTGATAGCGGCCGCCAAGGCGGCAAGCTCTCCCACGAGAAGGTGTCCTGGAAAGTTCTTCCGTTTCCATTGACCCAAGTGCGTCTCGGAGACGGGCCCTGCAAGGTCGCAATGGAAGCCGATCGTCGATATCTTCATTCGCTGCCTCCCGATCGGTTGCTGCACACGTTCCGGATTAACGCCGGTCTGCCCACAAGTGCTCAACCGCTTGGAGGCTGGGAGGCTCCCGACTGTGAACTGCGCGGCCACTATGCCGGTGGACATTATCTTTCCGCCTGTGCGCTCATGTACGCCTCTACCGGCGATGACGATTTAAAGAAGAATGCTGCAACTGTTGTAGCCGAACTGGGAAAATGCCAGACTGCCCTGAAGAGCGGATATCTGAGCGCGTTCCCGGTCGAATTCTTCGATCGCCTGCGAGAACGCCAGCGTGTCTGGGCACCCTTTTACACAATCCACAAAATCATGGCTGGCCTGCTCGATATGTACGTGTACCGCGGCAACGAGCAGGCTCTCGACGTAGCTCAGAAGATGGCCTCGTGGGTGGATCTCTACACTCAGCCGCTCAGCTACGAACACATGCAACGTGTGCTCGGCACGGAGTTCGGAGGCATGGGCGAAGTTCTATGCAATCTCTACGCGGTCACTGGCAAGCAAGATTATCTTGAGATCGCGCAGCGCTTCGATAAGAAAGCGTTTCTCGATCCGCTTGCCGCACACCGCGACGAACTCAAAGGCTTGCACGTGAACACGCACATTCCGCAGGTGATTGCCGCCGCGCGTTACTACGAACTCACCGGCGAGCGCCGTTATCGGGACATCGCTGAGTATTTCTGGGAAGAGGTCGTCAGTGAGCGTTCTTACTGCACGGGTGGTACGAGCAACGGTGAATCCTGGAACACCGACCCCGGGAAGCTTTCCACCGAACTCGCTCCCGACACGACCGAGTGCTGCTGCGCCTACAACATGATGAAGTTGACCCGCCATTTATTTGGTTGGACTGCGGACGCCCGACTCATGGATTACTACGAGCGCACCTTATTCAATCACCGCCTCGGCACGATTAATCCTGAAGATGGCACGATGATGTATTACCTGCCGCTCGCCTCGGGATACTGGAAGACGTTCGGCAAGCCGCTCGATGCATTCTGGTGCTGCACCGGAACCGGCTCGGAGGAATATGCAAAGCTGGCCGATACGATTTACTTTCATGGCGAGAACTCGCTCTTCGTAAATCTTTACATCGATTCAAATCTGGACTGGCAGGAAAAGGGATTGCGCCTCAAGCAGGAAACCCGCTTCCCCGAAGAGTGGGGAACGACGATCATCATCTCCTCTGATCGGCCACAGCAACTTGCGATTAACCTGCGCATTCCGTATTGGGTTCGAGGCGGCAGCGTGAAAATTAATGGAACTCCGCTGCCCGCCTTTGCCAGTCCCAGCAGCTATCTCACTTTGGATCGAACCTGGAAGACCGGAGACAAAATCGAACTCAATCTCCCGATGGGATTACATATTGATTCCATGCCAGACGACGAGACGATTCAGGCGGCGATGTATGGTCCACTCGTTCTAGCCGGTCGATTCGAAACGGTCACTCGCGATATGACGTTCAGCGGCGAGGGCCCGAAACTCGGGTCGCAGATCAAAGTGCCCGAGATTACAGCCAATGCTGCCCATCCGTTGGCATGGATTGAGCCGGATTCGAAACAGTCGCTCGCATTCCGGGCAGTGGGCCAGCCAGAAGCGTTCGATTTAGTCCCACTGTATAAAGTGATTCACGAGCGCTACGCGGTCTACTGGAAAGTAAAAACCTCGTAACGGCAAAGTAGTCCTCATGTTCCCTCGTAACAGAAGATTTTGAGAAGCAAAAGTTTTGACAAAGGTACGCGTGTCCGTTTAATGTTCCGTTGCGTAAACGTTTACGAGAAAGTAATATTCTCCGATTGAAATCTGGCATTCAGGACCCGCATTTTCCCAATGCTGCTTAAGACGCTGCGCGAAGAGGTGCTGGAAGCAAATCTGGAACTCGTTCGGCGCGGCCTTGTCCTCTACACATTCGGAAACGCCAGCGGAATCGATCGCGCAGAAGGACTCGTTGCCATTAAGCCCAGCGGTGTCCCCTACGAGGAACTGACCGCAGCTCAGATGGTTATTTCTGATCTCAAAGGCACGATCGTCGAAGGAAACCTGCGGCCCTCTTCCGATCTTCCCACGCACCTGGAGTTGTACCGGCAATTTCTCGGCATTGGCGGGGTGGCCCATACGCATTCTGAATTTGCGACAGCATGGGCCCAGGCAGAAAAGCCGATTCCTTGTTTCGGTACGACTCACGCTGATTATTTTTACGGCCCAGTTCCGGTAACGGATCGCCTGCGTTCATCAGAAATTGAAGATGACTACGAACTGGAAACTGGCAAGGCAATTTGCCGCACGTTCGCCAAGCAAGATCCAGTGGCCATTCCTGCAGTGCTCGTCGCTGGCCACGCCCCTTTTTGCTGGGGACCAACTGCCGCCTCGGCCGCCCATAACGCGGCGATTTTGGAATACGTCGCGAAGATGGCTCTTCATACGCTGTCCATCAATGCTGAATCCGGGCCACTTCCTCAAGAACTTCACGACAAGCACTTTCTGCGCAAGCATGGTCGCAACGCCTACTACGGACAGGTCAAGACTCAATGAACCCTGCGCTCCTCTTCCTCAGTGCCTCCACCCTGGTGCACCTCTCGCCAGTCGATCTGGTCATCATCATCTTCTACTTTGGCTTGGTCCTGGCCATCGGCCTTTACCTGAAAGGACAAGCCAATACCGGCGAAGACTTTTTCATGGCCGGACGCGAGATGACGGCGTGGGTTGCAGGCCTGGCTTTCCTCTCGGCGAACTTGGGATCACTCGAGCTCATGGGGTGGGCAGGAAATTCTTATAAGTATGGAATTCTGGCGGCACACTGGTATTGGATTGGCGCCATTCCTTCAATGCTGTTTCTCGCGTTGATCATGATGCCGTTTTATTACGTGAGCAAGACCCATTCGGTACCCGGCTATCTCAAGTTGCGCTTTGGACCCGGCTCGCAAGCAATCTCCTCGATTTCGTTCGCATTTATGACAGTGTTGATGAGCGGCATCAACATGTATGCCATGGCTGTCGTCATGCGAGTGGTCCTCGGCTGGGACCTCAATTTCAGCATTCTGGTTTCTTCCCTCACCGTTGCCGCGTATGTCGCTCTGGGCGGTTTGCGCTCCGCGATTTTCAACGAGGTATTGCAGTTCTTTCTGATCTGGGCGGGCGCGCTACTGATTCCAATTCTTGGCCTGATCGAAGCCGGCGGCTGGGACGGAATGAAGGCCAAGATTCTTCAGAACCTTACTGAACAGCACGCGGCGAATCCCGGCGCCTACACCCATCTTTGGTCGACGCTCGGCAACTTCAGCGACAACCCGATGGGCATTAACTGGGCGGGTATCGTGTTCGGGCTTGGGGCAGTGATCGCGATGGGTTATTGGACTACCGACTTTTTAGTCGTGCAGCGCGTTCTTTCGGCAAAGGACCTGCGTTCGGCTGAACTCGCTCCCATCATTGGAGCCGCGTTCAAGATGTGCGTGCCCTTCATCGTCATTCTCCCAGGTCTACTTGGGCTGGCTCTTCTCCGCGATCCCGGTGGTCATCTCCTGCGGCTGGTTCCGGCAGACGTTGCCTGGTCCCCCGCTGGACAAGCACAAGGTCTCCATGGATACGACGAAGTCTTGCCGTTGATGCTCGCTCGCTACTGTGGACCGGGGTTGCTCGGTCTCGGTATCACCGCGCTCATTGCGGGGTTCATGTCGGGAATGGCTGGCAATGTCAGTGCCTTCACCACGGTCTGGACGTATGACATCTACGCCACCTTCATCAAAAAGGATGCCTCCGATGAAGCGAAGGTAAGGATGGGACGCTGGGTCACGGTCATCGGTGTCATCATCAGTATCGGCACTGCCTACCTTGTCATGCAGGCCCAGTCGATCATGGACTACGTCCAGGCGCTCTTCAGCTTCTTCATTGCGCCGCTCTTCGGTACCGTTATTCTCGGCATGCTTTGGAAGCGCGCGACCCCAGCCGGCGGTTGGACCGGCCTTCTGGCCGGAACATTGTCGTCGGTCGGCATGTACACCTGGGTCAAGATCGATCCAGGAGCGGTGCGTTACGTTGCTCTCTCACCGCAAGCGCAAGACCAGGCGCAAAACATGTTCCGCGCTTTGTGGTGCTGGCTGATCTGCGTGATCGTCACCGTGGTCGTCAGCTACATGACGAAGCCGAAGCCGGATTCCGAACTCACGAATGTCGTTTACGGGCTGACGCCGATTCCAAAAACACAACACGTTAGCTGGATCCAAAGTCCGTTATTTTGGGGAGCCGTGGTCGCAATTGTTTTTGTCATTTTGCAGATTATCTTCTGGTAGGAGGAACGAATGAAATCCGGCGGATCACTCTCGATCTGGTTTTTTACTGGCGTCTGCCTTGGCGTAAATGGACTGCTGATTTTTGCCACTGGAATCTACGAAACGATTCATCCTCCTGCCGACAAGGTTGTGCTCTATAACCTTCACGCCAATATCTGGTGGGGAGCGGTGTTGCTGGTATTGGGATTGTTTTTTAGCCTGCGCTTTTCTCCTGCGCGTGAACGTGCGCGCATGTCAGGTAATTCCTAATTGCAGTCATTGATCAATACATAAGGATTCATATGTCCGCAAAGAAAATGACAATGGGCGTCATCATCGGGAATCGCGGATTCTTTCCCGATCAGTTGGCGAAATCCGGCCGTGAGGAGATGATCCAGGCACTCGCCAAAGCCGGCATGGATGCGATCGTACTCGGTCCAGAAGACAGCAAGCACGGAGCAGTTGAAACTCACGAAGAAGCCAAGCGCTGTGCGGCGCTGTTTCAGAAACATCGCGACAAAATTGATGGAGTGATCGTTTCCCTTCCGAATTTCGGCGACGAACGCGCCATCGCCGACACGATGCGCCTCTCCAAGCTCGATGTTCCAGTGCTCGTACAAGCGACACCGGACGATGCGTCGAAGATGACGATCCTGCATCGCCGGGACAGCTTCTGCGGAAAAATGTCGGCCTGCAACAATCTCCGGCAGTATGGGATTCCCTATTCGTTGACGAAACTGCACACGGTAAGTCCTGACTCCAAGGATTTTGAAGTTGATCTTGCTTGGTTTGCGGCGGTCTGCCGCGTCGCCAACGGGATGCGAAACTTGCGTGTTGGCAGCATCGGCGCTCGTCCCACTGCGTTCAACACTGTGCGCTACAGCGAGAAGTTGCTCGAAGCTTCAGGCATCTCAACCGAAACCCTCGACCTGTCGGAAGTATTCGGCCGCATAGCGAAGCTGAAAGATGATCACACCGGCGTGCAAGGCAAGCTGGCAGAAATTCGCAAGTATGTCACCACAAGCGGCGTGCCCGACGCAGCGTTGATCAAGATGGCGAAGCTTGGTTATGTCATCGACGACTGGATGAAGCAGACTGATGTCCGCATCAGCGCCGTGCAGTGCTGGACGTCGATGGAGGAATATTTCGGCATCGTGCCCTGCACTATCATGAGCATGATGAGCAACAATCTATTTCCGGCGGCCTGCGAGGTTGATGTCTGCGGGACGCTCAGCATGCACGCCCTCGCGCTCGCGTCCGAAACTCCAAGCGCGCTGCTCGACTGGAACAATAACTACGGCGACGATCCAAATAAAGCCGTCTGCTTCCATTGCAGCAATCTTCCGAAGCACTTCTTTCAGGACGTCCGCATGGATTTCCAGGAGATCATCGCCGGAACCGTGGGCAAGGACAATACCTTCGGCACAGTCGTGGGCCGCGTCAAGCCGGGGGCAATGAGCTTTGCCAGGTTCTCAACCGACGACACGGCCGGCGTGATTCGTGGATACGTGGGCGAGGGCTCATTCACCAGCGACTCCTTGAATACATTTGGTGGCGTGGGAGTGGTCCAAATTCAGGGACTTCAGAAATTGCTTCACTACATCTGCGAGAACGGATTCGAACACCACGTGGCGGCGAATTTCTCAACTACGGCGGGCGCAGTTCACGAAGCTGCTGTGCGATATCTAGGTTGGCAGATGCACTGGCACGGAAATCAGGCGTAACCGCTGGCCTAGCAGAGTCCCCCTTGGAGATTTTTGTCACTCCGAGGAGCGAAGTGATCGAGGAACCTTCTTTTTTCCGGCTAGCATCTCGGATATTAGCGCAGCACTTCGACCGTGAACCCACCGGGAGCTTGGAAATAAAATGTCCATGATCCGTGAAGACGCGCCGGTTTGGGAACCCGATACCCATCGTCCCGCAAACGCTGATTGATCTGGTCGACTTGCTCTTCGCTCTCCTGGATAAATCCGATATGAAACCCTGCCGGATATTTCGCATCCGTCCCGTTGCCGGCACGGAAAAGAGCCAGTAGCATTCCGTCATCATCCGACATAAAGCTCATACCCTCGCGCGGTTCCATGCCGTGATAGCCCTTTAAACCGAAATACTTTTCCAGAAATTTATGTGCGTCCGGAACATTAGAAACGGTAAGGTTGAGATGGTTCAGTTTCACATGCGCCTCCGACAATCGTGCAGCGTCTCCTAATCAGATTCGCACCGCGGTCCCGAGGTCGCAGTTCTTCAGAGGATGAACGGTCAGAAGGATGAATGAAGGGGACTAGCCTCCGGCAATCGCTCCAATGATCAGATAGGGTTCTTTTCCTGACGCGACAGCTTCAGGCAAAGGAGCGTCCGGAGATTCATGAGTCAGATCTTCCTGGCAGGCAAAGAAGCGCAAGAATGCCCTTCGTTGTAGCGTAACGTGATCCCGAATCGCGCCTCGCAGCATCGGATAGGCGCCTTCCAGCGCATCCAGAACCGAGCGCTGCGTCACCGGACCCTCCACTTCGATCGGCACTTCGTGCCCAACGTGGGCCAGGGTGCGAAGGTGTTGCGGGAGTTCAACTCGTATTGTTGCCGGCATGTCGCGAATACCTTCACTTCATATAGGTTTCTTGCATGTACATATCTTTCCACTCTTCGCCCACACGAATCCATACCTCGGCGAAAACGCTCTTTGCCTTTGAAGATTCGCCACCAGACCTGCCTTCATATTGGGCGATATAGGTGACCAAAGCCGCATTCGGCCCAATCGGTTTTACGGTGAAATCGCTCAGTGTGTAGTTGACGAGTTCGAAATCATCGACGGCGTTAACCTCAGCTTTCTTGTCGCCGATTGCGGTGAGGCCCTCTTCAAACAAACGAAAGCCATCATCCAGGATGGCCGAAAGGCTTGCTTTGTCCTTGCTCTTGAAAGCCTTCCAGAGGTTGCGTTCCTCGGCCTCCAGGACGGCGGCGTTGTTAGCCGGTTGCTGCTTTTCCTGAGCAGCGACAGCGACTGTGAACGACATCAACAATGCGCTTGCGATCAGAATTCGTTTCAAGTCTTCTCCTCGAACTAGCCAAAAACTACAACCCTCAGAAGCAAATCGCAAAGTCGATTGGAACGGGCATCAAGTTTATATGAAACAAAAACGGCACAGCGAAAGCTGCGCCGCTTTTATCGAGCTTGAGGTCCTTTACAACAGCGTCTGCACTTCCACCGACAGCACCGCCGGGAGATCGCGCACGATAGGAGACCACGAATCTCCTGCATCAGGTGAAACATAGACCTGTCCGCCCGTTGTCCCGAAGTAGATCCCGCACTTGTCGAGCGTATCCACCGCCATCGCGTCTCGCAGGACATTTACATAGCAATTTTCCTGCGGTAATCCTTTGGTCAAAGCCTCCCATTCGTTGCCGCCAGTTTTGCTGCGGAACACGCGCAACTTGCCTTCGTGCACGTAATGTTCGCCATCGCTCTTGATCGGGATGACATAAACTGTCTCCGGTTCGTGCGAATGAATATCGATGACGAACCCAAAATCCGTTGGCAAATTGCCGCTGATTTTCGTCCACTGATCGCCGGCGTTGTCCGAGCGCATCACGTCCCAGTGCTTTTGCATAAACAGCACGTCCGGACGTTTTGGGTTCATCGCAACGTGGTGCACGCAGTGACCGACTTCCGCATTCGGATTCGGAATGTATTTCGAATAGAGGCCCTTATTGATCGGCTTCCAGGTTTTGCCGCCATCATCGGTGCGAAATGCTCCTGCCGCCGAGATCGCGATATACATTCTGCCGGGATTGCTGGGATCGAGAATCACAGTATGGAGGCACATGCCTCCAGCGCCCGGCTGCCAGTTAGGTCCAGTCCCGTGACCACGCAGGCCCGGCATTTCTTTCCAATTTTGCCCGCCATCGGTGGACCGGAACAAAGCCGCATCTTCGACTCCGGCATAGACCGTGTCCGGTTCGGTCAGCGATGGCTCGATGTGCCAGACACGTTTGAACTCCCACGGATGCTGCGTGCCATCGTAAAACTGGTGCGTGGTCAGTGGCTTTCCGGTTTCCGCCGATGTGTCGTAGACGAATTTGTTGCTCTCGCCTTTCGGCATTCCGCCGGGCGCAGTCGCTTCTCCAGGAGGCGTGCCGGGCTGATGCCATGTCTTGCCGCCGTCGTCGGAGCGCTGGATGATCTGCCCAAACCATCCGCTGGTTTGCGAAGCGTAAATGCGATTGGGATCGGCAGGCGATCCCTTGAGATGGTAAAGCTCCCATCCCGCAAAGAAAGGTCCACTGACGTTCCACTTGTCGCGCTTGCCGTCTGCGGTGAGAATGAATGCGCCTTTGCGCGTGCCTACTAAAACCCGAATGCTGCTCATGTATCAACTCCTGCGATCGCGGAAATCTGGTTTTTCGGAAATCGATTTTATACGATTTTATGCACACGAAATCGACAAGAGTCAAACGGTCAGCAATGGTCAAGAAACGATTTTGTTATGTTCGAAGGAGTCAGGGTTTCAGAGGAGCCGCTGGCTTTACCGCATCGTAAACGCGGACATAGTCCACCAACATGGTCTGCGGAAACACGCTCGTCGTGTCCGGATTTCCCGGCCATCCTCCGCCGACCGCCACATTCAGCAAAATGAAGAATGGATGGTCGTAAACCCACTTTGCCCCTTTCGGCAGATCCGCGGGAGTTCGCGTCGCGTAAACGTGATCGTCGACGTAAAAACGAATCGCAGTGGGCTCCCACTCGACCGCATACAAATGAAAGTCGTCGGCAAACTTTTCGTCTCCTGGCAACGCGAACGACGATCCAATGCCGTTCGCACCGTTATAGCCTGGACCATGAATCGTTCCGTGGACGATGGTGGGTTCCTTGCCGATGTTCTCCATGATGTCGATCTCGCCGCAAGCGGGCCAAGGCACTTGGTCGATGTCAGCGCCCAGCATCCAGAACGCCGGCCAGATTCCTTGTCCGCGAGGAATCTTAATGCGCGCTTCGAAACGCCCATAGGTTTGCGAGAACTTGCCCTGAGTCTTTAGGCGCGCGGATGTGTAGTTCCGGCTCACGCCATCGGAGCCCGAGTACTTTTCTTCCAATGCCTTGATGACCAGGTTCCCGTTCTGGAGGAACGCGTTTTGTGGACGATTCGTGTAATACTCCAGTTCTTCGTTTCCCCATCCCCCTCCTCCAGTTTCTTGCACCCACTTCGACGAATCAACTGGCGAGCCGTTGGCACCATTGAACTCGTCACTCCAAACCAGCTTCCACTGTGGCGTGGTTGTTTGCGGATCCTTTGTTTGCGCCATCGCGCACAAAGAAACAAGAAAAATTGCTGCATACCATTTTCGGCTGCGCCAGTTCATTCTCATCGAAGCTCCCATGAAAATTGCCAACGATTCGCACTATACTCACGGCTGCAGGTTCGTGCCAGAACCAACCTTCTCGAACTCAGCGCGAGCGGCGGTCCTAAAGCTTCGCCGACAAATTGCGACGTCCATTCCGAACCTTTCCCAACCGATGAGGTAGCCGAGCCTGCTGGCCGAATGCAATAATTACCTTTATGAGGTTGTGCAGATCTCGCTAATTCGCTGAAACATCAGGCTTTGGGTACGGCATTCAAGGTGCAACCTTTCCGTTGTTCCCGTCACCAAACCATGGCTCGCCAAGGACGCATTTGGGCACCCTCTTTTGCGGCCAAAGTTGTAGGTAGTCCGTTCGGGAATTCGACACGAAACAGTATCTCGAAGTTTTGGGCTTTCCATTATCAGACCGTCAAGAGTTGATCCATCCCTTTTGTAGCTGACGTGATTTGGGTTTCTCAGGGCTTCCAAGATGCGATTGCTCAGCGCCCGACTTATCGTCTCGTTGATTATCGGGGTAACGCTTGTCTCGCTGTGCACTTCGTATTACCAAGGGGCGGTACTCGCCCGGGGCATGCGCAAAGATCTTGATCGGCGCGCCCAACTCCTGGGCGAAAGTTTGGAAAGCAGCGTGGAACGCGACTTGGAGCGCGACGCGCAGCGCACTCTGCAACGAACCGTCCAGCAGTTTGCCAATCGCGAGCATCTCGCAGGGCTGGCTGTCTACGATCCGCAAGGACATCCCATCGCGGTGACGACGAATCTTCAGCCGCTCATGGAAAGCGCGCCGCCCATCGTCCTGCAATCGCTGAAGGACAATCACGATGCTGCCGCCTTTCTGCGGATGGGCATCGCATCAATCCACATCTACGCACTCCCCTTGCGTCACGATGCCGACCTGATCGGTGCTCTGGCGATCGTTCACGATTCGGGATATATCAAGGCAGAAACCTATCGTATTTGGCGCGAAACCTTCCTGAGCGCCTTGGCCCATGTTGTCCTGATCGTCTTGATCACATTGTTGATCGTGCGTTGGAGCATTGCCGGCCCGATTGCGCGCACCGCACGCTGGATGCAAGCCCTGCGGACGGGCCGTGCAATGTCGACGCGCTTGAAAGTTCCCGACCTGGAGATGTTTCGTCCCCTGGCGAGGGAAGTGGCTACTTTTGCGGAAAGCCTGAACAGCGCTCGTTCCGCCGCGGAATTGGAAGCTCGTCTCAGGGCGACTGGAGAGGCGATGTGGACCGCGGATCGTCTCGCAGTTCACGTTCGCTCGCGCCTGGAAGATGGCAGGCTCTTCGTGGTTTCAAACCGAGAGCCGTACATTCATAGTCATCGTGGGAGATCGGTGGAAGTCAGCGAGCCGGCGAGCGGCCTGGTCACAGCGATTGAGCCGGTCCTTCGCGCCTGCGGAGGCACCTGGGTGGCACATGGTTCCGGCGATGCCGATCAGGAAATGGTCGATGCTCATGACCGTCTTGTAGTGCCGCCCGACGATCCGCATTACACTTTGCGGAGAGTATGGCTATCTAAGGAAGAAGAGCAGGGATATTACTACGGCTTCGCGAATGAAGGATTGTGGCCGCTCTGCCATATCGCCCACACTCGGCCACTGTTCCGTCCGAGCGACTGGAAACACTATGAGGAAGTAAACCAAAAATTTGCCGATGCCCTTCTCGAAGAGATGGAGGACGTGGCGCATCCGGTCGTCCTGGTGCAGGACTATCACTTCGCGTTGTTGCCAAGAATGATCAAGAAACGCCGGCCGGATGCTCGTCTGGCGATCTTCTGGCATATCCCGTGGCCGAATCCGGAAGCCTTCGGAATCTGCCCGTGGCAGCGCGAATTAATCGATGGCCTGCTGGGCGCGGATCTTATCGGCTTTCACATTCAGGCGCACTGCACGAATTTCCTCCAATCGGTGGATCGCACGGTGGAGTCGCGGATCGACTGGAACCAGTTTGCCGTGCAGCGACTTGAGCACAGGACGGCTGTACGTCCGTTTCCCATCAGTGTGGAGTCGGTGGATGTCCCTCAAGTTCCTCGTGAGTCCGCTTACGAGGAGCGCGGAGCTTTGTTAAAGGTTCTCGGCGTCGAAGCGGCGTTGATGGGAGTCGGTGTGGATCGCATCGACTACACCAAGGGAATTCTGGAGCGTTTTCTTGCGGTCGAAAGATTTCTTGAGAAGTATCCGAGATATCAAGGCGTCTTTACATTCGTGCAGATCGGCGCGCCCAGCCGCACTCACATCAAGCGTTATCACGACTTGCAGGCCGAAGTGGAGGCCGAAGCCGATCGTATCAATTGGAAATTTCAAGCCGGCCAGTGGAAGCCGATCGTGCTCCTCAATCGGCAGCACAATCATAAAGAAGTGGAAGCGTATTACCGCGCTGCCGACCTTTGCCTCGTCACGTCACTGCACGACGGTATGAATCTAGTGGCAAAAGAATTCGTTGCTACCCGCCACGATGAGCGCGGCGTCCTTATTCTCAGTTGCTTCGCAGGTGCATCGCGCGAATTAGCTGACGCGTTGCAGGTGAATCCCTACGACATCGACAAGACTGCCGAAGCGATTCGTGCGGCGCTGGAGATGGCTCCGGAGCAAAAACAGTTGCGGATGCAGCGCATGCGCCGAACTGTCCGCGAGAACAATGTTTTCCGTTGGGCGGGGAGTTTAATCGGAGAACTTTGCGATGTCCGCCTGGATCTTCCTGAAGACTCAACTACGGATTCAGGACAGCATTTCTCCCAAACGGCCTAGCAGCTGTTGGCCGGGTCGCGCAAACACGACGCTGAATTTCCTGTTGAATTTGGATTGTCGGCGATTAATCTTTTTGCGCACAAAAAAGCCAAAGCGCGGCGGGGGAAGCCTGCTTCGGCGTACACAGAAATCAATTACGAAACAAGACGCTGCTAAGCGCTTTCCCGCGCAGCAACTGCCGTCGCTATCACTGGGCTCGGAAGTCCGAAGTAACTCGATGGAAGTTTTGCGTCGACGTTCATCCGGCGCGAACTATTTTCCTGCTCTATCTGCCGAATAATAGTGTCGGCCGCCGACTCGCCCAGCTTCGCAAGCCAAGCGTGCTCATCTTCCGACAAAACCTCAGATGATGTGACATACGCGAATTCGACGGATGCCACTGGCAAGTCCATTTGCATGGGCACAATCGCTTCGATGGCGATGACGCCTTCAATTCCGCGCTGCTGGAACTGGGCGGAGATGTGGTTGGCTTCCTCGAAGTCGGGAGTACCGAGAGCCAGCAAGTATCCCTTCTTATGGAGTCGGCTCTGCACGCCAGCCACAACCCGCGCGACTGCGCCTCTACCAAAGTCGTGAGCGATCGCAGCTACCATGCGAGTCCGCTTCGTTCGCAACGACCTCGCCCACAAGTTAGGGCGATAATTCAGTTCCGCAGCCGCGCGAAAGACGCGATCCTTCGTGGTTTGCGGAATGGCCTTCGCTGCCGGGGTATCGTTTAGAATCGCCGAAACTGAACAGGGCGCCAGCCCTGCCCGCTCTGCAACGGTTCGCAAATTGACTGTGTTTTTCTTTTCCAGCACGTTGTTCCCTCGCTGTATATATGGCTCTGCATCCGCCGCTAATCTTCGGCGGGTGCAGCCTTAAAAATGTTTAGACGACTTGGTCAGATGGACTGACGATGACCCATTCGTGGGGAACCCAATTTGAATGTTGGGTGCTCTTCTGCGACCTTGCAGGAGAGGCACACATCACTTTGGAGCAAACGTGGTTGGTAGTCCAACGCAAAAATTCCATCGTAAAGATCAGTCTCGCAGTTGATGTTGGGCCGATCTTCCGGGGGTGTCATTGGTGACTCCAGTGCATGCGCTATCCTGATGAATGTGCGGTCTCGTTTCCCATCTTCCGGCGATCAGAAACTGATTCAAATTGTGGATTCCGCTCTAGCTGATGCGACGCGTCGGAGCGGGGACTGGCTGGTTTGCCGTCCGGCATGCACGCAGTGCTGCATCGGCGCATTCGCCATCAATCAGCTTGACGCGATGCGGTTGCAGCGAGGCCTTGCTGAACTGAGATCGCGTGATCCAAAGCGCGCCGCCCAACTAAGGCAACGCGCTCGTGCGTCAGTCAAGCGCCTCTCGACGGAGTTTCCGGGCGACCCCACGACGGGCGTGCTCAACGAAGGCGAAGAAGCTGATCAGCAGTTTGCCGATTTTGCCAACGATGAGCCCTGCCCCGTGCTCGATCCTCAGACAGGTCTCTGTGAGCTCTACGAATCGCGCCCCATGACGTGCCGCGTTTTCGGTCCGCCGGTTCGTTCCGAAGATGGTCTGGGAGTTTGCGAACTCTGCTTTCAAGGCGCGTCGGATGAGGAAATTGCCGCCTGCGAAATGAAGCCCGACCCCGACGATCTCGAATCGCGTCTGGTAAAACAAGCTGAGGAACGCAACGATAAACGTGGGAGGACGATCATTGCGTTCGCTCTGGCGTCGTGACGCTCAGGCTTGCTGTTTCTTCTCGAGTTCCGCCCATCGCGCGTAGAGAGTGTCCACTTCGTTCTGGGCATCTTCCAATTTCTTGTGAGCATTCATGAGACGGGTTGCGTCGCTGGCGATTGCCGGATCTTCAGCCGCAACACGTTTGGAATCCAGAATTTCTTCGGCAGCGGCGACTCGTTCCTCGATGGCGGAATATTCGCGGGCTTCGAGGTAGGAAAGTTTCTTCTTCGAAGACGTCGCGGGACCTGACGTCGTCTTCGCCGCAACTCGCGCGGACCCTTGTTCGGATTGTTCCCGTTCCTCCTGCCACACTTCCCATTGCGAATAGTCAGCAAAGCGCTCCGCCCCGCCTTTGCCGTCCAGGCCAAGGACAATGGTGGAGATGCGGTCGAGCATGTAGCGATCATGCGTCACGAGCACCAACGATCCGCGGAATTCAAGCAGACTCTCCTCGAGGATTTCGAGGGTTGGAATGTCGAGATCATTGGTCGGCTCGTCCAACAAGAGCACGTCCGCCGGTTGGAGCATCAACTGCGCGATCAGAACCCTCGCCCGTTCTCCGCCGGAAAGCCTGTCGACCGGTTGATTGAGCTGTTCGTTCTTGAAAAGAAATTTCGCTGCCCACGATGCCACATGCACAACCCGATCTTGATAGATGACCGAATCGCCCTCCGGAGCAAGCGCTCGGCGGAGGGTAACGGTGGGATCGAGTTCTCGCCGCTGATCGAAGTACACAATCCGCAACTTCTCAGCTCGACGAATGTCGCCGGACGTTGGCGCCACTTCTCCCCGCACCAGGCGAAGCAGCGTCGTTTTGCCGCTGCCATTCGGACCGACCAATCCCACGCGCAGCCCCGCCGAGATCACGAAGTTTAAACCTTGGAATAGTTGACGTCCGCCGATTTCGTATCCAACGTCGCCAAGTTCGATCAGCCGCTTAGTCTTGCGGTCGGTCGCGGAGAAATCGATCTGAGCAGTGCCGGTGCGACTTCGCGTGTTCAGGTCAGCGAGTTCTTCGATCAGCTCGCCGGCCTTGTCGATGCGCGCTTTGGATTTTCGCGTTCGAGCCTTCGCCCCGCGCCTCAGCCACTCGATCTCGGAATGCACCAGGTTTTCGAGAGCCTCCTGCCGCTTCGATTGCGCGTGCAGGAATTCCTCTTTCTTCTCCAGGAACGTGCTGTACCGTCCCCGCACGCGGAGTAATCCGTCGGGATACACTCGGCTGAGTTCCGCCATCTCGGTCGCAACATTCTCGAGAAAATAGCGGTCGTGACTGATCACCACGCACGCGAATCCAGCCTCCTCCAGCACCTCTTCAAGCCATTCAATACCGGCCAGATCCAGATGATTGGTCGGCTCATCCAGAAGCAGGATGTCAGGCCCCTGCACCAGCGCTTCGACGATGGCCAATCGCTTCTGCCAGCCGCCCGATAAAGCCGCAGCTTCCGCCTCCAAATCCGCAAAGCCTGCGCGCCCCAACGTCTCCGCGAAACGAGTCCCACGCTCGGACTCCGCCACGGCAGCGCGCTTCAAAGCAGCGTCAACTACCGATCTCACGGTGTCTCCGGACTGAAAGACGGATTCCTGCTCCACATAACTCATGCGAATTCGTTTTCGGACGGCGATTTCTCCATCATCGGGAGTTTCTGTTCCGGCAAGAATTCGCAGGAGGGTGGACTTGCCCGAGCCGTTCGGGCCAATCAGTCCGACGCGGTCCCCCTCGGACACCGTGAAAGACACGTTCTGAAACAGCGGTGCTGCTCCAAATGACTTCGAGATACTTCGTACATTAATCAGTGGTGGCAATGCGACGCGTTCTCCTGAAGGGCTAGTTTGAGACTATCAGGAAGCGCGAGCTAACTGCGGGGACCTGCCGTCCTTATCATGTGGCGTCTCCTCGTATACTCGAATACCTGAGGTAGTTATTTGTGACGAGCGCAATCTGCCCTGTAAGAGTGATGCTGCGAATATCGGCAGTAGCTTTTCTTGTTGCTTCAATCCTGTCGTGTCACGTCATCGCCGAAACCGGAGCCGAGACCTGGCTTCGCTACTCTCCGCTGAGTCAGCAAGCTGCCAAGAATTACAAGCATCTGCCCGAAAAAATCGTGCCGCTCGGCGATTCCCTGATTCTCAAGACTGCGCAGAAAGAATTAACCCGCGATGCCGCACGGATGCTCGGCAGGACATTTTCTCCAAGCTCGGAGGTAAATGGCAACGCGATCGTTCTTGGAACGCTCGACAGAGTCCGCGAGATAGCGCCAAAACTGGCCGCACCACAAGCGCTGGGACCGGATGGTTACTGGATCACAACCGCGCGAGTTCACGGATCAGAATGCCTCATCATCGCCGGCTCGACGGATCGCGGCGTCCTTTATGGTGCGTTTGCCCTTTTGAGTAAGGTCGCTCGCGGTAAGAGCCTGGCGAAGATTAACGAGGTGCAGCAGCCCTATGCTCCCGTTCGGTGGGTCAATCAGTGGGACAACCTCGATGGCCACATTGAGCGCGGGTATGGCGGATCTTCCATCTTTTTTGCCAACGGAAAAGTCCGAGATGATCTCACTCGAGCCGGTCAATATGCTCGCATTCTTGCTTCGATCGGAATTAACGGATGCACGATCAACAACGTCAATGCAGCTCCCGGTGTCCTCGAAGACGACTTCATTGCGCAAGTCCGGCGCATCGCGGATGTTTTCCGTCCGTGGGGAGTGCGGCTCTCGATGTCGGTCGATCTGAGTAGTCCAAAGGTAATGGGAGGATTGGACACCTTTGACCCTCTCGATCCGCGCGTTGCTGACTGGTGGCGAAAAAAAGTTGACGAGATCTATCGCCAGATCCCGGATTTTGGCGGCTTCGTCGTTAAAGCCGACTCTGAAGGGCGGCTCGGTCCGTCCACCTACGGCCGAAGTCCCGCTGACGCCGCGAATGTGATCGCCCGCGCTCTCAAGCCACATGGCGGCGTCGTGTTCTATCGCGCGTTCGTGTACAACCATCACCTCGATTGGCACGATTTGAAAAATGATCGCGCCAAGGCCGCCTACGATAATTTCCATCCCCTCGACGGCGCGTTTGACGACAACGTCATCATTCAAATCAAGAATGGCCCAATCGATTTCCAGGTGCGCGAACCGGCATCTCCTCTCTTCGCCGGCCTGCATCGCACCAACGAAGCCATCGAGTTGCAGATCACGCAGGAATACACGGGACAGCAACGGCAACTCTGCTTCCTCGTCCCGATGTGGAAAGAAGTCCTCGACTTTGACATGCGCATCGACGGCAAATCGACGGCGGTGAAGGATCTCGTTTCCGGCCGCGTTTTTCACCGTCCCGTCGCCGGATTTGCCGGAGTCGCCAATGTCGGCATGGACGCTAATTGGCTAGGCAGTCCGCTCGCGATGGCGAATCTCTATGGTTTCGGTCGCCTCGCATGGGACCCAAATCTCACTTCGGAAACGATCGTCGATGAATGGACTCGACTGACTTTCGGCAGCGATCCGCTGGTCGTCAAGACCATCGACCACCTGCAACTGAGTTCCTGGCACGTCTACGAAAATTACACCGGTCCCTTGGGCGCTGGAACGTTGACCACGATTACTGGGAATCATTACGATCCTGGCCCGGAATCTTCCGAAGAAAACGGCTGGGGACAATGGCATCGTGCCGACCATCAGGGGATCGGCATGGATCGAACCGTGGCTACAGGCACAGGCTACATTGGACAGTATCCTCCCGACGTACAGAAAATTTACGAATCGCTCGCTAACTGTCCTGACAACTTGCTGCTTTTTTTCCATCACATGCCCTACACGTATGTTCTTCATTCGGGCAAAACCGTGATCCAGCACGTTTACGATTCGCACTATGATGGAGCAGAGCAAGCGCGCGATTTTATTACGCAGTGGAAGACGGTCGAGGGACACATCGACGACGAACGTTATCGCGACATCATTCCGCGATTCGAATACCAAGCCTCGGAAGCCGTAGTCTGGCGCGATGCTATCTGCAACTGGATCTATCGCCTTTCAAACATTCCCGACCAGAAGGGCCGAGTGGGAGCTTCGCTACATTAATTAATTAAAACAACAAAGCCTCGCGCTTTCCTTCCCTAAAAACAAAGGGTTAAACGTTTTCCCTCTGCCTTGCACATTTCCCGAAGTTCCGTTAACGTTTACGGTTCTGGGGAGGAGCTCGGCTCCCCACCAGAATATTTTGTGCTGGGTGTTCGGCCGGCCACGACGCGGGCCACCAATAATGGGTCAACCTCCCACTACGCTCCGTGACATAGCAAAATCCCTAGGCACATCGATCGGAACCGTCCATCGAGCCCTGCATGACAATCCCGGTGTGAGTCCAGAGACCAAGGCGAGAGTCCTGCAGGTGGCGAGGAATCTCGGTTATCGACCCAACCTCGCGGCCAGATATTTGTCTTCGAGAAAGACCCTACGTATTTCGGTAAACACCCCCCAGGGCACCACGTCTTTCTGGGACGAAGTACGCAACGGCATTCGCAAAGAAGCCGCATCCATCCTGCTCGAAAATGTTGAGGTGGAATTTCGAACCTGCCCCAGCCTCGGCGAAGGCGAAGAAGCCGCTCTGGAAGCTGCCATCGACGATAAGGTGGACGGCATCATTACCTTCCCCAGCCGTCCTCAAACTTTGCGTCCGCATATTCGCCGCGCCTCGCGGGCGCGCATCCCAGTCGTGTGTGTTGCGACTGACGCCCCAAACAGCGGCCGCCTCGGAATGGTTGCGATCGATACGCTTGCCAGCGGTTCGATCGCCGCCGATCTCATGGGCCGATTTGTCGGAGAGAAAAAGGGCTGCGTCGCGATCACCGTCTTCGATATGGCGATTACCGAACACGCCGAGAAGTGCAGCGCGTTCGAGGCCACCTTGAAATCGTTTTACCCGAGCCTGGAGTTGCTGAAACCGATCGAAGATCACGACATCGACAAGGAAGCCTACCGCAAATGCAGCAAAGTTTTTGAAGAGCATCCCGAACTTGCCGGAATTTATGTCACGACCGAGGCCTCCATACCGGTTTTGAAAGCTGCGCGCGACGCGAACCTATTGGACCGGCTGACTATCATCACCACGGATTTATTCCCTGACTTGGTACCCGAGATTCGGTCAGGAGCGGTAGCGGCGACAATCTATCAGCGTCCTCGCGCTCAAGGGGAGATGGCGCTTCGCATGTTGCACGAATTCTTGGCTGAGGGCGGACGTCGCTCCCATCAACTCGCCTTGGCCCCGCATCTGGTGATGAGAGGTAATCTCGACTTCTTTTTGCGGAGGCAATCGCAAGAATCTGCGAAGCAGACGGAACGCGCACTCCGTCCCAGCGCCCGTTCGCTATCGGAAGATATCGCTTGATCCCGAACTTGAGAAGGAACGATGAATTACTTAGGCATTGATGTTGGTACGGGTGGCACGCGCGCACTGGTGATCGATGAGCAGGGAAGAATTGTCGCCTCCGCTTCAGCGGAGCACGAGAATTTTGCCAGTCCCCGGCCGGGCTGGGCTGAACAGGATCCTCATGACTGGTGGAAAGCCTGCGGCGCGGCGGTGCGAAAGGCTCTTCAAACCTCCGGCTTGAGCCCCGACCAGATTGCCTGTGTCGGGTTCTCCGGACAGATGCACGGCGCTGTGCTGCTTGATTCCGCGGATGAAGTTGTGCGCCCTGCAATTATTTGGTGCGATCAGCGCAGCGAAGCCCAAAGCCGCGAGCTCGAGCAGATGTTTGGGCGCGACACCCTGATTCGTCTGACCTGCAATCCTCCGCTCACGAATTTCACGCTCACGAAATTTCTCTGGGTGCGCGAGAACGAGCCCAAGAATTGGAACCGCGTTGCTCATGTCATGTTGCCGAAGGATTACGTTCGCTTTCGTCTCACCGGAGAGCGCGCCATCGATATGGCCGATGCATCCGGAACGCTGCTGCTCGATGTGGCGAATCGCCGCTGGTCCGCTGAAGTGCTTAACAAAACTGGTATCAAAGAAAACTTGCTTCCCGTATTGTTCGAGTCTCCGCAAGTATGCGGCAAAGTTTCTCCGGCCGGCGCGGAAGCCACCGGACTGCGCGTTGGAACTCCTGTAGTCGCCGGGGCCGGAGATCAAGCAGCCGGTGCTGTTGGCATGGGCATTGCCCGCGCGGGCGCAGTGAGCGCCACGATTGGAACCTCGGGCGTCGTCTTTGCGTCGACCGATCGCCCAGCGATGGATCCACAAGGCCGCCTGCACACTTTCTGTCACGCCATTCCCGGACGCTGGCACGTAATGGGGGTTACGCAAGCTGCCGGCTTATCCCTGCGCTGGTATCGCGATCAGTTCGGCGCAGCCTCTCCGGGGCTACAGAAGAAAGATGGACGCGATCCTTACGATGTATTCGCCGAAGAGGCCAGTACCGCGCCCGCAGGTTCCGAGGGAGCGTTCTGGGCGCCCTATCTGATGGGCGAGCGCACGCCTCACCTCGATCCGAACGCCCGTGCCGCGCTCGTCGGTCTCACGGCCTCGCACACGCGCGCTCACGTAATCCGCGCAATCATGGAAGGTGTGGCCTACAGCCTGAAGGATTCATTCACCATCTTCGACGAGATGAAAATTCCAGTGACGTCGATCCGATTGGGCGGAGGTGGCGCACGCTCGCCGCTGTGGCGTCAGATCCAGGCCGACGTATACGGTCGCGAAGTAGAGATTGTCGCTGCGGAGGAAGGTGCGGCATATGGTGCCGCAATTCTCGCAGGCACTGGGGCAGGAGGCTGGAGCTCAGTTGAGCAAGCCTGCGACGCGATCGTGAAAGTAGCGAAGCGAATCACTCCCCACCCGCTGGATTCGGCAACGATGCAGAAAGCGTACGGAACTTATCGCAAGATATATCCCGCCTTACGACAGATCGAGTAACGCTGGCTGCGCGCTTCGCTGCGTAGCCAGCACTCCCTATTTCGCCGGCTCCCTCACGGCAACAATCCTATCCCCCGCCACGTCGCGCATGGTCTGCACGATCCCCGAAGGCCAGTGGATCTCCACAAGATCTGCCGAAGCATTTGCCCCTAGCCCGAAGTGTACCGGCCCCGCGCTTGATGAGGCGTAGCCGCAGCTGGTTGTCATGTGGTTGTATTGCGCGCCAGATTTGGTCGCAACTTTGATCCGTGCACCAATGCCGTCGCGATTACTCTTGGTCCCTTGCAATTTGAACTCGATCCAATGAGAAGCGCCCGGACTTTGATTCATCCAGATCTCCGCCGGAGCATTGATCGCACTTACGACCACATCCAGCTTCCCGTCTCCGTTCAAATCCCCAACGGCGGATCCCCGATGCCGCGACGGAGCCTGCGTTTTGAACCCGGCTTCTTCCGTCAAAGCCAAAAACGTCATCCCGCCGAGATTCCGGAATACAGTATTCGGCTGTTCGATCGAAAGATTCGGTGCCGATAGCAGCGACTGCACGTGCCCGCGCGAAACGAAAATGTCTTTCCATCCGTCGTTGTCGAAATCGGCGATCATTGGGGAGTAACCCGACATCGGCAGGCTTTGCCTCGTCATCCCGCTCTCACGCGTCACCTCGATGAAGCTACCCTTGCCGGTATTTTTGTAGATAGGGAACGTCTCTCCATCCAACGCGACAATCACGATGTCCGGATAGCCGTCGTTATCCAGATCGCGAAAATCCACTCCCATGCCAGAAATGTACGTTCCGTCTTCGCGCAGCGCGACGTTTTCATCGAACGCGACTTCCTCAAATTTCCCGCCGCCCTTATTGCGGTAAAACGAATTCATCAACTTGTCGTTGGGGACGATCAAATCCATCCTGCCAGTGAGCTCTGAGTCGGCCGCTGCAATGCCCATCCCCTTGCCGGGATGTGCGCGAAATCCCGCCTCGGACGATGCATCGCGAAAAGTCCCATCTCCTTTGTTGACGAATAGCTGGTTCGGCGTCGGCTTGTACATCTTCGGATGACAATAGTCCCGGTGCCCGTAACCTTGGCAATCTGGTTCGTGATCAAAATCCCATTTCAGGTAGTTGATAACTACCAGATCGAGCAGTCCGTCGTTGTTTACATCCACCCAGGCTGCAGCCACCGACCATAACGGACCGAATTCCGCATCCGGCTTGTTCAATCCAGCCTTGGTGGTAACGTCGGTGAACGTTCCATCGCCGTTATTGTGATAAAGGGTGTTGCGATACACCCCCGCAACAAAGATGTCTTCATAGCCATCATTGTCGTAATCCCCGATGGCCACACCCGTGTCGTAGCCCGAGCCGGCGAGTCCTGCCTTCTCGGTCACGTCGGTAAAGTGACCTTTGCCGTCGTTTTCGAACAGACGATTGTAATATTTTGGAGAGTCTTTCTTCAGCGTCTTGAGATCCGCGCCATTGGTGAAGAAGATGTCGAGCTTTCCGTCGTTGTTGTAATCGAAAACGGCGACGCCGCCGGCCATCGTCTCCGGCGCATGCCGCTCTGGCGTTTCATCACTATCGAGCTTGAAGTCGATGGGCTGGAACGCGAACCGGATCGCGCTCTCGCCTGCTGGCGCAGCGGAATTCTGTGCAACTTGCGACTGCGAGCGCACCGAGGGTGGAGCGCTCGCGAGCAGGAGAAGAAAAACTACAGTCAGCAAACTTCGGACATAACCTGCAATCATGCGGAATCGGCGCTACTCGCCTGTTTCCATCTTACTCCGGCAACTTCTGCTCTCCCTGAATCGTCAGATGAGTTTCTGCATGAGGCGCGCCCGTTCCAGGCTGTCCTCCGCCGATCGTGATGAGGTAATCTCCCGCGGAAACAAATCGATCGCCAGCTTCGTTCACGTAGCTCAGATCGCGCGGACTCAGCGTCACCTTCACGTGTTTCTGCTCGCCCGCCTTCAGGCTGACGCGGCTAAACCCGCGCAGCGCTCGCAGTGGCGCCCCCGGAAGCTTCGGAAAACTAATATAGAGTTCTGCTACTTCGTCGCCATCGCGGCTGCCAGTGTTCTTCAGGTCTACTTCCACATCCAGCGGATCCCCGGCCTGCAGCGAAGCATTCGATAATTTCAGGCCGCTGTATCCGAAGGTCGTATAACTCAAGCCGTGTCCAAAGCCATACAGGGGCTCCCCGGTGAAGTAGCGATATGTTCGATTCTTCATCGCATAATCGTCGAACTCAGGCAGTTGTTCCACACCCTTATAGAAAGTGACGGGCAGCCTTCCGGCCGGATTGTTCACTCCCGCCAGAGTCTGAGCGATCGCGGTTCCGCCTTCTTCGCCCGAGTACCACGCATCGATGATGGCGTTCGCGTGATCGTTTGCCCAGTTCACTGCCAGCGCGCTTCCATTCATGAGCACAACCACCAGAGGCTTTCCGCTTCCTTTCAAAGCGCCGAGCAGTGCTCCTTCTTCTTCCGGCAGATTCAGGTTGGTCCGGTCGCCGCCGTGGAATCCGGGCACATCGACCTTCATCTCTTCGCCCTCGAGCTTCGAAGTGATGCCAACTACGGCGACGATCACGTCCGCCTTTTCCGCCGCTAAAACTGCCGCGACCAGCGGGTCCCCGTTCACCGGCTTGTCGCTCAGAAAACTCGTGCCGGGTTCATACGAAACGTGCGCTTTCGGGAACTGCTTGCGGATTCCTTCCAGCACGTTGACTGCGTGCGATGGCGTCCCGCTATAGTTGCCGTACAGCACTTCAGTTGATTCGGCGAGCGGACCGACCACCAGGATTTTCTTCACGGCCTCACGCAACGGCAGCGTTCCGTCATTCTTCAAAAGCACCATCGATTCCTGGGCCGTCTTTAATGCCAGTGCGCGGTGTGGCGTGCTGTCAATTTCCGACTCCGGCGTATTTGCATAAGGTACCGAGTTCGGCGGATCGAACATTCCGAGCCGCATGCGCGCTGTGAAGAGGCGCTTCAGGGCCACGTCGATGTCCGCCTCCGTCAGAAGCCCCTGCTTCACCGCGTCTATGAATGGCTGGTAGTCATGCATGTCCTTCACAATGGTGATGTAGTCGGCGCATTCATTGTCCATCCCCGTCTTGATAGCATCGGCGGCAGCTTCTGCCTGGCTCTTCGCGAAGTGATGTCCCTGAAAAATGTCGACGACGGCGTCGCAATCGGAAACCACGTATCCGTTAAACTTCCACGCACCGCGCAATGTGTCTTGCAGCAGGAAAGTATTGGCACATGCCGGCTGCCCATTCACGCGGTTGTAAGCACACATCACCGATTCGGCTTTGCCCTCGGTGATGGCCGCGCGGAAGGCTGGCAGATACGTGTCTTCTTCATCGTGCTTCGACACCTGCACATCCACCATATGTCTCGTTGTCTCGGGGCCGCTATGGACCGCGTAATGTTTGGCCGTAGCGATCACGCGAAAATATTTCGGATCATCGCCTTGAAGTCCGGTAATGAACGCTACGCCCATCCGACCGGTCAGAAAAGGATCTTCACCATAAGTTTCCTGTCCGCGTCCCCATCGCGGATCGCGAAAAATGTTGATGTTCGGGGACCAGAAATCCAGCCCCTCGTAAATATCGCGGCGCCCTGCTTTCACTGCCTGGTCATGTTTGGCCCGCGCTTCGGTACCAATCGCAATGGCCATCTGGTGGACGAGTTGATCGTCAAACGTTGCAGCCAATCCAATGGGTTCGGGAAACACGGTTGCCGTTCCGGCGCGCGCCACTCCGTGCAGCGCCTCGCTCCACCAGTCGTACGCCGGGATTTGAAGCTCCGGCACGGCTCGCGCCTGATTGATCAATTGCGAAGCCTTTTGCTCCAGCGTCATTCGCTTGATCAGGTCGTCGACCCGCGCATCCACAGGCTGAGAAGGATTCAAATACAGCGCACCGCTGTTTGTTTGGGCGGCGGAACTGGCAATGATGAGAATCAAAAAAGAGAGCAGCTGAAAAATGTTCCGAAAGCGCACCTTCATGGAAGTCTCCTCCGAGCAAACCGTACGATTCGATCAGCCCGACCCCGAAAGGGCCAGACTAACGAACCGCTCCGTTAACGATTACGGTCGACCGTCGCTTGTAGCACAGCGAAATGGCGAGGTCAAGAAAAGTAGTGAACCTACGGGGCTAGAGAAGACACCGAGCAACGTATCTTTACCGTTCCGGGTTATTTGACAGGAACTGGATTAGCCGTTGCCAGGACGTAAGTCGTAAAGTGATCCAATTTAATGTTTGCATGTTTTGAAACGAGCGTGATTGCCCCGTCGCTATCATCCTCAGAATCAATATCTTTCATTGGTGCGCGGTGGCTGCTGGGGACCGAACTCGGTGTATCGGGTATAGACGACTTCGGGTCGGAATCACCGGTCGGGAAGGGTCGATAAACGTGTGTATTCGAGGCCGGATACTCTCCTGCCCCGTTCCAAGTGCCTTTAGCTGACTGGGTTGGCCCGTACTGCAGGTCCTGCCCTGCTTGCTCTACCGTCGGGTAATACCATGGAGTCAAGTAAATCTTCACAGACGCGGAGCCGTCTTTCCACGTGGCCGTATCCATCCGAATCGCTAATCGCGACGGAGTTGTCGCTGACTTTGCTGCAGATTCCACCACTTCTCCCGAAAACAGAGCATTCTTTGGAATCACGGTGCCATTCTGCAACGTGGCCATCATCAATTTCGCTTGGACCTTAGTTCCGACTGCGGTTTTGCCGGCTACTACATTCTGCTTCAGCATGACCGGAAACTCGATTACTGCGGCGGCAGGGGCAGGAGTTTGCTGCGCTAACATACTGATAGGCAATAACATGCCGAGGAATAAGGATCCGAATACAATCCGAGGAAACATCGCACTGCACCCCCAGAACGTTTTTTTACTTGCTCCTGGAGCCCGTTGTTTCCTGCAGTATAGCTCCGCCTTCTTGGACTTGGAGCATTACTTTTTTTGCGGGTTTTTCCTTCCCGGGCGCCTTCGCAGGCACCCGATCGAAGGTTCCCAGCCCATGTGGACCTGATTTGAGTACTTTATTCACTTTCGCGACACCCGTTCCGCTTGAAAATCGATTTTGTGCTTGACAACGGTTGTAAAGGGATTGTAAACCGTAAACGTTTACGAAAACACACGTCCCATTGTTTGACGTTTCTGTTTGACGTTTCTCTGCCAAAACAAAGAAATTCTGGAGGCTGGCAAATGATATCCCTCTCGCCCGCGTATGCCGAGACTTTGGGCTTAGCCGTAAGACGAAGCAAAGTTGCGCGTCTAGCGACCCTGTTCACCCTTTTCTTTTTCTTTTTAGCGGCGTTCGCCACATCGGCCTTCGCCCAGGAAGCGACTATCGTCGGCACCGTGACCGACCCCACCGGTGCATCCGTCGCCAACGCGACTATTACCATCACTAACAATGACACTGGCGTCTCCCGCACCCTCCCCAGCAACAGCGACGGCCAGTATGTGGCGCCCGACCTTCATATCGGGCGTTACACCGTGCGCGTTATGGCTTCGGGGTTTAAAGTGGCCGAGCAAAAGGGCATCACCCTCGACGTCGGCGATCGCAGCCGTATCGACTTCAAACTGCAACTAGGGAGCGCCCAAGAGCAGGTGACCGTCGAAGCCAACGCCATCGCAGTGCAGACGGACAGCGGCGAGGTAAGCAATGTCATCACCGGGCAGCAGATCACTCAGCTTGCTACCAACGGCCGCAGCCTTTATGAGTTGTTTGCCTTGGCTCCTGGCGCATCGAGCCTTCAGATGTCTAAGGTTTCCTTCACTCCCGTCAGCGGTGACAGCACCGTCAGCATCAACGGCCAGCGCTCCGGCCACAATCTTCAACTGATTGACGGCGGAGAGAACCTCGATCGCGGCGGCAGCAGCGGCAGCGTCATGCCCTCCATCGATTCGCTCGCTGAGTTCCGTAATATGACGTCGAACTACAGTGCGGAATATGGCTTGGCCTCTGCAGCGCAGATCAGCACCGTGATCAAGTCCGGAACCAAGCAGTATCACGGCGAGGCTTGGGAGTTCTTCCGTAACGACGCCCTCAACGCCCGCAACTATTTCTTTAACCCTCCGCTGGTTGTTCCCGAACTCCGGTACAACATTTACGGATTTAACTTCGGCGGTCAGGTTCCTATCGCAAAGAGCCACCCCACCTTCTTCTTCTTCAATATGGAATGGCGCAAGGAGATTGACGGTGGTACGCTCAACCAGCTCGTTCCGCAGGCGAGCTCATATCCGACGGCGAATGGCGCCGTCCTCCCCACCACCTTCAACGGGAAACCCAGCATCGCCACCGATCCTGCACTCACTGTCGTTCCGGCAGCCATTCAGTTTAAGAATTGCCCCGGTGGAGTGGCTCCCGCGGGTGTTGTGCCCGGTTCGCCCTTCCCAAATAACACAATTCCGTCGTGCATGATCAGCCCCAACGCCGCCACTCTGTTGACAGCCGGGGGCAAGTACGGCGGGATTTTCCCTGCAGCGAACTCCGGGGACTTCTTCAAGGGCGGCAACAACTCACCCACGGATCTGCGCGAAGAGATCGTCCGTATCGACCATCAGTTCAACAGTAAGTTCTCGATTTTCGGACACTGGATCTCGGAGCAGGTTTCGCAGGACTTCGGCACCACGATGTGGAGCGGCGATAACGATCCAGCCATCAGCAACACGTTCGGAAATCCGGCCTATAGCGCCGTCGTGCACGCAACCTATGTCATCAGCCCCACGCTGCTGAACGAGGTCGCATTCAACTACAACGGCAATCGCATTGCCATCATTCCGCAAGGCCTGGTCTCCGCGCCTACCGGCTTCACGTTCAACCGCCTGTTCGGTGGTCCGAACCAGAACAATCGAATACCGTCCATCAACTTGTCCGGCGTCACTGGAACAGATTACACCGCAAACTGGACTCCTTGGAACAACAAGGCGGACGATTACCAGATTCGCGACGATCTCTCTTGGACGAAGGGCGCGCATCAGCTGAAGTTCGGTTTCAGCTGGGCGCTTTACAAGAAGATTCAGGATGCCTTTGCTAACACGGAAGGCAACTTTACTTTCAACGGTTCTTTCACCGGCTATGACTTCGCTGACTATCTTCTCGGCGACGCTCAGGCGTACTCCGAGGACGGCAACAAAATCAGCGGTCACTGGAATAACGTCTCCCCGGCCGCTTATGTTCAGGACAACTGGCGTGTGAACAGCCGGTTGACATTGAACCTCGGCCTGCGATGGGATGGGATTCCGCATACCTACGAGGCGAACAAACTCTCCTCGAACTTCTATCCCAACCTTTACAACCCGGCGGATGCTGCTACGTTTGATTCGAACGGCCACATCTGCAGCGCCAATTCAGTTCCTCTGTGCCCCGGTGGCCCGAGCCCGGGTCTGGTCACGAGCACCAATCCAATCCTGAACGGCTACCAGTTCTATCTCAACGGAATGGGAACCGGCGGAGTGAACGGAATTCCCAAGGGCTTGGTGAACAACTCCTGGAACAACTGGGGACCGCGGCTCGGCTTTGCCTATGACCTGACCGGTCGAGGTAAGACCATCCTCCGCGGCGGTTACGGATTGATGTATGAGCGCATTCAAGGCAACGATATGTACAACGGAGCCGTGAATCCGCCGGGAGATCCGAACCCGACCCTCAATAACGTCGCTCTCGACAATCCGGGACTCAGCATCAGCGGCTCTTCCGCTGGTAACGTCATCTCGGCCGCGCAGTTGCCGGTTCTGCCGCTCGGCGTCACCGGTATCAGTACTCACTATCCTCCGCCGCGAAGCTCGCAGTACAGCATGGGAATCCAGCAGTCGATCGGTACCAATGCGGTGCTGTCGGTGTCCTACGTCGGCAGCCAGGGGCGCGCGGAAAACTACTACCAGGCCGTCAACCTTCCTCCGCTGGCCGCTTTGCCGGGTGAGGTTAAAGCTGGTGCTCTGGACTTCACGAATCTCACCTATCCCGGCTATGGCAATATGCGCCTGGCCTTTGACGCTGCAAATGCGAAATACAACTCGCTGCAGGCCACGTTGAACGGCAAGATTCGCCGCGACCTGCACCTCCAGGTGTCCTACACACTCTCCAAAGCGATGGACGCGACCACTGCCACCGGCAGCGGCGGCGACCTCAACAACGCGACGAATCCGTATGCTGGCTGGAAGTATGACTACGGCCCGTCGATTTACGATCGCCGCAACGTATTCTTCACCAACTTCGTCTACGACCTGCCCTTCTTCCGCAACGCCAGCAGCCGCTTGCTGAGGGGTGGTCTCGGTGGATGGGAGTTTGCGTCGATCGTCACGGTCGAGTCCGGCGCGCCAGTGAACCTCGGCATTAGTGGCGTCAACACTGCTGCCAGTGTCATCGCCAATTCCGGCGACCGGCCAAATATCGCCGGTGGCATCTCGTATCCGAAGACGGTCAACCAGTGGTTCACAGGGAACTTCAGCAACCCGGCTTGCGCTACTGGCCCCGATTGCTACGGCAACCTGGGCTTCGACGCGATCACAGGTCCAGGACGTCAGAACTGGGATATGTCGCTCCTCAAGAACTTTGCCTTCACGGAAAGATTCAAGATGGAGTTCCGCGCTGAAGCGTTCAACATCTGGAACCATCCACAGTTCGAAGGCAATGCCAACACCGGAGGTCTAGGAAACAACTTCGGTTCCGGCAACTTCGGCCAGATCACTTCGGCGTACGATCCTCGCGAACTGCAGCTTGCTCTGAAGCTGATGTTCTAGCGGAGCTTCGGACCTTAACCTGTGCCGCCCGCATCAAACCTGATGCGGGCGGCAATTTAACCTCCTCCATGCAGGCTGCTCTCATCACCGCGCCTTATCTCAATCCAGAGTGGGGAAATGAGTAAAGGCCTCACAAGAACCTTCTTCCACAACCTTACTCATTTGGCGAAAACGGCGAGCGGGATGGCCGTCATGTGTCTTTCTCGTAATACCGGCTGCAATCGCACAAACGCCGGACCAGGCTGCGGCCCTCGAGCAACAGCAAAAGTGGCCGGAAGCTGCTCAGGTATGGAGAGCCGTCACCGCCCGCAATCCAAGCGATGCCGCTGCATTTGCCAGCCTTGGCGTGGATCTGGCCCGCGAACAGAAATACGACGAGGCCGCTGCGGCCTACCGCAAGGCCCTGAAGCTGAATCCGAAACTGCCGGGAGTTCGCCTCAACCTCGGTCTTGCCGAATTCAAGGAAGGTCGCTTTTCCGCGGCAGTGTCTGCCTTTCACTCCGTGCTGGCCGCTGATCCGTCGAACACCAAAGCGCGAACTCTGCTGGGGATGAGCTACTACGGTGCAAAAAAATTCGACCTTGCGTCTCAGTACCTCGAGCCAATCGCCAAGGCCGATCCATCCAACGCAGAACTCCATCAGATGCTGGCGCAAAGCTGTCTCTGGGCCAAGAAGCTTAGCTGTGCGCAAGAAGAATTCCGCCTACTGCTCCAGCAAAGTCCGGACTCCGCTCCCACTCATGTACTGATGGCCGAAGCGCTCGACGGCCTGGGAAGAACTCCGGAAGCCATTGCCGAATTCGAGGCCGCGGCGAAGATTTCCCCCAACGAGCCCAACCTCCATTTCGGCTTGGGATACCTCTATTGGAAGTCCCAACGATATGACCGAGCTCATCAGGAGTTCGAGCGTGAACTAACCCTTGATCCGAACCACGCTCAGGCCCTCGCCTATCTCGGCGACATCGAATGGAAGAACAACCATCCCGAAGCTGCCGTTCGCCTCCTAGAACGGGCCGTAAAAGCAAACAAAGACCTGCGTATCGCTTATGTCGATCTGGGCGCAATCGCCCTGCAGAAGAAGAATTATAAGGAAGCCGAGGCCGCTCTTATCAAAGCCGTAGCTCTCGAGCCGAATCAACCCGATGCGCATTACCAGTTGGGACGTCTATATCAAGCGATGGGCAAGACCGCCGACGCCGAGAAAGAACTTCATAAAGTACGTGAGTTGCACGAAAAAGCCGACAGCCTCGTGGGGAAGATGTCCTCTTCACCGCCTGCGCTCAACCCGGCCCAGACCCAATGATTCCAGCGCATCCATACAGGAAGGATTCAATGAGCAAAAAGAACGGGAACTTCGAACCCAAGCCGGAGCACAAATTTTCTTTCGGATTGTGGACTCTTGGCAACCGCGGTCGAGATCCTTTCGGCGACTTTGTACGCCCGGTTTTTCCTCCGAATGACATTGCTTCCGTGCTCGGTGAAATCGGCGCGTGGGGCGTCAACCTGCACGACAACGACCTCGTTCCCATCGATGCCACTCCCAAGGAGCGGGACAAGATCGTCCGCGAGTTCAAGGCCGCCTGCAAAGAAGCTGGGATCATCGTCCCCATGGCGACAGTCTCGCTATTTTTCCATCCGATTTTCCGCGATGGCGCCTTTACGGCCAACGATCCCGAAGTCCGCGCCTACGCCATTCAGAAGACCATGCGCGCCATGGATCTCGGCGCAGAACTCGGCGCCAA
Organism: uncultured Acidobacteriota bacterium; assembly: GCA_963818115.1. GTDB lineage: Bacteria > Acidobacteriota > Terriglobia > Terriglobales > Acidobacteriaceae > Sulfotelmatobacter. The sequence goes on from CAWFQZ010000016.1 coordinate 169,669, forward strand.
GATCTTCGTTCTTTGGGGAGGTCGCGAGGGTGTCGAGACCGACGCTTGCCGCCGCGCCGACGATGCCGTCAAGCGCTTGCGCGAAGCCGTCAACTACCTCTGCGAATACAACATTGCCCAGAAATACGGATACCGCTTCGCCATGGAAGCCAAGCCCAACGAGCCTCGCGGCGATATTTACATGGCCACAACCGGACACTATCTTGGCTTCATTCCCACCCTCGATCATCCTGAAATGGTCGGTGTCAATCCCGAAGTCGCTCACGAGACCATGGCTGGACTCAACTTCATGCACGGTGTCGCGCAGGCCTGGGAGTGCGGCAAGCTCTTTCACATCGACCTCAACGACCAAGTCTCGGGACGCTATGATCAAGACCTTCGCTTCGGCTCCGCGAATCCCAAGACTGCTTTTTGGCTGGTGAAATTTCTGGAAGATGTTGCCTACGATGGCGCTCGCCACTTCGACGCTCACGCCTACCGTACCGAGGACTACGAAGGAGTGAAAGACTTCGCCCGCGGCTGCATGAAGACGTATCTGATCCTGAAAGAGAAGGCCGCGCAATGGAATGCCGACAAAGAGATTCAGTCGATCCTCAAAGAGATCTCGGCCGCGTCTCCCAAGACCCCATCCACGGATCGTTATTCAGCGAAAGGCTCGGCGTCCCTTCTGTCTCATGTCTTCGACAAAGACGCGATCCTCAAAAAGCGCCTGCCGTATGAATTGCTGGATCAACTAACGATCGATGTTTTGTTAGGAGTGAGATAGAGAGGATGCTCGTGTTGCGACCGACGCATTCGTCCGTCCCGCAGGCGAGCTGGCGTACTGTTGTTAAAAAATGTGCAGGTTAAAAGGTCAGGAATGTGGGGACAGCCGCCCTCGGCTGTCCGGCCAGCGAAGCTGGCCTATGCCAGCTGCATTGTTTAATCCGAGCGAGTTAGGTTAGGCTCGGCCTTTTTTCGCCGCGACCGCCCGCTTCCCAGCAACTTCCCAAGGACGCTTCGGACGATCCACCACTGCCTTGTCGCGATTTTCGACGCGATCGTACTGGTAAGCCTCGCTCACGGTACCGAGCGACTCGTTATAGAGGCTGGGCAGTCCTAACGCCATCTTGAGCTCTTCAGAGAAAGTCTGTAGGGCCTTCAGTTGGTCGGCTGTCGCCGGAACCTCGTTCTTCGATGTCTTTAAAAACTGCTGGTATCCCTTGTTGACCAGCTTTGAAATCTCGCTTCCAATCAGGTAGCCGGGATAAGCGAAGATCTTCACGCCATCGTCCGCCGTCTTCTGGATCGCAGCCGAGACATTATATTTGCGGAGAAACACCCTCCCGTTCGTGCCCGGGGCGTCCGTCACGTCGAACCCGTTATCGCGCAGGTAAGCTAGCGCTTCTTCGTAGGTTCGTGCTTCAATTGCTTTAGACATTGCCGTTTAAATTAACCTTTCTTTGCCGGCTCCAGCTCGTCTATTAGATGCATCGATATAAGGACCGCGCGTAACTTTACAGGAGCTGCATCGCCGGGCGAAGCTCTTTCATCTAAACAAGGTACTACATATCGTGTTTCCGGCCACATAGCACGTTACGTTGGTCACGGAGATCCAGTTCAACATGACATACGGTTCCACCAAAGCCTCCGCGGTCTCGTCTCCCAAGAAATACTCCGATCTTGGGGAAGTCGCTCCAGGACTGGGTGAAACCCTTGGCCATAGCCTCATTGAACGCATCGGAAATACCCCGTTGCTCCGCCTCGATGCGCTGACTCGCGACCTGCCGGGCGTAGCCCTTTTGGGCAAAGCGGAATGGTATAACCCCGGCGGATCCGTGAAAGACCGCGCTGCGGCCAACATCGTCGCGCAGGCCCGTCGCACCGGCGAGCTACGCCCCGGCAAGATTCTTTTGGATGCAACCAGCGGCAATACCGGAATCGCCTATGCCATGCTCGGCGCCGCTGAAGGATTTCCCGTCACGCTCTGCATGCCTGAGAATGTTTCCCGCGAGCGTAAGCAGATCCTCCACGGCTACGGCGCCAACATTCTTTATACCGATCCCGCCGATGGCTCGGACGGTGCGATCCGCATGGCTCGCGAACTGGCTTCGAAACATCCCGACCAATACTTCTATGCCGACCAGTACTCGAACGATGCCAATTGGAAGGCGCACTATTCCACCACGGCAAACGAAATCTGGCAGCAGACCCAAGGTCACGTCACGCATTTCGTATCCATGCTGGGAACCAGCGGAACTTTTGTCGGCACCACGCGGCGCTTGAAAGAACTGAATCCGTCGGTGAAATGCATCTCTCTGCAGCCCGACTCCTCATTCCACGGTATCGAAGGCGCCAAGCACATGGCGAGCGCGATCGTCCCCAAAATATACGACGCCAGCATTGCGGACGCTAACCTGGATATCTCGACCGAAGCCGCCTACGCAATGGCCCGCCAACTTTCGCGAAACGCGGGATTGCTTGTGGGAATTTCTGCCGCTGCGGCAGTCGTGGGATGCCTCAAGATCGCACGCGAGCTTCCGCTGAAGAAAAATCAGGAAGCGGTGATCGTCACGATCCTCTGCGACTCCGGCGACAAGTACCTGAGCGAACGATTCTGGAGCGAAGGATGAACCCGTCGATCTGATCAAACTCGGGTGCCTCATTTCTGGCCGGTTTTGCCAGAAGTGGGACTTTGATTTTGTGTCCGAAACGCGGGATTTTGAATTGCTTGGTTTTCGATCCATGCTGAAATTCGAACGCGAAGATTACGAAGCGATCCGCCAACACGGCGAAGAAACCTATCCCCACGAATGCTGCGGCATCCTCCTCGGTCGCTTCGAAGACGATGGCATCCGAGTCGTCACGTCGACCGCCCGCTGCGGAAACACTCGCACCGACTCCGCCCACAACCGCTATAACATCGATCCCAAGGAGTTGGTTCGCATCCAGCGCGAGGGCCGTGATCGCGGAGAGGACATCGTTGGCTTCTACCACTCCCATCCCGACCATCCCGCTCAATGGTCAAAGACCGACCACGAAGAGGCTCACTGGATCGGCTGCTCCTACGTCATCACCGCAGTAGAGAAGGGAAAAGCCGGCATCACCAACGCCTTCGAACTTTCCGGCACGGACGAATCCAATAAGCAACTGGTAGATGAGAAGATTCAACTAGCGTAGGAAGTCGGATCTTTCTCTGTGTTCCCCCGTGCCCCCTGTGGTGAATCGCTTAGCCAAATTCCTTGTCTGGCGCGGGAAGTGCGCGATTTTCACAATTCAGTAACATATGCCTTTTGCGTCTGGAGTATTCCCTTCCTGCGACGAATGCTGCGCAAAGCCTCATCGGGCGGGACTCCCGCGAAAAGTGCATCGGGCTTTGCACCATTTCCGGTCACGGGCCTGTGAACGGCGTGCACTCGATTGAAAACATGCGTACTTACAATCGCGTATTTTTCGTTGACTGAAAAAATAGAAGGAGTACAACAAGATCGTTCTTTGACAGCTTCTTAAGTTTTTCCGGTTGGTGCGGCGTCCGGGGCTCAAGCGAAGTCACCTTCTTGATCGCGAGGTTGGGAAGGAGGGCAAGCAAGGGTCTATAGCAAAGCGCTGGTCGAGGCGAACGAAGAAGAAATGTTGAAGGCAGGATAGAGTTCCGAGGCGTAGGGTAGGTTTATCCGGTTGGCGGTGAGCCCGGAGCCCAAGCGAAGATCGCGCGCAGCACCCCGCAAGGGAAGCAGCGAGAGCAGGTCGAGCAAGGGTCATTAAGCGAGCTACTGGCCGAGACGAATGGACCCCACACCACCTCGGGACTCTCTTACTTTTAGCTGTGAGCTATGAGAACTGAGCTCTGAGCTAATTGTCCACCGGATCATTCTCCCTCCACACCAAGAGCAACGATCCTCGCTGTTCACTAAGAATCGATCCGCGAAAATCTGCGTGAATCCGTGGCAAAGAAGTTGATTTGATTACTTCGCATTCCCCGGCCCACCGACTGCATAAATCCGCGGGATCCTCTGCTCCAAAGCCGGCAGCGCCGGAAACGCCGCATGCGGCTCCGTCTGATACCAGTACGCCACCGAGTAGTAATTATCCGAGCGGTGATTCGCGTGTCCGTGTTCAATCGTTGCCTTCAGCGACTTTGTGAACGGAATCGGCGAATCCAGGTGAAAGCGATACAGCGACCATCGCCCGCCGACAACTTCTTGTCCCACCACCGGCGCGCCATATAATCCATACGCAAACGGATGTCCGCCGAAATCCCACGCTCCCAGAAAATAATCCTCCGAGCCGGTTCCATTGATCGACGGCAATCGTTCACCGTCGACGAAAAACATGTCGTCGCCTTCGCCCCACCACTTATCCTGATTCTGAAGAACCGACATGGTGACGCCCGCAAAGTGCCCACGCCCGGTCGCTTCCATCCAAACATAATTGTCGGCGCCGTTTAGATTTTTCTTCTTGTCGACGAGCGGATCGCCATTCGATTTCCAGTCGTTCGTCCATCCATGTGCTGGAGCCGCCTGTCGATACTGTGCGTGAAAGTACAGCGCATCTCCAGGCAGCCCCTTGTTATAGGCTCGATAATCGATGTTGAAATAAAAAGCGTCAGTCTTTACTGAACCTTCATTCGTCACTGTGATCAGTGCCCTCTTCGCGAAAGGCATCGGGAAGAAACAATTCAGCGCCTTGTCCGATCCGACCTGTAACGGGATCGACTGGTAAAGGTGATAGTCGCCCAGCCCCAGTCCAAAAAAATCGCCGACCGGAGTCTCCACGCTCGGCGTCGTTTCCCCATCCCAATACATGCGCAAGACGAGCGCTTTCAAATGATTCGGATCTTCGCTCGCAATCGTGAACCACACATGCGAAATCATTCCCGGACCTTCAAAATCGAGCAGAGTGATCGTCTCGCCCGGCGCGATGGGCCAAGCATCGCCGTTCCCGCCGCTGCGGTCATAGCTTGAGGACCGCCGCTGCACGTAATCCTTCGGCTGCGGAAGCGACGAAAGCCAGCTCGCGCTATCCTGCGCGAAAGCGCTCATTGTCATCAGGCAGAAAAGAAAAAGGCCCACTTTCAGTTTCATTTCGCCTCCTTGGGAAATTGCTCGATCACTTTGCCTTGCTCGTCCAGAAATTGCATCGAAGGCCTTCCGTCGCCTCCGACTTTGATCACGACTCGATCCCTTCCTTCTGCGTCCCGCAAGTTAAGTGCTGCGCCATGATCCGATTCCTTTCCCAAATACACGCGCGTCTGCGGCTTGTTTTTCCCGCCGTAGATTTCACGCAAGCGGGAACGCCGCTGATCCTCAGGCAATTTCAAGGCGTCGGTCACAAGATTCATCGGAACATCGGGCTCGTCGACAAATTTGATGCCAGCGTATCTCTGACCTTCGCTCTCTCCACCTTCGAGCACCACCACTTGATCACCTTGGTACTGGTCGAAGCTGAGATGTCCCCAGCTCTCCACTTTGCCGTCTTTGCCCTTTGCGCCGCCAAAAATGAGTCCGCCGTTCTCCGTGCCCTCGTCGTCGAAGAACAGCATCCCGGCAGTCTGGCGGTCATGCGGATATTCTTTCCCCTTCACGATCAGCCCGGGAAAATCCGCTCTATTGGAAATCACCATCCGAATCGTTCCATCGGGCTCAACCAGGTTGATCCGTTTGACATCAATCTCATCAAAGCTGGTTTTCTTTTGCGAGCTCGCGCCGCTGAGCAGCACAACGCACAGTACAACCGTCAACACGCCGGAATAGATCAGCAACACATGTTGGGTAAGCACACTTCGATCCACGACACTCACTCCTTCTCAAGTGCTTATAAAGGTATGTTCCCGTGCTTCTTTGGCGGATTCTTGTCTCGCTTTGTCTCCAGCATCGCGAGCGCCTGGATCAGTTTCTTTCGCGTATCCCTTGGCTGGATCACTGCATCCACAAACCCGCGATCAGCGGCAATGTACGGATTCGCGAACCTGTCGCGAAATTCCTCGATCTTCTCTGCGCGCACCTGCTCCCGGTTCGCGGCCGCCGCGTCTAACTCGCGCTTGTAGACAATATCCACCGCGCCCTCGGGTCCCATCACCGCAATCTCTGCGGTCGGCCACGCATAGTTCACATCCGTGCGGATATGTTTCGACGCCATTACGCAATAAGCACCGCCATACGCCTTGCGTGTTATAACGGTCACCTTCGGAACGGTCGCCTCGGCGAACGCGAACAGCAACTTCGCTCCGTGCTTGATGATGCCGCCATACTCCTGCGCCGTCCCCGGCAAAAATCCCGGCACATCTTCGAACGTGACTAGAGGGATATTGAAGCAATCGCAGAAGCGCACGAACCGCGCCCCCTTCACCGAAGCATTGATATCCAGCGTGCCCGCGAGCACAGATGGCTGGTTCGCCACGATCCCCACCGATCGCCCATCCAACCGCGCAAATCCAACGACGATATTCCGCGCGTAGTGCTCCTGCACTTCGAGAAAGTAGCCATCATCGATCACCGCATGGATCACATCCTTAATGTCATACGGCTGGTTCGACTGCGCGGGAACAACCTTATCCAGCGCCGCGTCGGCCCGATCCGCTGGATCAGTGCACACTTTCCGAGGAGGCTCCTCCAGATTGTTCGACGGAACAAAACTTAACAGCTCTCGCACCATCGACAGGCACTCCGCGTCATCGTGAGCCAAAAAGTGGGCCACGCCCGAAGTCTCGTTGTGTGTCATCGCGCCACCGAGTTGCTCTTTGGTGACTTCTTCATGCGTTACCGTCTTGATCACGTCGGGCCCGGTGATAAACATGTACGAAGTCTTATCGACCATCATCACGAAATCGGTAATCGCCGGAGAATACACCGCGCCTCCCGCACACGGCCCCATGATCGCGGAAATCTGCGGCACGACCCCGCTATACAGCGTGTTGCGCAGAAAAATGTCCGCATATCCAGCAAGTGACATCACGCCTTCCTGAATCCTCGCCCCTCCCGAATCGTTGAGCCCGATCACCGGCGCACCCATCTTCGCCGCCAGATCCATAATCTTGACGATCTTCCCCGCATTCGTTTCCGAAAGCGACCCGCCAAACACGGTGAAGTCCTGTGCGAACACATACACGAGCCGTCCTTCGATTCGCCCGTAGCCCGTGACGAAGCCATCGCCATAAACTTTTTGCTCAGCCATCCCAAAATCGTTGCAACGATGGGTGACTAGCTTGTCGGTCTCCTCGAATGTCCCTCCATCGAGCAGAAACTCGATCCGCTCGCGCGCCGACATCTTTCCTTCTTTATGCTGGCGTTCGCGACGCTTCGCCCCGCCGCCATCTTCGGCCAGCTGGTTCCTTTTTTTCAGTTCTGCGACTTTCTGTTCGAAGTCCATGGGCATGGATTATAGCCTCCACGCGTGCCGCGATACTCCACTTCAGGCCACGATCTGGAAACTTCGTTTGTAGAGAGCTAAGACAAGGGTTGGGATTTTGAATTCTCCTGTGTTCTTGAGTGCTCTCAGTGGTGAATGGTTCTGCAGACCGCCCTAGTGCGATAAACTGCCCTCAATGTCTTCCTTCCCCGACCAGATGGGATTCACCTTCCGCCCGCCCGAGCGCCGGGTATGGAAGGTCCGCGACCTGGTCGCCGCCGTCCGTACACACATTGAGCGCGAATATTCTGACGCCTGGGTGGAAGGCGAGATCTCCAACTTCCGGGCCCCCGACTCCGGCCATCTTTATTTCACTCTGAAAGATGGCAACGCCCAGATCAAGGTCGTAATGTTCCGCTCGTCGGCAAGGCTGCTTCGATTCAAGCCTGCCGACGGCATTCAAGTCGTTGCCCGCGGACGCGTCACTATCTACGAAGATCGCGGTGAACTTCAAATCGCCGCCGAATACCTCGAACCCAAAGGCGCTGGATCCCTTCAGCTGGCCTTCGAGCAGCTCAAAGCCAAGCTCGAAGCCGAAGGTTTCTTCGCCGCTGAGCGCAAAAAACCGATCCCGACCTTGCCGTCACGCATCGGCATCGTCACTTCGGCCCAAGCCGCCGCTCTTCGCGACATTCTCAACGTCCTCGAGCGCCGTCATCACTCCGTAAATGTCCTGATCTATCCCGCGCAAGTGCAGGGCGAGGCCGCGTCGCAAGAAGTCTCCGCCGGGGTTCGCTATTTCAATCAGCACGACAATGTCGATGTCATCATCATCGCTCGCGGTGGAGGCTCTGCGGAAGATCTCGCCTCGTTCAACCACGAAGGCCTCGCTCGCGTTGTGGCGGCATCCGAGATTCCGCTGATATCCGCCGTTGGTCACGAAACGGACTTCACTATCGTCGATTTCGTCGCCGATCTTCGCGCCCCGACTCCTTCCGCGGCCGCCGAGCTGGTCATTCGCTCACGCCAGGAAATCGAAGATCAAGCCAATGCCCTTCACGAGCGCCTGAGCCGCGCTATGCGATATCGGCTACTGATGGGTCGGCAAGCCTTGACCGAGCTTTCTCAACACGGGGCCTTCGCCCGCATGATGGAGTTGATTCGCCAGCGTCAGCAGAAGCTCGATGACCTGACTCATCGGATGGAAGTGGCCCAGCGCCATCTGATTCAGCAGGCGCACCGTCGCTGGGAAGCTGTCGCGGCCGCCGTGCGCCACTACGACTTGCGCCTCATTCTTTCTGGTATGCGCAGGGAACTCGCGAGCCGCACCACGTCGCTGGTCGCCGTCACGAGAAATGTTCTTTTGCAGCACAAAGTTCGTAGCGAGCGCCTGCGCACGGCTCTCGAATCGCTCTCTCCCCTTGCCATTCTCGAGCGTGGCTATGCACTTATCTTCGATTCAGATGGGAAGCTTGTTAAAGATGTAGACGCGGTGAATGTAGGAGATGAACTCTCAGCCCGCTTGGCACACGGCCAACTCCAAGCCGTAATTACGAAGAAACAAGTCTGAAAGATCGCTCGCAGAAGGCGTCATCCTGACCGGAGACGCCTTTCGGGCGAAGGGAAGGATCTCGCGCGCAGGATCAAGGCGTCTGCGCCTTCCCCTCTGCGAAATCGTTTACTTATCTGCACTGCACCTCCAGCGGCTCTTCCCCAAAGTATTTCCAATTCTCTGCATTACAATGGATTGCAATTCCTACGACTAGGAGCAAAAACTTAGTTGCTGCCCGTCATCACATCCTGGCAACAAGGCGCGTGGATAGCCCTCGATATCCTCCTCGTCGCCCTGCTCATTTATCAGGTTCTGGTGATGATTCGCGGCACGCGTGCCGTGCCCATGCTGGTCGGCTTAGTGGTCGTTGCCGTCATTTTCTACTTTGCGCGGGTCGGCGAACTCACCACACTAAACTGGGTCGTCAGCCACGTCTTGCCTTATGTCGTCTTCGCCTTGATCGTCGTCTTCCAGTCGGAGATCCGCCATGTGCTCGCCGACCTCGGCCGTCGCTTGACGTTCCTCGGAACCTCCTCGGCCGACAGTGATTCTTACGACGACATTGTCCTCGCCGCGAATCTTTTTTCCCAGCATCAAACCGGCGCTCTCATCGTCATCGAGCGTGAAATCGGTCTGAGAACTCATATCGAAAGTGGCGTGCCCCTGGATGCGCGTCTTTCCTACGATCTTCTCGCCACAATCTTTCGCCCCAGTGCCCCGCTCCACGACGGCGCCGTCATCGTGCAAAAAGATCGCATTGCCGCTGCGGCTTGTTTCCTGCCGCTTTCGATGAATCCTCTCCTTTCCACGCAAATGGGAACGCGCCACCGCGCCGGTATCGGCATCACCGAAGAGACCGACGCGATCGCAGTCATCTGCTCCGAAGAAACCGGAGCCATCAGCTTTGCCGTTGGCGGCCGCGTTGAACGAGATCTCACCGTCGAGCAATTGCGCGAGCGCCTTGGTAGCGAGCTCCGCCGCCGCATCGCACCCGCCTCCCTTCCAAGTTCTGTGACTCAACCGATGGACGACGAATCCGACGCTGCCCTGGACTCCCCCCTTGCAGAATCCTCTTCCCAGCGCAAATCCGATTCGGGTTCTTCCACGGAGCCCCGCGCATGATTCCATTCTTCAGGCGCTATGTGATGCATAATTTTGGGCTCAAAGTATTGTCACTTCTGCTGGCCACCGGTTTATGGTTCATCATTTCCCGCGATGAACAACCAGCCGAAGTTGCGGTTCGCGCCCCTGTCGTCTTTCAACACGTTCCGGCCGATCTGGAAGTTAGTTCTGAGTCCATTCTCCAAACTCAGATTCGTGTTCGCGGGCCCGAGCGGGTCATACGACAATTGAATGCCAACGAAGTGCAGGCTGTTCTCGACTTGGCTGGCACTACGCCTCAGGAACGAACTTTCGATCTGACCGCGCAGCAGGTTCGTCACCCGCGCGAAGTCACCGTCATGCAGATTGTTCCGAGTCAGCTGCACTTGGCCTTTGATACTCGCTTGAGTCGCGAAGTTGAGATTCACCCGCGCGTCACCGGAACCTTCGCCGACGGGGAGCAAATCGTCAAAGTGACCGCGGATCCTCCCCGTATCACGATTACCGGCCCCCGTCGTCATGTCGAGAAAATTGACGCTGCGACCACCGATCCCATCGACGCCACAGGCACCCTTGGCAGCGCAGTCTTCAACACCAGCGTCTACGTTTCCGATCCGCTCATCCAGGTTGATCAAGTCAACTCGATTCGCGTGACCGTCATTGTGCAGAAAGTAGGAAGTGCGACCGCGCACTGAAAAACGGCCTGCCCTCGTTTATCATCTCTGTTCTCTTTAATTCTTATGAGCCAGCAACGCCAACTATTCGGCACTGACGGCATCCGCGGTGTCGCGGGCGAGTTCCCGCTCACCCCCAAGAGCACGTATCTCATCGGACGCGCTCTCGGGCATGATTTAGTCCGCAATGTCCCCAAAGCACAAGCCGTCATCGGTCAGGACACCCGCGAATCCAGTCGCTGGATCGCGGATCGCGTCGCCGAAGGACTCGCGGCTGTTGGCGTCGACGTCCACAGCGCCGGCGTCATCACCACTCCCGGTGTCGCCTACCTTGCTCGTTCGCGAAAAATGGCGGCTGGTGTGGTCATTTCCGCCTCGCACAATCCCTGGACGGACAACGGAATCAAGGTGTTTTCTGGCGACGGATTCAAGCTCACCGATGCGCGTGAACTCGCCATTGAAAAAGAGATCTTCGCTCAGATCGAGAATCCAGCTTCCGCCGACGACACTGCTCTGAAGATTCCCCGGCCCTCGCTCCCCGGAGAAGCCGAACTTCGTCATGCTTACATTCAATCGCTTGCGGCCAGCGTTTCGTCGGATCTGAGTAAGCTACGCGTGCTCGTCGATTGCGCCAATGGCGCCGCTACTGCCGAGGCTCCCGAACTTTTCCGCACTCTCGGCATTCAGGCGACATTCACGCATGTCTCGCCCAATGGCAAGAACATCAATGAAAATTGCGGCGCACTCCATCCCGGCATCCTGGGGAAGACAGTGGCAAACTCGCCCGGAAAATTCGATCTAGGAATTACCTTCGATGGCGACGCCGACCGCGCCCTCTTCTGCGACGCCGTGGGTCGCGTCGTTAACGGCGATGGCGTACTTCTCGCCGCTGCCCGTGATCTGCGCGCTCAAGGAAAGTTGAATGGAGATACGGTCGTCTCCACCACCATGTCGAATATGGGTCTCGAGATCGCGCTGAAGAAATCGAGCATTCGAATGTTGCGCGCCAATGTCGGAGACAAATATGTTCTCGAAGAAATGCTGAAGACTGGCGCGACTCTCGGCGGAGAGCAGTCCGGTCACATTATCTTTCGCGACGGCGATTCGACCACCGGTGACGGCCTCCTCACAGCTCTGCGCCTGATGGACATCATCGTCCGCACTAGAACGCCTCTGTCCGATCTTGTCGGCGACCTAAAAGTCTTCCCGCAGAAAATCCAAAACATCCGCGTACGCGAGAAGGTTCCTTTTGTGCAGGTTCCCGCGATTCAGGCATCGATTGACGCCGCGGAGCGGGAGTTGAATGGCAATGGCAGAGTCGTCGTCCGCTATTCAGGCACGGAAGCGCTCGCCAGAGTGATGGTAGAGGCCGAGTCGGAAGAAAAGATGCAGTCCCTGACCGCATCCATCGCCGCCGAAATTCAAAAAGCTCTAGGTGTGTAAGCGGTCCGGAGACCAGCGCTTGAGTGCAAGAGCGGCGCTTTAGCGCCGCGATCAGTGCCCGAGAGGAAGGGCTTTAGCCCCGGCCGCCGAAGACAGAGGACCCTTCAAAGAGCAAAGTAAGTCTTCTTGTGCAGCCAGCTGTTCTCATCCCCAATCAACACGCGATCCGGCCAAGCCGGTACGGTACTGATCAGCAACCGCAATCCGCCGGCATTCTTCGGAACACGAAACCTGAGCTGCGTAAGATAGGCCTCCGCCGGTATGAGCGGTGCCGTCAGCGAGTTGCCCTCGCTCGATATTGGCGCATAACGGTGGCCATCGCCGTCGAGTAGCATGACTTCCCGTGGGGACGGCGTGAGCGGCGTGTCCTTCGGCCTGCTAGGCGACGTCGTGGTCTCATCGAAGCGTGTTCGCAATGTGATCGCGTATTCGTTCGAATCAGCGCTCGACTGCGTCTTCACGTCGACGACCGAGTAAGCAAGATGGCAGTCGATCTCGCAAAAATATTTTTCCTGCCCGCGTGCCAGCGCGACTTCTTGACTGCTGGCGGAAAACGTCAACAAAAGTGCGAAGTAGATGACCGTGGCCACTCCCATCGTCATTGCAATCCGGCGCGCTACGCTCGCTTTCCGTGCAAACCAGAAGATCACGGCCGCCGCAATCGCCACGAAAAATCCGCCGCAAGCACCCATGAACCCGAGTACTGCCACCGGCGCCGGAAAGTTCATGTTGCTGCCCGTCGTCCCTCCACCGACTTGTGTCGTCGCGGCCAGAGCAGTCGCTCCTTGCTGCACATCCGGATAAATCTCGTCCGCGATCCAGTAGTTCGAGAGCACGATCGCTATCAGCATTCCCGCGACGAAAAGGCCGATGCGAACTCTGTGCCAGGAACTATGCGGAATCGCCGTTTGCATGAATAGCTCCGCCACGTAGGCCGCGCAGTAGCAGAGATTCGCCAATACTGCGAGGACACACATCTTCCCCAACGCGCTCAGATTCATGGCTGGACGGAAATGTGGCCAGGTCAGTACGACCCAGAGAGCGACAATCGCGATGAGGATCGCGTTGTACCAAATCCGCCGCCGCTCCCAGAATTGAACAGCCTCGCGCATCGCGCTTCGAGGGTTCCTGCCGTCTGCATCGTGTTCGTGCATGGATCTCATCGCAATGTACTTTGTTAAACAAAGTATGAGAGCAAAAAAAATTGCCCTACTGCTCTCGCGTTACCCGAATCCACTCTTCCATCTGATCCAGATATTCGGTCAAAGCTTTGCGCCCCGTCGCGGTCAGCCGGTATTCCGTGCGCGGCATTCGTCCTTCAAAGAACTTCACGCACGAGATGTATTGCGCCTCTTCCAACTTCCGTGCATGAACGCTCAAATTTCCGTCAGTCGTTTTCAGTACGCGTTTCAAATCGTTGAAACTCAGGGAATCATTGGTCGCGAGCGCGCTCACGATTCCTAGCCGGATGCGCTCGTGAATCAACCGATCGAGCTCTGGCAGTTCCGGCGCCTGCGCCGCTGCATGCTCCCTGACAGACTCGTGACTGTGCGTTCGCGGTTCAGCCTTCGCGTGCTTCCGGGATTGAACTGCCCTACCCACCGTGACTCCTCGCGATCAAAATTCCAAAAACAATGTGCAGTCCTCCAAATCCCGCAGCCAGGAACCAGTTTCCCCACCCGGCTGGACCGAGCACGGCGAGCCCTCCCAACAACATGAAGCAGAGACCCATCACCGGCACAATGCGTACTGAAAATGCGCCGCCGGTCATGATTGCCGCGCCATAGAGCAGCAGCCACGTCGCCGGCAACGCCGGTTGCAGGCCCGCCCGCATCAAGAGAAAGGTCAGGAACGCCCCGGCCACCAGCGGGGGAGCCAGCCCTAACGCGACTTTGCGCGCCGGTCCGGAAAATAGCGGGAGCCCGCGCCGGTTCGCTTTCCACGTGCAGGCCAGTATTCCGATCGCGGCTGCCAGAAGTCCTTCGCCCAACCAGACTCGCAGCCACGCAAATGCCGTAACCTGCCGTGCCGCGACAATGGCTGCTGCGATTGCCGTCAATCCCAGCAGAACCTGTCCCCAGCCCGACACCGCAGTAAACGCCGCCGAACGTTCCATCGTGTCTCGGATGAAACGCAGGTCATCCGCAACATTGGGCGACAAAGTTCCACGCCCCGGCGAGGGCCGCTCGGAACGGTGGAAGCGCCGGATTCGATGTGGCTTGGGCTCAAACACGCTTTAAGACTATCGTGTGGAGATATTGATGTCAAGTACTTTGCAACACAAAGACAATGCAAAAAACTAATCAACTCTATTTGTGTTTTCGCCCGACTCTATCCAGGTCTTTGCGGTTAGGGGCGTTGCGCCCCCGCTTCCATTTAGCAAAATCAAGCCGGCCCGCTTCTTACTTCGCCGACAGCAATCCAAACACGCCCACACCGGTCGTGGTGCCCACGTAAACCTTGCCGTTGGCGATCATGGGCGTGATGTATTTGTTTCCGCTGCCAAACTGATCTCTCCCGTTCGCCGCTTGATTGGTGTTGTAGATTTCCACCAGCGTAGTCGCGTTGTAAGCGTGAAGCACGGCCGGATTCGTATTCTCTGCCGCCCATACGATCGCGTTCTTACCGCCCTTTGCCGAAACGCTCGGAGTGGTTCCCGGATATCCAAACGAGTTCGAACTCTTCGACACCGCTGCCGTCAACAGCTTCGCATTCTTGAACTGAAACCGCAGCAACGGCGAGCCGACCGGGCCGTAGTAGATATTTCCGTTAACCGCCGCGGGCATCGACCACACTCCGCCCGGCAGCGCGCCGCTCAGCTCCTGATAAATGTTGTTGCTGCTGGAATTGAACTTCCCCATATTCGTGCGATCCACCACATAGAGGTTCGAATCCTTTCCGGCTCCGACCGCGAGTTGCCACGTTTTCCCGGTAGAATCTTTCTCGCTGACCAGTAACGTCCCGCCCGATCCCAGATCTGTATCGCTCCCGTTCTCCTGTGACTCGTTATCCATCTCGAAATAATCGCTCACGGCGAGTCCGCCCTTCGTTGAGACCTTTAGGAAGGCGTTGCCGTAATCTCCTTCGGAAGGGAAGCCGGAAGAATTGAGCGTCGAATCGAATACCCCATTGGCGTCGAGCAAAATAATATTTCCAGTGCCATCTGCAGCCATGCCGGCGCCCGATCCCCAAATCGCTCCCTCATTGCCATTCGGGGTCACATTCAATACCGACTTCTGCGCCAGCGTGTTGATGTTGTAGCCCGTGATCCATCCGGTATATGGACGGTAATCGCAGTGCGACGCCCAAGCCAGGTAGATTGAGCTTCCAATAACGAGCAGTCCAGCCCGCTCTTTGTACTGGGCCGGATCAAAAATAACAAAGCCACCGGAGCTGTTATCGCCCGTGCCGGGATACTGTGCGGCGATATCCACCGGGCCTTTATAAAGCTCCGCACCACTCGTCGCATCGAGCGCGTGCAGACGCTGGTGATAATTCCCCGAGCTGTCCTTCGACATTGCCACCACATAGATCACCGGATTCCCCGTCTTCGGCCGCACCACCACAGGGGTCGAAGTGATCCCGATTTCCGGCGTCACCTGTGAACATCCGCGGTCATCCGAAGTCGTCTCTCCCGACTTCAACGTCGTAATCTGCCAGAGCTTCGATCCGGTATCGGCGTCATAGCCATAGACGCTGTCATGCTCGCTCGCCACAACCAGCAGATTGTGACTCACGCCCCCGATCGTCACCGCGGAAACATACAGCGGCTCCGCATCCACCAATCCATCGGCCGCCACCGTGAATAACTTGCCGAACGACGCCGAGTTCACGTTCGTCAGCGTAAGAGAGGTCTCCTTGTTGTCGAGCCCATTGCGAGAATTATTGTTGTGGTACGTAAGCATGTCCTGCGAATGAGCTGCGATCGAACCACCCAGCAAAACCAGCAATGCGGCTGTTAGACTGCGAGAGAAAGAGGTAGCTGCGGATCGATGCGAGAACGGCATAAGGGAACCCTCCAGGGAATTGGGAGACGAGGTAGGCAGAGAAAAATTGCCTTAGCATACCGCGATTTCGGGCGATTGACGAGCCACTCCGGCCCTTCCGCGTATTCGTTTCGTGTTCGCGAATGCAGGTTGCTAGAAAGAATGACGTAAACCGTACACTCGAATGACGGATTTTGGAAAACTCCTGATCGTGCTCGGGATCGCTATCGCCCTAGCCGGTTGCGTCGTGCTTCTCCTCGGACGCACCCATCTTCCGTTCGGGCGCCTGCCCGGCGACATCGTTTATCGCGGTAAACACACGGCTTTTTATTTTCCCCTCGCCACTTCCTTGCTCCTGAGCGTTGTCCTCTCCATTGTCCTTTATCTGCTTCAACGCTGGAAACGATAGTTCGGCCGCGTTGTTCGTGGCAATTCAGGGGAGTGGCGCGTTTCGGCTTCCAACAACCTGTACTCCACGGGCGATCTTGCGAGGACCGGAATGCTGCCGGAAATGAAATTGAGACTACCCAACGGCCTCCAGTTGACTTGCCCCAGCGCCAACAATTACATTCGACCAACGTTCTTTCGGCTCTTTGCAATCTCATTCGGAACGCGCGTCTTCATGATTCGATGGAGACAGGGAAGCGGGTGTGAATCCCGCGCTGCCGCGCAACTGTAAGCGAGGAAACTGCCTTCGGCCACTGGGAACGAATTCCCGGGAAGGCCGCAGGCCTCCACGGATGCAAGCCATCCTTACTCGCATAGCCAGGAGACCGGCGCGATCCGCAAACCTCAACCTCTTTCGCGTGCAAAGGAGGATGGAATGCGCGTACTCGTTGGCATTTTCCTGATTCTGTCTTTATCTGCGGTGGCTCTAGCCGCCGATCTCAAGGTTAAAGTTCTCGATCCCAGCTCTGCCGCCGTTTCCGGCGCGCAAACTCAACTCGTTCGCGTGAGCGACACGAAAATTCTCTCCACTCAGATCACCTCCCCGGAAGGGCAGGCCGTCTTCCATCGACCCGACGCCGGCTCCTACCAGATCAAAGTCCTCGCGGCCGGATTCGCCGCTGAAACCGTCGATGTTTCTTCGCAATCGGAACTCATAGTGAAGCTTCGTCTCGCGCCCTCGTCCGAAACCGTTGTGGTCAGTGCGACGCGCACGCCGGTTCCCGGAGAAGCAGCCGGAGCCGACTTCGACACGCTCTCCGGCGCTCAACTCACGACCATGCAGCCTGTTGCTGCCAATGATGCCTTGCGATTTCTTCCGGGTGCGGTCACCAACACCGCCGGCCAACGTGGAGGACTCTCCTCGCTATTCGTTCGCGGAGGCGAATCCAACTACAACAAGGTGATCGTCGATGGCGTCACCATCAACGAGCCGGGTGGCACCTTTGATTTCGGAACCCTTTCCCTGGCGCAAGGCGATCGCTTGGAGTTCGTTCGCGGCTCGCAAAGCACGCTCTACGGCTCCGACGCCATGACCAGCCTGATTCAGGTCTGGACCCGCTCCGGCAACACTCCTACGCCCGAACTCCTCATCGGAGCCGATGGCGGCAACTTCAGCACCGCCAGCGGTCACGCCTCGTTAGCAGGTGCTCGCGGACGCTTCGACTACAACGTCTTCGGCGATCAATTCAACACCAGCGGCTCTGGCATCAACGACGCGTACTCCAATTCGCTCGAAGGCGCGAACGCCGGCGTCCAGCTCAACGACTCCACATCCCTGCGTGTGCGTTTCCGTCACTCCAACAATCACACCGGCGATCCAGGTGAATGGAGCTTCAACGGATACGATCCTCTGGTCTTCGCCAATGGCTTCTCCGCGCCTTTAGTCCCCTTGCAACCTGACCCGAGTGACTGGTCGCAGTTGAACAATATTCTTGGCAGCGTGGAACTATCCGTCGCCGCCCCGGAAGGCTGGCAGCATCGCCTCTCCGCCTTCGACTACCTCTATCGCTACAGCGAACTCAACCTCAACGGCGATCCTGCTCGCAACAGTCCGTCCTTGGGCCAGTTCGACTTTTCCTCTCACGAGATCGACCACATCAATCGCGCCGGATTTGAATATCAAGGTGATTATTCTGAGCGTACATGGGCTCACACAACATTCGGCTACCGCATCGAAAACGAAAATGGATTCGTCGGCGACGTCGACTATGGACCGCAAACGCACGGCCAGCGCCTTAACAATGATTTTTACATCCAGCAGCAGCTCACGCTCGGACGCCTCGAAATCATTGCCGGCGCGCGGCTCGTCCACGACAGCACGTTTGGTAATACCGGTGTTCCACGCGTCGTTCTGAATTTCCAGGCATTGCGCGGCGGTGAGGTATTCTCCGGAACGCGTCTGCGGTTTTCATACGCTACCGGATTCAAAGAGCCTCGCCTCGAAGAAACATTTGCCGGGCCGCCTTACACTCAACCGAATCTCGCTCTCAAGCCCGAGCGTCTTCGTGCCTTCGAAGCCGGAATTCAGCAGCAGTTCTTCGGCGACAAATACCAGTTCAGCGCGACTTACTTTAATAATCTTTTCCACGACCAGATCAATTACGTCACTGTGAATCCCACTACCTTCGTCGGCGAATATGTGAACGTGAATGAGGCCTTTGCCCAGGGAGCCGAACTCGCTCTCCGCTCGAAATTGCGTTCACACCTGTTCCTCGATACCGCCTACACTTACACATCGTCGCAGTATCTCGACAATCCCGCTCCGTTCGATCCCATCTACAATCCTGGCCAGCCTTTGCTTCGCCGTCCGAAGCATTCCGCCACCATGCTGTTGTCGCATCTCGGCAACCGCTGGGGAGCGAATCTGGGCGGCAGCTTCGTCGGACGCCGCTCCGACTCCGACTTCTACGGCTTCGGCATCGATCACGCAGCGGGATATGTTCGTGCCGATGTTGGCGGCTGGTACGCGATTCATCCGCGCCTCACCGCCTATCTCAACGTGGAGAACGCTCTCGACCGCCGCTACAACGAGGTCGTCGGATATCCCGCGCTCCCCGTCAACTTCCGCGCCGGCCTCCGCTTCCGCTTGGGCGGCGATTAGCTTGAAGTGATAAGAAAAGAGAGGTCTTGGTCGATCAGCCGCGAAGCGGCGAAAGGACGCAGCCCACAGCGCAAGCCCTGGGTAGTAATTGGGAATAATCAAGCCCCGGAGAAGGGAAAGAAACGACGGCGGTTTCTCTCCTCAACCCGAACTGAGGATACTCTTTGACGTCCCAGGACCGAAATTGAAAGGTCGCAGCTCTTCGGGATGAGTTCGTACATAGCTCAAAACTCGCTGGCGCTTTTGAATACCTCTCGTTCCCTCTCCGTCGGAAGGGCAGAGATCGGGGCGAACTGCGGCGACTCGTTCAAAGATGTTCGCCCAGCGGCGTTTTATGCCCGGGACGCTAACGAACAGAGTTTTCGAAGCGGCCGCATCATCCACGCCGTCGAGCGCTATCTCAAGCAATTGTTGCTCGCCTGGAGTGAAAGCAAATAGCGGTTCATGGCGATGAAACAGCTCCGAGGCGATGGAGTGCGGATCCCCGCGCATTGTCTCAGCTGTCGCTTCGGTAAGGGCTCGGTTCGGATTCCACTTTGTATTGGGATTAGCCGACCGATAAGCCTCAAACTGATCAACCATCCTGAAAACTCGGCTGCCACGGACATGCCACAGGTCCAAGTCATCCACCGACTCCCACAGGATCCTCGAAAAATTGTACCCGCCAAATAGGTCGTGGTACGCCCGCCCTAGCAGGACTCGTACCTCGTCTACTTGAACCGGGCTTAAACGTCCATTCTTCCAGCTTGTATCGAGAACTACCTGTTGCAGGTCGCCGTTCGTGTTCGCATCCCGCACTTCTTCATACGTGGCAATCACAGAATTTCCACTATCAACGCTTTCGATGATTCTGGCATTCAAGCCCGGCGTTGGATTGAAAACCTCGTGCTCGGCAAAACTTTTCTTCACGAAGCTGGCAAATCCGAAACCAACGATCTCAACTTTGGCTTTCTCATGAAGCTCGACCAAGGCGCTTCGAGAGGCGTGCTTCATTTCGAAGAGGGTTCGCCAAGCTCTCATTGCACGGCAATCTCCCACAATCTCGGTCCCGTTCTTCGCCGGGTGCAATGTCAGGCATTCTGCGAGATCGCTCGCTGCAGTCTTTCTCCAGGAAAGGAAAGCGTCCATCACAACCTCCAAAAATATCCTAAAAGGATATTGCCCCAGGGAGAGTCGCTTTCTAGAGTATCGGGCTAGTTGATTACGAACGCAATCAACGAGTTAGACCGAACTCCAAGGAGGCGATACGTGACCGCGATTTACAAGATGCTCCGTGCAAGTCTTGGCTTCCTTCTAGGGGGAGCCCTTTTGTCAGCGATGGCCTTTGGCCAATGTGGAATTCCAACCGCGAAATATCAAAAGCAATCGTGGCGAGTCGGCGATCCGGCGTCGCTGTTGACTCAGGCGGCTGCAACGCTGGACCCGTTCGTAGGAATGTGGCATGTGACATTTACAGCCGAAGGAAACGTGAACGGTCCACCCGACGGCACGCCGATCGACAATGCAATAATTGTCGAGCACAGCGATGGTACCGAGATTATGAACTCCGGAAGGCCTCCGCAGGACGGGGATTTTTGTATGGGCGTCTGGAAGAAAACGGGAAGCCACACTTACAAGGTCAATCATTTCGCATGGGCCGGCAACGATACAACGAATCCGGGTGGTGTTGGCAATCCGCAGGGACCGACTCGTATCGTAGAAGAACTCACCATGTCCCCGGACGGCAACAGCTTCAAAGGTACTTTCCAGCTTAGAGCCACCGATACGTCCGGAAACGTTACGGCCGACATCCTTGGAACCGTCTCGGCAACTCGCGTGACCATCGATACAACCATCCAGCAATTGCTCTGAGAAAATCTCGACAGAGCTGCAGGCGCCCGATGTTCCTGCCGCTCTGTCGACAAATCAGGGGTCGGCCCAATCCGAAACGATCGCAGGGCGCAGCCCCGGCCGAGTAGTCCGGATACCATCGTGGAAGAGTAATCTCGATACGACCGTGGAAGTGCGGCCCCGAGGGCGGCTTGAGAGAAGCCATTAAAAAAAGGGCTTTCGCCTCAGCTCAGCTGACTTTCTGCGGCACTCGCGGCAACGGCATCGCCGAAGCAATCTTGGCCCCAAAATACCTCGTCCGCGCCAGCATCAATTTCTCAATCTCCACCTGCTTCAACGGCTGCTGACGTCCGAGCAAATGCGTGACCAGGGCGATCTGCGCAAAATGCTCCACCGTCTCCATCTTCATATAGCCGTGCTCAAGCGTGTCACCGTAAGTCACTACGCCGTGATTGGACATCAGGATCGCATCGTAACTCGGAACATACGGTTCCAGCGTTTGCGCCAGCTCCGAAGTCCCTGGAGTTCCGTATCGCGCCAGTGGAATGCATCCCAGACCCATTACCACTTCGCACACCAGTGGTTCGGTCAGGGGCATGCCCGCCGCCGCGAATCCAGTTGCCGTCGGCGGATGCGCATGCACGATCGCCTGTACATCCGGCCGCATGCGGTAAATCAGCAGGTGCATCCCAATCTCGCTGGTCACGTTGCGATGTCCCGCCACGCGCTTGCCCTCGAGATCGACAATGACCAAATCCGCCGGCCGCATCGCTCCCTTGCTCACGCAAGTGGGAGTCACCAGGATGCGGTCGCTCTTCAGCCGCACGGAAAGATTCCCGTCAAACGCCGCTACAAAGCTTCGTTCGTGCAGCATCCGACCGTATCGGACGATTTCTTCCCTATGTTTGCGTTCCGTAGGCATGGACACCCTTTTGGGGGAGAGAGATTACAAAAAGCAGGCCGCACTTGGCACTCGCATAGTACCAGCCCCTCGCTGGCCGAGACAATGCAATTTTCGACAAAAAATCGCCGCCCGTTTCGCATGCTGATCCGCTACCCATCGGCCTTCTATCCCTATAATCGCTCTTGGTGCTCGTCTCCGATTTTCAATTCGAACTGCCTCCCGAGTTGATCGCGCAGGAAGCTCTTTCCGATCGCGCGGCTTCCCGCATGCTTCGCCTTCCCGCTTCCAATCGAGCGATTGAAGATCTCCATTTCCGAGAATTTCCCGATATCCTTCGCCCGGAAGACCTCGTCGTCTTCAACAACACTCGTGTGTTTCCCGCGCGCCTCTATGGACGCCGTTCCGGCCTCCACTCTCAGCCGCTCAGCCCGCAGAATCCCGCTTCGCATGACTTCCTTCGCGGCCGCGTCGAGGTTCTTCTGACCCATCAGCTACGTCAGGACCCGAATGAGTGGCAATGTCTGGTCCGTCCCGGACGCAAGATCGGCGTCGGCGAGCATCTTTTCTTTGGCGACCACGACCAACTCCGCGCTGAGGTCATCGCTCGTGGAGAATTCGGAGAGCGTCACATCCGCTTCGACCCCGTTGACGACTTCTTCTCCTGCATCGACGACATCGGTCATATCCCACTGCCCCCTTACATTTCGCGCGAAGATTCACTCGCCGATCGTGAACGCTATCAAACTGTCTATGCCCAGGAACGCGGTTCCGTCGCAGCTCCCACTGCGGGATTGCATTTCACGCCGGAAATCCTAGCGCGCATTCGCGAACGTGGGATCGAGACCGCCCAAATCACGCTCCACGTCGGGCTCGGAACTTTCCAGCCCGTTCGTGCAGAAACGGTGGAGGAACACCGGCTTCATTCCGAGCCCTATTCCATCTCCGAAGCCGCCGCTGAACAGATCGATCGGGCGCGTCGGGAATCGCGCCGCGTGATTGCTGTTGGCACTACCACTGTCCGCACTCTCGAATACGCAGCCCGACAAGGCGCCGGCACTGTCCGCGCCGGAAACGGCCATGCCAATCTCTTTATCTATCCCGGCTACCAATTCCAAGTCGTACGCGCCCTTCTCACCAACTTCCATCTTCCGCAATCCACGCTACTGATGCTGGTGTGCGCCCTAGGCGGGAAAGAAAACGTCCTCCGCGCCTACCGCCACGCCGTCAACCATCGTTACCGTTTCTATTCCTATGGCGATTGCATGTTCGTGGAATGAGGCTCGCTCTCAGGTGGTAACGAAGGGGGAGTGTCAGAGCATGCATTCAGGCATCTCGCGACCCGCGTGAGACAAAATCTGGTTTCAGCTGCTTTGTATCGGCTGCAAGTTTCTGCTGGTTCTTCCCTAAGCCCCGACCCTAAGGGTTCTCCCCCAGCGGTTCCGCACACGAGCGCCTTCCTCTACGGGATCGCATTCAGCAACTACTTGCTCAAATTGCGGCAACAGACAGTACGTGTGACTGGGCCAGTGAAAAATGTGGTGCGCACCTTGTTTACGACTAGCAGTAGTTGTGAATCCGCCACTACGCAAGGAGAGAAAGAAGCGATTGCTAGATGAACCATCCAAACAGCGAGTAAAGGAGTTGTGCGATCAGATCGCCAACGAACAGGACCGCAACCGTTTTTCGGAATTGGTGGCGGAACTCAACCAACTCCTCGATGCCGCGGATAGCTCCGCGCAACGCAGCCGGGTAGGCCTTCCGCCAGCGGCCGGTACTCCGTCCTAAAACAGCAACATTAAATCCGGACAGTAAAACGGGCACTCCTCGCGGAGTGCCCGTCGCTGTTTCGCTAAATTATTTTCTACGAGCCGCTGGCTACGCTCGCGCGCCCACGGCTGCGGTCTCACCGGCAGGAACGGTCTTGTCTTCGCCGTTCGCCTTCGGTTGCGGCTGTCCGCCCTTGCGGATGTCGATGCCGCCCTTGAAGAACGCGCCGTCCTCGATCGAAATTCGGGCCGCAATTACGTCGCCCGTCAGCGAACCATCGCTGCGGATGTCGACGCGGTCGCTGGCCGTCAAATTCCCGCGCACCTTGCCCAACACAACGATCTCGCGGGCATTGATGTTGGCCGCCACCACTCCATTGCGCCCAACTGTCACTCGGTTTCCCGACAGGTTGATGGAGCCTTCGACCCGCCCGTCGATATAGAGGGATTCCGATCCCGTAACCTCGCCCTTAATCACCAGCGATTTGCCGATCGTAGCCTGGTCTGCGGTCGTGGTCGTCACGGGCCGAGGGGGAGCTGCCGGTTCACTCGACGCCATTGCTGGCGCGCTCGGAGTAGGTGCTGCTGGCCGCTCGGGCTCGGCTGGCCGGCCAGGGGTCTGAGGCTGATTCGTGGGCTTCCACATGGGTTACAAGTTCCTTTCCTCGTTGGGATTAAGGCTCACAGGCCGCACTTTCGTGACCAAAAGGAATTGTACTCCCGACCCCCAAATTGGGTGCTGTGGAAAACCCTTTATTTTCAATAGTGGTCACCTCCCAGCTACCTTCTTTCAAGCTTGTCGATATGCTCCTCTTCTTTCGGGTTCGGCGAGGTGTCGGGATTTTTCTATCCACCTCCGTGTAACGATTCCCGGAAATTTTTGCCCGACCGTACCCTTCCACACCTCTGCGGAGTTATTCTCCCAGAGACGAAGATTTATCGAAGAGAATGTGGTGGATGGACACTCACATGTCCGTCGCCTTCGATCTGCAGAAAGCAGGAGTTTATGTCAGACGACGCCGTCATCACCCCAGCAGCCTCCGCCATTGGACGCCCTGAGCCGGGCGAGTATGCCCCTTATTACGATCGCTACATTTCGCTGATCTCAGGCTCCGACATTCTCGGTACTCTCGATTCTCAACGCCGCCAGATGCTGCTCCTGCTCTCCGGCCGGGATGAGTCCGACGGAGACTTCCGCTATGCTCCCGGAAAATGGACCGTGAAAGAACTCCTCGGTCACGTCTGCGACACCGAACGCATGTTCGCCTATCGCGCCCTGCGCATCTCGCGCGGCGACACCACGCCGATTGAGGGTTTCGACCAAGACGATTACGTGCGTAACGGACCTTTCGCGCATCGCCCCTTGGCCGAAGTTATCGAGGATTACATCGCGGTCCGCCGCGCGACGTTAACGCTCTTTCGAAATTTGGACGACGTTGCCTGGCAACGCCGCGGCATCGCCAATAAGAACGAAGTCAGCGTCCGCGCCATTGCATTCACCGTCGCCGGCCACGAACTCCACCACCGCCGCATCCTCGAGGAAAAGTATTTCGCGAAGTCCTAACTTGATGGGCGTCATCCTGAGCGGAGCCGTTTTTCAGGCGGAGCGAAGGATTTTGCGTGGATCGGCTCCGCATCAAGCCGCAAGTGCACTATGTCCCAACGCGCTCTAACCGAACTATTCCGCGGGCGTGGAGCCCACGCCGATCCCCTCGCCTGCGTCGAAGACATCGACATCGTGGTCGCCCAGCGCCACATCGAAGGCTTCCCGCACTCCATTGCCGAAGTCGTCTTCCACATGAATTACTGGATGTCATACGAACTCCGCCGCATCGGCGGGGAGAAGCCGAAATATCCGGAACACAACGCGGAAAGCTTCCCGTCATCGCAGCCCAACGCTGAAGATTGGGATCGTCTAAAGCGTGATCTCGCGTGGCTGCTATCCGAATATGCCAAACTCGCGCAATCTCCGCGCGCCGAACTCGACCGCGAAATCGAGATCGTCCACGAAGGTGACAAGAAAGTAGCGGGAACGCTCGAAGCCGTCCTCTGCCAGATGATTGCCCACAACAGCTACCACACCGGCCAGATCGCCCTGATCCGCCGCGTGCTGGGAGCATGGCCGCCCAGGGCCGGCGGCGACACCTGGTGAGTGCTAGAATGTATCGCAGAACGATATTATGTTCTGTAGTGGTCTTTGATTATGATTCGGCAAATCGAAGAAGCAATCGGTATATTTGGCCTCGGCATATTTTTCGCGGCGTTTTGCTGGTCCGTTCCCGCCACAGTTGATTTTCTGATCGCAGTCCGGCGTCCAGGCAAAGCAAGGAATCTCGCCCGTAAAGGCTCGCGGACTTCTGGGTAGCCTTGGAAGACCGTCCCTCGTGGCCGCTTAAGATCGGGCCTGTCGTATCCTCGATCTCCCGTGCCCCTCCTAATACATAATCGTCTTCGTCAAATGATGCGGCCAGTCCGTCGTGTGATAGTGCGTCCATAGCCGCGCATCAATCTGCGGAATAATAATCTGCTGGTCCGCCGGACGGATCTTGTTTACCTCGTCTGCCAGCAGGGCCGTCGCATACAGGCAATGCGCCCGGATCTCGATCTCCTGCCGACTGTCGCGTGGGATCAACTGATACGTGTTGATTGCCTTCTCCAACTCCGGCGAATAGCTCGTCATGCCCATCACCCGCAGCCCCACTGGCACAATGTAATCCGCGAACGCCGTCATTTTCTGCGGATCCTCGAGCTTGAACGCCCCCGTGCCATGCAGTCCCGAATAAATCTGCCAGTACCCTAACTGCGTCAGCTTGTAAAACTTGATCTCATGCCCGTCATACTGGCTGACGTCATTGAATCGTGGAAACTCCTTCGCCAGTCGTTCTACGAGACCGTTTCCATTGTCGTAAAGCTTCGGCGAGCATGACTGGATGAAGTCGTAGAAACGCCCGTTATACTTCGCTGCCAGAATTTTGCCCGATTCGTTCAGCAATGCCAGCTTCTCGTCGAGCATGGGCATCTCAATGTTTCCGGCAAAGATCTTTTCCATGTCGGCGCGCGTCATCGTCGCCATGTATTTTCCGTCGAGCAGCGGGACGTGATTGTCGAGCGCTCGTTTCATGCACGCAAATAACGCATCGGAATCAGAATGATGTTCGCCCGCATAGTCCATCTGAAATTTGACGTGCGTCTTGAAATCGGTGAACGCCGTATCAATCACTGTCCCAACCATGATGAAGTCGATCGCGACATCAGGCGTCTTCTCCATTCCGAACGGCACCGCAAGATTCGGGAGCGGCAAATCTTCGTAAGCCATCCATCCCGCGACTTCGACGATCTTGTTGTAATTTGTCTTCACATCCCGCGAGTGCTCGATCACCGGCCGCAGGCTTTCGATGACGGGACTGCCCGTCTCCCTCGGCCAGGGAATAGCCTTAGCGGTTCCTTTTTGTTTTGTATCGAAGGCGAAGGAAGACGACCTGGCAGCCATCGCCACTGCCCCGGTGGAAACTCCCTGCAACAGCGCACGGCGCGTGATATCCATGGATTTCCTTAAGAACTAGAGTGAGAAAAGATTTCCGCTGCATGGTAGGGCGATCGATCCAGCAAGTCAACGAGCGATAAGCAAATCCGCGCTCGGTGCAGTTAACGTTTATCCTGAGAACTGAGTACTGAGAACTGATCTATCCCCATGCTCTCCGACGCCTCAATCCTGAAACACATCGCCCGCCAGCCCAAGCATCAGGCCGGATACAAGCAACTCATTCGCGAACTCGGCCTGCACGGCGAAGAGCGCCGCGAACTCGCCGCACAGCTGCAAAAGCTCGTCAAGACTGGCGCCCTCATCGCAATCGATTCCGACCGCTATGCGCTCCCTCAAGCCGCAGCCGACAAGAATCTCGTCGCCGGACGCCTCACCATGCACCGCGACGGTTTCGGCTTCGTCATCCCCGAATCCAAATCGCTAGGCCAACTGAAATCCAAACTGACCGGCGACATCTTCATCCCGCCGCACCAGATCGGCAACGCCATGCACGGCGACCTCGTCCTCGTTGACATCACCAACGTCCGCCCCGACGGCCGCGCCGAGGGACGCATCGTTCGTCCTGTCCATCGCGCCAACGTAACGGTTGTCGGTATTTTTCATTACTCCAGCCGCCGCAACTACGTCACCCCGCTGGATTCCAAGATCACGCAAGAAATCGTGATCCCCGAAGGCGCGGAAATCCCAGACATCAAAGCGGGTGCCCCATTTCCGGCCGCATTTGCCGGAAGTGGGGATTTTCAGGACGTCAAAGATCCTCAACCGCCTGGCGGAAAAGTCCAAAAAAAGAAATCAGTTGATCGCGTCCTAGGCGAAGAAGTCGCGCGGAACGAGAACTGGACCGACCTCGAAGGTGTAGTTGTCGACGTAGAAATCACCGACTGGCCTTCGCCCACACAAAATCCGCGAGGCAGAGTTCTCGAGATCCTGGGGCGTGAAGACGATTTCGGCGTCGACGTGGAAATCATGATTCGCAAGTTTCATCTTCCGCATCATTTTCCCGCGGCCACGCTCGAAGAAGCTCAACAAGTTTCCGCGACCATCCCGTCTCGCGAACTCCAAGGCCGGCGCGACTTCCGCGATCTCCCCATCGTCACCATCGACGGAGAAACCGCCCGCGACTTCGACGACGCCGTCCTCGTCCGCATCCTTCCAAACAACAATTACGAACTACAGGTTCACATTGCGGACGTCGCGCAATATGTGACGCCCGACAGCGCACTCGATCAGGAAGCCCGCCTGCGCGGCACCAGCGTTTATTTTCCCGACCGTGCCGTCCCGATGCTGCCACTCGAACTCTCGACGGACATCTGCAGCCTGCGCCCGCATCTTGACCGTCTGGTTCTCTCCTGCATCATGGAAATCGATCATCGCGGAGAGATTGTCAACTACGACCTGACCGAGGGCGTCATTCGTTCAGCCGAACGCATGACCTACACCGCCGTCAATGCTGTCCTCGAAGGAGACAAAGAACAGCGCGCCCGCTACGCACCCTTAATCTCATCCTTCGAACTCATGCGCGATCTACAGCAAATTCTTCATCGCAAACGCGAGCGCCGCGGATCGATCGACTTCGATCTTCCCGAGCCCGTCATCGAATTCGATGAGTTCGGCCTGATGAAATCGATCACGCGCTCCGAACGCAACATCGCGCATCGCCTCATTGAAGAATTCATGCTCTCGGCCAACGAAACCGTTGCTCACCATCTCGACTCGCATCGCATCGCTAGCCTCTACCGCATTCACGAGAAGCCCGATGCCAAGCGCGTCTACGATTTCGAAGTTATCGCCGCGACCTTCGGATACTCCCTCGGCGTCGGCCCGCTTCCCATTCACCGCGTCCAGATGAAAGCCGACCGCCGCTCCAACTACGGAACCGGCAAGCGCACGCGTGACGTCGAAATCCCCAAAGACGTCCACATCACGCCGCGCATGTATCAGAAGCTCACCGAAAAAATTGCGGGTAAGCCGGAAGAACGAATCCTCAGTTACCTGATGCTGCGTTCGCTCAAGCAAGCGCGCTACTCCGAAGAAAATCTCGGCCACTTCGCGCTAGCAGCGCCGACGTACACGCACTTCACCAGCCCGATCCGCCGCTATCCCGATCTGATCGTGCACCGAATCTTGAAAGACGTTCTGCGATCGCAACCCGCTCACAAGGGTGCCCCATTTCCGGCCGAAGTCGCCGGAAGTGGGGGCTTTCCAGGCGCCCGGGGCGTCGGATCGGGCGCGCAAAGCACCGTGGAAGAGCGGCGCTTCAGCGCCGCGTCAAGTGCTAACAAAGAACGGGCTTCAGCCCCCGTGGACGACGCTCCATCTCCATGGTCCAAGCGCCGCGATCACTCCGCCCATCGCGAATCCCGTGCTCCGCTCACCGGACCGATCCCGCTCGAAGAGCTGCACGTCATCGCTGAAGAGTCGAGCCACTCTGAACGCCGCGCAGACGATGCCGAACGCGAGCTCATGGAATGGAAGAAAGTGAAATTCATGCAAGACCGCATCGGAGAGGATTTCGACGGCCTCATCACCAGCGTCACTAAATTCGGATTCTTCGTCGAGCTCACCGACCTCTTCGTCGAAGGCCTCGTCCCGCTGAACACACTCATCGACGACCGCTACACCTTTCACGAAAACACGCGCGAGATCATCGGACAACACTCGCGCAAGATCTACCGCATCGGCCAGCAACTCCGCGTGATCGTCGACCGCATCGATCCCGTAGAAAAAAAGATCAACTTCGCAGTTCTGGAAGAAGCGCCGCCACCCAGGCCATCCAATACCAGGAAGAGCAAACGCGAGAAACGCGAAAAGCGCCGCAAGCACCGGTAGCCTCTATCGCATCTTTGTCATCCTGAGCCCAGGAACACGATTCGTATTTTCGAATCGCGCTCCGGAGTCGAACGACCTCGTGCATGCCGAAAGCGCCCGCGGCACATCTGGATTTCCTGACAAGCGGACCAAAATCCTGTCAAGCCCCCTTACGATCACAAATCTCCACAACTTCCTGAATCGACTCCAGATATATTTTCCGAAAACTTTCCGGTTGATCCCTTCCAAATTGCTATCCTAAAAATAGAGGGTAGAAAAAAAGCAGGCGGCCAAGCGGCCGCCATTTTTATTTCCCGGATGCCTGCTCACCTATTGCTAACCAATACGTCTTAGGAATAGATTCCTATTGGTTATCTATAGGAGCAGTATGGGCGATAACGACGTTTGGCAGGGAACACTGGCACTGATGATCCTGAAAACACTGCAATCGATGGGCCCGCTTCATGGGTATGGCATCGCGCGCCGCATCGAGCAGATCAGCGGCGATCAATTAATCGTGCAGTACGGCACGCTTTATCCGGCACTGCTGAAGTTGGAACAAGAGGGGTACATCTCGGCCGAGTGGGGCGTCTCCGACAACAATCGTCGCGCCCGGTTTTACAGGCTGACGCGTGTTGGAGTGCGACAGGTGGAAAAGGAAGCGCGACGATGGGAGAAAGCTGCCGCGATCGTGGCGCGTTTCGTCTCGCCGACGGAGGAATCGCTATGAGAAAACTTCGTTCGTGGTTTCTGCGCTTATGGGGCATCTCCCAAGGCGCGCGCGATGACGAACAATTCTCCGAAGAAATTGCGTCGCACCTCGAAATGCATATCGCAGATAACATCCGCGCGGGCATGAGTCCGGAAGATGCACGCCGCGCCGCCCTGGTCAAACTGGGTGGCGTCGAGCCCACCCGGCAGGCCTATCGCGACCAGGGTGCGGTGCCCTTCTTCGAAGCGTTCTCGCAGGATCTTCGCTACTGCGTACGGCAACTGCGAAAGAATCCCGGATTCTCTGTCACAGCACTGCTTGTGCTCACGCTTGGCATGGGTGCGACGGTTGCCGTTTTCTCGTTTGTCGATGCCGCGCTCATCAAGCCGTTGCCCTATCGCGATCCATCGCGGGTGATGGTTGTCTACGGGAGAATTCCGCTAGGCTCCCGCTTTCACCTGTCGTTCCCGGATTACTACGACTACAAGAAGCTAAACAAAGTGTTCATGTCGCTCGAGGTCTACGACAACAATGGATTCATGCTCGCAACGCCCGACGGTGCGCAGCTCGCTCCAGGTGCCCGCGTCAGCGCTGGATTCTTTCGCGCACTCGGCGTGACGCCGATTCTGGGACGCGATTTTGCTGAGGGTGAAGACAAAGCTTCCGCTCCGCGCACGGTGATGCTGAGCTATGCGGCCTGGCAGAAGCGGTATGGCGGCCGCTCGGACATCCTCGGACAGACCGTCACTCTCGACGGCAATCCCAACACGATCGTTGGCGTGCTTCCACGCAACTTTCATTTCGCACCCGCGTCGCCTGCCGAATTCTGGACCGCCGAACATGACGAGGGTCCGTGTCGCGGTTGTCATTGGCTTTTTGGGCTGGGGCATCTGAAAGATGGAGTGACTCAGGAGCAGGCCGCGGCCGAAATGAGCGCGCTGGCAAAGCAGCTTGAGTTGCAGTATCCCGACTCAAATAACAGCCAGGGAACGAGTGTGGTTCCGTTGCCCGAGGTGATTGTCGGCGACATCCGACCGATTTTGTTGGCGCTACTTGGCGGCGCTGGTTTGCTGCTGCTGATTGCCAGCGTCAACGTGGCCAGTCTGGTGCTTGTGCGAACGCAGAGCCGGAAGCGGGAGGTCGCAGTGCGCGGAGCCCTCGGCGCGTCGCGGCGCCGTTTGCTTCGGCAATTTATTACTGAGGGAATGGTGTTGGCCGGTATCGCGAGCGTGGTGGGGCTGGTAGCGGCCGCGGGTGCGATACAGCTGATGACGAGGCTCGTTCCAGCGGAGATCCTCGCGGGGATGCCCTATCTGCAAGGCATCGGCCTGAATGCGCACGTCCTGATTTTGACGGGATTAATTGCGCTGTTCTGCGCGGCCGTGTTCTCGCTGACACCGGCTTTCAGTTTGTCGCGCAATGCCATGCGGGCAGGATTGACGGAAGGCGGACGCTCGTCCTCGGGCACACACTGGCGCCGAGTGGGAGCAAACCTGGTGGTCATCGAACTGGCGACGACGGCGGTGCTTCTGGTGGGCGCGGGCCTGCTGGGCAAGAGTCTCTATCGACTGCTGCAGGTTGATCCCGGACTGCAACCGCACAACCTTGCGCTGCTGACGCTGTCGCCTCCTCGCGAAACCTATTCCAAAGACCCTCAGGTTGTCGCGCTCGAGCGGCGAATTCTCGACCGCGTGCAGACCTTGCCAGGCGTGACCAACGCGGCCATCACGCAAAAGCTTCCCATGGGCGATGGGGACTTCACCACCAGCTTTGTGGTGGTAGGGAGGCCGAAGCCGAAAGAACATCAAGAGGTGGCGTACCGCTTGGTGACTCCCCGCTACTTCCAAACGTTGCAGGCTCGCCTCGCGGCGGGACGGTACTTCAGCGATGCAGAGCAGGAGTCGACCAAGCCGCACGTGGCGCTGATTAATCAGGCGCTGGCGCGGCAATATTTCCGCGGGGAAAATCCTGTGGGCATGCGCATCAACTTCGATGGGGCGAAGCCCGAGGAAGAGATGCAGGTCATTGGGGTCCTCGAGGACATTCGGGAAGGGCCGCTCGATACCGACGCACGCTGCGCGATATACGCTCCATTTGAGCAGCACCCCGTCAGCTTTTTTGCGATCGTCGCGCGGACTTCGGTAGCCGCGCAATCGGTGTTGCCGGTGATGGCGGCGACGGTGCGGGAGATTGATCCGGGCATCGCCACGTTCGAAGGCAGCACGATGGAGCAGCGCATCCACGACTCGCAGCCTGCGTATCTGCATCGAGCGTCGACGTGGCTGGTGGGCAGCTTTGCCGTGCTGGCGCTGGTGCTGAGCGTGGTTGGGCTGTACGGCGTGATCGCGTATTCCGTCAGCCAGCGGACGCGCGAGATTGGCGTGCGTATGGCGCTGGGAGCACAGCGCGCGACCGTCTATCAACTCGTGCTTCGAGAAGCGGCGTGGCTGATCGGATTCGGCATTGCCGCCGGACTGGTCGGAGCTCTGGGCGCGGCGACATTGATCCGCGGATTGCTCTTCGGCACGCAAGCGTGGGACGGATTCACCCTCGCGACAGTAGCCATCACGCTGGGAGCGTCTGCACTGGCGGCCAGCTATCTGCCGGCACATCGTGCGGCGTCAGTGAATCCAATGGAGGCACTAAGGGCGGAGTGAGAAAGAAGTCGGGTGCCCCATTTGTCGGGTGCCCCATTTCCGGCCGAAGTTGCCGGAAGTGGGGATTTTCAGTCGGAC
Organism: uncultured Acidobacteriota bacterium; assembly: GCA_963818115.1. Taxonomy (GTDB): domain Bacteria; phylum Acidobacteriota; class Terriglobia; order Terriglobales; family Acidobacteriaceae; genus Sulfotelmatobacter. The sequence continues at coordinate 203,099 of CAWFQZ010000016.1, forward strand.
GCGATCGCGCCGCAGACATGCGCATCAGCGACGAAGCGCAAAGACACGTGAGCCGCGAAGCGCCGAAAGAATGCAGGCCACGGCTCATCGAGAGTTCCTGCCAAGCAAGGCTAAAATCCTGTCAAGCCCCCTTACGATCACAAATCTTCGCAACTCCCTGAGTCAACTCCAAATATATTTTCCGAAAATTTGCCGGTTGCCCTCCTCCAAATTGCTATCCTAGAAATAGAGGGTAGAAAAAAGCAGGCGGCCAATCAGGCCGCCTTTTCTTATTCCCCAAACCATTTGTCATCCTGAGATCGCGCGCTTTTTGCGCGAACGAAGGACCCGGGTGCGCCGCGCGGCCATTTTCGCCTCTTTTGCGAGAATGCAAAATCGCGCGTTTGGCGCGCTTCCATATTTCACTTATCCCGGATGCACGCCGTCCGATCCAGGCAGAAGAGTTTGGCACTTAGAAATGCAAATGAAATCTCCCGGCCTTTCCATCCGTCACGCCAAACAGCGCGGCGAATGGGCCGAACTCCGTTTCTCGACTCGCGCCATCGAGTTCGGATTCCGCGTCTCCAAGCCTTGGGGAGACTCCGCCCCCTACGACCTCGTCATCGACCACCGCGGACGCTTCCGCCGCGTCCAGGTCAAATGCACCATCTTCCATCGCGGCAACTCCTACAAATGCCACCTCGACTCCAACGGAGTTCCTTACTCGCCCCGTGACATCGACTTCATCGCCGCCTATGTCATCCCCACCGACACTTGGTATATCCTCCCCATCAAAGCCACCAACGCCCAATCCGACATCCTCCTGACCCCGCACTCCGATCATGCAAAGTACGAAAAGTACAAAGAGGCCTGGCACTTGCTGAAGCGCTGATGCCGCACGGCCCTCTTCACTCTTGTCGTGATGTTGCACGTCGCCTCCGTCTTGTCATCCTGAGGCCCGCGTTCTTAGCGGGCCGAAGGACCCCAGGCCTGCCTGCACCGCCGCAGGCTGAAATGGGAATTCTCTAGTCGCAGCCGGACGGGGCTGAGTCACCACGGTCCGCCCACCAGTCACGATCAGAAAGAAGCGGGTGCCCCATTTCCGGCCGAAGTTGCCGGAAGTGGGGATTTCGATCGAGCCGGATCGCGCCGCAGACATACGTTTTCAGCGGCGATGCGCAACGATACGTCAGCCGCGAAGCGGCGAAAGAATGCAGCCCAAATCGCAATCCGGATCCTCGCTAGCCTTGTCATCCTGAGCGCAGGAGCGCGATTCGCTTTTAGAATCGCGCTCCGGAGTCGAAGGACCCCGTGGCCGCCTGCACCGCCACAGGCTCAAAAAGGAATTCTCTGGTCGCAGTGGGAGGGGGCTGAGTCATCACGGTCTGCCACCAGTCACGATCAGAAAGAAACGGGTGCCCCATTTCCGGCCGAAGTTGCCGGAAGTGGGGATTTCGATCGAGCCTGATCGCGCCGCAGACACACGCTTCAGCGGCGATGCGCAACGATAACGTCAGCCGCGAAGCGGCGAAAGAATGCAGCCCACGGCGCAAGCCGTGGGGGAGCGCCACAAAACCTAAGCAAGCCCAGGAGGGGCGAAAGAGACTAATCCCAGATGTAGCGCTCGTCATAAGCCACGTTGTTCTTCTTGAGGAACGCAAGGAACTCTTCTTGAAACGAGTGTTTTTGGTGATGCTCTTCCTGCCCGGCAATATATTTCGTGATCGCCGGAACATTCGATTCGCTCACGCTGAACACACCGTAGCCGGTCTGCCCTGCGAACTTTGAATCCCACTTCTCGTGAACCCACAGTGATGAATTAGCCTTTACCACACGCGCGATCTGTGCAGAAGACTGAGCGGGCCGGATCCGCACCAGCAAGTGAACGTGATCAGCGGTGCCGTTGATTATCAATGCTGTCCC
>CAWFQZ010000016.1:207500-347100 GCA_963818115.1 uncultured Acidobacteriota bacterium
TCGTAACAAGGTAGCCGTAGGAGAACCTGCGGCTGGATCACCTCCTTTCTAAGAGAGAACGTCATGGCACTCACGCCCGCTCCTTTGGAGCACTCTTTCGCGCAAGCGATCGAGAGCGCGTGGGATGTTGCCATGTACCCCGTTCCGGATTGCAACCTGTGATCTGGTTCGGGAGCCTCGTTTCGGACCTCTCTTTCTTGAATCTAACGATTCGAATCATCGATTCGAATCAATAAAGGCGTAGCTTGCTATGTCTTTCGTTCGCATGATGGTCAGCTCCGGCTTAGCTGGGGCGCACGTTCAACCTTGTCCTCGAAAAAATAATCGAGCTGCGAGCGACGAGCTTCGAGCTTGGAGCGATCGGATTTTGGTTCGCTCATGGCTCCATAACCGTTGCTCAACGCATTGAGCTCCGGGAAAGCTTTCGGTGAAAACCGGGCCTGTAGCTCAGGTGGCTAGAGCGCACCCCTGATAAGGGTGAGGTCGGTAGTTCAACTCTACCCAGGCCCACCAAACATCAGTGGGGCTGTAGCTCAGCTGGGAGAGCGCCTGGTTTGCAACCAGGAGGCCACCGGTTCGATCCCGGTCAGCTCCACCAAAAACCTGCAGTTCAATCCAACGGTTGCGGAGTGCGTGTGAATTACATTATGGATCGGATTTTGGGCTTAGGTGGATTGCTGGTGCCGATCGTGGCGATCATCGTAGGTGGCGCAATTTCGATCACTGCGATGGTTCACAAGCATCAGGAGCGGCTGGCGAAGATCGAGCGCGGAATTGATCCCGACGCTCCGTGGCCGCAGCAACAACAGCGGCAACGATAGGAGCTCGAGAGGAAAGATTCAGCCTGATGTTGGGCGTCAATGCAACAACCGGTTCCGTATCACGGTTCAAAGAAAGTTGCCTGGCGCCGAACATTGGGTTGGAGGCGATCTGGAGTTTGCACGACTCTGGATTGAGCAAGACCCATACCTGCTGAAGCGGGTAGTCAACGCAAGTTGACGAGGACGATATTTGACAACTGAATAGATTGGGCAAAATTACAAGGCGAACGTAAATTTTTATGAGTGCCTGATATGCCTGCTGGTGTACGTAGCATGAGGCTTCAGTGTTTTCAGTTTCAAGATTCTCGGGGCTGTCCCTGAGATAGGCAAAACTGTGAAGCGTTGAAGATGAAGCAAGCGTGCGAGGAGCAGGTTTAGAGGCCCATAGAATTGAGTCGGCGTGTGGTGGCTGAGAGGTCAGCGGATCCGAAAGGAGAAGCGGATTTCTCGCTTTGCTCGGAATGACAACATCGGTTGTGATTGCGAGTGAGGTCAAGCTGCCGTGTGTCGAGTTAATTTTGTGGTCAAGCTACTAAGGGCGCATGGTGGATGCCTTGGCAGAAGCAGGCGAAGAAGGACGTGGCAAGCTGCGATAAGCCTCGGGGAGCCGCAAGCAGGCTTTGATCCGGGGATTTCCGAATGGGGAAACCCACGGGGGTAAAACCCCCGTACGGCGTGATGAATCCATAGTCACGCACGAGCGAACCCTGGGAAGTGAACCATCTCAGTACCAGGAGGAAAAGAAAGAAACCTCGATTCCGAGAGTAGTGGCGAGCGAAATCGGAACAGCCTAAACCTGTTCGACCTTCGGGTCATGCAGGGGTTGTAGGGTCGGCAACAGTAGAGTTACCAATTCAGTCGTTAACCGAAGCCCTCTGGAAAGAGGGGCCATAGAGTGTGATAGCCACGTAGGTGAAAACGAACTGAACTCGAAGCCGATACCTGAGTACCGCGGAGCACGAGAAACTTTGCGGGAAGCTACGGAGACCATTCCGTAAGGCTAAATACTAGCTTCTGACCGATAGTGAACCAGTACCGTGAGGGAAAGGCGAAAAGAACCGCTGTGAGCGGAGTGAAATAGTACCTGAAACCGTGTGCCTACAAACGGTGGGAGGACTATGCGGCGCAAGCCGAAAGTCTGACCGCGTGCCTATTGCATAATGAGCCGGCTAGTTATTCTTGTCAGCAAGGTTAAGCGAAAGCGAGCCGCAGCGAAAGCGAGTCCGAACAGGGCGCTTGAGTTGGCAGGAATAGACGCGAAGCGGGATGATCTACCCTTGGCCAGGCTGAAAGTGGGGTAACACCCACTGGAGGGCCGAACGGGTGTTTGTTGAAAAAAGCTCCGATGAGCTGAGGGTAGGGGTGAAAGGCTAATCAAATTCCGTGATAGCTCGTTCTCTCCGAAATAGCTTTAGGGCTAGCCTCGGATGATTTGTCGTGGTGGTAAAGTACTCGATGGACTAGGGGGCTTTCCAGCTTACTGAATCCAACGAAACTCAGAATGCCATTGAACAACCAATCCGGGAGTCAGACGGCGGGGGCTAAGCTTCGTCGTCGAGAGGAAAACAGTCCAGATCGCCTGCTAAGGTCCCAAAATACAAGCTAAGTGGGAAAGGAAGTCGGAACGCCCAGACAGCCAGGAGGTTGGCTTAGAAGCAGCCATCCTTTAAAGAAAGCGTAATAGCTCACTGGTCAAGCGGTCCGGTGCCGACAATTTAACGGGGCTAAAGCTTGTTACCGAAGCAGCGAATGCATGGTGTAACAGCCATGCGTGGTAGGAGAGCATTCTCAACAGTTTGAAGGTAGACCGAGAGGACTACTGGACGGTTGAGAAGAGACCCTGCCGGCATAAGTAGCGATAACGGAGGTGGGAACCCTCCGCGCCGAAAGTCTAAGGTTTCCTGAGAAAGGTTAATCCGCTCAGGGTCAGGCGGTCCCTAAGGCGAGGCCGAAAGGCGTAGCCGATGGACATCCGGTTAATATTCCGGACCTCCCTTGTTTTCGTTAATACGATGGGGTGACGCAGTAGGATAAGCAGGCCGTTCTATGGCTATAACGGTCGATGCGTGAAAGGTGTTTCTGATAGGAAAATCCGTCAGGAAGTTATCACTGAGACGCAAAGCAGTACTCCGTATGGAGGAAAGCTGCCGATTCCACACTGCCAAGAAAAACCTCTAAGGAGAAAGTAAGGGAACCGTACCTCAAACCGACACAGGTAGACGAGGAGAATATCCAAAGGCGCTCGTGAGAACAGTTGGTAAGGAACTCGGCAATATAACCCCGTAACTTCGGGAGAAGGGGTGCCCCGGTAGAGTGCAAGCTCGAGGGGGCCGCAGCGAAATGCGCACTGCGACTGTTTAACAAAAACACAGGTCTCTGCAAAGTCGAAAACGACGTATAGGGGCTGACGCCTGCCCGGTGCTGGAAGGTTAAAGGGAGAGGTCAACCGCAAGGTGAAGCTTCGAACTGAAGCCCCAGTGAACGGCGGCCGTAACTATAACGGTCCTAAGGTAGCGAAATTCCTTGTCGGGTAAGTTCCGACCTGCACGAATGGCGTAACGAAAGTGCGACTGTCTTGCCGACTGACACGGCGAACTTGTAGTGCCGGTGAAGATGCCGGTTGCCCGCAACTAGACGGAAAGACCCCGTGCACCTTTACTATACCTTTACCATGAACTATGGCCCTTGCTGCGCAGGATAGGTGGGAGGCTTTGATTCCAGGCTCTCGGGCTTGGAGGAGCCAACGGTGAGATACCACCCTGCGAGATCTGTGGTTCTAACTTACTCCCGTAATCCGGGAGAGGGACATGGTAAGGCGGGTAGTTTGACTGGGGCGGTCGCCTCCTAAATTGTAACGGAGGCGCGCGAAGCTACGCTCAGGCTGTTTGGAAATCAGCCGACGAGTGCAAAAGCATAAGCGTGGTTGACTGCGAGACCAACAAGTCGAGCAGGTACGAAAGTAGGCTTTAGTGATCCGGTGGTTCTGTATGGAAGGGCCATCGCTCAACGGATAAAAGGTACGCCGGGGATAACAGGCTGATCGGAGCCAAGAGTTCATATCGACGCTCCGGTTTGGCACCTCGATGTCGGCTCATCGCATCCTGGAGCTGTAGAAGGTTCCAAGGGTTAGGCTGTTCGCCTATTAAAGCGGTACGTGAGCTGGGTTCAGAACGTCGCGAGACAGTTCGGTCCCTATCTGTTGTGGGCGCAGGAGATTTGAGAGGACCTGTCCTTAGTACGAGAGGACCGGGATGGACGAACCTCTTGTGTTCGAGCTGTCATGCCAATGGCACCGCTCGGTAGCGAAGTTCGGTTGTGATAACCGCTGAATGCATATAAGCGGGAAGCACTCCTCAAGATGAGATCTCCCAACCCGTAAGGGATAAGAAGGGCCCAGGAAGACTACCTGGTTGATAGGCTGGAGGTGGAAGCGCAGTAATGCGTGTAGCTTACCAGTACTAATCGCCCGTTCGGCTTGACCATAAAATTTACTCGGTGCAGAAAAACAGTTGTCAGTTCTCAGTTGCCAGTTCTCAGTTAGAACCTGAACTGGAATTAGCAAGTTGTTTGGATGTCGTTAGAACCTGAATGACTGAGAAGCAATAACTGAAGCTGTTGCGCCGATGAAAAGCCGAAGTAAAATGTAACTGAAATCGGAAATAAGCAAGAAGAAAGTAAGTTACACCCAATCTATTCAGCTGTGAGAGATCGTTCTCAGGATCTTTTACAAGTTCGTCGCTTAAACGCGACACCGAGATGGCGTAGAGATCCTTCGCGAAAAACGCTCAGGATTTCGTCTCGCGGCTCAGACGCCGCGAAAGCGCCTCAAGTTGTCGGTGATCTTACCGCGGGGGATCCACCCGTTCCCATCCCGAACACGGAAGTTAAGCCCCGCTGGGCCGATTGTACTGCACGCGAAAGTGTGTGGGAGAGTAGGTAGTTGCCGGCATTGATAAAGGCCAGTCTGAGAAATCAGATTGGCCTTTTCCTTTCTGAGATGGGATATTCAGAACGAACGCTAACGGGGAGCTCTTTCCCCTTCTCCTACTAGAGGGCGCCCTCTAGTGCTTGAAGGAGTTCTAGGTGTTTGCTGGTCTGCAGAGGTGCCCGCGTATAGTAGCGATGATCCGAAAACTCCGCACCGAACTTTCGTTCGAATCTGAAGACCGATGCGCTAGGGTTAGGCAGGATGTCTGGCCAAAAGCCAATACTGGCAAGCTCGGGGACAGCCGCGCTCCCTGTCGCGAGGCCCAGCTTCCTGGCAAACTCGGCTAGCGTGGGAGTGAGAGTGCTGAGGGCCTTTGCTGTTCTAACGGTCATCTCGCTTACGTATAGCTTCTTGCGAACAATCTCGTGCTTGTACGGAAGCGAGAATTCCTTCGCTGCAGACGCCAAGACATCCAACAAAAACAAGTCCGTATCTTCGGTTGAAGAGCGAGTGTCGCCGACGACCCCATCATTGTAGATTCTCAGTTCTACATCGATCGATTCTCTCCCTGTCTTGAAGTGGCCGCCCGAGTAGTACAGGGCCTTAGTATCGTCCAAATCAGTCATGCCGGCCGGAACTTTAGTGAATTGATAAGTATGTTTAAGCCAGTCAATAAGTTTCGTGCCTATATTCTTCCCACGAGGATTAAGGTCATAGCTATCTAACAGCCAAATCGACCGGGCCCTTTGAACGCTCACGAGTTCCATCGTTTCCCTCAGGCGATCTGATCGACGGCGTCTACCCCTGCCGCATCGAGTGCTGACGACTGAACTGGCCTAGGCACTCCGAGGGAGATTAGAGTTGCCTCGTCGAGATTTCCAAGGGTTGGCTCAGATGTCCCGCGGACTCCCGGTGCTGAGATGCCGCGAAGCAGGCCCTCGGTACTCAAATCCTCGTCTAGGTCAGGCCAGTGGATGCCATATCCGGCTCCTGCCACCTTCCAGTTTTTCCGCTGCTCCAGCGTGGCACTGAGCAATCGCGGGTACCAGGAGAGAGGAACACTGATGACACGACCATCCTTTAAGGTGACGCATAATGTGCCGTTACTGAACTGAACACCCAGTACCCGCTCATCAGCCGCTGCCGCCGAAAAGTTCATTCCAACGCTCCAGGAACAGCGTTCGCTGTTCAATCACTATCGATTGTATATCGTTGACCTCATGCTCCCTAAAACCAAGGTTCTTGGCTAGTTGAACCGGATCAAGCCAGAACTTGGCTGACTGATCATCCCGGTCGACATGTACGTGAGGCGGTTCGCCCGAATCGTTGCTCCAAAAGTAGAAACGATACGGGCCAGACCGCAACACCGTCGGCATGCGCGGATTGTAGCAGACCATAGAGGGCTGACTAGATCACTTTGTCGGTTCCAGACTGCCAGGTAAACTTGGTGCACTCGAACAACCAAGAGCACATTCAAGCCTTCCTCTGGCTTGAGTGGGTATTACTGTACGGGCGGAGTGTATGGAGAAGCGGGCCGGCACGAGAAGGCGTGTTGGGAGAGTAGGTAGTTGCCGGCATCAATAGAAGGCCACGTTCGGAATGACCGTGGCCTTCTCCTTTTTGGCGAACTTCGTTATCGAATCAACGACACCTTGGTTACAACAAAGCCGCCCTCATCGCGAGTCGAGGTGATCCACACTCGGGATTTACTATTTGGCAGATCGTAGACAAGCACTCGGACCGAGTTCCCATCCTCGCGACAGATAAGTGTCGCATTCGTGTCTTTCTGCAGTGTCGGGCACAGGCGGGGATCCTCGGAATGAAGACCGCGCAGAATCTGCTCACAACGACTCGTATGCAAATCAGATATCAGTTCCTCGGCGACCTGCTCTGGCCGGCGATTCCGAAACGGGTTCATGATGGCAAAGGCGTGACCTCCGGGGACCTCGGGAGTGCCGTGCTGAATGAGCATGAGGCGGGGACTTCGATCCAAGAATACTAAGGCCATGATAAGGGCCACGGTGAGAAACAAGACCGATCCCCACAGTACGCGCATAGGAGTCCTCTCCATTGATAGAGATCCTTCGCAAAAAACGCTCAGGATTTCGGCTACGGGCTCCCGCTTCGCTCACGCCCGCAAATCGCATCAAGTTAAGCCCCGCTGGGCCGATTGTACTGCACGCGAAAGTGTGTGGGAGAGTAGGTAGTTGCCGGCATTAATAAAGGCCAGTCTGAGAAATCAGATTGGCCTTTTCCTTTTGGGTCGAGGTTTCAGGGTTTCCCTTTTGTAAACTGCTTGGAGTCGTGTCCGGAGTTCAATGTGACAACGTACGAAATTGATGGCGAGCGATTCTCTTCCCTCGAAGAGTTTTACGATGAGATTGATCGCGCAATGCAGTTGCAGACGTGGGGACACAATCTGGACGCCTTTGATGACATTCTCAGGGGCGGGTTTGGAACTCCTGAAGAGGGATTTACTTTCCGGTGGAAGAACCACCGCATCTCGATGGAGCGGCTTGGTTATTCGGAAACTGTCCGTCAACTGAAGTTTCGGCTAGAACGATGCCACTCAGCGAATCGGGAGAAGGTAGCCGCGCGTCTGGCCGACGCAGAACAGGGCCGAGAGCCGACAGTCTTTGATTGGCTGACCGAGATCATTCGAAAGCACGGGCGGGGCGGTGACGAGGCGCAGGACAGCGTGGAACTCGTATTGGATTGAGAGATCCTTCGCAGAGAACGCTCAGGATTTCGGCAGAAGGACCCCGCGCGCACACGTCTTCTGATCGCCTCAAGTTGCCTCCATTAATAAAGGCCACGTTCTTAATTGAGCGTGGCGTTTTCCGTTTTTGGGACAGAGAGCCGAAATAAAGCCATATCGACTCCCGTTTCCAGAACTTGCGAGAAGGCGACGGGATTATTATTTAGCGTCGAGTGAAAAAATATCCCCGACTGCAAGGACCCGCTCGAGTGCAGTTGATGGGTTGTCAGGAGGAATATGTGCATTATCTGTGAGCGCGAACTATGGGGCGAGCACCGCGCGCTCGAACGCGAGTTCTTTACGCCATGCAAGTCATGTAACAAGTTCCCCAGCACGAGCTCTGAGGGAACCTGCTATCACTGCTTCGCAATTGGTGGCACGATCGACGAGTGCCCCGAATGCGTGGGCAAACCATGGAGCGAAGAATTTCTAGAGGCCAAGAACGAGATCGAAGGCCCAGACGAGCTGCTGGTCCTGTTCTAAGGCCGTGGAGAGAAGTCTCGACGGCCTTTTCGCTTTGTGGTGAGTCAGGGTACCTCTGCTAGACTCTTCGAAACAGAAAGGTAGACTCTGGCGATGAAGGTCGCGGAAGCATTGGCGCTAAGAGCGGATCTGCAAAAGCGTTTGGAGCAACTAAAGCAGAGGCTGGTCAAGAACGCGCGCATTCAGGAAGGCGATAAGCCGGAAGAGGATCCAGCTGAATTACAGTCCGAGTTGGAAAGATCGGCGCAGGAATTGACTCGGCTGATTCAGCGCATCAACCGCACCAACGCTGCCTCGCAATTTGGCGACCGGACACTGGCGGACGCCCTAGCTGAGCGGGACGTGCTGAAGATCCGCTACAACGCCTATCGCGAACTTGCTACGGCGGCTTCGACTTCTCAGGGTCGTCTGACGCGGTCCGAAGTGAAGTTCATCAGTACGGTGAGCGTTGCGGCAACCCAGCGGAAGGCCGACGACCTTGCCAAACAGTATCGGGAACTCGACACGAGGATCCAAGAAGCGGATTGGCTGACGACGTTGCTCGAATGATTGTTGGGATAGGACGAGTAGGTAGTCGCCGCAAAGAGAAGTGAGCACAACCCTCCGGCGGGGCAATGCCGATCTGGTAGTGCGAGGGCAGCACTAGACGGTTCGACTCCGGCCCGTACAGCGTATGCCCAGTACGGCGCACAAATGCACGGGGCATTGTAACCGTGTACTACCATGTGCTGATCTCGACGCGGCGGCGAGGGTGGGAAAGGGGCACTCGTCCTCTGACGTGCGTCCTGCACGCGAAGGTGTGTGGGAGAGTTGAGGCGATGATCGAAGACCAAGATGAATCAATTCGGCTTCAGCCTCAGGCCATCGATGCGAGCGATTCTTTCCGTGCCTGGGATGCCGACCATTTCGCCATATTGTCCAGTTTTCTCCCCCGCTTGAATCCACTGAGTGATCATGGTTTGTGCCGCGGGGTTTGCACTCAGGAGCGAGATAGAAAACTTATCCGTTGCGCCGTCCTCATAAATCGTATTTTCCCAAGTCCCATCCGCCAGGACACGAACCTCGCGCTCTTTGGGCCAGATATGGTTATTGACTTCGATGGCTAGCCAAAGGTGAGTTCCAGGACTTAGTCCGATCGCTTTTCCCCGACAGATAAAAGTTCGCCGAGTTACAGTCTGCCCCGGATGTGGCTCTTCGATACTGGCGCTCAGCACAGGTTCCTGTGGTGGAATGATCCGCGTTACGCTGAAGAACACCGCGGCTAGCAGTCCGGCCGCGAATGCAGGGATCCAGACTAGGTAGTTGGGGGCCGGAGTTCGGTCGATCCATCGTCGCAACGCAAGGCTGCCGATGGCACCGGCTCCCAGAAAGAGCCTATTCCAAACATTCGATACAGCGCCGATCAGCCATTGAGGCATGTCGGGTTGGACCGCACGTACGGCAGAAAAAGAGAGCACGAAAACTACTAATGCAACAGAGCTGAAGAGAATAAAGACGACGTCCAACGGCGTCGGATTCGCCTTAGTGGTAGAGCTACGCGAGCTATGGGGATCTGGAACAAGCGTTGGATCGGTGCTCGTCATGACAAAAAACCTTTAGTTCAGGCCACTCGAAGACATATTTGTCAGCCGCAAATCATACACTTGCCGTGGCAAGTTTGGCTGCTTTTTGTGATCCATTCCTGCAGACGGAACGACTCACGGCATTCTTAGCCTGAGAAGCCTTTCCGGCTCACTCTATTGAAACTGATTCGTCCTACAATCGAGGGAAACGTGCCTTCTCCCTGCTTGAAAGGCTCCTGCTTGAAGTCGATAATGCTGCGATCCATCCCAAGAAATCACCAGCATCCCAGGAGGTGCGATGAGAACTGATGCGAGGGCGATTACGTTGCTTCATCCTACGCGACGCCAGTTCGTTGCCGGCGTTTTCGCTGCGAGCGCCGGTTCTGCGATGACGGCCTCGCTCTGGGGTCAAAGCAAAGACAATGCGATGAAGTCTATCCCGAGCACGGAGGCGAATAAAGCTCGCACGACGTTGCATCAGGAGATCGATTACAATTCCGCGCCACAGCGCATTTATGGCGCGCTGTTGAGCTCGAAGGATTTCACTACGTTCTCCGGCACGCCGGCGGAGATCGATCCGAAAGTCGGAGGAGCCTTCTCCATGTTTGGTGGGCTGGTCGTCGGCCGTAACGTTGAACTGGTTGCGAACCAGCGCATTGTGCAGGCTTGGCGCCTCGCGCAGGAGTTTCCTGAAGGAACCTATTCGCTGGTTAAGATTCAGTTGCGACCAAAAGACGAGGGCACGAGACTAATTCTCGATCACACCGGTTTTCCTGAGGGACATTTTGATCATCTGGACACGGGATGGCATTCGCACTACTGGGAGCCGCTGCGTAAATTCCTGACCTCTGAGAAATAAGTTCCAAGGTTTCAAAGTCTGGGACCCTTGGAAATCTGAGATTTGGAACCTTGAAACCTAAATTCCTATGCCTAAAGTCAAAGTGGCTTCCTTCTCCATCTCTATAGACGGCTTCGGCGCCGGACCTCGCCAGGACTTGCAGAATCCTCTCGGCGTGCGTGGTACCGAGCTGCATAACTGGTTTTTTCATACGGAAGTCTTTAACGAGATGACTGGTCACCAGAACATGACCGGCGACAGCGGCGGGACGACTGGCATCGACAATAAGGTCGCCGCGAAGTCGTTTGAAAATCTCGGCGCGTGGATCCTCGGGCGCAATATGTTTGGCCCGGTGCGCGGGCCGTGGGTCGTTGATCCTTCCACCGGGGATTTGTGGAATGGGTGGTGGGGGCCGAATCCTCCATATCACGTGCCTGTTTTTGTGCTGACGCATCACGCGCGCGCGCCGCTGGTGATGGAAGGCGGCACAACTTTTCACTTTGTCACGGAAGGCGTGAACGCGGCGCTCGAGCAAGCGAAAGCGGCGGCGGGTGGGAAGGATGTGCGCATCGGTGGTGGAGTGTCCACGATTCGGCAGTATCTCGCCGCTGGAAAGATCGACGAGATGCATCTGGCCATGTCGCCCGTGCTACTGGGCGAAGGAGAAAATCTGTTTGCTGGAATGAATTTGCATCAGCTTGGATTCACCGTCGAGAAGATCGTCGCGGGAGAGAACGCGACGCATGTATTTATGAAGAAGAAATAAGTGACGCGAAACGTGGAGCCCCGGACGCATTCGTCCGGGGAATGTCTGCCTCGCTCCATGAACTCTTAGGCTTGGCTTCCTCGTTCGAAGGCGCGTAATTCCTCGATCTCCTGTTGCAGCTTCTGCTGTCGTCGCCTTCTGGTCGGGAGAAACACCGCGAACCACACGGCAAGAAGCACCGCGACCGGGAACCACTTGAGCAAGAGATGCGGTGCGACGAACGTCTTGATCACCATTGGCGTTACCGCGATCGCCATGCCGAGGAAACAAAAAGTCAAACCTGCCCTCTTCCAGATGTGCTGGACGTAGTCACGCTGCTTCTCGAGTTCGTTCTTGTAAGCCTGCAACGTGGTGTTGAAGGCGGCATCGGGCGACACGCGCGCCGGCCAAATCCATCTGTAGGCCTGATAGACGAGATAGATGCCCCAGAGGCTGAGCACGGCCCATCCGAGGCGCGGTATCCATTCGTGAGTTCTGGTGAAAGCGAATGCGAAGAAACCGCAGACGGCGAATCCGGCAATGCTTTACCGCTTCGAAGCGCGCTCTATTCTGACGTTGTTGCATTTATGCTAGTTTTCTGCGGACATTTTGAATGCCTCCGTGGGTTGATTTTTCCAAAGATTAGCGGACCAGGGACTATCCCCCCCCCGCCTTCCCCCCGCCCCCCTCCTCCCGTTCCGAGGTCCTTCGCTCCGCCTGAAAAGCGGCGCCGCTGGTACTTCTTTGAGCTAAGACGCGGTGTGCGAGGAGAGGTCTACCCTCACCGTGTCGGGCTTTACGGGAGCTCCGGTTTTGCTGACTGGATTGAAGGTGATGGTCAGCTGCTTTGCAGTCACCGACACACGAAGGTATCCGAAGTTCAGTTGATCGTGTTTGTTCAATGTCAAGCCGGTGGATTGAACGACCTTACTTCCGTCCATGTAGCTGACATCGACGTTGTCTCCGGGCTCGGGAACTTTCTTGCCGAAGCTGGCGCTCGTCAGGGCGCTGACGTTGTGGCCGCTGTCTCCACAGATGATGAAAGGCACAGAGTAATTCTTTCCCGCAAAAGTCAGCGCGCGTGTGAAGCGTTGGTAGTTGTGCGCGTGTCCGGAGATGACCGCGTGCGGATACACGCCCGTCTGTTTGCAGATGGCATCGATCTGCGACAGCATGATCGGGCTGCCGTAGTGTTTGCCGCCTCCCGAGCCTCCGCTAGCCGGTGAGTACGTGAATGGTGGATGGTGAACAGCAAGGATTACAGCTCCCTGATAGTTGCTCGTTTTGATCAGCTGTAGTTGTGCTGTGAGGAAGTCGAGCTGATAGTCGGGAACCGTCGGCCACTTTGCTTTTCCCTTTGTCGTTTCGCTGGAGATCACGCCGGGATCTTCGAGGGCATTCGAGAACAATCCGACGATTCGAACGAAAGGCGCGTCGAGCGTGAAGTAGACGCCAGGTTGTGTCATGCAGGTGCGATGAAGCGATCCTGCTTCTTTGGTGACGACGATCGACGTGCCGCAGAAATTGCGGGAGAAGATGGTCAGCGGGTCGTCTGCCGCCGCGGTGCCGGGAAGAATGAACGAGTCGTGATTGCCGGGAATCGCCAGGATTGGCGCGGGATAATTGCGAAATGGTTCGTAGAACTGATCGTAGTAATAAAGGGATTCGCCGAAGTTGTAGACGACGTCGCCGAGATGATAGAGAAACGACGGACGGGTTGCGGCGGTGGAAGTGTGGAAGTCGTTAGTCACGGCGTCGGCGACTTTTAGCTCGGATGCGTACTTCGACTGTGCCGAGGCGCCGCTATCACCGATCATGTGAAAGGTGATGCTCTTGGCTGCGTTGATGGAATTGATGATGTCGGAGCCGTGAGGCCCCCAAGCCTCGGCTAAAGAAAAGAGATCCGCGGGGTTGCCCGCCGCCTTGTCGAACGAGACGACGTCTTTGGTGAGCAGCGCTTGTACTTCTTTGGTATAGAACTTCTCGTCGTCGTTGGTGACTTTGAACTGCGCTGGGTCCGGAGTCGGGACTTCCTCCTGGAAAACGGGTTCGCCAAAGATAGGTTGAGAGAGAGGAGCCTTTGCCTTTCGCGGCATGCCTATGCCTTCCTTTCGTTACGGCAGAATTCCGCCTGTAGGTTCGATGCCCAGTCACCGGGAGTCCGCCGCACTCGGAAGGCCCGCTTTGTGTTGCGGCGATCTTGCACTGAGATCGCGGGTGCGCTTGCTTGGTCGTGTCGACCAAGAAGCGCGCGGGTAAAGGTATCCAGAATTTACTGCGGGATGTCGATTTGTGCAACGGGAAAAGCGTGGTGGCGTGCGGGAGATCTCCGGTCGGCTGAGATCGAGGTCGAGTTCCCGATTAAGTTTGATTCTGAGAAAACACACGGCAACGCGCATCGGTGGGCTGTCATCTGAAGCGCATACTCTCCGCTCTGCTCATCGGCGATCGAATCCACCACAACGAAAGTTTGAACTCATTAAGAAAAAGGAGTTGGACATGAAGATCAAGAATCTACGGGAGTTATTCGAGAACGGGCTGAAGTATGCCTATGATTGCGAACAAAAGCTGGCGGAGAAGGGCATCCCCAGCATGATCGAGGCTTCGTCCTCGCCCGAATTGCGCAATGCACTGCAGCAGCACCTACAGGAAACCACCAATCACGTAAAGCGCCTCGAGCAGGTGTTCAGCATCATCGGGATCGAAGCCGAGACTGAGGACAACGACATCATCGACGAGATCACCGATACCGCCGATAAGATGGTCGACGCTACTGAAGAAGGCTCGCCTCTCCGGGATGCGGCGCTCATCGTGGGGGGAAATCTGGTGGAACACTACGAGATGGCTGCCTACGGATCGCTGGCATCGTTTGCCAAGCAGCTTGGCTTCAACGACGCGGCTCAGTTGCTCGAACAGACGCTGAACGAGGAGAAGGCGGCCGATGCGAAGCTGACACAGATCGGGCAAACCTCGGTCAATCGAAAGGCGTCGCAGGAACTGCGAGCGGCGTAGCCGACCCATCAAAACACCGATCCTGGCCGCAAGCTACGCGGCCAGGATCGGTGTTTCTGTTTCGACCTCCCAATTACGTTAACTACTGTGCGGGTGTCTCCGCAGGCGTTGGAGTTGGCGCCTCCGCAGCCACTTCCGGAGCGGCGATCGGATTGATCTTTACCGTCGAAAGAATCTGTTCGAGGCGGTTGAAGACTTTGTCGCGGTCGACGTGCTTCACGAGTCCTTCTTCGGACGCGTCGGTGGTGACGTTGAGCGCGAACTCGTAGCAGGCTCCGTTCTGGTAGATGTGGAAGTACTTGGAGTCGCTCTGCCGCGTGCCTTCACCGGTGACGGCTTCGGTCGCGCGGAGTTCCATGTCTCCGACAAGCAGCTTGGAGCTCAGGCTTGAGTCGTCCGACGGCTTCGAAGACGCGGGCTCAGTGCTCAGCGCGGGCTGAGACGAGGCCGAGGAAGAATCCGGTTTCGGCGTTGAGTCTTGCTTGGCGACGTCCTGCTTCGACATATCGGTTGAAGGTGCGGGCGGATTTTCCTCAGCCTTTGCCACGGACTTGGGCTGCGGAACGGCGAACTCGGTGCATTGATCGGCGCTGAGAGTCTTGTGGACGCTCACGTTGAAGAATGCGGACGAGAAATCCGTGTTGACGTAGTTGGTCTCCGGCAATTCGACTGCGGCGAGCGCGATTCCACCGGGCTGCACGAAGTTCATGGGCAGCGGATTCGAAGCCACAAGCTGCGTGGCCGCGTCTCCGGTCTCGATCGCATAGCGGCGTGGATATTCAAAGGTTACGCCATAGGATTTGTCCGCGTAGTTCACGGTTGCCGGCTTTCTGTGCTGGACAGTCTTCTTCGGAGACGGCTTGCTCTCGGCCTGAGCCACAGCAGCGGGCATTGGAGCGGGGCTCGGAGTTTGTGTCACGGGAATCTGGTTGTTCGAGGTTACAGGTTTTGGCTTGTCGCTGGAGCATCCGACGGTTACGGAGCAGATGATCAAGACAGCGGCGAAGATGTAGGCGCTGACATCGCCTGCGATGTTCTTTCCCCAGGCGATTGAGCTTGCGGTGTTGCGAATAGCGTTGATGCGGGTCATGGTGGTTGCCTCCTGCCGGGTCGCGGCACCCTGAGTAAATGCAGGAGGGGGACCATCAGAGCGGGCACTGATTTGGCGGGAGTTAGCGCGATTCGCTGGCCCGTGAGCCGTGGAAGCCGGGACACGTCGTGGCTGGCGGAACACAATCGCGGGAGACGGAATGGGTGAAAGCATTCCGATTTCGCCATTGGAGCAGGCTAGAAGTTCGCCTTAGAGCGAAGGTGCGCTTCAGGGATTTCGGCTTTGCAGTTCCGGTCGCTGCGGAGGATTTTCCGATTGACTGCCGGCTGGTTTCGCGCTACTGTCGTGCGCATTCTAGGGCCCCTCACATCCTGGAGGGATCTATGCGACATCAAGCTTCATCCCAAGCGGAAAGACCTGCACTTTCCGGGACCGCGGAGCATGGCCTGCGGTTTTACGCTTTGGCTGCGACGGCGGCCTCGGTAAGCGTGTTGGCTTTGGCGCAACCGGCCGAGGGCGAAGTTATCATCACAAACAAAACAATTCCCATCCACGCGAATAAGTTGGTACTCCTCGACCTCAATGGGGATGGAGTAAATGACTTTGTGTTCGCTCTAAGTAACTACACCCTCGGCAATACCATTTACAACCACTTGTATGTGTCACAGGCACACTCGCCGAGCTTCGGAGACAACGTCATCGGCGCGTCTTACGCTGCTTCGGCGTTGCTCCGCGGAGCGAAGATTGGACCCGGCGATCGGTTTATTCGTACCTACGCCCACTACGGCATCCCGATCGAAAAGTCGACGCTTTGCACGCAGAATTGCGGCGGGAAATCAGGCTACAGCTTTGATCAGGGCCTTTCGAAGGAAAGTGGGGAGGCGGCCATCCGAACCGGTTTATCGGGGTTAAGTTTCAGGATCATGGGGCAGACCCATTACGGGTGGATACGTTTGACAGTGACGGTGAAGCACAAGGGGACTGGGCATGGCCCGACGGGATCATTCTCCGCGACGATCACTGAATACGGTTACGAGTCGGTGGCAAACAAGTCGTGCGATGCGGGTTTGCCCGGCGCGGCCACATCCAACGTCGATCACGCCAGCGCGATGCCTGAGCAGGAAAGCGCTCGTAAAACCGGGCCTGCGCTGGGCATGCTTGCAGTGGGTGCGGAGGCGATGCCACTCTGGCGGCGCGGTGAGGAAATTCCGTTACAGTAACGGTGCCAGCTATATCGCTTGTTAACTTCCTGCCGAGGGATTTGTAATTCCCGCTCAAAAGAAAAACGGGGGATTAATCCCCCGTTTGTCGTTTCCGATGCAGCAACTCCGAGTCCTCATCTCACGCAGCTACGCGACCTCCGGATTCTCTTCCTCTTCGCGGCGCCACGCTACTATCCCTTCCGCGCCCAAGGCGAGCATTCCCAGTGACGCCCCGTTGACCGTCGGCAGATTTGCTTTTGCCTCGGGAACTTGCGCGTCGCTCGACGCCAAACCCGCCAGTACTTTCTTGTTCGCGATCGTCTCGTAACCGTATTCTGTGATCGTGGCGGTCAGTCGTTCCTGGGTCGTCGGGTTCTTGACCGTGATACGAACCCAGCCGAAGTGGGTTGTTCCGTGAATCAAAATCTTCACACCCAGAAAACGATTGGGTTGGCCATTGCCCCAATTGCCGACAGGGTTTGCCGTTGTATATGCCGTGCCAGCCCTCCCGGCCATGAAGCCATACTGGCCAAAGTATCCCGACTTCCCAATCGGGGCGCTTCTCGCAAGGTTTAAGGCACCCGTTTGTTTTGAATCGAGAATTCCCCCTCCCTGTAGACCCTTCGCGTAAAGGTTCGACGAGTAAGCACCCAAGGGAAATCTGGAAGTGCAGTCGAAGTGTCCTGCGCTATAGCCGCAGATCCCAATCTGGATATCCGCCACCCCATCATGGTTCAGATCCAAAGACACAGTCGAGGTCACTGGGATATTGATATGCGTGGTGATGACAACCTTGCCCTCTGCCGGCGCGGCCAAAGCCATTAGACTTACTCCCGCGGCGGCTGCCGCCATCGAATACGCCATGCTGCGGTGCTCCAAAGCGCCATCTTTGGTGGACTTAAGTGCTGCATCGTGAGGCTGCATGGATCAATCCCTCCTTGGCGGGGAAAGCGTAGCTTTTATCGCCAGACGACAGAATGGCACTTGTGGGCTAAGGCGTTCTCCGAATGAATGAATTTGCAACCCAACCCGGAAATCTCCACGCTCGCCTGAACGGAAGCCAGTGCTCGCCATCCCAGGTTGACTTATGTGGTCATAACTGCGCGAGCGGCGGTGGATTCGGGTGAAGCTTGGCGGCGGAGGATGGCGGCGGATATGAGAGTAATGATGACGCCGACGGGTAGGGGCTCGATGAAGGTGTAAGCCATGTTGACGAACGGGTTCTGGTAGAGCTGCTGAGAGTGTTGGATGGCAGAGACCTTTGCGGCTGCGGTGGCGGGATCGAGCCCGGAGGATTGGACCTGGTGAATCTGCGCGGCGAAATAGCTGTCCATGAAGTGAGGCATGAAGTTGAAGTAGAGGATCTCCCACATGGCGACGTAGAAGACGGTGGTGATGAGGGTGATCAGGAGCCGCAGGTGAAGGCGCGGCCGAAGAGAGGTGACCGGCGAAGCTGTGTCGCGGTAGCTGCGGATGCCGAAGTAGATCAGCAGGAACGACGCCACATAATGGTGTAGCCGAGAATCATGCTGTGGACGGAACCGATCTTGTTGGCAAGGAGAAGCGATCCCCATAAGGACGGAGATCATGACGCCGGAGATAATGCCGAAGGTGAGGACGGTTTTTTTCATATAAGGCTCCTATGCGATTGAGTATCGGAGTCACGATAGGTCGAATGCGGCCGGATGTCGTCATCCTTTCGGATGATTTTGCAGGAAAACAGCGGAAATCATGCTTTCGGGTGATGCGGTCACGGCAGCAGGCCTAGTTCTTTGCCACGCTGCACGGCCTGGGTGCGGCGGGCGGCCCTAGCTTGTCGAAGGCACGGGAACAGTGGGTCTTGACGGTGTTTTCAGAAACGAAAAGCTGCGTGGCGATCTCGCGATTGCTGAAGCCGCGAGCGACCAGGGTGAGGGTTTCGAGCTCGCGGGCCGTGATGCCGAGGGCCTGCTGGCGAGCGGATCGGGAGCGAAGGGCTCGAGGGTGGGCGCTTCCGCCGGGACAAGTACTTCCCTTACCACAACTGTTTCGCGGATAGTTTCGCGACGGCGCGTGATCCGGAGGCCGAGCCAGATGCCGAAGGTCGCGAAGAGAATCGCGACGAGCGCGCATAGAGCTCTATAGGAGTGTTCGATGACAACGAAGCGGTATTCGGTGTATTGGAGGATGGCGATGAGGAGGCCGCCGACAATACCGAAGATGAGCACGTGGCGCTTCATGACAGAACTGTAAAAAAGTATATCCTCGCCTATCCAGAACGCCGCCGCCCCAGCTCGGCGAACAATACTCCATTGGAAATGCCTTCCCGATCCAAACCTTTATCACATTAGGCGAAAGATACCGTTTTCGGCCTATATTTGCGACCTTTGAAAGCGCTAACGTCGCCTAGTGCAGTTTGCCGCCTTCAAACACGCGATTGAACGCTCTTACAAGGACCTGATTCGTCATCACACGTTTCAGGTCTCGGCCGCCTTGTCGTATTGGTTCGTTCTCTCCGTTTTTCCAGGACTGATCGTCCTATCGGCATTACTGGGGTTCCTGCCATTCCCCGATTTATTCAATCAAGTTCTAAACCTGATGGCGCGCTTACTTCCCGCTGACAGCATGCGCATAGTGAATTCAGTGCTGGGCGATGTGCTCTCCTCGCATCATGGAACATGGTTCTCTTTCGGTTTGGTCGGAACCATCTGGACGGCATCGTCCGGTTTCGATGCGATGATCGAGGCCCTGAGCATTGCGTATGAGGTCGAAGACGATCGGCCGTATTGGAAGACGCGGCTTCTGGCGATCGGGCTGGCGGCGATTACGGGAGGGTTACTTCTCGTCGCCATGATCGTAACGATCGTGGGGCCGCACTTCGGATTCTGGCTGGCAGACCATCTTTCCCTGTCGTCTACTTTTGCGATGCTATGGCCGGTTTTGCGATGGACCATCGCCATCGTCTTCACGATTCTCGCGGTGGAAGTTCTGTATTATCTTGCCCCCAACGTGAAGCAGCGGTTTGCGGCGACACTGCCTGGGGCTGTGCTGTCGGTCGGTGTGTGGAACATCCTTACTCTTCTATTGGGTGTTTACTTCCGTCATTTCGCGCATTTCAATCGGACCTATGGAGCCATCGGCGGGTTGATAGCGATGATGGTGTGGCTCTATTGGACATCATGGATTCTGCTGGTGGGGGCCGAGCTCAACGGGGAACTGGGGAAGGAACGGAGGAAGAGTTCTGGAGTGTCCCCAGATCCGGAATTAGAGGCACATCACCAGATTGCTGATCAGAACGCTGCGTGAGTGGATTCCTCCGTATGTGAGGTTTTCCTTAGCAAGGACTAAGAAGTTCCCATGGAGGGTCAAAGACCCCCCCACTTCTCGCGCAAAGCGCGAGAAGGGGGGCCCCGTTGCTTTGATTATTGGACTTTGCAGAGGCCGATCAGGTCGTTGGCGATTTGGGTCGCGCCATCGAGTACGTTCGGGATCGAGTGGGGAGCGTCGGCAACGCAGGTCTGCTCTTTCTTGCTGGTGATTTTGTTGTACCAGTCCAAGCCGATTGGAATCGCAGAGCTGGTATCTTCTCCACCGAAAACTATGTTCACGTAGGTCTTGGAGAAGTTGTAGGTAGCTCCGGGAGCTTCGACGCTGTCGTCGAGAAAGTAAGTCGAGCCTCCGGGAGGCGGAGTTCCCTTCACCGCGTTCGAGCAATAGGCATTGGGAGTGTAGGCGGGATCCCAGACGGCGGCGTCCGTGACTCCAAAACACGTGCCCAGTGAGCCCTTTCCGCAGTATGTCGTTAGCTTGCCTTCCTTGCACATGCAGCCCCAATCGAGGCGGGCGGTCGGTGGTCCGCTGGTGACTTCCGCCATGGAGATGTTGTTGGGGTACTGCGAGAGAACGTAGGCGAGGGCGCCGGCGCCACCGCTATTTGCAGTCGCGCACATGGGCTTGCTCGTGTTGTTCTGAATCTTGGTGTAGACGTAGTTCGCGACAGTGGCCCAGCGGCAGGATGCGGCGAGCACCCCTCCGGGGCCTTCCACCCATCCACCGGGCTGATTGCTATTGTAGGGAGTGCCCCAGGAAATCTGGACGGTGCGGAATCCGGCGTTATAGACGTTCTGCACGGCAGTCTTGCCGTAGGTGAAAATCGCGTCGTAGTTGCCGTTGCCATCGGTGCCAGTGCCGTAAAGAACGGTACCGATTGGATTCGAAGGCGTATTGGTCTTGATATAGGCGTAGACGTTAGGCACGCTCGGACAAGTCACAAGCAGTTGCTGGCAAGTGGCACCGGTCATCCCTCCACTCTTACAGGTGATGGACGACGCAGTAACGGTACCGAGCGAGCGCGAAGGGTGCGAGGCTGGAGCGTCTTGGGCGTCGAGTTCGTGTTCATCTTGGGCATATACGGCACCGGCGAGTAACAGGGTCACGATGACCGCGTATAGAACTTTTTGCATCGGAAGTTATCCTCTCGTAAATACTGGTTAGGTCTTGCGAAAAACCGGCGTTCCGTCTTCGAGTCAGCGCCGAGTCCAAAGACTAGCGCGACCGTCCGAAGGCGGTACGTGATGGTGCACTCCAGCCGGGGGGAGGAAAGGAGTACGCTGAGTTTTCCCAAACCCTGGTGCAAGCGGCGCAGAACCAAACCGAAATTCGAGATGAAACTCTGGGTGGGGCAGGCCAGCCGTGTGAAGGCGATCTGCCCAGTAGGGGGAGTCTGCACTCCGGATGACAGGGCTGTCAAGGGGGATGGTCATGTATGTGGCTCTGGGCGGGCGGTTCGGAGGAGGCACCCTCCTAAATGCCTGGTTCGACTTCGACGAAGAGCCTGATTTCGTTTATCGTGGTCGGCTCGGTACAACGCGAGGCTGGAGGACCGGATGGCGTGTGAACGAGTTCGTTATTTGGCGGCGAGATGGCTTCTTTGTCTCGGATTGTGCGTTGGGGCGCCGATCGCCCGGGGACAGTCTGCGACCGCTGAGCCGCAAAAAGTGATCATTGATACGGATATTGGGGACGACGTGGACGATGCGTTTGCGCTCGCGCTGGCGGTGAAAAGTCCGGAGCTGCGGGTTTTGGGAGTGACGACAACATTTGGGGATACGGAAGCGCGGGCGAAGATCACGGACCGGTTCCTGGGGGAAGTGGGGCGTGCGGACATCCCGGTGATGGCTGGGAAGGCGACGGCCACGAAGAATCCGATGTCGCAACGAAAATATGGAGAGGGACATTTCGTTAAGGCGTCGCATGGGGACGCGGTGACATTTCTTCTTGATCAGATCAGGAAATATCCTGGAGAGATCACGCTGATTGCGATTGGGCCTCTGATGAATGTGGGGTCGGCCATCGATCGGGATGCGGGCACGTTCCGGAAACTGAAGCGAGTGGTGCTGATGGGCGGGTCGGTGAGGCGCGGGTATGGTGATCTGGAATACACCCCGGCGGTGCCTCCGATGCCGGAATGGAATATTTTGAATGACGTGGCGTCAGCGCAGAAGTTGTTTGCGTCGGGCGTGCCGCTCTACGTGATGCCGTTGGATTCGACGCAATTGAAATTGGATGAAGTGAAGCGGGCATTTCTTTTCAGCCAGGGGACGGCGGTGACGGATCAGTTGGCGATCTTGTATCACCTTTGGGGACAGGAGACGCCGACGCTATTCGATCCGATGACGCTGGTGTATGCGTTGAAGCCGGAGTTGTGTCCCGTGACGGGAATGCATATTCGGGTGGATGAGAAGGGATTCACGCGAGAGGAGTCGGGGCCCGTGAATGCGCAGGTTTGTCTGGAGTCGAACTCGGAAGATTTCTTCCGGTTCTATTTAAAGAGGGTGGCGGCGAAATGAGATATGAGGGAGAAACCGTGAAACATCGTCGAAGATCGAGAATCAAAATCCCCAACCTGTCCTCCAAAAACCGGAGGACAAGGATGGGGCACCCCCTGACTCTGGTTGCGCTTATTTTTGTTTTGCAACTGGCGGGCTTCGGGCAGGCGAAGCAGGATGTCGATTTGATCGTTACCCACGGCATTGTGGTGACCATGGACGGGACGCGAGCGATTTATCAGGATGGAAGCGTTGCGGTGCGCGGGGATTCGATTGTGGCGGTGGGAGCTAGGGACGATGTTGAAGGACGCTATCGCGCGGAGCAGGTGATTGATGCGCATGGCGGTCTGGTTCTGCCCGGGTTCATCAATGGACACACGCATGTACCGATGACTCTGTTTCGCGGGCTGCATGACGATGTGACGTTGAATGACTGGCTGTACAAGTACATCTTTCCGGCCGAAAAAAAGAACGTCAATGAAGACTTTGTGCGTTGGGGGACGCGGCTGGCGGCGGCGGAGCAGATCCGCGCGGGCGTGACGACGTTTGCGGACATGTATTACTTCGAGGATGCGGTCGCGGAAGAGACGAAGGCCGCAGGAATGCGCGGAGTGCTGGGGGAAACGTTCATCGATTTTCCGGCGCCGGACAACAAGAGCGAAGCGGAGATGCTGGCGTATACCGAGAAGTTCCTGAAGAAATGGCAGGGCGATCCGCTGATACATGCGGCTCCGGCTCCGCACTCGATTTATACGTGTTCGCAGAAGACGCTGCAGGATGCGGCGGGGCTGGCGAGAAAATATCATGCGCCGATCCTGATTCACGTGGCGGAGATGAAGAAGGAGTGGGAGGACAGCGAGAAGGCGAACGGCATGTCTCCGGTGCAATATCTGCAGAAGATTGGCGTGCTGGGGCCGGATGTGGTGGCGGCGCACTGCATTTTTGTGGACGAGGCCGATCGAAAGACGCTGGCGCAGCGCGGGGTAGGTTGCGTGCATAATCCGTCGAGCAACATGATGATCGCGAGCGGAGTGTCCCCGGTGCCGGAGATGCGAGCGGCGGGAGTTGCGGTAGGGCTGGGGACGGATGGTCCGGCGGGAAGCAATAACGACCTCGACTTGATGGAAGAGATCGATCTGGCGGCGAAGCTGGCGAAAATTACGAAGATGAATCCGCTGGCGCTGAATGCGAAGGCCGTGGTCGAGATGGCGACCATTGACGGAGCGCGGGCTGTGCATCTGGAGAAAGAAATCGGATCGCTGGAAGTGGGAAAGAAGGCCGACCTGGCGATCATCAGCCTGGATGAGCCGAATGCGGTGCCAATGTATGACATCTATGCGCAGATAGCGTATTCGCTGAAAGGCAGTGAGGTGGAGACGGTAGTGATTGGCGGGCGGGTGGTGATGCGCGATCGGAAGTTGCTGACCGTCGATGAGCCTCGTGTGCTGGAGAAAGCGCGGGAGTATAGGAAGTCGGTGAAGGCGTCGCTTGGGATGGAGTAGGAAAGTTTCGAAATCTGAAGTCAAAATCCCCACTTCCGGCAAAACCAGCCGGAAGTGGGGCACCCTCCAGTTTCTATATGAGAAATCTTTCTTGGTTTCGAGCAGGGAGCATCCTCTTCTTCTTGTTTCTTCCAAGTAGCGCTGCAGATCAGTCGAGCGGAGTCCCCTCTCTGTCGCTCAAGGCGCGACAAGGGCGGGGCACCCTCTCGTGACGATGTAATCGCGGCAGTCCCTTATAATCAAAAGATTCTCTATGGCAGCCGTTCTAGACCGGATTATTGCGGCTACGCGGGCGCGGGTGGCAGAGTCCAAGCGCGAGGTGGACTTGCGTTCGCTGGAACAGCGGGCGGAACAGCATGTGCCTCGCGGTTTTCGGAAAACTCTTGCTGAAAAGAGCCGCGACGGCGTGGCAGTGATTGCCGAGTTGAAGAAAGCCTCACCGTCGAAGGGATTGATCCGGGCGGAGTTTCATCCGGCGGACTTGGCGCGGGAGTTGGAAAAAGCTGGTGCGGCAGCTCTATCGGTGCTCACGGATGAAGAGTTTTTTCAGGGATCGCTGAGAAATTTGCGCGAGGCTTCCGCAGCGGTTTCGATTCCCTGCTTGCGCAAAGATTTTATCGTTGACGAATTTCAGTTGATCGAGGCGCGAGCGAATGCGGCGGATGCCGTGTTGCTGATTGTGGCGGCGCTGACGCAGGAAGAGTTGGTCACGCTGTCGCGTGGGGCTCGGTCGCAGGGGCTCGATGTTTTGTGCGAAGTGCACGACGGCGAAGAGTTAGAGCGCGCGCTGGATGCGGGATGCGATCTCATGGGCGTGAATACGCGCGATTTGCGCACGTTTCAGGTTGATCTGGGAACCGCGTTTTCGCTGGCCGAGAAGTTTCCGGCAAACGTGGTGCGGGTGGCGGAAAGTGGAATACATTCTTCGTCGGATATCGCGCGACTGCAGGCTGCGGGTTATCACGCATTTCTTGTGGGAGAGTCGTTGATGCGGGCGTCGTCGCCGGGTGAGGCGTTGCGGGAGTTGATGCGAGTACCGAGTGCCGGGGTGCCGAGCGGGCGCTGAAGCGCTCGCTTTTCGTAGTGTGCGACTGTTAGGTAGTTGGCGAGTTTCTTGGTGCCGTCGAGGGCAGCAGGTTCCTCTTCGGCTTCGCCGCTTCGGAATGACAAAAACTTTTGTCAGGTCGCAACCCTAGACAGGGAGTACTGGATACTGGCAACTGGTTTATGACTTGGGTAAAGATCTGCGGGATAACGAATCTAGAGGACGCGCTCCTTGCGGTCGACGCGGGCGCGGATGCGGTGGGGTTTGTGTTTTATGAGAAAAGCCCGCGGTGCGTGAGCGTCGAGACCGCGCGGGAGATTGTGGCGAAGCTGCCGGAGAGCGTGGAGAAGATTGGGGTGTTCGTGACGCCAGATGCGGATCCAGTCGACGTCTTCCTACGGGTGGGGCTGACCGGAACACAGTCGTATATTTCGGCGGAAGGGGTCGCGGGGAGTAGTCCCGGTAAAAGGGCCAAGGCGATGGGTCGGGATTGCCTGCCTCCGCATTTTCGGAGCCTGATGGCCTTCCCGATGAATCTTTTTGGTGGGGATGTGAGCCTAGTTGAACAGATGGTAGCGGGCTTTGCGGATTCGAGGAAGAAACTCCCTGAGGGTGCTGCGATCCCGGATAGTGTCCTGGATACGTTTTTGTTAGATTCCGGAAATTTGCGACAGCCGGGCGGAACCGGAAATACATTTGATTGGAAGAAAGCGCAAGGCCTTGCGGAAAGACTGCGGAAGAACGGGTTGAGATTAGTGGTTGCAGGTGGACTGACTACAGAGAATGTCGGAGAGGCGATCGAGACCCTTCAGCCTTGGGGAGTGGATGTGGTTTCCGGCGTGGAGGCTTCGCCCGGGAAGAAGGATCCAAAGAAGGTGCAGGCGTTTGTGAAAGCTGTGCGCGACATTGATCGGAAGGTTGGTTAGGGAATGGCTACGGTTCCACGGAGTTCGAATGTCAAAATCGCCACCCCTTCGGCAAGCTCAGGGCGGGCTCTGTCGCAAAAGGCGCGACCAGGGCGGGGCATCCCTCGCGGTGTTGAGCCGGGGAGGTTTGGAGTTTACGGCGGGCGGTATGTGCCGGAAACGCTCATGGCTGCGCTGGAGGAATTGGAGCGCGCTTACGAGAAGGCGAAGCGGGACAAGAAGTTTCAGGCACGCTTGACAGAGTTGCTGACTACTTATGCCGGGCGTCCGACACCGTTGTTCTTCGCGCAGCGGCTGACCAAGAAATTGGGTGGGGCGAAGATTTATCTGAAGCGCGAGGACTTGTTACACACCGGAGCGCACAAAATCAACAACTGTCTGGGGCAAGGCTTGCTTGTCGAGCGAATGGGGAAACATCGCGTGATCGCCGAAACCGGCGCTGGGCAGCATGGAGTGGCCACTGCGACTGTGTGCGCGCTGCTGGGATTTGAGTGCGTCGTCTACATGGGAACGGAAGACATGCGGAGGCAGGAGTTGAACGTATTCCGTATGCGCTTGCTGGGAGCGGAAGTGCGCGGAGTGTCGTCGGGTTCGTGCACGCTGAAGGATGCGATCAACGAGGCGATGAGGGATTGGGTCACGAACGTTCGAACCACGCATTATTTGCTGGGGAGCGTTCTGGGCGCACATCCGTATCCGACGATGGTGAGAGATTTCCATCGGGTGATTGGGCGCGAGGCGCGGACGCAGATTCTGAAGGCTGAGGGGAAATTGCCGACGGCGATTATTGCGTGCGTCGGCGGAGGTTCGAATTCGATCGGAGTCTTCTACGACTTTATCAATGATAAGAAAGTTCAGTTGATCGGCGTCGAGGCCGGCGGACGCGGGGAGAAGCTCGGAGATCACGCGGCGCGGTTTCGCGGCGGATCACCAGGAGTACTGCAGGGAACTTATTCGTATGTGTTGCAGGACTCGGGTGGGCAAATTGCGCTGACGCATTCAGTGTCGGCGGGTCTGGATTATCCGTCGATTGGGCCGGAGCATGCGGCGTTGCGCGATGCGGGACGGGCGGAATATGTGCCAGCGTCGGATGCGGAGGCGCTTGAAGCGACGACCTTGCTGGCGCGCACGGAGGGAATTATTCCAGCGCTCGAGTCGGCGCACGCTGTAGCAGAAGTGATCAAGCGCGCGCCAAAAATGAAAAAATCCGAAGTCGTGATCGTGAATGTCTCTGGGCGCGGCGACAAGGATATTGGGATTCTGCGGGAAAACTTGAAGATCGATTGAGTCATCGGGCGATTTTTGCCATTGAGTGATTAAGCTGCTGCATTTTTCATCGCTCTGTGATCATCGCCTAAAGACTGAATGTCGAAGTGATGCCTTTAACTTTCTACAAGAAACCGGCGCTGGTGGCGTATGTGACTTGCGGGGATCCGGATCTTGCGAGTACGCGTGACATTGTGCTCGCCGCCATTGAAGCTGGAGCCGACGTCATCGAGCTGGGAGTTCCGTTCAGTGATCCAGTGGCAGACGGACCGGTGATCCAGCGGGCAAGCGAACGGGCGTTGAAGCATGGCACTTCACTGGCGCAGGTGTTGACGCTGGCGTCCGAGGTTCGGCAACAGGCGCAGTCCACCGGGTTGATTATTTTCTCGTACCTGAATCCGATTCTGCGAATGGGGATGGAGAAGTTTTGCAAAGTGGCCCGGGCCGCTGGCGTGGATGGGGCGCTCGTCACCGATCTTCCTGTCGAAGAAGCAGCGCAATATCTGCGGGCTATGCGGGAGCATGATCTCGCTCCCGTGTTTCTGGCGGCGCCCACTAGTCCGGATGAAAGATTGAAGCGAATCGCGGATGCTTCGCGCGGATTTGTGTACGCGGTATCTCGGACTGGGGTGACCGGGCAGCGTCAACAGTTGGCCGACGATGCGCGCAAGCTGGTGAAGCGATTGAGGCGCGTGACGAAGCTGCCGATCGCGTTAGGATTTGGAATTTCGACGGCATCGCAATTTGAAGAGGTGGGAGAGTTTGCTGATGCTGTGGTTGTTGGCAGTGCGATCGTTGAAACGATCGAGAAGAATAAGGGTCGGGAAGCTGCGGCCGTGAAGAAGTTTATCGAAGGGTTGTTGGAGGTTGGAACCCCGGTTTCTTGTTAGGCAGTGAGTGAAATCTCCACTTCCGACAAAACCAGCCGGAAATGGGGCACCCAGGTTGCAAGAGTTATATGGACATTGAAGATTGGCGTAAGAAAATCGACGATCTGGATCGCAAGCTGGTGGCGCTGCTGAGCGAGCGGGCGCAGGCTGCCGTCGAGATTGGGAGGCTCAAGCGTAATACTTCGATGCCGATTTATGAGCCCGATCGCGAGCGAACTGTGTTCGCGAATGTGCAAGGAGCGAATCCGGGGCCGCTTCCGGGACGCGATCTGGTCCGGATTTACGAGCGCATTATCGATGTGATGCGGAATATTCAGAAGGAAGAGATTGTGCCGAGGGTTGAACCCGCCGAAGTGGAGACCGAGCTTGAGTCGGACGTGAACGACTAGGTTGTTTTTAGAAGCGGGCGATTGCTCGAGGACGGGGAAAAGCAGGTTCCTCGACTTCGCTCGGAATGACAAGTTCCAGGGACGCGAGAAAAGCTAGGCTGAGAGATATCTATGATTGTGGCAATGCAGGAAGGCGCGGATGAGGGTTTGATTCAGCAGGTGATTGAACATCTGGTGAAAATTGGTTTTGAAGTACATCGCTCTACTGGTGCGCGGATGACCGTGCTGGGCGCGGTTGGGGCGGGGATCGATTTCGACATCCGCAACCTCGAACTGCTTCCGGGAGTGCAGGAAGTTCATCGCATCAGCTCTCCATATAAACTCGCGGGTCGAAGCTTTCGTCCCGAAGGAACGATCGTCAAACTTGCGAATGGCGTGAATGTCGGCGGGAACGAAATCGTCGTGATGGCGGGGCCGTGTTCCGTCGAGTCGCGCGAGCAGATATTCAGCACCGCGGAATCGGTGGCGAAGGCCGGCGCGAAAGTGCTGCGTGGCGGGGCGTTCAAACCGCGGAGTTCTCCGTATTCGTTCCAGGGTCACGGAGAAGAAGCGTTAAAGCTGCTGCGCGAAGCCGGAGAAAGATTCGGCCTGCTGGTGATCAGCGAGGTCATGGAAATTTCGCAGATTCCGCTGATGCTGCCGTATGTCGACATCATGCAGATCGGCGCGCGCAATATGCAGAACTTCAATCTGCTGCGCGAACTGGGGAAAGTGCGCAAGCCGGTGCTGCTCAAGCGCGGCATCGCGGCGACATTCGAAGAATTGTTGCTCTCGGCGGAATACATTATGGCGGGCGGAAATTACGATGTGATTTTGTGCGAGCGCGGAATACGGACCTTTGAGACGTACACGCGAAACACGATGGACATTTCGGCGATTCCGATCATTCACAAGTTGTCACATCTGCCCATGACGGCGGATCCGTCACACGGGACGGGGCGGCGAGATAAAGTCGCTCCGATGGCACGGGCGTCGGTGGCCGCAGGAACGGACGCATTGTTGATCGAAGTGCATTGCAATCCGGACAAAGCCATGTCGGATGGAGCGCAGTCGCTGTTCCCGGAACAGTTTGCGAAATTGATGGACGAGTTGCGGATGATTGCTCCGGCGGTGGGAAGGACAATTGGGTAATTGTGTAATTTGGTAATCGGGTAATTTTGTAATTGAGATTCTTTGGGCATTGGCGGTCCAAATTGCCCGATTACAAATTACACAATTACCAAATTCGTTTTTATGGCGATTCGGCAAATTACGATCGTTGGGACCGGCCTGATTGGCGGGTCGCTGGCGCTGGCACTCCGGAAGAAGAAATTTGCCGGGCGGATTGTGGGATGCGATCGCGACGCGGCGCTGGCGAAGGCGCGTGAGCGTGGCGCAATCGATGAGGGCACGTCCAATCCTGGCGACGCGATTCGGGGAAGTCAGTTGGTCGTGCTGGCAACTCCTGTGTTAGCGATTATCGATCTGATCGAACGTCTGGGGCCGGCGTTTCCTGCCAAAGCTCTTCTCACCGACGTTGGGAGCACCAAAGCTGCGGTGGTTCAATGCGCGCAGAAAGTGTTCGGAAAGAATGCGGAGAAGCAGTTCCTCGCGGGACATCCGATGGCGGGGAAGGAATTGAGCGGCGTTGATCACGCGGACCCGGATTTATTTCAAAATGCAGTTTGGTTTCTGACTCCAATAGCGGGGCAGAATCTGAACGAAGGATTGTTCGCCGAGTATGCGGGATGGATCGATCAGATTGGTGCGAAAATCGCAATGCTGCCCGCAGAAGAGCACGACCGGCTGTGTGCATGGATCAGCCACGTGCCGCAGATGATTTCAACCGCGCTCGCCGCGGCGCTGGTCGAGGAATTTGGTGAAGATGCACCGTTGCTGCCGGCGGGTGGGCGGGCGCTGAAAGAGATGACGCGGATTGCGGCGAGCCCTTACTCGATGTGGAGGGATGTCGCCATCAGCAACAAGAAGAATCTGGAAGATGCGCTGTGGAAGGTGGAGCAGCGACTGGCGCATATCCGCGAGAATCTGGCGACGCGGCAATTAGCGGAGGAGTTTGAACTGGCTCATCAGTTGAGGAAGGTTCCGGAGAAAAAACGAAAAGAAGGTTGAGTGATTGTAATTCGGTAATTTTGCAATTCCGTTGGTCTTTCAAATTACGCAATTACCAATTGCACAAGTGCTCAATTAAAATCCTTGGCGCTATGAATAAAGTTGTGGCCAATGCGGATGAGGCGATCCGCGACGTCTTTGACGGCGCGACCATCATGATAGGGGGCTTCGGCTTGTGCGGGATGCCAGAGAACCTGATTCGCGCGCTCGTTCGCAAGGGGACGAAGAATCTGCACACGATCAGCAACAATGTCGGCATCGATGGCGTTGGTAATGGACTGCTGCTCGCCGCTGGACAAATTGTGCACCACATCGGAACGTACGTCGGCGAGAACAAGCTGCTCGAAGAAATGGTCCTGAAGGGCAGGATCAAGCTGGACTTGGTTCCGCAAGGGACATTTTCAGAGAGGATTCGCGCAGGTGGCGCGGGGATTCCGGCCTTTTATACGCCGACGGGCGTGGGAACCATCGTCGCAGAAGGCAAGGAGACGCGCGAGTTCGATGGCCGGACGTACGTGATGGAGCGGGGGCTCAAAGCCGACTTCGCTTTCGTGAAGGCCTGGAAGGGCGATCGCGAGGGGAATCTGATTTACCGGAAGACCGCGCGCAATTTTAATCCAATGATGGCGACGGCGGCGAAGATCACGATTGCAGAGGTGCAGCATCTCGTTGAGGTTGGGGAGTTGGATGGGGACGCGATTCATACGCCTTCGATTTATGTGAAGCGGATTTTTCAGGGAGAGTTGTACGAACGAAGAATCGAGAGGCGGACGGTGAGGAAAGCGTAGCAAACACGGAGCGAATTCCCAGCGAGATTCGTCATGAGTCCGGGGGTGCAGAGGTCTTTCGCTTCGCTCAGGATGACAGTGTGAGCAGTGTGCCAACGACCTAAGACTAGCGACCAAGGGCTGACAATCGACTATGAACAAGCCTTCGAAAGATGCCGATAAGCGCGAACGCATTGTGAAGCGGATTGCGCGGGAGCTGCGCGATGGGTTTTATGTGAACCTTGGAATTGGCATGCCCACGCTGATTGCGAATCACGTGCCCGAAGGGATGGAAGTCACGCTGCAATCGGAGAACGGGATGCTCGGGATCGGGCCATATCCCGTCGAAGGACAGGAAGATCCGGATCTCATCAATGCGGGGAAAGAAACCGTCAGTGAGATGCCGGGGACTTCTTATTTTTCGAGCGCCGATTCGTTTGCCATGATTCGCGGCGGGCACATTGATTTGAGCGTGCTCGGTGCGATGGAAGTGGACGAGACCGGAAGCATCGCGAACTGGATGATTCCGGGGAAGATGGTGAAGGGCATGGGCGGGGCGATGGACCTCGTCGCTGGTGCGCGTCGTGTAGTGGTTGCGATGGAGCATACGACACGTGAAGGTGCTCCGAAGATTTTGAAGAAATGCACGCTGCCGCTCACGGGCGTGCGAGTTGTGGATACGATCGCAACGGAGATGGCGTACATCCGCGTGACCAAAGATGGGCTGGTGCTGGAAGAAGTCGCGCCGGGAATAACCGCCGAGGATGTGCAGCAGGCGACTGAGGCGCGGTTGATTGTGAGTCCGGCGTTGAAGACGATGGAGAGCTAAATCTCCCTTTCCCTGCGGCTTGTTCCCACGGCCCTTCGGACCTCGGTTTTCCTCAAAACTACGTTTTTCGCGCACTGAAGCGCCGCTCTTCCACGGCTCACGGTACCGCGAAAACGCGAGAAGGGCGTGCGATTCCGAATTCGGTCCGCTTCGATAATCAGACGCGGAATGGGGCTGCCAGCAGGCGGAAGGGCAGCGTGATCCCCAGAAAGATCACTTCCAGGACGCCGTGGACGGCGACGCCGACGATCCGAAATGGAAGCAGCAACAGCCATATAAACGGATACGCAATGAGCGCCAAAAGCGCGAGAGGCCAACACAACACAAAGAGAAGGCACCAGAGTAGGAATGTAAACATGGCGGAGACCTCCTTCTAGAGAATTGTACGTGTGGTGGAGGAAGAAAGTTCCGTCGGGAGACCCATCGAGATGCGCTCGACCGGAGAGGCGAGGCGGCTGTCCCCACGTTACCCCTATATATCTGAGTCTATTCGAATTGCTTGCGGAACGTGGCGAGCTGCTGTTGCACTTCGGCGAGCTCGGCGCGAAGTCTGGATACATCTTCTTCCAGCGTCGAGATGCGGTTGGCCGTCGAGCTTCCGGCGGCTGGTGCGGGCGAGGACACCCGTGCGACTTCCGGTTGCTCCGGGGGGTCGCCCGAGAAGAGGTGCGTATAGCGGGATTCCTTGGTTCCCGGCTGGCGAGGGAGAATTCGCGACAGAGGTGGCTCGCGCTGGGCCAAGCGGTCGAGCGTGGAGACCACATCTTCGAGCGCTTCAAAATGGTACATGCGATCGGTGCGGCCGCGGAGTTCTCCGGGCGTTTGCGGGCCGCGAAGCAGCAGGACGCAGACGACGGCGATCTCGCGGCGGTCGAAATTGAAGACCTCTTGCAGGCGGTGCTCGAACTTCGTCACGCGGCTGTCGGCGCCGCTGGAGGGTCCGGCGAGGCGCTTTTCCTGCAAGGACGCGAGAGCGTCGCGAACTGCAGATTCGTCGAGCGTCATCACCGGCTCGCGATTGTTCTTTTGATTGCAGGCATTGACCAGCGCGTTCAGCGAGAGCGGGTAGTAGTCAGGCGTGGTGATGTCTTTTTCGATCAGCGAGCCGAGGACGCGGGTTTCGATTTCGGTAAGGATCACGGGAGCATCTGGCATGTGATTTTAATTCAAAGTGATCCTAACTGCGGTGAAGGAAGATCTTTCACCACAGGGTGCACAGAGGCGCACGGGGGAAGTCAAAAGCCCCACCCCTGTCGCACAAACCCGCGACAAGAGTGGGGATGGTCTCTCTAGAATAATGCCGTTGAACGGCGCTTCCAGGTCTTGCCTTTTTCTTTTGCGATGTTTTCCATGTCCGCGACATAGGCTCCGGCTTGGGTCAGGACATGGTGCAGGTCGTTGCCGATGCTGATGAAGGTGAATCCCTTTTCGAGGAAGTCTCCTACGCGCGAGGTGCCAAACAAAAACAGCCCGAGGATGACATTGTTCTTGCGGGCGTGCTCAATCAATTTCTTGGTTGCGGCATCAAGTTCAGGCGATGTGTACATGTGGGGGAATTCGTACTTGTTGTAGAGGCCCATCGACATGCAGAGATCGTTCTGGCCGAGGAAGAGAATGTCGATGCCGGGGACGGCGGCGATCTCGGCGATGTTCTCGATGCAGGACGCGGTTTCGACCTGGAGCGCGACGATGCCTTCGTTATTCCAGTTGCCCGCATAACCGAGGAGTCCGGCCTTGTTCATGCTGCGCTGCGGAAAGTAAACCGAACGTGTGCCGACCGTGGGGTACTTGGCGCAACTGATGGCCTCGCGTGCTTCGTCGGCGGTATTGATGTATGGAATCAAGACACCGTCGGCACCCATGTCTAACGCCTGCTGGATTCCGGGACGATCAGCGTATCCGCCAACGCGGACGAGGGACTTCGCGCCGCCGTTCGAGATTCCGCTGAGCATGGCAGAAAGTTTTTCGTAGCCCATGGGACCGTGCTGCGTGTCGACGAGAAGCCAGTCGTAGCCACTATGTGCGAGTTGCTCGGCGACGGTCGGGCTGTGCGCGTTCAGGAACAGGCCCATCTTGGGCTGTCCGGCACGCAATTGCTTCTTGAATTCAGATCCGCTGAGAGCGGGGTCGGGCATGTTGAATCCTCCTTGAGGTCGAATTGCGTAGTGTATCGCATGGGTTGGCCGGAGACGGAGAAACACATCGTGAATTTTTTCGTGGTGTGACCGCGGGACAGAGTGTCCGCGAGTGATGATGCCACCCCCCTCGACTTCGCGCGGGTGAAGGTCGCCGCACCAATCGCTACAAAGTTAGAGCTCGTAGAGCGAGTTCGAGATGACAATCGAATGGGTCTTGCTTATAGTTTGTTCGAGGAACTTGTATGCGACTGCTCTTGAATTGGGTGCTGAGCGCCGTAGCGGTGTGGGTTGTGGCTCAACTTGTGCCGGGAGTTTTTGTCAGCGGCTGGAAGAGCGCGCTGATCGCGGCTCTGGTGATCGGGTTCATCAATGCAACAATCGGCTTTGTTCTGAAGGTCATTACTTTTCCGCTGACTCTAATCACGCTGGGCTTGTTCTGGCTGGTGATTAACGCGCTGATGCTGGAACTGGCTTCAGCATTGCTGTCTCCGGGGTTTCAAGTGCACGGATTTCTAGCGGCATTTTTGGGAGCGATCGTGCTGAGCTTGGTAAACCTTCTGCTGAAGGCGATCGTGATGCCGGCGAAGGACAGTCACTAGCCGTTGAAGTGAACGCCCGCGCAGGTCGACGCAGTTTCGAATTCCGCGGATCTCTGTGCTCTATGTTTGCCGTTTTTGAGGCCTGATCGCATTCCAATCCTCATCATTGAGAGTGCGGCCTAGGTTGCTGAATTCCCCTGCGCCCTGCAGAAACTCTCCGCCGTCCATGCGGATGACTTCCCCGTTGATGTAGCCGGACTGCTCGCTGACTAGAAACGCTGCGAGATTGGCCAGTTCCTCGACTGTGCCGAAGCGACGCATTGGGTTGCGGTCCAGAGCAACGGTCTCGAGTTCGGGGCGAGGCAGAACCCGCGAGAAAGCTCCTTGGGTGGGGATCGGGCCGGGCGCGATCGCGTTCATACGAATGCCGCGGTTGCCCCATTCGACGGCGAGACTGCGCATAAGAGCTTCGACTCCAGCTTTGGACACGGCGGAAGGGACGACGTAAGCGGAACCGACCGGAGCGTAGGTGGCCGAGATGCTGAGCACTGTGCCGGGATGAG
Organism: uncultured Acidobacteriota bacterium; assembly: GCA_963818115.1. Classification (GTDB taxonomy): domain Bacteria; phylum Acidobacteriota; class Terriglobia; order Terriglobales; family Acidobacteriaceae; genus Sulfotelmatobacter. Next base: position 242,671 of record CAWFQZ010000016.1, read on the forward strand.
CGGATTTAAGCCAGCGACGTCCGCAGGCCATGGTGCAGTGGAGCGTTCCCATCAGAACGATGTTGATGACCGATTCCCAGGCACGCGGGGAAAGGTCTTCAGTGCGGGAGATGAAATTGCCGGCAGCGTTGTTGACGAGAATGTCGAGGGGGCCTTCGGTCCAGATTGAATCGATCATGGCCTCAACGGCGTCGAGATTGCGAACGTCGCAGGGGATCGGATGGATCGGTCCTTTTACAGTCAGTTCAGCGGCGGTTTGTTCCAACACTTCTTCTCGGCGGCCGCAGATGTGAACTGTAGCTCCCAACTCTAGGAATCGTTCGGCCATGCCTTTGCCGAGGCCCGTGCCTCCGCCGGTGATGAGGATGCGTTTGCTTTTCAGAAGATCGGTGCTGAACATAGGATAATTGGGTGATTGGGAAATTTGGTAATTGCGTAATTGAAAAACCTAGCTGCTGATTGAGTGGTTTTCAATTACACGATTACCAAGTTACACAATTACTCGATCACATGCGACACGGAATCCGTAGTCGGCGTATTGGAATTCAGGAGGAATGCTGGAGCGGGCGGAGCAGCGGGCGACTTTGATCTGGTGACGCCACGAGCCTCCGCGAGAAGATTTGCGTTGCGGCGTCATCGGGCTTTTTTCAGGACCGCGAGGATTGCGGTCGGTCGAGACCACGTAGTAGTTGGGATCGTACCAGTCGCTGCACCACTCATGGACGTTGTCGCCAATGTCGTAAAGGCCGAAGGCATTCGGTGCGTACCGGCCGACCTGTTCGGGCCCGGTCTGCCAGCGTGTCGAATAGTCTGGCAAAGATTGCGGCGGTTCGTTTCCCCAAGGAAATTGTTTTTGTTCAAGGCCACCGCGAGCAGCAATTTCCCATTCGGCTTCTGTTGGGAGGCGGAAATGGCGTCCGGTCTGCGAACTCAGCCACTCGCAATATCGGACCGCTTGGTGCCAGGAAACTCCGGCGACCGGCTGCTGTGAATGATTGAAATCCGCATCTTGCCAAAAAGGCGGAGATGGATTCCCCGTCGCGTTCAGGAACCTCTCGTATTCGGCGTTCGTCACTTGGGTCGCGGCCATGAGGAATGTGTCGATCCAGACGCGATGGACGGGACGCTCGCAGTCCTGGCCGGAATCGGATCCCATGAGGAACCAGCCAGCCGGAATTTGGATCAGGGCGGGTGCCAAATTCGTAGCGGCTTCGGTGGAGGAATTGACTGCCATGGCGGTTGTCATCCGTTGGCTCCAACGACTAAAGTCTACCAGCGCGAATCAGGAGACGAACCACTCACCACTTTGCTGCCTTATCTGCCGAGTTGACGCAGGAGATCGACAACGGAGGCCACGTTGTTTTCCTGGAAAAGGCGAATGGCGGCAATTCCGGCGGCGCCGGCCTCTAGAGCTAAATGGGCATTTGCAAGAGTAATGCCGCCCAACGCGAGGACGGGGATTTCCGCCTCGCAGGCCTTTTGCAGTGAGGTCAGGCCTTGGGCCGGCATCGCGGGTGCGTCTTTCTTTTCAAAGATGGGCGCGAAGACCGCGAAGTTTGCTCCATTCTCTGCTGCTCGACTGACCTCTTCTGGAGAGTGACACGAGACTGCGATCAATGGAGATTGTGTTGAGGATTCGCAGCTCGGGCCGACTCCTTCAGATTTTTGCCAGATCGCTCTCACGTCTTGAGGAGAGATATCGGACGAGCGCAGGTGAACGCCGTCGGTTCCAGCGGCGAGGGCAACGTCGGTACGGGAGTTGATCAAGAGAGCAGTTTTCGGTTCTGGGCTCTCCGTTCTCAGTCGTTGGATCTCGGCTACGGCTTCTTTGGCAAACGACTCCAATGCGCGCGTAGAGAGATCCTTTTCACGGAGTTGGATGTAGTCGACTCCTGCTCTTGCCGCTTCGGAAATCTTTTCGATCAAGCGGCGACGACGCGTGGGTTCGTCCGCCGCAAATGCACTGCGGTCGGTGATGTAGTAAAGAAGACAGGACTTTGCCATCAGATCCCGGATTGAAGATGGACATCCGTCGAAGTGCGCCTTCGTCCTGAAGCTAGCTCAAAAGACATTTACCACGAAGGACACGAAGTTATGCGAAGGAACGTTTACGGCCTGGTCTTCGCGATTTCTGGCGTAACATCGCCCGGCTTCTTTGGCGCTCCGCCGAGATGGTACTTCGTGAGGCCATCACGAAGGAACTCGAAGGCCTCGTCCGGTGAGTCGATGATCTTGAACTGGTCGATATCCTGCGGAGACACCGTGCCCGCGTCGACGAAAGCTTGAAAGTTGATGATTTTCTTCCAGTATTCGCTGCCGTAGATCACGACCAAAATCTTTTTAGCTAGCTTGTCGGTCTGGGCGAGCGTGAGGATTTCGAAAAGCTCATCCATCGTGCCGAAACCACCGGGGAAGATGACGAGTCCCTTGGCGAGATAGGCAAACCAGAACTTCCGCATGAAGAAGTAGTGGAACTGAAAATTCAGTGCTGGAGTGATGTACTGGTTCGGATATTGCTCGAAGGGCAGCTGGATATTGAGCCCGATACTCTTGCCTCCGGCTTCGTGGGCTCCGAGGTTGGCGGCCTCCATGATGCCGGGGCCTCCGCCCGTGGTGACGACGAAGCGATGGCGGCGCGCGGGAATCTGGATCGACCACTTGGTCAGCATGTGTGCGAGCTTGCGCGCATCTTCGTAGTAGCGGGCCATATCGACGCCGGCCTGGGCGCGCTTCAGGTCCTTTTCCAACTGCGCGGCGGGAGATGCCACATTGTTCTGTTCGATCGTCGCCAGATTTTGCGCAGCCGCTTTTTGGCCCTGAAAGCGTGCCGAGCCGAAAAATACAACCGTGTCCTGAATTTGTTCGCGGCGGAAGCGGGCCAGTGGCTCCTGATATTCGGCCAGCATGCGAAGAATGCGGCCGTCTGGGCTGTTCAGAAAGGCTTCGTTCTGGTAGGCGACAGCGGCGGATTTGAGATGCTCAGTCATTCACGACTCACATTCGAAGATTTTATGGCCTTACAGCGGTTTGCGGAGAATGCCGTCTCTGAAGGAACAGAACGCTAGTTTTGTTCGTGGTAGTGCAGCGCCTCCCAGAAACCAATCCAGATGTCGAGCAAGCCAAGCCCACTGCAAATGCCGCGGAAAAAGCCGTTGGAAACGATGTCGCGCAGAGGCGGAAACGAAAGCAGCAGATAGTTGTCGGTCCATTCCGGGGTCCACGGAAGAATGATCAACAAGACGCCCGCCACGGCGCTGATCAAGACAAAAAGAAAAACCGAGATACGATGCATCCAGACTTCGACGGGGTTAGGGGCCTCGAGCAGCGCGGTCTGGTTTTCAGTCTTGGGCGTCGCGTCTTCGGGCAGCTTTGCCGAAGCGCCAGAAAGCGGTTTGGGATCGATCATTTGGTGCGACCCCGAGCGTTTCGGCTCCGAGTGTGGATTCGGGACGAAGGAATATGGCGCGCGGCAGCCGCTACCCCAGGAACATGGAACACGAAACCCATCGGGCTATTCTACGACTTCAGGGCCTTAATGCGCTCGGCGACATCGCGATAGTCGATGTTGTTGCCGTAAACGTCCATGAAATGCTTGAGAGCTAAAGGCTTGTTTCCCGCCGTTTCGTAGGCGGAGGCAAGTTCGTAGTGGAGTGCGACGCGGGTTTCGCCGTCGATGCCGGTCACGTTCAGAGCTTTTTCATACCAGCGCACGGCGGCTTCAGGAACACCTTTTTCGAGGAAGCACTGCGCCAGCCAGGTGTATGTCTGCATGATCTGCGGGAATGGGTGTCCGCGATCAAACGACTGGCACGCCTTCTGGAGTTCGCCGATTGCTTCATCCAGTAGGCCCATCTCACGGAACGCGATGCCGAGGTTGTAATGCGTCTCGGGATCTTCGTCGGCGGAGGCTACGTCTGCTTCGAGATCCTGCTTGAGTTCGCCAAACATCTCGGCGAGATCGACTCCAGCGTCTTCGCCGAATGGGGAAGATTTGGCAGCGGCAGGTGCGGCCGGCGCGGGAGGCGTAGGAATCATCGGCGGCGCACTCGGAGCGACACCCACCGGCGCGGACCAAGCTACCGACGCCGCTGGTGCAGGCGGAGCAACATGAACTGGCGGCGCTGGAGCGACCGGAGATATAGGACCGACATGCTGCGTGCTCGAGGCCGATGCGGCCGCACTGGCAGCCATCGGGGCTGCAATCTTGGGCACTGAGACGGGGTGTGTCCCCGGCGCTGGCGGAACGGGCTTGGCTGCGACCACTGGCGCCGCAGGCTGAGGCAACGGCGCTGCCTTTAGGAAATCGTCTCCCAACGATGCTTCGATATCAGCAACGAACTCTCCCAGAACAGCAGGCTGGACTTCGGCCACAGCCGGCTCGGCATGCGCGGCCGGAGCTTTTGCAGGCTCGAGGCTCGGCACGGCTCCGGGCAGGAATGTATCTCCCAAGGACGATTCGAGATCCGAAACGAATTCTTTTAGTGGACTTGGCGCCGGCTCTGGCTCAGGTTCCGGCCCAGGCGTATGAGCAGCAGGTGCGTGAATCGCGGGCGGCGGTGTCGCCGGCGCGGCAATCACGGGGGCATGAACTGCAGGCGCCGGCTCTGGCTCGACTTGTACTTCGGCAACGACAGGGATTTCTTCAACAGCGGGAGCCTCGGGCTCGATGGCTACAGCTTCTTCGACCACGACTGGGGCTTCGTCGACAACCTCGACCGTCGGGATATCGTCCGCAGTGAGTTCTTCGACCACGGGCGCGAGCGGTGCGGGAATTTCTTCCTCGGCCAGCTTGATCGCGGCAGCTTCGACTTCGGCACGAAGTTCCGAGAGCTTGGCTTGGTCATCCGTCAGAGTCTGCAGCTTCGCGAGTGCCGCCATAGCCTGGGCGGGCATCGAGTGATCGAGATAGAAGCGGATTTCTTCGATCGTATCGGCGACTTTGGTGGATTCGGCCGATTCGACGGATTCGACTTCAACCGCTTCAGGTTCCACGTTGACCGCGGCAGTCTCGACTTCGACAGTCTCTTCTGCTGGAGTGTCAGCTTCAACGGTAATGGTGTCGTCCCATTCCGAGGAAAGATCGATTTCGGCTGCCCCGGCTTCGGCTTCAACAGCGGGCACGGACTCGTCTACGACAGCAAACTCGGGCTCAGCCGAGGCTGCAGGCCACGGTGTTGCTTCCACCGTGATTTCTTCCGAAGATTCAACTTCGGGTTCGGCCGCGGACGCTTCGACGGTAGCTTCGTCAATGGAAAACTCGGGCAACGCCGCTTCGGGTTCTGAAACTTCGATTTCGGCCACCGGGTGCGCCGGCGCATCCAGGAATATCGGAGCTTCTTCCGCGGAAACACCAGGCGCAGGAGTCGAGGATCGTTCTTCGTAGCGCTCCGCCAACTCTCCGTAGCGCGTGGCTTCTTCCGGATATTCAGCTTCGGAATACACACGCTGCAGCGTCCGGCAGCAAAGGGCGGCTTCGGTGAAACGTCCGGCGCGCGTATGCAAGGCCGCGAGACGCTGATTGACGCGAAGATCATTGGGCGCCAGCGGCAGAGCTCCGACCAGAGGCCCGAGAGCCTTGGCGGGCATGTTGTACGAGATGAAAAGTTCCGCATCCGTGAGTGCGGACCGAACAGCCAGTGCAACCTCGTCCGAATAATGCTGGTGGACGGAAGGCGCGGTAGCTTCGAGATCGTCGAGCAGAACGACGGCTTCTTCCGGAGTGATGAGCTTGCTTCCCGAAGTGCCGCCGAGTTGGCTGACCACCTGCTGGTAATTCTGCATGTGCAGGGGATTCTGGGGCTCGAGCTGCGCCAACTTCTGGTACAGGTCGCGCGAGCGGCCAAGGTCTCCCGACTGCACACTGGCATGGGCCAGCAGTTCCATGACTTCGCTGGTGTGAGTGTTTTCTCCGGCTTTATTGAACAGGTCGAGCAATTTCTGCAGCGAATCGGGATTGTCGCGCACGTGGCCGATGATCGTGTGCAGGCTGTCGAGAACCTTACTGGAATTCTCCGCCAACAATCGCTCGGCGTGTTGATCGTAAACCTGCAACGCATTCTCGTACTGTCCGGCCTGCATCAGAGCGTCTGTAAAAGATGAGATCGCCGCCAGGTCGTTGTGGACCGTCAACAGCTTGCTGGCAACCGTGCCTGCTTCTGAGAGCTGTCCGGTCATCAAATATGCTTTGAGAAGATCGCGCAGCCCGTCGGGCTTCGAATCGATGTCGGCGACTTTTTGCAGAGTGGCGACCGCTCCGGCTGCGTCGCCGGATTCGACCATGTTCTTGCCCTGCATGAGCAGCGCGTAGGTGTTTCCCGGATCGAGGGTCAGCATGCGCTGCAGTACTTCTTCAGCGCCACTCAGCGAGCCCTTGGCGCGCAGGCTCTCGGCGGCAGCCGAAAAAATCTGCCAGGCTTCATTTTTCTTACCCAGGCGCACATACACTTCTGCCAGCTTGATGCGCATGGAGCTATTTTCCGGATCCATCTCGAGAATCTTCTGGAAGATGCGTACAGCGTTCTCGAGTTCTCCGGCTTTCAGAAATTCTTCGGCGACTTGCAGATATTGTGCGCGGGCGTCATTGAACAGGCCCTGCTGGGTGTAAAGTTCGGCCAGCTTCAGCAAACTCTCAAGCGACGGCTGGAGCTTGCAGATCTTCTTGTACATCGCGATAGCCTTGACCGTGAATCCCTGACTGGCGTAGGCATCGCCGACCGTCTTGAAAAATTCAGTGGCTTTGGAGGTTTCGCCGAGACGCGAATACAGGTCCCCGACGGTGTTGGTGACGGTGAGGTCCTTGGGGTCGTTCTTCAGGACCTTCTCGTACTCGGAGATGGCATTCTGCAGCTTGCCCTGCTGGACATACTTCTCCGCATTGGCGAGAACCTTCTGTTTATTGAAGCCGAACAATGCCATAAGAGCGCGAACTCCAGAACCAGGTCTTCAAATCACAGCGTGATCACGAATCCGAGAGAATCTTGAAGCCGCTCCCGGTACATGCCTGAGAGGTCACGTTGCCTGTCGGCAGATGGACCACCCGGACAAGGCCAATTGTACGTCTGGACGTCACAGACCGCATGGTTACTAAGGGTTACCGAAAGGGAGTGTACGAACGGGTTACTTCAGGAATATCTGCAAATGACTGTTGCCGCTCTAGCGAAATCGGTGCCTTCGGCACGAAATGTACGCTAGCGAACGGAACGGAGTACAATCAACCGCGTCTGGGATTTCTTTTATCCGCAACAACCTAAGATCTTTCGCGAGGAAGGCCGCTTCCGGCATCGCAAGGGTACATCCCTGTCCAGGCTACGTTCAGCGTAGCCGCTCGCCAAGAAAGCATCCATGAAAATTCTGCTGTACAACCCTGACAACGGGGTAACGCGCAACTTTATGCCGCACCTTTGGATGTTCCTCCTTCAGTCGCTTACTCCGGCAGGCCATGAAGTCCTACTGATCGACGGTAATGCCCAGCCGATGGACGAGGCGCAGATCGCACAATATGTGCGCGACCAGAAGATCAATCTCGTAGGCATCGGCGCTATGACCCGGATGATCGCGAAGGCCTATCGGATGGCCGATGCTATTCGCGCAGCAGGTGTTCCAGTCGTGATGGGTGGGCCGCACGTGACTGAAATGGCGGATGAGGCCCTCGGCCGAGATGGCGGCGCACGGCACGCAGATGCCGTGGCGCTCGGCGAAGCCGATGAGACCTGGCCACGGATCGTAAATGATGCCGCACTGGGAAAACTAAAAGAAATCTATGCTCCGGTCGATGCCGCCGGCAAAGAGCGCAAGCCATCTCTCAAGGACTATCCTGCAATTCCGTGGGAGTCGATCGATCTCCGACAGTTCAATCTCGTTCCTAATGCCGCCAAGGCGATGCTGCAGAAAATCGGCGAAGGCTGGGGTACATTTCGAATCATTCCCGTGGAGTCGGGAAGAGGCTGTCCTTACGGCTGCGAATTCTGCACTGTGACTGGATTTTTCGGCGATTCCATCCGCTTTCGGACGAATGAGAGCGTGGTCAACGAACTGCTCGCCCTGAAAGCCCGCGCCCGCAGCGAGAAGGGGCAGATGGCGGTGTTCTTCATCGATGACAATTTTGCGATTAACGCGAAGCGCACGAAGTCCCTGCTGCGCGACATCATCGCGGCCAGCGCTCAAGTGCATTGGGTGGCACAAATCAGTGCCAATCTATTACGCGATGAAGAATTGATCGACCTGATCGCGGCCTCCGGGGGAAAGTGGATTTTCATTGGCATGGAATCCGTCGACCCAGCCAATCTCAAGGATGTAAACAAAGGATTCAATAAGCCGGAAGAATACGCCGCGGTGCTGCAGCGACTAGCCAAACGGAATGTCTATGCCATTACATCTTTTATCTTTGGCATGGATAATGACACGGCTGGCGTGGCCGAGCGGACGCTCGAGCAAGTACGCACCTGGCCACCGGGGCTGCCTATCTTCGGGTTGCTAACGCCCTTACCGGGGACGCCTCTTTACACGCGCCTCGATACCACTGGGCGGCTTACGAGACGTAAACATTGGAAAGAGTTCATCCCCTTCGCTATGGCGCACACTCCGCTGAAGATGACCATCGAAGAAGCTCACGCGGAGGTCAATTATGGTTGGAGCCAGTCCTATAGCCCGGAGGCTCTGGCTGCGGCGGTTGACTCGCTCGACGACCAGCCTCTCGGCTATCGCGTAAACATCTTCCTGGCGCGCTTGTGCTTTCGGGGAATTTATTTCCCCATGTTGGGCAAGCTGGCGTGGGTAAAGATGATTTCCGACAATCGCAAAACCATCTTCCGTCTGGTCACAGAAGCCATCTTCGGTCGCAGGGAGCGCCCAAAGCCTGCCGTGCCTGTGGGCGTTTATGGAGAGCCTGTGACCACCGAAATTACGCATGAGATTAGCGCGTAGACGCTACCCGCAATAAGAGCTGCGAGCGACTGAAGGCCGGTGTGCGTGCCCTCGCGCAGCGTAGGTCCTCTTTTCGATCTGGCACTAATATGAATGTGCTATAGGTCGACCGCTGATCAAAGTGTATCTTGCGGGAAACTGTGGCTAGTAACTGGGGGACGCTGACAACCATGACTTGGATCCGGACTCTGTCTTTGACGGAAGCTGACGAAAAGCTGCGGAAAGCCATCGAGGGCGAGAAACTTTTCTACCCGAAAGAATATGCCGACCCAGTGCATCCGGACCCATCCGGTGCGTCGTCGATCGTGGGATCGCACACGCTGATTCCGGAGGCGCTGTATCACGCATTTAGCACTTTCGGCGCGCTGATGTCTCCAGACCTGCCTCTTAGCCGCAGGCAGCACGAAATGATCGCCACTATGGTCTCGGTGACGAACCGGTGCGTCTATTGAATCGAGTCACACGCAGAGTTTCTGCGTAGAGTCACATTGGATAAAGGATTGGTCGAGGCGCTCGAAAAGGATTACGCGACAGCGCCCATCACGCCGCAAGAGCGCGTAATGCTCGATTACGTGGTCAAACTGACGAAGGACGCGACTAAGGTCTGGAAAAATGACATCGAGGGATTGCGAGCCGTGGGCTTCGATGACCGCGGGATTTTACAGATCACTCTTATTGCGTCGTGGTTTAACTACATCAATCGGGTGGCGGACGCGCTAGGGGTCGGCCGCGAGTAGCGCGTTATGCCAAGCGCGCAACTTTTCACCACAAAGGTCACGAAGTTCCACAAAGGAAATCCCGGCAAGTTCGATCTTCGCGTGACTTCGCGCCCTTCATCGTCCCCGGACTCGCGACCCATCTAGTACGTAAATCCCTGCACTTCACCGTTGCCCGGGCCATCCACGAAGCCCGTCCGTGTGCTCGGCTTCAATGCGATGTGCATCGCGATGACACTACTGGCGTTCGAGAAACTGAATCCGTTGAGTGTTTCCTGAAGAACGCCACTGGTGTTGTAGACATAGATCGAACTTCCCGAGGACGCGGAACTGGAAACCGGCTGCGCCACCAGGAACAATTTATTCGTCGCGTCGAACTCGACATCAGCACCGCTGAAAATCTGTTGTTCGCCCGAATTTGGCAACACCACCGTGAATCCCGACTGCGTGGCCAGATCATAGATCTCGATACTGGCGTCGTCTTCGGTGGTCGTGCAGGCAAGGTTATCGGCCGAATCGACGGCGATTCCATTCACGAATCCGAATCCAATTCCGGTGAACTCCGTGAAGGAGCCCTTGGTGAGATTTACCAGCCCGATCACCGGGAAGCAGCCGAAGCAGCCGTCTCCGCCGCCAAGAACTGCCGTGTTCGTGACGGTGTTATAGGCCATCGGAGGCGGGACGCTGCCGAAGTTGAACGAGTCCGTGATTTTGACGACCGGCCCGAAGGTGTTGGCAGCGACATTGGAACTGAAAACCCAGGGAATGAAATTGCCACTGTTGTCCTGGGCAAAGACTGCGTTGTTCGTGCTACCTTGCGTGCGGCTGACCGCGGTCAGCAGGTGAGTCGTGCCGATGGGCGGCGTCCAATTCCCCGTAATCTTATTGCCGCTGAGAGGCTTAATTACGCTGAAGGTTCGCTGCAGGTGCAGGAAGCTAACTTCGTGCTCATGTTCGAACAGACCCGCTGAAGTTCCAGCTACCCCGAGCGTGATGAAATCGTCCTGATCTTTTGTTTGGGTGACCACGCTCAGGATTTTGCCTGTCTTCTGGTCGAATGTCTCGACGGCAGCCTGGACGTTTCCGTTCGAAAGAATCAGCGCTTCACTTAATAGTCCCTCAGTTCCGTTCTGATCGATATCGAAGCCGAAGATTTCTCCACCAAATTTGCTGTGGACGAGGATATTGTTGGGCCCGGTTGCGGGTGCCGATTCATCTTGCGCGAAACTATAGGTTGAGACGATGCAGAGCAATCCAAGGAGGGCAGGCAGGATTGCGCCGGGCCGGACATCATTTCTCAGTATCTTCATGCGAATTTCTCTCCTGGTTTGGGATGCGCAAGTAAGGTATGACGACCGCACTGGCGAGTTGTCAGAAAGTTGTCAAAAATTTGCTGGCAGGGGCCGGAACCAGCCCTGGACGCCGCATTTGGGGCGAACATTGGTTAGACGCGGAATCGAGCTCTGAGACTATCGAGGCCTTTGCGCGTTCCGGAGCAGTGCACTAATTTGCTGGAGATCGTCGGCACTCACCGAATAGGAGCTGCCTAAAGCGCCGGTAAGAGATCGGTTAATTTGTTCGAGGGACTGGTCTTTGGTCTGATCCAGGAATCGTGACCAATCTCTCGACACGGCAGCGCGTTCCTCCGGGCTCGCATCTTGGCAAAATTCCTGGACGGCCTCTGCCGGAGAGTCGTATTCGTCTTTCATGTCTTGATGAAAATAGCCCCGCAGGAACGTGCGGAGGGCCGGAAAGTCCGCGGCAGAGATGGGTGAAGTCCCGGGTTTCTTTGAGGAATGATCAGAGCTCATGAGCGGCACTCCGGATAGGCTGTCAGCACATGGAACGAGTTCGGGCCGTCCCACTTCAGCACAATTACAGCTTGGGCGCAGGGTTCGACTTGATCTTCACCCCGGCGGAGAGTGCGTCCGAAGGGATGCGAGGGATCGCCGTCGTAATCAAGCACCAAGTTCGAGTGCCGGTCGCGTTCGAGCCAATGGGAAATCTTCGAGCTTTGGTCGGCGATCGCCGCTCCCACCGCAGTTTCTGCGCTGGCCCGGTCGTTCCACGTGGAGGCTGCGGAGATGTCTCTCTCTCGATGGAGCCGCTGTCGGAGTTCATCATCGGTACGGCCCACATGTTTGCGCAACGTGTGACCGCCGGAGGCTTCGTCTTGTGACAGGTCGCGGCGAGGGGTAGTGAACGGGCGTGCAGTTGGAGCACTGCCGGCAGCGGGAGGGCGCGTGCAAGCAGTGAATGCGGACAGCAGCAGAACGAGCATTCCGGCAAGCAACTGCCTTGAGGCCCAACGGTTCATGAGGGAGCCAGAGTACACAAATATGGCTAGAAAATCATCCGCAGCAGTATTGCAGCAGATCGCTACGAGTGGCCGGCGCTCCGCCAATTACTATCCACTAAACTGGATACAGAATGCTGAGACTCCGTCTGTTCATTCTCGCAAGGTATGGCCGAATCGTTAGCTGAGTTTTTCCTAGAGCACTTCCGCGCGCACAAGTGGGAGTGTGCCTATCGGCAGCGACGCGGGTATCGTACGGAAGCTTTTTCTTACGGCGAAATCGTCGAGATGGCCTATGGCTTCTCGGGCGAGTTGCAGTCGCGCGGCCTTGCGAAGGGTGACCGGGTGATGCTTTGGGGAGAGAACTCGGCCGAGTGGGTCGCAGTCTTCTTCGGGTGCGTGCTGTCCGGCATTGCGATCGTTCCGATGGACGACTCCGCTTCTGCAGATTTCGCCATGCGAGTCTCAAAGCAAGTGGGAGCAAAAATGCTGGTGGTGTCGCGCCAGCATGAGCAATCATCCGCGACTTCGCTTATCCCGAACCTGGTGCTTGAAGACGTGTCTCGTGCAAGTAAGCCGGGGGCGACGCCCCTGCCCAGAATCTCACTTGGGCGCAGCGATACGCTGCAAATTGTCTTTACCTCAGGCACGACCGCCGACCCAAAAGGGGTGGTAATCACGCACGGTAATGTGCTGTCGAACATCGCGCCGCTCGAACGCGAGATGAAGAAGTATTTGAAGTATGAGCGTTTCGTGCATCCGATACGGTTCTTGAATCTGCTGCCGCTCAGCCATGTCTTTGGTCAGTTTTTGGCGATGTTCCTGCCGCCTCTGTTGGGTGGAACTGTGATCTTTCAGGGGGAACTGAAGCCCTCGGAAATCCTGAATGCGATCAAGCGGGAACGGGTGTCCGTACTGGTGTGCGTTCCGCGTGTCCTGCAATCGCTAAAGCAGAAAGCGGAGCGCGACTTGGAAGACCGCGGGAAACGGGCAGCATTCCAAAAGAAATTCGTTTCCGCCCAAGGGAAGCATTTTCTGCGTCGATGGTTCATCTTTCGCGCGGTTCATCGGCAATTTGGTTGGAAGTTCTGGGCGTTTATCTCGGGAGGGGCCGCGCTCGATTCGGAAAGCGAAGAATTCTGGGGGCGGCTGGGATTCGCTGTGGTCCAGGGGTACGGCCTGACCGAGACAACTTCGCTGATTAGCGTGAATCATCCTTTCCGCTTGGGAAAGGGATCGATCGGGAAAGTCTTGCCCGGACGCGAAGTTAAACTTGCGCCGGACGGCGAAATTCTGGTGCGAGGCGGAGGCGTCGCTTTGGGCTACTGGGACGCTCAAGGCGCGCATTCGGTTTCGGATGACGAGGGATGGTATCGCACAGGCGACGTAGGCGCGCTCGACGCCGACGGCAATCTTTATTTCAAGGGACGCAAAAAGGAAGTCATCGTCACGCCCGGCGGTACGAATGTTTATCCCGAAGACCTTGAAGCTGCATTGCGGCATCAGCCCGAAGTGAAAGACTGCGTTGTCGTTGGGATCGAGCGCGGAGGCAACGCCGAGCCATGTGCGGTGGTGATTCTGCGCGAGAAGAGCGAGGTGGAAGCGGTCGTGCGCCGCGCCAACGAATCTCTGGCCGAGTACCAGCGCATTCATATGTGGATGGAGTGGCCGCAGGAAGATTTTCCGCGCACCAGTACGCAAAAGCCTCGAAGGAAGTTAATTGCAGAAACCGCGCAGGCGAGAATGCAGCCGGGAGCAGACGCCACGAGGAGTGAACAGAGTGGGCCGTTGGGGGAACTAATCGCACGAGTTGCGGGACGCGCAATGCCCAGGCTGCGCGACGATGCCAGCCTCGACTCAGACCTTGGCCTCAGTTCGCTTGACCGCGTAGAGCTTTTGAGTGCAGTCGAAGACCGCTATCAGGTGGACCTTAGCGAGGCTCGTTTCAGCGCTGTGCAGACAGTAGGAGATCTCGAGCGAATGCTGCGCGGGGAATCTGCGCCGGGGCAGGGATATCACTATCCGGCATGGGCTCTGCGCTGGCCGGTCCGATGGGTGAGATTGCTGGCGCATTATTTGCTGATGCGTCCTGCGATCATGTTGTTAGGCTGGCCTCGTATCGAAGGGCGAGAGCGTTTGCGCGGCGTTTCTGGTCCACTGCTCGTTGTCTCGAATCACATTGACCACGTCGATCCGGGATTCATTCTTACGGCGCTGCCGGCGCGCTTCCGCCACCGGCTCGCAACTGCTGCCGGCGGCGAAGCGCTGGAGGCCCTGCACACGCCTCCGCCCGGCCGCGCTTTTTTTGCGCGCATTTGGGATCGGATCAAATGGGTCTCGGCTGTTTCTTTGCTGAATCTATTTCCCCTACCGCGCCAAGCCGGATTCCGGCGGAGCTTTTCTTATGCAGGCGAAGCCGTTGACCGCGGCTACAGCGTGCTCGTGTTCCCCGAAGGACGGCATACCACGGACGGCAAAATGAATCCGTTTCGCGCGGGAATCGGGTTGCTGGCAGAAAATCTCGGCATTCCGGTTCTGCCCATGCGGATCGATGGACTTTTTGAACGGAAACAGGCGGGCAAGAAATTCGCTCCGCCATGGACGATTCGCGTGCGCATCGGCACGCCGATGATATTCCCGCCCGGAAGCGATCCGGAGAAAATCGCCGCAGAGTTGCAGAAAGCGGTCGAGCAACTCTAAGAGGTCCGCAATTTGGAAACGGAGCCTCTATTCCACGTCAATCTCTACATCTTCCTGCTTGAAATCTGAGTGGATTTTGATTTCAGGAACCTGCGCGTCCCGCAGCATGCGATTCATCGCGGGCAGTTCCTTGGTCTTGAATTCGTTCCAGCGCTTGAGTACGTCGTTGCTTTCGCGATCGGCGGCGGCCATCGCTTCCGCTTGAGCTGCTGTCGGTTCGGCGTCCACTCCCCAGATCTGCTGATATAAGGTCCCGACCGATCCGTTGGTACGGCTCAACGTAACTTCCTGTGACGGCGGAGCGAGGAATCCGCCGCCTGTGCCGGTCAGGGAATCAAGCTTCTTCTGAAAATCGGCAATTGCGTCCTTGGCATGTGCGGCCGATTCTGGACTCATCTTTTCGATTTGATCGCGAATCGAGCCTGCTTGAAGTAGTGCATCAGCCGTATTGCTCATGAGAGAGGCTAGTTTCTTCTCCGCCTGGAGCTTTTTCTCCAGTCCTCCAGACGAGATCTTGACGCGCGGATCCATCTTGATTGTGAGTGGCGCCGTCGAAGTCTTTCCGTCGACCGTGAGCCGTACTGTGTAGGCTCCAGGGAGAACTGTGGGGCCCAGTGGAAGTCGCGGAGTATCGTGCGGTATGGCCGCGATGGGATATTCGTGGCGCGTAGAAGTAGGTTTGGGATAGTGCAAGTGCCAAATCCAGCGATGCATGCCTGCTTCCGTCGAGAGCTGCCGCGGCTCGCGTACCCAATACAGCGGAATCAACTGTTTCTGAAGTTCTTCTTCGGTTACATCAGGCTTATCCGTGTTAGAAAATTTCCGGACGGTCTGACCCTTCGAATCCACGATCTCGATCGTCACCGCATTGGCAGTAGACGGCAAATGGTAGTCCAGGACTGCGCCGTCTGGAGGATTGGCAGCCGCGGGCTCATCCGGCGGAAGAGGCGTGTCGGTATAGGTGTCGCGTTGTATCCGGTAAGCGGCAGCCGGAGCGAAAAGATGTGCTGAACTCGGCAGACCTGCAACTTCCCGCAAAGGGGCGATGTCGTCGAGAATCCAAAATGAGCGCCCGTGTGTGGCAACGATCAGATCGTCGTCGTGAATCCAAAGATCTCGCATTGAAGTGTGCGGCAGATTCAGTTGCAGGGATTGCCAATGATCTCCGTCATCGAAAGAGACCCAGACAGCGTTTTCGGTGCCGGCGAACAAAAGACCTTTGCGGACGGGATCTTCACGCACCGTATCGACGGGGCCAAAGTCGGGCAGACCGTTAGTGATCAGCTTCCAGCTCTTGCCGGAGTCGTGCGTGCGGTAGATATAAGGATGAAGGTCGTTGATACGAAAGCGACTTACTGATGCGTACGCGGTGTGTTCATCAAAGTGGGACGCTGAGATCTGCGTGACCTTGCTCCACGCGGTCAGTTCTTTCGGAGTGATGTCGGTCCAATTTTTTCCGGCGTCGTTCGTGATCCAGAGAAGTCCGTCGTCAGTTCCGGCCCAAAGAGTGTCCTGCGACTTGAAGGATGGAGCGAGCGCATAGATGACTCCTCTCTGCTTCTCCACACCTTTATTCGCAAGCGTGCCGACACTTGTTGGAATGCCCGGGTTCTCTCGCGTGAGATCTTTGCTGATGGTTTCCCATGTATTTCCGCCATCGGTAGTTTTGAACAGCACATTGGTAGCGTAATAAAGGATGTGCGGATCCACTGGCGAAAACATGAGCGGCTCGGTGCGATTGGCGCGGTACTTCGGATTGCGCAGCGGAATCGGAGTGACATTCTGTACTTGGCCCGTAGACCAATGGAAGCGCGAGACTTCAGTCCTCCCGCCACCGTAGACGAGGTCTGGATTCAGAGGAT
This sequence comes from uncultured Acidobacteriota bacterium, assembly GCA_963818115.1. Taxonomy (GTDB): domain Bacteria; phylum Acidobacteriota; class Terriglobia; order Terriglobales; family Acidobacteriaceae; genus Sulfotelmatobacter. The sequence goes on from CAWFQZ010000016.1 coordinate 259,167, forward strand.
CCGGAGCCACGTAGCCGTACTCGATCACGCCAACGGGATGCCACTCGCGAAATGTAATGGCGCCGTCGTTGCCGCGAGTAGAAATGCAGACGGAGCCGCTCTCCTGTTGTCCCGCGCAAACGCGGTAAGGAAAAGAATTATCGGCAATCGCGTGATAGAGCTGTGCCGTTGGCTGGTTGTACCAGGAACTCCAAGTAGACCCGCCATTGACCGTGACCAGAGCCCCTTGATCGCTGACCAGCAGAATGATGTTGCCGTTTTTGGGATTGATCCAGAGATTCTGATAATCATCGCCGCCGGGCGCACCGCGAAAGCCAGACCAGGTCTTGCCTCCATCGGTCGAGTGCATGGTAACGGTGCTTGCAACATAAACCGAATCGGGATTCTTAGGATCCACTCGGGGTATCGGAAGGTCGCCGCCACCGATCCGCCCTGAGGGGCGGGGATCAGTCGTGATTTGCGCCCAGCTGTCGCCGCCATCATCGGAGCGGTAAACGTTCAATTTCCCCGATGCGGTTCCCAGGGTTGCATAGAGGCGTCGTGAATCGCTGGGAGCGATGGCCACGTAGATCTGTGAGAGATCTTTCGGCAGACCATTTGTGAGCTGATGCCATGTTGATCCGCCATCGGTGGATTTGAAGAGTCCGCCGCCAGTGCCGTTGAATTCGTTGCCGTCCTCCCACGGACCCTCGCGAACTTCCCACATGGACGCATAGACGACATCGGGATTTGACGGATCGATCTCGACATCGGAAGCGCCAGTGTTTTCATCCTTGGAAATCACTTTCTGCCAGTTCTGGCCGCCATCGGTCGAGCGGTAAAGGCCGCGCTCTTCACTAGGACCGTAAGGATGTCCGAGGACTGCCGCAAAAATCTTGTTGGGATCGCGGGGATCGATGGCCAATGCGGGAATCTGTTCACCATCGCGAAGCCCAAGGTGAGTCCAAGTCCTGCCGGTGTCCGTGGATTTGTAGATGCCGTTGCCGACCGACAGATCGGGACGATGTAATCCTTCGCCGCTGGCGACGTAAATGATATTGGGATCCGAGGGCGCAACGGCGATGGCCCCGATGGACTGAGAAGATTCGTGATCGAAGATCGGAATCCACGTGCGCCCGTAATCGTCAGATTTCCAGACTCCACCGTTCACCTGCCCCACATAAAACAAGTTCGGCTGGCTTGGAACTCCGGTGGCGGCGCGAGTGCGGCCTCCACGAAAAGGCCCAATCATGCGCCAATGCAGCTCTTGATAAGTGTTTTCGGGAACCTGGCTCCAGCCTGCTGTGGCAGATAAAAAGACGGCCGAGCACACGAACAGAAAAACGACCAGCCTAGTTCGTTTCACTTTTCCCCCTCAAGCGAACGGAAAACTACCTAGCATAAACCAAAACCGCGGGACCGAAGACGGCACATAATGCGGTTTGATGACTGAGGGTCCAAATAATCTTGGCCGCCGTCTCAACGCGCGGTTATCATGGCGAAGCTTTCCCGGTTAGCCGATGATGATTCAAGGCTCCAGAAAACCTCGTCCTCGTATCTCCCCATTTCTGCTTCGTAGTCTTCTCGTGGTAGCGATCTTCTGCGCCGTGGCCGAGCGCGGCGCTCCCGTATCCGCCGCTCCTGAAGGCGAGGGCCTAAAACCAATTCTTGATTACATCTCATCGGGATGGGATACGCTGACGCGCTCGATGACCGAATGCAAGAGCATCGTCGATCCCAAGGTCGCAACCGCCCCCGTTTTGTATCTACCCGCGGGTTTTATTGTGCCTCAGTCTGTGAAAACGTTGACTGCGGATTGCAAAGTGCGTGTGGAACATTTGCCCATGCAGATTCACCGTTTAGGTGAGATTGATACCAGCAATTTCAACCCTCCTGGTCTGCTCTATCTGCCCGAGAAATATGTGGTGCCAGGCGGGCGTTTCAATGAGATGTATGGCTGGGATAGCTACTTCATCATTCGCGGGCTTTTGCAGGCGGGTCGCGTGGAATTGGCCAGGGGCATGGTCGACAACTTCTTTTTCGAAGTCGAAAACTACGGCGCCATGCTGAACGCGAATCGCACCTATTATCTGACGCGGTCGCAGCCGCCGTTCATGAGTTCGATGGTCGTCGACGTGTACGAGGCCATGCAGAAGCAGCCAGCGATCAAAGATACGGCCGCCGATCGCGCCTGGCTGGAAAGAGCATATGCAGATTTGGATAAGGATTACGGGATGTGGACCCGCGATCCGCATCTAGCCGGAGATACCGGCTTATCACGCTATTTCGATTTTGGCGAAGGCCCGCCCGCCGAGGCAGTGCAGGATGAGACCGGCTTTTACCGCAAGGTCGCGCAGTACTTTTTCCTTCACCCGGGCGTGGCGGATGACTATGTAGTCGATACGACCGCAGGATCGAAGGAGCCCGTGGCCGGCTCGCCCTATTCCTTGCAAGTCTGTGACTCTTCGACGACCATGGCGCGGCCGGAATGCGAAAAGGCTCGCCAGTTCAAGCTGAGCGCGGATTACTACAAGGGCGATCGCTCGATGCGCGAGTCCGGCTTCGATGTCAGCTTCCGTTTCGGACCTTTCGGTTCCGCCACCCACCACTACGCTCCGGTCTGCCTGAATAGCTTGCTCTACAAAACAGAAAAAGATATGGAGCAAATCAGCGTGTGGCTCGGACACGCCGACAATGCGAAAAAATGGAACAGGCGTGCCGAAGAACGCAAGAAACTCATCACGCATTATTTGTGGAATAGCGGGCAGGGATTATTCTTCGACTTCAATTTTGTGACGAAGCAGATGTCGAACTACAAGTATGCAAGCACGTTTTATCCGCTATGGGCCGGGCTCGCAACACCAGCGCAGGCGAAGGCCGTGGCCGATAATCTGAAAGTGTTCGAGCGGCCCGGTGGCATCCCGATGAGCACGGAAGACATGGGGACGCAGTGGGACTTGCCTTACGGTTGGGGAAATATCGAGATGCTCGCGATCGGGGGACTGCGACGCTATGGGTATACCGCTGAGGCGGACCGCGTGTCGTACGAGTTCTTGTCTACGGTTGCGGAGAACTTCCGGCGCGACGGCAATATCCGCGAAAAATACAACGTGGTGACGCGTTCCTCAGAAGCTCACGTGCAATTGGGTTATGAGATGAACGTGGTTGGCTTCGGCTGGACCAACGCCGCCTTTCTCGAACTTCTGCACGCACTGCCGAAGGAAATGGTTGAGCGCCTGGAGAATGAACAAAATCAGCCCCTTCCTTCGGCAAAATGAATCGTGGAGCGCAGGCCCGCTCCCACGTTCCGCGTTGACTGAGATTTCCATCCCACCTAAGATGAAGCACTCCGCTCCGTGCTTCGGGACTGAACCATGATCAATCAGACGATCTCGCATTACCGCATTACCGGCCAGCTGGGGAGCGGCGGGATGGGCGTGGTGTATGAGGCCGAGGACCTCAACCTCGGTCGCAAAGTGGCACTGAAGTTCCTGCCTCTGCAAATGTCGCGCGATCAGAATGCGCTCGACCGTTTTCTGCTCGAGGCACGCACGGCTTCGGCGCTGAATCACCCCAATATTTGCACGATTTATGCCGTCGAAACTGCGCCCGGCGAGAACTCCGCGTCGGTGTCGTTCATCGCGATGGAACTGCTCGAAGGCCAGAACCTGGAACAGAAGCTTCGCTCCGGGCCGCTGCCGACGGACCGGCTTCTTGACATTGCTATTCAACTTGCCGACGCGCTAGACGCGGCACATGCGAAGGGAATCATTCATCGCGATATCAAGCCGGCGAACATTTTCCTGACACCGCGTGGCCAGGTGAAAGTTCTCGACTTCGGTCTGGCCAAGCTGACGCGCCCCGAAATGGCGATGGAGACGATCGGCGCAACGCAAGACTCCCCTGTCCCGGCCAACCTAACCAGCCCAGGCGCAACTGTGGGAACGATTTCGTATATGTCGCCCGAGCAAGCGCGGGGCGAGGATCTCGATACGCGGACCGATCTGTTTTCGTTGGGCACCGTGATCTACCAGATGGCGACTGGCAAGCTGCCTTTTGCGGGCGCCACCTCGGCTGTCGTGTTTCACGCGATTCTGGAACTCGATCCAGTTCCCGTGCTGCAGTTGAATGCGACTCTATCGCCGAAGTTTCAAGAAATAGTTGAGAAGCTGTTGGAGAAGGACCGAGATCTGCGTTACCAGTCTGCCGCGGACCTGCGCGGCGACCTGAAGCGGCTAAAGCGCGACGTCGAATCTGGACGAAAGACTACGGCTTCTGCTTCTGTTCCGGTGGCGGCATCATCCCCTTCGGGGTCCGAGGTTGCGGTAGCGGTCGGTAGCGGAGCAGGTTCCTCGCAGGCTGTTCCACATCAGAGTTCTGCCGTAGTTGCGGCGGCCGGCCGGCACAAAGTAGGAACCGGATTCATCGCTCTATTGGGACTCGTGCTCGTATTAGCGGCGTCGTACGGAGTTTATTCTCTGCTCACGCGGCACTCGACTATGCCCTTCCGCAACTTCTCCGTCACCAAAGTTACGGAGGAAGGAAACGTAATGTGGGCAGCGCTCTCACCCGACGCAAAATACATTCTCAGTCTGGTGCGAGACAACGGTGTCGCCAGCTTGTCACTGCGCAATGTTCCCACTAACAGCATCACACAAGTCCAACCTCCGGCCGAGCTTTACTACCATGGAGTGCGTTTCTCGCCGGACGGCAACTACTTCTATTTTGTGCGCAGCGATCTCGGATCCCCTAATCTTCAGTTCCTCTATCGCGCACCGTTGCTGGGCGGAACTCCCGAAAAGCTGGCGAGTGATGTGGACACGAACATTACGATTTCTCCCGATGGCCGCAAAGTTGCTTTCATGCGCTACGACAATCCTGAGCCCGGGAAATATCAGTTGATTGTTCGTTCGCTGGATTCGGGTGCAGAAAGCGTGCTCACCGGTGGTGTGACGGGGCAGAGGCTGCTTAGTCCGGCATGGTCGCCCGATGGCAAAACGATTCTCTGCGTTATAAACCAGCCAAAAGATGCTCTCACTGGATTGATCACCGTGGACACGAGCACCGGGCAGCAGCACTTGGTTTTGAGCTCCAAGGATGCGCTAGGCGCGCCAATCTGGATGCCCGATGGTAAAGGCCTGCTCGCTCTGGACAGAGACCGCGCAAGCAACTACACCAGAGCTCAGATTATTTTTGTTTCTTATCCCGACGGAAAAATCACTCCGATTACCCGCGATACCAACAACTATTCTGATCTCAGCCTTGCTGCCAACGGTCAGGTACTAGCGACCGTGCTCAGTGAAGGTCGATGGAGCCTGTCTGTCATGTCGGCAACTGGCGGCGGGGCCGATGTGCGGCAGATCAATCCAGTTTTCAATTTCACGAACTTTACCTGGACGCGTGACGGCCGTCTTATCGACGACACCGACAACGCGTTGCATTGGGTAAATCCTGATACCGGCGCCAAGGGGTCGTTCGCCACAGAAACCGGCTCCATCAATGGAGATCCATGGGAATGCTCCAATGGTAAATACCTTGTATTCCTCCTTAGCGTGTTTGGCGCCAACGGCGGCCAGAACATTTGGCGTGCCGATTCTTCCGGCGGGAATCTGAAACAGTTGTCGAATGGCAAGCAGGACAATTTTCCCGTGTGTTCTCCCGACTCGCAATGGGTCTATTACATGGACGACAGCGCGGGAGGGATTATGAAAGTGCCGATCGATGGAGGAACTCCAGAACGGGTCACCGCTCAGACGCTGGATGGAACCTTCGATATTTCGCCGGACGGTGCGACGGCGGTGTTTGGAATCATCGACCACGCCAACGGTCACCAAGATAAACTCGTTTTCTTCGACCTCTCGACGCGTCAGATTCGCAAGTCAATAAACTTCGAACGTCAGCGTGCGGGCGTGTTCATCCGCTTTGCGCGCGATGGAAAGTCCGTCGTGTATCCGATTCGTGAAAACGGCGTGGACAACTTATGGCAACAACCGCTGGACGGTTCCACCGGCAAGCAATTGACTTCATTCAAGGCCGAACATATCTGGGACTATCACTGGTCGCCGGATGGAAGCAAATTGGCGTTGGTCCGCGGTCACACTGATTCCGACGTTGTTCTGATTCGCGATATGCAACAGCAATAGTTAAGAGGAATCCATGCAAAGCATTCCTCTCCTGCTTCGTCATTTAAACAGCGTGGTGCAACGCTCGCATGGGAGCCAATTCGGATCGGCCCCATAGCCAGCCAACGATCGCGCCAAACACAAAATTAGAACTGGTTACTTCGCAGAAATGCGCCCATCGGACGGCGTCCGGAAACACAGGGCTAGGAACCAGCAGGGGTGCCACACCGCTCAAAATCGTGAAAACAACGCCCACGGCCACAGCCCCGGTGAGACGCGGCATTCCGAGCAGACGCACTAGCGCGAGACACAACAGGATGAAGACCGGCCCACGCAGCAACAGTTGCATTGCAAGGATTTGCGGCATGCTGGGAAGATGTTGCGTGGCGTAGAAATCCTTTACGTACGGAAAAACAATCATTCCGGCAGTGAGGTAAAGGAACGAGTAAGCGATATCGGAGACCACGAACTTCCAAACCTTCTCACCACTCGACTGCGATGCAATGGGATGATAGTGGTGGGGCGCAATTTCGGGCCGCTTCCCGAACAACACGACCCACACCGGGATGATGAGACCGGCCGAGACGAGCATGAACGCGAATAGTCGACCCCACGGGAAGGGATAATTCGTCAGAAAAAATATGCCTTCGATCGCGTTTATGCTGCCGATGATCAAGGGAATGCCGGCGAGCGCGGCTCCCAGTCGCCATCCGCGGAGATCGGCGCGAAACGCTACCACCGATAGCGCGGCGATCACTAACGAAGTGGAGAACAGGGTCCACTCCATGGCATGCGGAGAGTCCGGAATTTTAACTTGCGATAGCAGGAGTGCTCCTGCCAGAGCCTGAATGATGGAGGCCGCCACGAAGGCGGCGAACGCGCGCAGAATCGCAGTGGATAATTTCATGATGTGCTCCCTCTTTTCCTTCCTTCCTTCTCGTAGGTTGCAATAGCGTAACGAGTCCACTCCAGAAGACATTCCGTTCCGCGGATACCGCACTCGAAAGCTAATCGGCCCGAGGCCGGTACCACGGACTTGATGATTTCGAATTCTTCGTGCAGCGCGTCGACATAGGACGCGAGGGCGGCTTTTAACGATCGCAGCAAATCGAGGGACGCCGCCGGTCCCAGAACTGTTTCACTGAAAGCGAAGCGCAACATGATTTCCTGCTGACCTCTGACCAGGTCTTCGCGAGTGAGTGGGCGCGTGATCCATTGCTTGAGTTCAGACACACCTTTCGGAGTCAGACGAAAGACCTGCCGGCGCCTCAGTCCGGAGCCTTCTTCGATGGTGCCGCGTATCAGGCCTTGTTTCTCAAGGCGATTAAGCGCCGGATAAATCGCGCCGGGACTGTCGCTGTAAGTTTTCATCGATGTTGAGGAAAACACCTTGCGCAAGTCGTAACCGGAAGACGGTTTCTGCAGTAAGCCGAGAAGTGCATAGCCGAGCGCCGGGATTTTCGCTGTACTCATGTCAGGGCGCGAGGTGCAATTCGATCTGTCGTTGGATTTGGTGGGCCGTGGGCAGACCACAGTCGAGCAATGCGGCGTCGGAACATTCGCGTCGGCGTGTTTGCACCAGATTATTCATAGTGGCTGATAGGATTTTCCCGTCCTTCAAGCTGATTTTGATTTCAACGTCAAAGGTTTCCTTGCCCACTCCGACGTCATATTTGCCAGTCCGATTCTTGCTGACTTCAACCCAGTTGTTGGGAGTGCCCGCGGCGGGAGTTTGCATCCACTGCGCGGGCAATTTCACCTTTGACTGTGCTGGAGGGACGTGCTTCACGAAGAGCACCGCACTCTCGTTTGCCGAATCGATCTCCTTGAAAGTGAGGTCAAAGTCGATCGAACTTTCCCCAAGAATCACCTGGCTGCCGTCTGCCCATGACGATGGAGTTCCGACTTTGACATAAGCATGGTCTCCCGGCCGCTTCAAATCATTTTGGTGGGCAGCGAGCCACAGATCGCTATAAAAAGTCAGTATGTCCGTAATCGGTCCGATCAGAAACGGCTGTACTTGACTGAGATTCGGGATCGAAGGCGGCAGTTCAGGATCGAGTGAAAGCGCCTGACGGAAACTCAAGCTGGCGGGCGAGAGCGACATGCCGGCATTCGATTTGAAATCAGTCCATCCATACTCTTCGACGAAGTGGCCGCCTGCGTTTCGATTGACGACCCCGTTGGCCTGGACCTCATAGGTCCAGCCCTCGTTGTCGCCCTTCATGCGGTAAGTCAGCTTCTCACCCTCGGTGTAGCTGCGCGCGAAGGGGTTCGGGATTGCCGCGGGAGGAGTCGATGTCGTACTCGGAGAGGTTTGAGCGAACGAGAATTGCGACGCGAGAATCGCGCTTACGATACAAACTGACAGGCCGTGCAAAATTCGTATGAAGGGATTCATTCTTACGCTCGCTAATAGTACGATGCGTACTATAACGCTGCGTATCGTGGCCGGTCAATCACAAAAAACTAAGGGCGGCCATTTCTGGCCGCCCTCATTGCGAATTGTTACTCGGAAGCGGTGTTAGACGCCCTTGACGTTCTCAGCTTGCCAGCCCTTAGGGCCTTTGACCACGTCAAACTGTACTTGCTGACCTTCCTGCAGACTGCGGAAGCCGCTCGCCTGAATCGCGGAGAAATGCACGAAGACATCCTCGCCGTTCTGGCGGCTGATAAAACCGTAGCCCTTGGCGTCGTTAAACCACTTCACTGTTCCTGTTTCCATGTTGTTGCACTGTTCCTTTTTCTTGATGTAGCGCTGAAACTTTCGGGATTCTTCTGCAGGCAGGTCACGCGCTGGGTTAAGCGGAGATGCTTGTACTGCGAAGGAACTCTAAAGTCAAACGCACCTTTATTTTAATCGAAAGTGCACCGAAATAGCTACAGAATTCGGCGCGGAGGCTGTCTAAACAATTGATATTAGGGATGTTATGTCGAGAGCGCGAGCCGCATCGCCGGACTGCAGATTTGCCACCTTTCGAGAAAACAATCATCATAAACACAATGCGCTCAAGAATTCTTCTCACGTCGATCTTGCTCGTGTCTTCAGCGGCATGGGCCGGAATTGTGGATACCGTTCGCATCGCTCTCTCGCAAAACAACTTTTCCGCGGCCGAAAGCGAACTCAATTCCTATCGCAGCCAGAGGGGTGTCGACGGGGAATACTTAGAGGCCTATTCGTGGATGGCACGCGCCGCGCTCGATCAGGCCCAGTACGATCAGGCCGCGGCTTATGCAAAGGAGACGAAGACTCTCGCGATTGAACAACTGAAGCAGCGTTCGCTGGACGCCGAACCCCACCTTCCGATCGCCTTGGGCGCGGCATTGGAAGTTCAGTCGCAGGTTCTCGCCGCCAAAGGCCAGCATACGCAGGCCGTCGCCTTGCTTCAATCCGCGCTGCGGACGTACGGCAATACTTCCATCCACGATCGGCTGCAGAAAAATCTGAACCTGCTGTCATTCCAGGGAAAGCTTGCGCCGCCCTTGAAGTCAGATCAGACGCTGGGTGCGAATCTCCCGCCGGCTGCGCAACTCAAAGGTTCGCCAGTACTGCTGTTTTTCTGGGCACACTGGTGCGGAGACTGCAAGGCGGAGGCGCCGATTATTACGCAGTTGCGTTCGGAATTTGCTGCGAAAGGGCTGAAAGTGATCGGGCCAACTCGGTATTACGGATACACCGCGCAGGTTGAGCATGCGTCACCAAGCGACGAACTCCGCTACATCGACGCGGTGCGCCATCGCTTCTACAGCGGGCTTCTCGATATGCCGGTGCCAATCAGTAAATACAACTTCGATGTCTACGGAGCCTCGACCACACCCACGCTGGTGTTGCTCGATCGTGGGGGAAAGGTCGCTATGTACCATCCCGGCGCCCTGCCCTACGATCAACTGCGGGCAGAAATCGAGAAGGTGGTATGCGGTAGGCCGCAGGCGCCTTAGTTTTGCAGAATCTGGAATTAATGCGTCGGCTTCCCAACGCCTTTCTGAACATCGAAATGAATGCACTGGGTGTGCTGTAGCCTGATTCGAGACACTGCGTCACCTTCGCGCCGTCGGCCAAGAGTCGCTCCTTGCATGAGCCGAAGTTGCTGTCTCCACTTCAAAAGTCATGCCAACCTCATTTTGAAACAGTCTCTCCACGGTCCGCTTGCTGGCACTGCCGCCTTCGGATTCCCTCATCGTGCGTTGGTCGCCTCGGGTCGTCGGAAGCATTTTACCGAGTCGAGGGCTCTCGGTCACGGATTCGGAAGCGTAAAGGAATCACGAATCGTCTCATTGTATCACCTGCACAAATGGTCCTGCGATCGTATTTCCGGTCCAGGCCTCAGTCTGCAAGCATAAAGAATAAGATCCTTCAGGAGGGTAGTCGCACAACGCAACAACCTCGGGGCAAAGTCTTCGCCAACCGCTGTTTAAGTACAGTTCGCATCGCCACCATGCCTGACATCGTGATGCTCCGAGACATCGACAACTGGACTTCTGGCTCGGCGATTGGTCGGTTACTCATGCTGGGATGCCCGGTACCGCCGTGAGTAACGTCTCCTCGACCTTGACCACTGCGTGGTCGTCGAGAGTTGGGATGATGGCAAGGGGCATGCCGGTAAGAACCTGTTCGCCTATAGCGCAGATGACAAGCGCTGGCACGGCATGTTCGCCGACAATCGTGGCCGCGTGCACATTTTCCAAGGCCGGGTTAACGAAGGATCTGCGGAGTTTAGTGGACCTAGTCGCGGCCCCGACCGACAAACTGTTTTCAATCGAATCAAAATCGTGCGGATGGGTCGGAATAAGGCTGAACAGTCGTGGGAGAAATCGAAAGACAACGGTGCCACTTGGATTCTGGAATTTCGCGGGGAGTATTCGAGGAAAAATCCTTAGTTCAAGAAACTAACGAACGCGCCTTAACTCCGCTTTTTGTTATTCGAAGAACATAGTGCGCGGGCCAAGTTGGATTTTAGCGTTCCCCTGCAACCTCCTTTAATCGTCCTGTCTTCACGTCGTAAATAAATCCCCGCACCGGAATATGCTTCGGAATCCACGGATGCGATTTCACGCGCTGGATCTGGATGCGGACGTTCTCTTCCAGATCGTCGAAGGCATGAAAGTGCTCGGGTGAAGCCGATTCCGTTCCCATCTTTTCAGTGAGCTTCTTGCGGAGCTCGTTCTCCTTCACTTTGAGCAATCCGCAGTCAGTGTGATTGATGATGATGAATTCCTGCGTGTCGAGCAGGTGATGAGAGACGATCAGCGAGCGAATCGCGTCATCCGTTGCGATGCCGCCGGCGTTGCGGATCATGTGCGCGTCGCCCGGTCGCAAGCCGAGGCAGTGCTCAAACAGGATGCGCGAATCCATACAGGCGAGAACGGCGGCATGCCGTCGCGGACGCACCGAAAGGTCGCCCAGGTTGAAACTGCGTGCGAAGATCTCATTGGCGGCGAGAAGTTCATCGGCTACAGACAAAGTTTGCTCCCTGGATAAAGTAGTCAGTCGTTAAGCCGAATCCTTACAATGCCTTCTCAATCGGCAGTCGGAAGCCCCTACTAACGACAATCGACCAACGACGTTTTCCTAGTTTACCCGTTACAATCGCCGCGTGAATCTCGATGACACCATCGTCGCCATCGCGACGCCGCCCGGACGCGGCGGAATCGGGGTCGTGCGCCTCTCGGGCTCGAAGGCTTTGGAGATTGCCACTCCCATGCTGCGCCTGAAGCATGACTTGCAGCCGGGACACGCAATCTTCGGAGAACTCGTCGACCCCGGCGGGCAGGATGCGCCCTCAACCAATGTGAGGACAGCCGCCCTCGGCTGGCCGGCGAGGCAAAGCCCGGCGGTCCGCATTGATGAAGTCGTCGTTACATATTTCGCCAAGCCCCATTCCTACACAACGGACGACATTATCGAAATCTCCGCCCACGGATCGCCGGTGATTCTGCGGCATATTGTCGAACTCTGCATCGCCGCTGGCGCGCGTCTGGCCGAGCCCGGAGAGTTCACCATGCGTGCCTTTCTCAACGGCCGCATCGATCTAACGCAGGCCGAAGCCGTTCGAGATCTCATCGACTCGCAGACGCTGTATCAGGCCAAGATCGCCGCGCAACAACTGGAAGGGGCTCTGTCAAGGCGCTTGCAGCCAATCAAGCAAAAGTTAGTAGAACTGATTGCTGTGCTCGAAGCCGGAATTGACTTCGCGGAAGATGATGTGTCGGTCATCCCCGACGTGACGATTCTCGATCACATCGCTGCGGTACGTGCGCCACTGGAACAACTCAGTGCCAGTTTTGAATACGGCAAGATCGTTCATGAAGGCCTGACGCTCGCCATTGTCGGCCGCCCGAATGTTGGCAAATCGAGTTTGTTCAACAGACTGGTTGAGCGCGAACGCGCCATCGTCACCGCGACTCCCGGAACGACGCGCGATCTGGTCACCGAGACCGTCGCCATCGGAGGCATTCCGGTCAAACTGATCGACACTGCCGGCATACGCCATGCTCTCGACGAAGCCGAATCGATCGGAATTAAGAAGTCAATGGAAGCACTCGCCGATGCCGATCTTGTTTTGGTGGTGCTCGATGCGTCATCGGAACCAACCGCAGAAGATACGGAGTTACTGCGGCAGTCCGAGAGTCGGTCCGTGATTGTCGTGGGGAACAAAAGCGATCTTGGTGTAAGCGACCAGTGGCGATTGGAGAGTAGGAAGGTGGTCCACACTTCCGCCGTCAGTGGGGACGGCATTGCCGGACTCCGTGCAGAGATTCTGCGTCACATTGGCGGAGATTCAGGAACACAAGCTGAGGCCGGATTTCTAACGAACATCCGCCATCAGGAGTTGATTAAAGAATCGCTCGCCGCCTTGGATTTGGCGAAGAACGCCGTTTCTGGAAAAGTTCCGCACGAGATGCTGCTGATGGATCTCTACAACGCGCTGCGCCCGCTCGACGCCATCACAGGAGCAACCACCACCGACGATATCCTCAACCTGATCTTCAGCACGTTCTGCATCGGTAAGTGAGGGTAGCGTCAAAACCGAAAACACTATTTCGAGAGCCGGCCCAGCACTGCACGGAAGATCTGATCGAATGACTTCCCGTTTCCCTCTTTCACTACAGCCGCCAAGACTTTCTCCGCAGGCGCCCTTTGATAACCGAGATTGATCAGCGCCGAGAGAACGTCTTCCTCAACGGCATTTAACGCCGGAACCGCTGGCGCGGTGGGCGCAGCCTCGGGCAACTTATCCCGCAACTCGAGCACCATGCGCTCCGCAGTCTTCCTGCCGATTCCAGGAATGCGAATCAGTCGGGTCACATCGTTACCGCGGATTGCTCCAACCATCTCATCCGCAGCCATGCCGCTCAAGATCGTAATTGCCAGTTTTGGACCAATCCCGCTCACTGTGATCAGCTTTTCAAATAGCAATCTCTCAGACGGGCGCAGAAATCCGTAGAGCGCGATCATGTCCTCGCGCACATGCGTATGGATATGCAAAGCGACATTGCTGCCGACCGCAGGCAGATCTGAAAATGTTGGCACGCTGATCGTGACGTCGTAGCCGACTCCAGCCGTTTCGACGACGGCCTGGTTCGGATGCTTCGCCAGTAAAATTCCGCGCAAATGGGCAATCATGCTCAACCCATTGTAGCCGTTGGGGCGACGGCCGTTCCGCCGGAAGTGGATAGGCTCTCGAGTCGTAAGAATTTGGGACTGGGCGGATTGATCGTTTACAACCGGAGTCCAAACTCGAAATCACAATTCGTGATCTCAAGCGCCGCGTCCATCTTGACAGGATACTTTTCAATAGATCAAAATTGACAGTGTCATGAATGACCTATTGCTGTTGGCCATGATGCTGGATGGTCCCAAGTACGGATACCAGCTCAAGCGCGAAGCCGGATGGATCATGGGCCAGGAACTACATAACAACCTCGTCTATCCCATGCTGCGGCGTTTTTTGAACGACAAATGGGTCAGCAAGAAGACCGTTCCCGGGGAGCGCGGCCAGACGCGCCAGCAATACATATTGACTGCCGAAGGGCAGCGCAAGTTATTCGACCGTCTGAATGCATTCAGTGAGGGCGATGCTGCTTCAGAGGAGGCGTTCCATCTCCGTGTGGGTCTGTTTCCGGCCCTTCAGCCCCAAGCACGCGACGCGACCCTCCAGTTCCGTGAGAACTACCTGCAACGACGCGATGAGAAGTTAGAAGCACTGCAAGGCAAGATGGATCTCGGCAAGTTCGGCGGCGAAGTCGTGAGCCATCATGCGCAAGCAGATCGAACTCGAACTCGAATGGATCTGCCGGTTACGCCGGATCGCGAAATCAACGCTGAAGAACGGCGCCTAATCAACGTCGCCGAACGACAGAAGTTTTGAAGGTGACACATGAAACCACTCACACCCTGGCAACTCGACATGATCCCGTGGTACGTCTTCGTCGCCTACTGGTTGATCTCGTGGCTGCGCGTGAAGCGCACCAAGGTGCAGGAAAGTCTCAGCGACCGCCTGACAACGATCATTCCCATGGTGATTGCATTCGAACTTCTTTTTTCTTCTGCGCTTCGCTTTGGTTTTTTGGGTCGTCGTTTCGTTCCCGACGAAACCTGGGTCGCAGAGGCCGGCGTCGCTCTCACGACTTTCGGCATTGCAATCGCGATCTGGGCCCGCTATTGCCTCGGACAATACTGGAGTGCCCGCGTCACCCTCAAAGAAGGTCATCGGATTATTCGTTCCGGTCCTTATGCTTTTGTGCGCCATCCCATCTACACCGGAATGTTGCTCGCCGCAGTCGGCACAGCTCTCGTGGTCGGAGAATGGCGCGGGGTGCTGGGTGTCGTTGTGATGCTGGCGGCCCACACACACAAGGCTCTCCGTGAGCAAGAGCTTCTCACCTCAGAACTGGGGGAAGAGTACGGCTCTTATCGGCGAGCCACTGGCTTTCTCTTTCCGCGTTTGCGGCGAGCGGCTGCGATAGACACCCACGTGGAACGCTCTTAGAATCCAGATTAGCGTCGAGTGCAGACTGGTTTGCAGGCGCGTCGATCGTATGCCGTGGGGAAAATTTCCGTTGCGATTGCTGGTGTTGGTGGCAGCGCTCTGCGCTCCCTCATGCATTGCGCTATCGCAGGAGGCAGCTCTCGATCTGGAGGGCCACTCAGTGAACCCGCTGAAGGAGAGCAACAAGCCGGTTGTTCTGGTATTCCTACGTCGCGATTGCCCCGTATCCGCGCGTTATGCTCCCATCATTCAGCAGATCAGCAAGAAGTACGTGGATGATGCGAACTTCTTCCTTGTCTACCCCGATCGGGCGGACACTCCCCAGCAGATTCGTTCCTATCTCTCCGAGTACGGATATGTCTCTTCCGGCGTTGCGCGATCCTGGGCACTATTTGGTCAAGCTAAGTCGAGTGCAGATCACTCCGGAAGTCGCCGTGTTCGGTCGAAATCACCAACTCGTTTACGAGGGCCGCATCGACAACTGGTATGTGGATCTTTCCCGCGCGCGATCTGCACCCACAACCCACGAACTGGAAGAGGCAATCCGCGGCGCAGCCGCGGGCAAGCCAATCGCCCACAGCGAAGTCAGAGGAGTGGGATGTTACATCTCGGATCTCGACTGACTCCGCGCGATCTCGCGGTGCCCGTTCTCGTATTGTTCGCCGGACTCATCGGTGCCTTCGTCCCGCGTTCCGTGGCTCATCCGAATCCTCCGAGCGAGACTCGGCAAGTCACCTTTAATCGCGATATCGCTCCCATCATGTTTCGATCTTGCGCGCAGTGTCATCGTCCGGGCGAGGCCGCGCCCTTCTCTCTGCTGACTTATACCGATGCGAAAAAGCATGCGCGGCAAATCGCCGATGTAACGCGATCACGTGCCATGCCGCCTTGGCTGCCCGAACCGCAGGTTCTTAGGTTTGCCGATGAACTCCGATTGTCCGACTCCGAAATCAAGCTGATTGCGAATTGGGTTGAACAAGGAGAAGTCGAAGGGAATCCGGGCGATCTCCCGGCCGCGCCGAAATATGTCGAGGGATGGCGTCTCGGGAAGCCAGACTTGATTCTCACTGCGACTAAGCCGCTGGTTCTTCCTCCGCAAGGCACTGACACTTACTGGAACTTCATCTTTCCGGTTCCCATCAACACAACTCGCTGGGTGAAGGCCATCGAGATTCGTCCCGGCGACAAGCGCTACGTGCATCACGCGAACATTCTTGTGGATCGCTCGGGCGCATCGCGCAAACGGGAGGCCGAGCCGGGCGCAGGTTTTGGCGGCATGGAGATTCGGATCGAGTCTCAAGTTTTCGACCCCGACAGCCATCTCCTATTCTGGAAGCCGGGAACGGTTCCTTCCGTCGAGCCAGACGGCATGGCGTTGCGCCTCGACAAGGGCACGGACCTGATTCTCAATACGCACCTGCAGCCTTCCGGCAAGCCCGAAATCATCCAGCCAAGCATCGGGATTTATTTCACGCCGCATGCGGCGACTAAGTTCCCCATGCTGCTACAGATGGAGAACGACGCAAAACTCGACATCCCGGCAGGCGAAAGGAACTTTGTCGTCACCGACGACTTCACACTTCCCGTTGATGTCGATCTGATGGCCATCTACCCGCACGCGCACTATCTCGGAAAAGACATTCAGTCCTACGCAACTCTGCCGGACGGAACCAGGCAAACGTTGATCCACATTCCGCAGTGGAATCTAAACTGGCAGGCGGTCTATCGCTACGAGGACCCGGTGCGGCTACCGAAGGGAACGACCGTCAGCCTGCGCTATACCTACGACAACTCCGAGGACAATCCGCTGAATCCGAATCATCCTCCAGCGCGTGTGATGGGGGGCAATCGCTCGAGCGATGAGATGTGCCACCTCTGGCTGCAAGTGTTGCCAGTGAACTTCGATGCGGCACAAGGCGATCCGCGGATGGCGCTACAAGAGGCGCTGGCTCGCCACAACGTTGAGAAAAATCCGGGAGATTTCGAGGCGCACTACAACCTGGCCGCTATGCTTCAGTCGAAGAACAATCTGGATGGCGCGATCTCCGAGTATACAGTGGCGGTGAAGTTGCGGCCGGAGGACGCCGCCGGAAACAACGCGCTGGGAGCGGCGTTGGTAGCGGCAGGTCATCCTGAACAAGCAGTCACATACCTGCAAACCGCTCTGAAATCGCGCCCCGATTATTTCGACGCGCATTACAACCTCGGGATCGCGCTGGCCTCGAGAGAAGATTTCTCTGGCGCAGCGCAGCAATTCCAGCAGGCGCTCAATCTGCAACCGCAAGATGCCAATGTCGAAGCCAATCTCGGCGCTGCTCTGGCGGAATCCGGGCAACTCGCCGCCGCTAAAGCGCACTTCGAGCACGCCCTTCAGATCGATCCCAATCAGGCGTTAGCGAAAGAAAACCTGGAGGCGCTCAAGAAAGAAATGGGAGCGCGCTAAGAAACATACCTCGGAACTACTTTGCTGCGATACGCGATGCCAACTGCTTATGCTCTAATTCTTGCTATGAAGACGCGATTCCCCGTTTGTCTCGCGTGTTGCGCAATTCTGATTGGAATATTCTCTTCGTTCACTCTCGGACAGCAGCCTTCTTCGTCTGAATCTTCGCCAGCACCTGCGACCGCGGTACCCTCCGAATTTGCCGCTGCGCACAAACTGATGCAGCAGGGCAAGCTCGACGAAGCCATTGCTCAACTTCAAGCCGTTGAAGCCCGCGATCCCGCGACCAAAGGCCTTGCCCTCGAACTCGGAACGGCTTATTACAAAAAAAGCGATTTTCCCAAAGCTATCGACTACTTGAAGAAGGCCAACGCCGAAGATCCCAACAACGAAGAAGCGGTCCAGTTACTCGGCATGTCGTATTTCGCAGGCGGACACCCCGGCGACGCCATTCCGCTGCTCGAAAAAGTGCAGGGCTGGATTTCTCGCGCAAACGTGGACGGCTATTACATCCTCGGCAACTGCTACATACAGACCAGGAATTACGATCAGGCACGCCATGCCTTCGGGAAAATGTTCGATGTTCCCGGCGACTCTGCTGCGGCGTATCTCTTCACCGCCCGCATGCTGCTGCGCCAGGAATACGATCCCATCGCGGAAGAATATGCGCTCAAGGCAGCGGCGCTTGATCCGAAGCTGCCCCTGGTTCACTTTCTTCTCGGCGAACTTTATCTCTACAAATCGCGGCTTCCCGAGTCGATCGCGGAATTCCAAAAAGAGTTGGCCATCAATCCGGCGCATGCCGCCACCTACTACAAGCTCGCGGACGCGTACTCGCGCATTCAGAAGTACGACGACGCCCAGCGCCTGTTGCAGCGCTCGATCCGGCTCGACCCGACGTCGAGCGTGCCCTTCATTCTGATGGGTAAGGTACTCGACAAAAAGGGCGACTACGATCTGGCCGTCTTGTCGTTGAAGCACGCGGTCACGATGGAACCGAACAATCCGACGACTCACTACCTGCTCGGGCAGGCGTATCGCGATATGGGTAAAAAAGACGATGCGGATACCGAGCTCAAGCGAGCTCAGGAACTGCACGCGAAAGAAGATCTTCAATAGAGCGGGATTTTCAGAGAGCCGCGGCCTGTTCGCGCCGCCGTGCCTGAATCTCGATAAACACATTCACCAGCGAAACCGCCGCCGGAGTCACCCCCGGAATGCGCGATGCCTGGCCGATCGTGCGCGGCCTCACATTGGTCAACTTCTCTTGCATCTCGCGCGAGAGCCCGCTGACCGAGCGATAGTCGAACCATTCGGGGATCGAGTGCTTCTCCGCTTTTTTCAACCGCTCCATGGCCCTCTGCTGCTGTAGCAGGTATCCCTCATACTTGATCTCAGTCTCGACGGACTTGAGTTCGTTCCGCACTTCCGAAGAAAGGTGCGCAGATGGGGCCGCTGATGAATCTCTTCCCGCGAAAAATTCGGGGGTAAGCTTGCGCAGAGAAGGTGCCAATTGTTCGACGGTGATCTCGGGGCGCTTTAGCAGTTGTGCGATGGTCTGACCCGCCGCCGAATTCCATCCGTTCCCCGAAGTGCTTGCGGCGATACCGGGTTCCTCGCCACTTTGCTCTTCTGGATGGCAGGAAGAGACCATCTCAGGTGTGAGCCGCGTTCCCTCCATCAACCTCTTCATCCGCGATAGCCGATCTTGCTTCGCTTGAAAATCCGTCCATGCACCGTCAGAGATCAGTCCAACGCGCCGTCCGTGCGGCGTCAGCCTTCTATCGGCATTGTCAATGCGCAGGTGCAGCCGGAATTCCGCCCGCGATGTGAACATGCGATAAGGTTCGTTCGTGCCCTTCGAAATCAGATCGTCAATCAGGATCGCCGTATAGGCCTCGGTGCGGTCGAGAATCAGCGGCGCCTCGCCCTTCACCAGCAGAGCAGCATTAATCCCAGCCATGAGCCCCTGGCACGCAGCTTCTTCGTATCCCGAAGTCCCGTTAATCTGCCCACCCAGGAACAGTCCCGCGATCTTGCGCGTTTCGAGCGTGCGCTCCAGTTCCGTCGGATCGATCGAGTCATATTCAATCGCATATCCCGGCCGCAGCATCTCGGCATTCTCCAGCCCTGGAATCGACTTCAGGATCGCAAGTTGCACCTCGACTGGCAGAGAAGTGCTCATCCCGTTGACGTAAATTTCGTGCGTGTTCAGCCCCTCAGGTTCGAGGAAAAGCTGATGCATCTCCTTGTCCGGAAACTTCACGATCTTGTCTTCAATCGACGGACAATATCGCGGCCCGATCGACTGAATCTGCCCGCTATACATCGGCGAACGATGAACATTTTCTCGGATGATGCGGTGCGTCTCGGGCGTCGTCCACGCGATGTAACAGGGAACTTGCGAGTCGTGATGCGCCACACGTTTCGTCCGAAAGCTGAACGGTGTTGGATCGACATCGCCCGGCTGCACCGGAAACTTCGACCAGTCGATCGAGCGTCCATCCAGGCGCGGCGGGGTCCCCGTCTTCAACCGACATCCGCGTAGGCCCAGGTTCTTCAAGGCTTCGCCCAGCAGGACCGCATTCGGTTCGCCCGAACGTCCCGCCGGATATTGCTGCTCTCCGCAATGAATGAGTCCGTTGAGAAAAGTTCCAGTCGTGATGATGACGGCCTGCGCGCCGACGGTTCGCCCGTCGCGAAGGCGAATGCCAAGAACGCGACGACGCGAGCTCTCAGTTCTCAGTTCTCGGTTCTCAGCAAAATCGATGCCGTCTTCCGGCTGACAGCTGACGGCTGAGAGCTGAGAGCTTTCCAGAATCAACTCCGCTACTTCTGCCTGCTTGATCTTCAGGTTTGCCTGCGACTCCAGCACCTCGCGCATCTTCAGCCGGTAGGCCTGCTTGTCGCATTGCGCTCGGGGCGACCATACCGCTGGTCCACGGGACGTATTCAGCAATCGGAACTGTATCCCAACCGCGTCAGTGATTTCGCCCATGATTCCGCCCAGAGCGTCCACCTCGCGCACCAGATGCCCCTTAGCAATGCCGCCCACCGCGGGATTGCACGACATCTGGGCGATCAAATCCACATTCAGCGTGTAGAGCGCGGTCTTCAGCCCCATGCGCGCGGCGGCCATTGCGGCCTCGCATCCGGCATGTCCGGCGCCGACCACAACCACATCGAATTGTTCCGTAAACTGCATCAGAAGCCGCTGAAAGCCGTTCCCCGAAAATCGCCCACTTGTTTCTTCTTTCATTCTAGCAACTTGGCGAAAGTGGTGATCCCCATCACTTGCTGCGAAGCCCTTCCCTCCGTATATTGGCTGTTCAGACCAAACGCCGAGGGGGATTCATGACTACCGCTGAGTTTTTCGGGCAGCTCGAAGCCCGCATCGCGAAGTATGACCTGCTTTGCCATCCGTTTTATAAAGCCTGGTCGGCTGGACGCCTGACGCGCGAAGATCTGCGCGAATATGCGCAGGATTACTACCACCACGTGGAGGCCTTTCCCTCCTACTTGGCCGCTCTGGGATTGCGGCTCGAAGAAGGAGAACTCCGCCGCGCTATTCTCGCCAACATGTGCGATGAAAAGGGAGCCGAAGGCGCGAAAGGCAAGGAAGCCGTTCCTCACTCCGATCTTTGGCTCGACTTCGCCGAAGGCATGGGATCGACCCGCAACCTTGAATGGCACAGCCCCGTCCCTGAAATTCGCCAGTTGATTCGCCATTTTAATCAGGTGGCCAGCGAAGGAACTCCAGAAGAAGCGCTCGCGGCTTTCTACACGTATGAGTCGCAGGTCCCGCGCATCGCTCAGGAAAAAGAACGCGGGCTGCGCGATCTTTACAGCGCCGACGACAAGACCTGCGGCTATTTCGCGCTCCACGCGACGGCGGACGTTTATCACTCCAACGTCTGGCGCAAGCAGCTCGAAAAACGAATCGCGGCCCATCCTGAACGAGCGGAAGCTGCTCTGGATGCAGCCGAGAATTCGGCCCGCATGCTCTGGCAGGCGCTCGATGGAATCGAGTCGCGCCGCATAGCAGCTTCGGTCGCGTAATCATTCGAAGTGATGAAGTGGTTAGAGCCAACGACTCCGATAGAATCGTTGGCTCATTTCTTTTGCGGCACCAGAGAGAAACGAAGGAAGCTATCGTGGCCAAAGAAATATCCATCGGCGCTCACGGCGAAGCCGAAGAAACCGTCCAGTTCGAGCACACGCTGACGTCGCACCATCCGCAGTTGCCTCCCGTTTACTCGACGCCGGATATGATCCGTCTGATGGAGACCGCAGCCTTCCGGGCATTGCAGCCCTACTGCGAAGGCGACGAGATCACGGTGGGGACGTCCATCAATATCGAACACCGCGGCGCTACCGGCATCGGATCGCACATCAAGGCCGAGGCAACCCTCGAGTCTTTCGATGGACGTTTCTACACGCTTCGTGTGAGTGCGGGCGACGACGTTCAGGAAATCGGACGTGGCACGGTCGGCCGAGCTGTGGTCAGTATTTCCAAATTCCAGGAAAAGATGAAGAACAGAAAGCGATGAGCGCATCCAACCTTGCGTATGCCGAACCGCGAATTGAAAATCAAAGCGGTAAAACTTCGGGCTTTGCATTCCGGTCCCGAAGCCCTGCTTCTTCCCAATGTTTGGGATGTCGCCACTGCGCGCATCATTGAAGACGCAGGATTCCCCGCCATTGCCACCACCAGCGCGGGCATTGCCTTCGCCCAAGGATTTCCCGACGGGCAGAAAATTCCTGCGGCCCACATGATGTCGGCGATCTCCGCGATTGCCTCCGCTGTAAGCGTCCCGGTTACGGCCGATGTGGAAGCCGGATACGGAACGACTCCGGAATCCGCCGCCACGACAGCCCGCAACGTAATGGAGGCGGGCGCGGTCGGAATGAATTTCGAAGACGCGAACGGTGACGCGGCTCATCCGCTTGCAGATCTATCCCTACAGTTGGAGCGAATTCGAGCGATCCGCGAGACCGCTTCGAAATTCGATGTCCCACTCGTTCTCAATGCGCGCACGGATGTGTATCTTCTGCAGGTAGGCGCCCCGGCAACGCGCTACGACGCGACTGTCAAACGGCTGCGAGCCTTTCGCGATGCTGGCGCGGACTGCGTCTTTGTTCCCGGCCTGCGTGATGCGGCGACAATCGGGCGCCTCGTAGCCGACCTGAAGTGTCCGGTGAACATTCTCGCGGGGCCTGGTTCGCCATCGGTGGTCGAGCTGTCGGCGCTCGGTGTGAAGCGAATCAGTCTGGGTTCGGGTCCAATGCGCGCCGCGATGGGATTTCTCCGTCAGCTTGCGGAAGAACTGAAAGGCAGCGGCACGTATAAGTCGTTGAAAGACGCGCCCTCGTATGCCGACATGAACGCATTGATGAACGGAAGCCGCAATCTGAGAACTGAGAAAACTGAGAACTGAGAACTGAGAATCCCATCCTTATCGGCGTCATCTCCGACACTCACGGCCTGCTTCGTCCCGAAGCTGTCCATGCCTTGCACGGCTCAGAACACATCATTCATGCCGGAGACGTCGGCGATCCACAAATCCTAAGAACGCTCTCTGCCATCGCGCCTGTCACGGCCATTCGCGGTAATGTTGACAAAGACGCGTGGGCGCACAAGCTTGCGGAGACAGAGGTCCTCGAAATCGGAGGTGTTTCGATCTACATCCTCCACGATCTCGCTCAACTCGATTTGAAACCTGAAGCTGCGGGATTTGCAGTCGTGATCTCCGGCCACAGTCATAGACCAAACCAAGAAATCCGCAACGGCGTTCTCTATTTCAATCCAGGTAGCGCAGGTCCGAGGCGGTTCAAATTGCCAATTACCGTTGGACGCCTTGTGATTGAGCAGAAGCAAATTGAGGCCGAAGTCATAACAATTCTCGGCTAATCAGTCGGCTGTACAAACCGAAGCGTCTGCCGCCAGGCGTCAGGTCTGATCCACTTCTAGCGGTTGCTACAATCCTAGAAATGTCCAGCCAACCGCTTTCAGTTCCTGCGCTGCCTGACGGCGGTCGCCAAGGTTGGTATCGATCGCTCGAAGCGGGAATCAACGAAAATTCAGGTCTGATTGCAACCGTCATTGTCGTTCTCGGTTTCTGCTGGCGCCTTTGGCTCGCGCACGCAACTTTCTTCAACACCGACGAAGCCTGGCACTATTCGGTCGCCAATCAGAACTCTCTTCATGCCGCGTACAAGACGAGCCTCACGCTCGCGCATCCCCCGCTGATGATCTTCGTCCTCTACTTCTGGAGGCATCTCGGCACCTCCGACGTTATGCTCCGCCTGCCCGGCGTGTTGGCGGGTACAGGTTTTTGCTGGATCTTTTATCGCTGGTTGACCCTCTTGTTCGGGCGCGCTGTCGCGTTGTGCGGGCTCGTCTTTACCGCTTTTCTCCCGCCAATGATCGCCCTGTCGGCAGAACTACGGCAGTACAGCTGGATGCTGTTTTTCGCAGCGGCCGCTGCGTATCTTCTCGAACGCGCCCTCGCGCGAAATTCTGCCAGCCTCATGTTGTGTTCCTCCGTTTGTTTGTGGTTGTCCATGCTCTCCCACTATTCCGCTTTCCTTTTCGCAGCGAGCATGGGTCTCTACGTCGTGCTTCGGATAATCTGGCAGCGTCCGTCGACGCCGGTGATCGCATCGTCCGTGATTGTCTCCTGGGGATTCGGTCAGGCGGTCGGAGCCGCGCTCGGCGCGTTTCTCTATATCACGCAAGTCGCGAAGCTTGGTGCCGTTTATCCCGGTGACCCGTTGCGCCGCTTTGGCGATTTCTATCTCGCGGATGTTTACTTTCACTCCGCTAAAGATCACGTGTTGCCATTCCTCTATCGGGGCACCTTCGGCGTCTTCCGTTTCATTTGCGGGCAACGAACCGCTGGTCACCTTACGACTGTGCTCTTTCTCGCTGGGATTGTGTTGCTGTCCCGCCAGAAAAATGACCAAGGCCCGATTCGCCGTCGGGTAGCAGCCCTCTTGCTGACCTTGCCCTTTTTCGTCAATTTTGTCGCGGTTCTTGCGGGCCTCTATCCTTACGGCCGCACGCGCCAGTGCATCTTCCTTGCGATCTTCGGCCTTGCCGGAGTCAGCGTTTGCCTGGCAAGAATCGCACGCCACCGCACAGGACTAACGATCTTCCTCGCCGCAGGAATCGTCGCCATCTGCCATATCTTCGGTACGCCGTACTCGCGGGACATGCTCGCGTTCGCAGAGCAGAGGCATCAGCATATGGATCAAGCCATCGCTTTCATCGACAGTCGCGTGTCTCCGGCGGACGTGCTGTTCACCGACAAGCCCACTAGCTTTCAGTTAACGCATTATCTTTGCGGACCCGATCCGGTGAACATCGAGGAGAAAGGCGGATTCGATTCGTTTTCGTGCCGTGGACTTCGAGTGATCGCGACCAATCTTTCGGATGGATCGCTCACACCGCAGACTTTCCCCGTGAAGTTGAAAGAAATGCAGAGCGTTTACAGCCTCAGCCCCGCGACGACCGTGTGGGTGGTTCAGGCCGCCTGGTCGTACGGCCTCGGAGAAACACTGCGCATGCAGCCGGAGTTCTCCGCCATCCAGCCGCGGGTCTTCGATCATTACATCGAAATATTCCAAGTGCCGCCGCAGCCCTTGCCCACGCCGTCTGGGCCGGCAAGTTAGAATTGCCCTTCCATGTCCGTCGACTTTCGGATCAAAAACATTGCTGGCCGCGCCCGCCGCGCAACTCTGGTTACGCCCCATGCCGAAATCCAGACCCCGGTTTTCATGCCGGTCGGGACCGTCGCCTCAGTCAAGGGAGTGCCTCAGGACACTCTGGAAGAGCTCGGCGCCCACATCATTCTCGGGAACACCTATCATTTGTACTTGCGTCCAGGAGTCGAAACTGTGCGCAAAATGGGCGGGCTGCACGGCTTTATGTCGTGGCGCCGCGCAATCCTTACCGACTCTGGGGGATTTCAGGTCTTCAGCCTGAGCGAATTGCGCAAGCTCAATGAAGATGGTGTGACATTTCGCTCGCACCTCGATGGCTCCCCGCATTTTTTCAGCCCCGAAAGCGCAATGGAAGCGCAGATTGGCCTCGGCGCCGACATCATCATGGCCTTCGACGAATGCACGGAATACCCCGCGGATCAAACGCGCACGCGCGCTTCAATGGAGATGACGGCTCGCTGGGCCGCTCGCAGCAAGAAATATTTCGAGGAACACAAGCACGAAGTGCCTTGGAACCAGTACTCAGTACCTAGTACTCAGAACTCAACGCCTGAGAGGAATGGTGCTGCGAGCCTGCCTTTACAAAATGCCGGTAGCACGATATCTAACAACCGAGTACTGAGTACCGAGTACTGCCGTACCCAGTCCCTTTTCGGCATCGTCCAAGGCGGCATGGACACTTCCCTCAGAAAAGAATCCGCCGAACGCACAGTAGAAATTGGATTCCCCGGTTACGCCATCGGCGGTCTCAGTGTCGGCGAACCACGCGAACTCACCCGCGAGATTGTTGAATCCACCCTCGAGCATCTTCCCAAGGACAAGCCCCGCTACCTTATGGGCGTGGGAACTCCCGAGGAAATTGTTGAGTACGCCAAGCTCGGCGTCGACATGATGGATTGCGTGCTGCCGACCCGCGCCGCCCGGCACGGGCTGCTGTTCACTTCTGAGGGAAAAGTGTCGATCAAGCAGGCGCGATATGCCCAGGATTCGGGCCCTCTTGATCCAAATTGCGGTTGTCGCGTGTGTCGGCGCTATTCGCGGGCCTACTTGCGCCATCTTTATGCATCCAACGAAGTGCTGGCACAGGTCTTGAACACCATCCACAACCTGAGTTTCTACCTTGACACTATGCAGCGGGTGCGGCATTCTATCTCACTTGGGGAAGAGTCCCGGTTTCACTCTGATGTGTGATGGCGGGCTTTTCATAGACTTAGCGGGACGATCTCCCCGGATTCAAGCCTAGGCCGACGAACCCGGCCGAAGTCGATCCAAACCCCGTGGTGAAATAACATCTCCCGCGGCGCTGGTAGGCGCGGGCATTTTTTCGCGGATTCATCCGCTCAGACCTCAAAAGAGCATGCAATATATCTTAGCTTTGCAGACCGGTGGCGGCGGTATGAGTTGGATCAGTATTGCTCCCCTCATTTTCATCTTCGCCATTTTTTACTTTCTCTTGATCATGCCGCAGCAACGCCGCCAGAAAAAATGGCAGGCTATGCTCGATCAACTCAAGACCGGAGACAAGGTCACCACAAGCGGCGGCTTGCGGGGAACCATCATGGCGCTTAAGGATGATTGCATCCATCTGCGCGTTCCTCCCAACAACCTGCTGCTGGAAGTGACCAAAGCCTCCGTGACGCAAGTGACTACGTCCGAAGACGAAGTGAAAGCGAAATAAGGGATCAGAGGTCAGGGGTCAGCTTATGGCCCGGAAGTCAATGTCTGACCCTTGTCCCCTGGACTCTGATTTTTATGACCAAGAATCTTCTCTGGAAGCTGCTGTTCATCGTCGGAATCATGCTCTTTTTCCTCTTCGGAATCTTTGGGGTTCCGAAGGGTCTTTCCGGTTCCAGTCTGCTGGCCGCTCTGACGGATCACATCCACCTCGGCCTCGATTTGAGCGGTGGAACGCACTTGATTCTCCAGGTCCACGTCAACGATGCCGTGAACGTCGATGCGCAAAACGCGATCGAAATTCTTAAACAGCAGCTGCGCAGCCGGAAGATCGACTACAGCGACATCTCCCAGCCCGACCCGCAAAATAGTCCCGATCACGTGGTTTTAAAAGGCATTCAGCCGGGTGCTCGTTCCGATTTGCTCAGCATTGTGCAGGAACACCTGCCCGAGTATGACCTTACTGGCGGCGCGGAAAACACGTGGAACTTGTCGATGAAGCCTTCGATGCTTTCGGACCTGAAGAGCAAGGCCGTCACTCAGGCCATCGAAACCATCCGCAATCGCATCGACCAGCTTGGCGTCAGCGAGCCTACGATTCAGGAGCACGGCCTCGGGCAATATCAGATATTGGTGCAGTTGCCCGGTGTGGACGACCCAGGCCGCGTCAAAGACATCATTCAGTCCACGGCCATGCTTGAGATCAAACAGTCTCTTGGGGGCCCCTTCCCCAGCGAGCAGGCTGCCCTGCAGGACAAAGGCGGCGTTCTTCCCGCGGATTCAATCCTTCTTCCCGGTCACGCCATGCCCGGAGCTGGCGAAGAAGGGCAGTCTTGGTACCTCGTGTCGAGGGTGTCCGCTGTCAGCGGCAAGGACCTTCGTGACGCTCAGCCCAGCAGCGACCAGAACGGCCAGCCGAGTGTCAGCTTCACGCTGACCGGCGAAGGTGGGCAGCGCTTCTACAACTTCACGTCTTCCCATGTAGGCGACAGCCTCGCCGTTGTGCTCGACAACAAAGTGCAGGAAGTTGCCAATATCAAGGAACCGATTCGCGACCGCGGTGAGATCAGCGGTGGCCGCATGAGCGATCAGCAAGCCAAGGATCTCTCGATGATCCTTCGCTCGGGCGCTCTTCCCGCCAGCATTAGCTATCTCGAAGAACGGACTGTAGGCCCGTCGCTCGGAGCTGATTCCATTCGCTCCGGCGTACGCGCTGCCGTGATCGGCATGGTTGCCGTGCTGATCTTCATGCTCGTCTACTACCGCGGGGCCGGCATTAATGCCGACGTCGCATTGATCTTTAACCTGATCATCCTTCTCGGATTCTTAGGCTGGTCGACGATCGCAGGAGTGAATGTCGCGCTGACTCTGCCCGGTATTGCTGGAGTGATCCTCACCGTTGGTATGGGCGTTGACTCCAATGTCCTGATCTTTGAGCGCATCCGCGAAGAATTGCGGAACGGCAAGACGCCGCCCTCCGCGGTCGATCAGGGATTTAGCCACGCTTGGATCACGATCGTCGACACTCACGTGACGACCATCGTTTCGGCGGCCATTCTCTTCATCTTCGGAACCGGCCCCGTTAAAGGATTTGCCACCACTCTCACCTTCGGTCTGCTGGCAAACCTGTTCACGGCCGTCTTCGTTTCGCGCGTCATCTTTGAGTGGGTGCTCAGCCGCAAGCAGCGTGGCGAAGCGCTGAGTATTTAGCTAAGTCTTAGAAAGATAAGGGGCTAGACAACCGGTGGAGTTCTTTCACGACGTTAATATCGACTTTCTCGGCAAGAAATGGTACTTCCTCGCCTTTTCGCTGATCTTCAGCGTCGCGGGTGTGTTCTCCATGTTGTTCTGGCACCACATCCCGTGGGGTGTCGATTTCCGTGGTGGCACGCTGGTCTACGTGAAGTTCGCGAACCCGCCGGATCTGGGAGCGATACGCTCCGCTCTCGATCGCGCCGGCCTCCACGACCCAAAGATCCAGCCATACGATCAGGCGTCGCTTCACGAAGTTCTCATCGATCTCGATGTGCGTGAGACTAGCGAGAAGGCTCTCGATCAGGGCAAGCAGAAGATCATTCAGGCGCTGGAAACCAATGTTCCCGCGAACAAAATCGACCTGAATAATTCCAGCTCTTTAGCCATTAAGAATTTCCTGATGGACAAAGATCCGATGCATCTGGGAACCGATGCCGATCAGAAATACACGGCACAAGCGCAAGCCGTTGCAAGTTATCGCGACAAAGTTCTCGGCGGAGTCTTTAATTCGTTCGACCAATTAAAAGGCGCGCCGAACGTTGATCCTTCTGTCGCCGCTTCCATTCCGGATGGCTTTTACCTCTCCGGTTTCGGCGTTTTCAACGTCGAAATCGTCGGACCCCAAGTCGGTGGTCAGCTGCGTACCCAGGCTGGATTAGCCACCCTGTATTCGCTGATCGGAATGCTGGTTTACCTGGGATTCCGGTTCGAATGGATCTACGGCGTGGCCGCAGTCGTCACCGTCTTCCACGATACCCTGATCACTGTAGGAGCCTTTTCTCTCACCAATACCGAAATCTCACTGACGGTGATTGCGGCCATCCTCACCCTGATTGGTTACTCCAATAACGACACCATCGTGGTATTTGACCGTATCCGCGAAAACATTAAGCTGATGCGGCGCGAAAAGCTCTCCGAAATCGTCAACCGGAGTATCAATCAAACTCTTAGCAGAACCATCTTGACAGCAGGCCTGACCTTCCTTACTGTACTTGCTCTCTTCTTGTTCGGCGGAGAGGTGCTTCGTGGATTTAGCCTCGCGCTGGTAATTGGCATCTTAATCGGAACGTATTCATCCATCGCGATTGCGGCTCCAATCCTGGTCGCTTATCAGGATTGGCGTATTGAAAAGGGTAAGCGGCCCGTCGCCATGCCTGGCAAAGCTAGGTAAGTTACCCGATGGCGTCATTGAAATCATTGCGTTACGCCTTCATATGTACGCTTTCGAAGGCCTTGCTCGGCGCGCCTCTTGGTCCAATTTCGGCCCCGGCGGTGCCCATAGAAACTGGGAGCAAAGGAGAAGTCGTCGGTGTCTAAGTATCCGTAGGGGTCCATGAAGTTTGGGGAGAATCACAATGTTTGAAGACAGCCTTATCGAGTCCGGCGGCAAACTCAAGACGAAGCGGGGATGGACGTCAATTGTCTCGTTCCTGATCCAGTTCATGATCATCGGCGTCATGGTACTGATCCCGCTGATTTTCACCGAAGCCTTGCCCAAGACCGTAACTCTCGGATTTTTGGTGGCACCACCCCCGCCGCCTCCACCACCTCCACCTCCAGCTGCAGCTCCGGTCAAGATCGTCAAGCAGATTCAGACCGACATCGTGAACGGTGAACTGCGCACCCCCACCAAGATTCCCAAAAAAGTCCAAATGATCAAAGAGGACGAAGCTCCTCCGCCGGTCATGGCTTCTACTGGAGTCGTTGGTGGCGTCCCTGGTGGCGTGCCGGGCGGATCCATGGGCGGAGTGATTGGCAGCGTACTGAGCTCTACACCGGTCGCTGTTCCGAAGATTGCCACACCGCAGCGCGTGCGTGTTTCGTCGGGCGTTCAATCTGGACTTCTGGTTCGGAAGGTTCCGCCTGCGTATCCGCCTCTGGCGCGTCAGGCCCGCATTCAGGGCACCGTCCTTTTGCAGGCTGAAATCAGCAAGGAAGGCAACATTATCAACCTGCAGCTGATCAGCGGTCACCCGATGCTGGCTCCGGCCGCGATCGAAGCCGTTAAGCAGTGGAAGTACAAGCCCTACCTGCTCAACGGAGAGCCGGTCGAGGTCGAAACGCAGGTACAGGTGAACTTCACGCTCGCTGGAGGTTAGACCTTTCGCGAGCCTCTGCGTTTGTAGTTACAGGTGAAAGTGTGCATGGCCCTCCCCTCCTGCCTCAAAAAGGGTGCTGGGAAGGGCTTTTCGAAGAGGCCGGACTTGCCGCTTCTTGCATCAAAGGCAACGCAGTCCGACCGTGCGACGAAATAAAGTCGCACACCCGCCGGCAGTCGAGCATTCCTGGCCAGCGGTTGGCACCTCAAAGCGCATCAAAGTGTCCAAGTAAAGTAGGTTGAGACTTCCGAGGAGGGAAAAGCAACTCATGTTCGCACTCAACGTAGGACCTGTTCTCAGTCACGTACACGTCGCGGCTTCCTGGATCGTCCAGGAAGGCGGCGGCGCCATGGCGACCGATCCATTGGGCTTGTGGAAGGCAATGGGATGGGTTGCTCGCACCGTAGTCATCATCCTCTTCATCATGTCCGGCTGGTCTATCGGCGTGATGATCGACCGCTGGATGGCCTACAGCGCCGCCCGTAAGCAGTCGCGCGCCTTTGCCCCTGCAGTCGCTGGCGCACTTCGCGACGGCCGTATCGACGAAGCAATCAAGGTTGCCGAGCGCAACAAGAAGAGCCACCTGGCAAAAGTTGTGACCGCCGGCCTGATGGAATTCAAGGCTCACCAGGATTCCCCGGGCGCAATCCCTGGCGAAACCATCGAAGCCTCGAAGCGAGCTTTGGAGCGTACGGAAGCCATTGTCCACGCCGAACTTAAGCGTGGATTGGGCGGCCTCGCCACCATCGGTTCGACCGCTCCCTTCGTGGGACTGTTCGGAACGGTCATGGGCATTCTCAACGCTTTCATCGGCATCAACAACTCCAAGGCCACCGGTCTCGCCGCAGTCGCTGGCGGTATCGCAGAAGCGCTGGTTACGACCGCCATCGGGCTGCTCGTCGCCATCCCGGCCGTCATGATGTTCAACTATCTGACCGGTCGCGTGGAAGCGTTCGACGTCGAAATGGATAACTCGTCGAGCGAACTGATCGACTACTTCCTGAAGAAGCGCGGCGACGTTCGCCGGTAAGTCCGGCGGCGGTTAAACGCCGCGGTCTGGTTTCCGCATGAGTTGCTTGTCCGGCGCTGGAGCAATCCCGCGCCGGACTTTCCCAACCGAAGCGGAGCGCCATTGAATCCGGACCGCAGCGGAAGCACGGGAGATATCAAGCTATGGCATTAGCGAAACGAAACGAAGGAGCCAAGGTCAGCTCGGAAATCAACGTCACGCCCATGGTGGACGTGATGCTGGTTCTGCTGATCATCTTCATGGTAGTCACGCCCATGCTGCAGAAGGGCATCAGCGTGGACATGGCTAAAGTGAATAACCCCGAGCAGATGCCCGACGCCGATAAGGAAGACGCTCTCCTGGTCTCCATTACGCGCGACGGCAAAGTGTATTTCGGGAGCGAGCAGATTCAGGACGTGGACAACCTGACCACGAAAGTGAAAGATCGCTTCGCCAGCAAGCCTGGCGACCGCCGTGTTTATGTCAAGGCGGATATGCGCACTCGTTTTGGTGGCGTCGTAAAAGTTGTGGACAGTGTCCGCGCCGCCGGAGTAGACGATCTTGGCCTGCTCACCGATCAGAAGAAAACATCTACGCCACCGCCGCCTCCACCCGCGGCAGGGCAATAGAGGAGAACGACCATGGGTATGGCAGTCGGCCCCAGCGGGGGCCAGAGCGCGAACATTAACGTAACGCCGCTCATCGATGTGCTCTTGGTGTTGCTGATCATCTTCATGGTGATCTCGCCCGTGACGCCGAAAGGTCTGGATGCGTTGGTTCCTCAACCGCCTCCGCCGAACGCGCCCAAGAATGATTCTCCTGACCGTACCATCGTCGTGCAGCTCATCGACCGTGGCCCGGGACAGGATCCGGGCGTCAAGATCAACAACGAGGACGCGACTTGGGATAATCTCCAGGGACGTCTCACGGATATTTACAAGCAACGCGCGGAAAAAGTGATGTTCGTCAAGGGAGACGATTCCATACCCTTCGGCAACGTTGCCAACGTCATCGATATTGCTCACGCCTCGGGTGTGGACAAGGTCGGTCTCATTACCGCGAAGATCGAAGCGGGCAGCTAAACTGCCCGCCGCGTAAGGCCCGGAGCCGCATTCTTCTCATTCGGCCCACTGCACGGGAGCTGCTCGCTTCCGTCCTGCCGGGGGCTCCGCTTGTCAAACCGCTGTCTCTGGGCCTAGGATGCTGTGGCGAGGGAGACTTATACCGCAATGAATAAAACTCTAAGACTGATGACGCTGGCCGCAGTAGCGCTGGCGCTCTTCTCTTCTGTGGGATGCGACAAGCTGAAGGCCCGCGACCAGCTGAACAAGGGCGTGAAATCCTACAAGGATAATCACTACGAAGAGGCGATCAACCACTTCCAGAAAGCCGTTCAACTCGATCCCGGCTTAATCAATGCCCGGATGTATCTGGCGACAGCGTTCGTCTCGCAATATATTCCCGGCGTCGATTCTCCGGACAATTTGCAAACCGCGCAGCAGGCCATCGAGGAATATCAGAAAGTCATCGATGCCAATCCTTCCCGCGATCAGAAAGTGAATAGCGCGAAAGGTATCGCCTATCTGTATCTCAACATGAAGAAGTGGGACGATGCCAAGAAGTATTACCGCATGGCGTCCGACCTCGATCCCAATGACCCCGAACCTTATTACTCAGTCGGCGTGATCGATTGGACCGCATGCTATCAGCCTCGCATGGAAGAGCGCGCCAAGCTCGGAATGAAGCCAGAAGAGCATTTGAGCGCGAAAAACAAAGACCAGAAAAAGGCCTGCGACGAGCTTAAAACAAAGAACAGCGCCGCTATTCAGGAAGGCATCGACAGCCTGAACAAAGCCATTCAGCTGCGTCCTGATTACGACGACGCCATGGCGTACATGAACCTGATGTATCGGGAACGCGCTGACGTCGAATGCGACGATGAAGCGGCTCGCACGGAAGATCTCAAGACCGCTGATCACTGGGTCGACGAAACTCTCCGCGTGAAAAAGGCCAAGGCTGAGAAAGCTGCTCAGAGTCAGGGTGGCGGAATCACTGTGGACACCCCGAAATAAGTTTTGCCCGAGACCAATTCAAGCCTCCTGCAAGAAAAGTGCGGGAGGCTTTTTCATTTTCCAAGAAACGTATGCACGACTAGCTCAAGCGAACGCAGCGGTGTACAAACGAGGGCCTGTTCGAAATGAAGAACGCCCGGATGCTTTTGCAATCGTGGAAGAGCGTTCCTTCAAGCTGGTGCTTTTCGATCTTCTACACGGCCCTCGCGCGACCGTGGAAGAGCGGCCCTTCAAGGGCGGGGTAAAATCGCGGCAGAATAATCGGGCTTAGCCCCAGTGTACCGTTACTCTCCGCTGTAAATCCGCACTTCCACCTTCGCGAATTCCCACCGCGTCATCTTGGGAAATGACTCCGCCAGAATATCCGTCAACATTCCCGTCGTCGCATCGGGCTTTCCCGCGGGACCATTGTTCATCAACATGACCCACACTCGCCGATGGTTCGCCGCTAGACTACGGACGAATTCCGCTGTCGGCTTCCCTGTGAAATCCCGATATTCGAGACCGGTGCCGTGGTGCGGAAATAGAATCTCCGGTCCGAGTTGACCGGTGAATGACGGACTCGCAGTATTCTCTCCGGCGCGCAAGCTGCGGAAGAACTCATATGCGATCCGCGTGTCAGCGATGTGAAAGATGATTCCATCGCCCGCTTCGTTGTGATCGAGAATGAACTTGACAGCTTCGCCCGACGCGTCGCGCTCGTTGTCGAAGTCGTGAGCGTAGACGAACGAGACACCTTGCCAAGCCAGAAGCAGCATAGCGATCACTGTCACTGTGCTCAGCCACGCATAGCGCAGACGCGCCAAACCCGCGGCCGCTAGCACCACAAATGCCGGAAGACAGAAGATCAGGTAGCGTCCGAGAAAAACGGGGCGAGCGAGCGACAGTACTGCGGTAAGAAGAACCGGAAAGAGCAGCCAGAGCAGCAGAAACTGGCATCGCCACGTCTCCCAACTCTGATTCCGTGCCAACAATTGCTTCCTGAACGGACCGATTGCGACTCCGCAAGCCACTACGTAGGCTGCGAGAACGATCCACGTTCCACCCGCGAGTTGCTCGTAGAAGGTCGCCAGATCACGCAGACCGGGGCGTTGAATCCACTTGATCGGTCCCGCTCCGGTCTTGGCTACGAAAATAAGCAGGGGCGCAACGCCAATGGCGATTGTCATCCATATACGTCGCAACCGGGAAGAAAGTGTCGAGTCTCGCTCGCGAATCCGCACGACCAGCCAATGCACAACCATCAGCAACAGCGCATAGAAGTGCGCGTACACTGCCAGAATGCTGATCACGATATAGCCAAGGCGATGGCGGCGCTTCGGTTGACGAAGAAATGCAAGCAAAAATCCAGAAGAGATTGTTGCGAGAAGGACGAACAGCGCGTAGCTACGAGCCTCTTGCGCGTAGCGCAAATCGTAGGCGTTGAGCGCGAACAGAGCAGCAGCGATCAGTCCAATTCGACGGTCATACAACAACCTTGCAAGCCAATAGATCGCCGGCACCGTGAGGGCAGAAATCACCACCGAAAGGCTGCGAATGAAAAAAGGACTTTGCCCGAACTGCAGCCAGATCCGCAGTAGCACGTAGTAGAGCGACATGTTGGCTTCGCGCCACCACAGCAGATGCAGGAAGTTGCGCCAGTCGATGCGCGCTACTTCGACGCTGAAGCACTCGTCGAACCAGAAGGGTTTGCATGCCAGGCACCACACGCGGATCGCGATGCCCGCGGCGACCAACAACACAAGCCCCAGCCAGTCCACCACGCTTATCGATGGCCGCTCAGCGATCGATTCGCTAGAGCCCTGCGTCGCAGCGCCTTCGCACGGTTGCATGCTCGATGGAGAGTTCACTTCGTCCGCCCGATCTTACTATGCCCGAAAATGTTGAATGCGTTGATGGATGAAAATGGCGGCATCCCGAAGCGCTGAATGCCTCGACGGTGAATGGCGTCATCCCGACCGGAACCATTTTGCAGGCGGAGGGAGGGATTTCGCGCGAGACCCGCAATCCGGGCCGTGTCAGTCAGAATCCCTCCCAGGCAAATCCACAGCCCCATGTGACATCTGCCCTTGCGCCAAAGACGAAAGAAGCGGACCATCGTCAAGGCGGAGGCAGTAGAGTAAGCTCTCCCCCGACCGAAGCTAACTGTATTGTTCTCAAGATTTTACAAATGATGCCTTTCGAATCAATATTTTGCAGGCATTTTCTGTATTCGATATTATTCCGACCCGCATAAACAGGGGCGATGAGCAAAAGCCAGGGGGAGGGGGGGCCGAATATCGCCAGCCTCAGAAGACCAACTTCGGTCGTCGCGCCCGATGCCCAAGCTGGTGTAGTCAGAAATATTTCACGTAGATATTCACAGCCCAGAAGTCCCCTGTGTTCCTCCGGTGTCCCCTGTGGTGAGAAGGGCTTGCGTTCCCGGATTCCTGTAGAATCTCAAGTTCTCCGCAGCAGACCAACTATGTTCAAGAAAATTCTCATTGCAAATCGCGGAGAGATCGCCGTGCGCGTGATTCGCGCCTGCCACGAGATGGGAATTGCCGCTGTTGCGGTCTACTCCGAGGTCGATCGAGCCTCGCTGCACGTCCGCAAAGCCGATGAAGCCTATCCCATCGGCGCACCCGCTGCTTCGGAGTCTTATCTCAACATCCAGAAAATTCTCGATGTCGCGGCTCGCTCCGGAGCCGATGCGATTCATCCTGGTTACGGCTTTCTCTCCGAGAACGCGAAATTTGCCCGAGCCTGCGCGGATGCGAAAGTGAAGTTCATCGGGCCCACTGCAGCCGCGATGGACGCGATGGGATCGAAGACGAAAGCTCGCCAGGCGATGGAGCGTGCCGGAGTTCCGTTTGTCCCGGGGACGTCGCGCGGTCTCGAGTCGTTCGAGCAGGCTGAAGAGGTGGCGGCGCGGATCGGCTATCCGATCATGCTGAAAGCCGCTGCAGGCGGCGGTGGAAAAGGCATGCGTCTCGTCCAGGGCGCTAGTGACCTCAAGTCGGCGCTTGAAGGTGCGCGCAGCGAAGCGGAGCGTTCTTTCGGAGACAACGAGGTTTACATCGAGAAGGCGATCATCAACCCTCGCCACATCGAAATGCAGATTCTCGCCGACGAACACGGCAACACGGTTTATCTTGGCGAGCGTGAATGCTCTTTGCAGCGCCGTCACCAAAAAGTAGTCGAGGAAGCGCCTTCGCCCATCGTCGACCCGGACATGCGTCGCCGCATGGGCGAGGTTGCGGTGCGCGTTGCGCTAGCCGCCCAATATACGAACGCCGGAACGGTTGAATTTCTCGTCGATCAGCAGAAGAACTTCTACTTTTTGGAGATGAACACGCGGCTTCAGGTCGAGCATCCCGTTACAGAGCTTGTCACGGGACTCGACTTGGTGCATCTGCAGATTCACATCGCCAACGGTGAGCCGCTGCCCTTCACGCAGGAAGACGTGATGATTCGCGGCCATGCCATCGAGTGCCGCATCTATGCGGAAGACCCTGATAACAATTACTTCCCTAGTCCCGGCAAGATCACGTTGCTGCTTCTCCCGTCGGGACCTGGAATCCGGCGCGATAGCGGGATGTACGAAGGCTGGAACGTGCCCATGGACTACGACCCGCTGCTGGCCAAGCTGATCGGCTATGGAACTGATCGCGATCAGGCCATCAGCCGGTTGACGCGAGCGCTGAACGAATATTTTGTCGGCGGAATTAAAACCAATATTTCGCTGTTCCGGCGGATTCTGAGTGATCCGGATTTCCGTGCGGCAAAGATCGATACCGGATTTCTCGACCGCTTGCTGAAGCGGAAAGACGATCACGCTGTTCCGCCGACCGATCCGCAGGCGACAGAAGTCGCTGTGATCGCCGCTGGTATGTTTGCCGTGCTGGGTCACGCCGCCGCCGGAGCAGGCGAGCGTCCCGTCCTCAGCGGAACTACCGACAAGCAGAGTGCTCCCTCGAACTGGAAGAAGGCTGCCTATCGCGAGGGCTTGCAATGATCCGAGCGCATGTCTGAGTTGTTTGCTTTTGTCGCGAACGCATCTGAGAACTGAGAACTGAGAACTGAAAACTGCAAACTGCAAACTGCGAACTGAAAACTGCGAACTGAAAACTGCTCCTAATGACCTACGAAATCGCCATTGACGGCAAGAACTACCGGCTCGATTTGAACCAGATCGATGGCCTCTGGCATTGCCAATTGAATGGACGCGAAATCGAAGTGGACGCGGTGCTCGCGCGTCCCGACGTTCTCTCGCTGCGAATCGGCAACAAAGCGTATGAAGTGAAGTGTGAACGCGTCGGCACCGATCTGCAT
This sequence comes from uncultured Acidobacteriota bacterium, assembly GCA_963818115.1. Lineage (GTDB taxonomy): Bacteria > Acidobacteriota > Terriglobia > Terriglobales > Acidobacteriaceae > Sulfotelmatobacter. Next base: position 297,349 of record CAWFQZ010000016.1, read on the forward strand.
ATCTGGGTCGGAAGCGCGCGTTACGCGGCTGAAGTTCGCGATCCGCGCTCGCTGCGTGGGCGGACTCGATCGGTGGACGAACATGGTCCCAAGAAACTCACCGCACCCATGCCCGGCAAGGTGGTTCGCATTCTGGTTAAACAGGGAGCGGAGATCGAGGCTGGAGCTGGCGTGCTCGTTGTCGAGGCGATGAAGATGCAGAACGAAGTGAAGTCGCCGAAGAAAGGGACAGTCCAGAAAATCCTGGTAAATGAAGGCACAGCCGTCAACGCCGGAGACGTTCTGGCAATTGTCGAATAACGCTCCTGAATCGCTCCGGCGAGTCGCTACTTCTCGATGCCGTTATTATCCAGCACCTTTTTCGCGTAATAGTTCTCGACCTTGGCGGTATCGCGCAGCACTTCGTAATAGGCGGACTTGAGGAGTTGCTCGCGGCGGTCCCGTAGCTGCGATCGGATTGCCTGCTGAACCCTCGGATCGGAGAGTTCCCGCTGCCCGGCAGGTTCCTTTGAAACCAGCTTGACCACGCGAAACATCTCTTGTCGCGTAGCAGGATCGGTCACGGTGATGATCGGGCTGTACTGACCAGGTTTCAGCTTCATCACAGCTTCTCGCGTAGCCGGGTCGGTTCCCTTGAGGCCGGATTCGGGCACAGTACCGAGATCTCCTCCGTTTCCTGACGTTTGCGGATCCTCCGAATATTTCATCGCGAGCGTGGCAAAATCATCCCCGCTATCGAGGCGGTTCGCAATCATCTGAATTTTCTTACGGGCGTCTCCTTCGTTCTGAGCCTTGTCGTTCTGATTGCGGGCCTGGGGATTGGGCGCGGGGGTGACGATGATCTGTGCCAGATGATACTGCGGCTCGATCAAGTTGAACTCACCCTTGTGCGCGTTGTAGTAGTCCGTAATGTCCTGATCCGTGACATTGATCTTGGAGACGACTTCCTTGTTCAGCACCTTCTCCACGGTAATCGACCGCCGTATGTCGCGCTTGAAGTCGGCGATCGTGATCTTCTGGGCCTGCATGCGCTTGTCGAATTCTTCCTGGGTAAAAGGCGCTTTGATTTCGTTGAACTTCCGGTCGACTTCTTCGTCGGTCGCCAGCAGTCCCAGTTTTTCGGCACGGCGCATCACGATCTCGTCTTCGATCATCTGGTGCAGGATATTGAGACGCAATGCAGTGGCCTGCTCGCCGGTGGGAGGCTGTTGTGCTGCGGCAATCTGGTTGTCGTAATACTTGTCGACGTCAGAGCGAAAAATCTTGCGGCCGTCCACGGTGGCCATGACATCGCCACCTGGCTGTGAGTTGCAAGCTAAGGCAGAGAGCAAAAAGACGGCCACGAGCCCGGAGCTTGCCCGGGAACGGAATGAGTTTTTCAAGGACGTTCTCCCGTTACTGCCTGTCACTACAAATGAAAATCGAGCTAAGGGACAATCACGACCGCCGCGCCCAGTTTACTTGGATGCCGGTTTGGCCGCTGGCGTCGGAGTTGACGAGGCATGTTCCGGCACAGGCTGGCCAGCGTCTTTCAGAGCGGCATCAAGCGCCGCTCGCAACTCAGCGACTGGGACTGCGCCATCAATCTTTTGGCCGTTGATGAATAGAGTAGGAGTTGCGTTGACTCCGAGCCCGTCGGCCTCTTTCATCGACGCTTTCACGGCATCGTCATTCTGCGCTTTCACGCAGGCTTGCAGCTTCGCAACGTCCACATTGTGCTTTTGCCCTTGCGACATCGCCATCTTGTCGATGGTCTCGAAACGATCCGCAGGCACCTTCTGGGAGTCGACTTCGGTCTTGTTGGCATGGATATAGTCGGCGAAATCCCAGTAGGCGTCGCTGTTTTGCTGCGCCAGGCAGTTGGCGTCGACCGCCGCATGAATCGCCCAGGGGTGAAACTCAAGGGGGTAATCCTTGTAGATAAACGTCACGCGATCCCCGTACTCCTTGAAGAGCTCGGGAAATAGCGTCTGGTGCATGCGCGCGCAATAGGGACACTCGAAGTCGTCATAATCGACGACCACGACCTTGGCGGACTTCGCGCCGCGAGTCGGCCGCCCGTTGACGTCGATCTTGCTCATCAAATCGGCGTACGGATCCTTCGTTAGATCGAACTTGGTTACGCGCAGAAGGGTCTTGCGATCCGCAGAAATCAGGAACTTGTAGTCCTTCTGCTTGCCCTCGCCGCCGTCAATGTTGACCGCGACTGTGTCGTAGCCCTGCATGTCGCTGGCGGGGGTGATGGCGCCGACGGTGATCTTTACCTCGGGTGGAATGGAGTAGAAAGACCGCATCTGGTGCTCGATTTTGCGAGACACATCGGGCGGCGCGGACTGGGCTACGCAGCCCAGACAGATCAAAAGAAGAATGAAGAGGGAACGTCGAATTAAGGTCACCAAGAACCGCCTAAGCATCACTCGTTACCCTTTGATTATCTCACAGCGAGTGCATGGTTGGCCCGTAAGTAGCAGAGATTTCAGCGTGTTCAACCGGTACGTCGCAGTTGTTCGGCGGGCAACAAAGCGTTCATCGATCCTGATCTGAAGCCCTCCAAGTCGAGGGTGACGAACTTGAATCCCAAGGCTTTGAAAATCGTCGTAAATTTGCCGGCCATGGTGGGAGTTAGAGCCAATGCAAGTTCGTCCCGAGCAATCTCGATGCGGACGATGTCACCGTGATGGCGTACGCGGAACTGGCGGAAACCGAGGGCCCGGATGGCATCTTCACCCCGCTCGACGGCTTCGAGGGCTTCACGGGTGACAGGGCGGCCGTATTCGATGCGAGAAGAGAGGCAGGCCGATGCCGGTTTGTCCCAGATACGAAGGCCGGCGCCCCGGGCTAGTTCTCGGATGTCCAGCTTGGTTAGTCCGGCGTCTCGCAGGGGCGCCGCGACATGGTGCAACTTGGCGGCTTGCTGTCCAGGACGAAACTCGCCCTGATCGTCGAGGTTCATGCCGTAGGCGATGGCGTCGAAACCACGGGCGGCGCGAAGATTCTCCATCACCGCAAAAAGTTCATCCTTGCATTGAAAGCAGCGCTGGCCATCGTTGCGAGCGTACTCCGGACGGTCGAGTTCGGAAGTAGAGATGACTTCAACTGGAATCCCCTGCTCGTTGGCAAAAGCCAGGGCGTCCGTAAGATGTGTACGCGCGAGGCTGGGGGAGTCGGCGATCACCGCCAGCATACGATCTCCGAGCGCGCGGTGTGCGGCCCAGGCCAGGTAGGCAGAATCGACGCCGCCGGAATACGCCACCAGCAGGCGGCCCAAACCGTGGAGATGGGTCTCAAGCTGAGCGCTTTTCTCCGCGACGACATTTTCGGGAAACGGCATCGACATATGGTACCAGTCTCGAGCTGAGATGCCAGATTCAGTACAAGCGTTCCTGCTTCTTAAGGTTTCCGAATGACCCGATATTGGCTAGGCTGAAGGTAAAGCGAAAAAGATTCTCATTACGGACATTGGCGATGGCGTAGCGGCGGTATTCAAGGGTCATGCCGCAGCAGTCCCAGTTGTAGGTCGTCTGGGCGGTAGCGAACTGCAGCTGGCGGGTCTCCGCATCGAAGCCGAAACTCGTCGCTGCGCTCAGCCCCCGCCGGGTCAGTCCGCCGTATCCGAGGGCAACGCGAAACTGGTTAAATTTGCAGGTGACCTGATTGGAGTCGACGGCCGGACCGCAAGTGCCTTCGCCGACCGTAGGAGTGCTGGTGCTGGTTTGCGGAATCTGCAAGAAGGCGTCGCCGCCCCCCAAGGTGAAGGGGCCGACATTGTAGTTGAGCAGGACCGTGCTGGCGTTGACGCGGCCTAACTGGAAGTCATAATCAGCGTCCCACTCGGTGTCGGTGCGGCTGCCCGTTGCAATGCGCAGTCGAGAAACCAGCGGAGATAGATGACGTGGCTGGGTGATGAATGCGATGCCAGTTAAGTCTTCGGTCGTGGAAAACACATTGCGCTGTCCCGAGACGAGAGCTCCCCCGAATGTAGGATCGAGAAAATATTTCTGCGCGATCTCCCAGGTGAGGACTTCGCGCGCAGCAGGTCCTGGAGCGCAAGGCTGTTCTTCGAGGTTGCTGACGCGCTGCCATGGTACGGTCTGCTCGGGCGCGGCTGCGCCAACTGCCAGGCCAGTCATCGGCGTGTCGCATTCTTGAATCGAAGACTGTGGACGCTTGGCGTAGAAGCGAGTCACGAATCCATATTCGACTTCATGGGTGTCGCTCAGAATGTCGCGCTCGTCGAAGTGAAGAACGTTAGCAAAGTCATTCACCCCAGTGACGTAGCGATACACAACACGCGGCTCGATAACATGCTTCCATTTCCTGCCAAGGAAGTTACCGTCAAAAATCTTTTCCAAGGCTGGCGGACGCACCTCGACGGACGTTTCTAAAGCCTGACGGTTGGTGGGATTATTCGAAACGACTCCGTTTACGAAGCGCTCTGTGTAGAAAGTTTCATGAAGATCGAGGGCGGGTCGCAGAGACCAACCTTTGTATTGAAGAGGCAGAGAAATCTCAGGACTGAAATCGAAACGTCCGAGAAGGCTGCTGGTGTGGAAGCCGGGCTCGCTGCGCGACAGACCGGAGAGATCAGAGTCAAAGGACCAATCGAAAGGGGAATGTCCCAGTGGGCGATCAACGCTGGAGGCATCGACGCTGGGAGTGTGCAGAATACGGATGGAATCGAAGATGGGTGGATTTGAGAGAGTGCCGTCGGCATCGATCGTCTGAAAAAAGTCTTGATAGCGCTCGACCATGCCGCCAAAAGAAAATCCGTTGTAGGACTTCTGCAGGAAAAGCTGAGATTTCACTTCCGAGTTGACCGCTTGAGTAAATACATCGTTAAAGGCCAGGCGAAAAAGGAACGAACTCAGGTAGTCGATGTTGGAGACTGCGCGGTAACCGTAGAAATTTCCTTCGGCATTGAGGCGCACCTCCTGCCCACCCTCGCGCAGTAGTTTCGGGCCGAGACTGGTCTCGGTTTCGATGCCGCGATCGATCACGCCGAAATAATTCAGGTCGACATAGGAGGTGTCGCTGGGACGGGCGCGAAATTCGCCACGCTGCGACCATCCGCGCTTTGAAAAATATTCGCCGCCGATAGTTCCGTCCATGCTCCGGTTGATAACCCAGTAGAAGGAGTCGCCGATCTCGTTGCCATTGGTTGACGACCGGCCCCCGGTTGGAATCAGAAATCCTGAATGGCGCGCTTCGTGGGACACGGGGTGAGTCGCGTAGGGAAAGTAAAAAATTGGAAATCCATGGAGCATGAAATCGCTGTTGTAAATGGTGGCATTGCCGCCGACATCGACTACGACTTTGGTGGCGTCGAATTTCCAGTTGGGATGCGGGAGTTCGCAGGTCGTGATGGTGCCGTCATAAACGACGTAATGGTCGGAACTGGTTTTCTCGACGATTTTGCCGGTGAAGGCGAAGGGAGCCGTCGATGTGAGGATTGCCCGGCTGCCGTTAAAACGCATTCCCGTGGTCGCGGTGACGTCGTAGAAACGACCGGTCTCGGCAGTCAGGTTGTAGGTGCCGTGGCTGGCCTTAATATGATCGTCGTTGGGGCCACCGTCGAGAGTGAAATGCCCAGATGCCGTCGCCTCGCCGCTGTCGGAATCATAGGTCGCTTCATCCCCGTGGAGAACGTACGTCCGGTAGTGAATCTCGATGTCGTGATGAAGCTTATAGATGTCACCGTCTTTTTCCTGCTCGATGGCGCAAATGATCGTGCCGTCCTTGAGTTGGGTCATGGCGCGGCCGGCACAGATCGCGGCCGGGGTCGTTGCGGCAGGATTGTGCGAGTCGAGTTCAGAATTTGCCGAGGAATTTTCGCTGGAAAGCCCGGTATTTTCGGAAAGCAACTGGCTGGTTACTAGTGCCGACGCGAGAAGCTGATGACAAAGAAACAGCGCCGTGATAAGGAATTTAGTGCGAAGAGTCATCGGAAGAAAATCAACTGAAGACAGCCGTCCATCGAAGGCGTACCTGTCCTTTCGCGGTTCTTATCGTGGCATCGTGAAGTTAGCACGGCGCTGCCTGCGAGGAAAAGTGTCGACCAAGGCTAGGATTGCCCTCGGTTCTGTTTCGGTTGTATGGTGAAACTGGCCGGGCGAAAATAGCGAGATTGTTTTTTAATGAATTGTTCGAAGTGTGGCGAAGTTTGTGTTTGTCCCATGGAGCCCCCTCCCAACACATTGCCGGTACCAGATCCAGCTTCCGTGATCGAAGCGGTAGAGCCCGCGGGTCTGCCGTCCGAGACGCTAATCGAGGAGAGCTCGAACGCGTGGCGCGACGAATTATCCGCCCGCCTCACGCGCTATCGCGCTCGGCGTAAGGCGCCTCCTCCGCGATACCCGTCATTAAAGTTGCCATTCGACGCCATGGGATCGCAAGCGAGAGCCGTCGAGACTTCATCGGCTCCAATATTCGAACATGCGTCGAACCATGCCTTGGCGCTCGACGGAATGGTGCAAGAAGCTTCCCCCGTTGAAGAACCTTCGCCGCTGCCCCAGCCAGAAGTTGCCAGCGAGATTGCTGTTGCACCGGTCCGACGCGCGGCCGGGCAGGCGGGCGCCAAGATCATCGAGTTTCCCCGATTCGCGTGGGGACCTCCTCCTCCGCCACCCGATCAACTGGCTGAACCGGTCGGTGATCGACCACGAATCCTGGAAGTTCCAGATGTCGAGGCTCCACTTCCGGCTTTGGGCGGAATCACGATCGAACCGGTGCAAGTGGCGGAAGTTGAAAAGCTTCCCGGGATTGACATTCCATTGCAAAGCGCTCCGTTGGGCTTGCGATTCTTGGCTGCGACTGTGGACGGCATGATTATCGCGACGGCGTCGGCTTTATTCGGATTCATCTTCTGGAAGGTCACGGAAGTTCGTCCGCCGCAACTCCAGTTTTTGGGGCTGGCTGGCGCCGTTCTGTGCTTATTCTGGGCTGCCTACAATTATTTACTAGTCGTTTATAGCGGCTCGACACCGGGATTGCGCGTTGCCGGGCTGCGCCTCACAAAATTCGATGGGTCATCCGCGAGTCGGGCGTTGCGCCGCTGGCGGGTTCTGGCTTCGTTTCTCTCAGCGGTTTCTCTGGGTATGGGATTTGCCTGGGTCTTTCTCGATGAAGATGCGCTCTGCTGGCATGACCGGATTACCCATACGTATCTAGCGCCCATCCACCAGTGGAAGTAGCGCCAAATTCAACAGATAACCCATCATCCACAGCAGCAGGCTGGCTGTTTCCAGCGCGTCTCGTGCCGTCGCTGTGCTATCTTCAATGCTTCACTTCTGACCGCAGTGTCTCTGTCCAAGCATGGCAACGTCCGCTGAAGGAACCAAGCCGGCAGTAAAAGTCTTCGTCGCCACCACGGTGATGTTGACTTTCATCTCGTTCTGGCGCGCGTCGGCCATTGTTTTGTCCGACTTAGCTTCCTCGGCGTACTACGCTGGCGGCGATGCCGAAAAAGTCATCGGCAAAAGTGCTCCCTGGTTCATTCTCGGCGTAATGCTGTTCAGCTACGCCGTCCGAGCGCTCTACATTGAGTCCAGCAGCATGTTTGTTCGCGGCGGCGTATACCGCGTCGTGAAAGAGGCCATGGGCGGGACGCTGGCCAAGTTTTCAGTCTCGGCCCTGCTCTTCGACTATGTTCTGACCGGGCCGATCAGCGCCGTATCCGCAGGGCAGTACCTAGCGGGCTTCATCAAGGACATGGGGGTGTATTTCCATCGTCCGCTTAATTTTTCGGACGATCATTTCGCCGCGGGACTTGCGGTGATCGTGGTGCTCTATTTCTGGTGGAAGAACACCCAAGGCATCCACGAGTCCAGCCAGAAAGCTGTGCAGATCATGATCATCACGACGGTGATGGTTGTGATTCTGATTCTGTGGTGCACGGTCACGGTTCTGCGGACGCCGGTTCAACTGCCACCCAGTCCGTTTAGCGCCGCGGGCGCGATCCCAATCAACAAAGACTCTCTCGGCTGGTTGAATGGAACTTTCTTTACTCACCTGACTTGGATCTTGCTCTTCGTAGGATTCGGGCACTCTGTGCTGGCGATGAGCGGCGAGGAAACGCTTGCCCAGGTGAATCGCGAAATCGAACACCCGAAGCTGAAGAACCTGGAGAAGACCGGGCTCGTGATTTTCGTCTACAGCCTGCTCTTCACATCGCTGGTTTCATTCTTCGCGGTGATGATTATCCCCGATAGCGTGCGCCCCGATTTCTTCGCCAATTTGATTGGCGGCATTGCGATGTACCTGGTCGGGCCCACTAGCGTGAAGCTGCTTTTTCACGGCTTTGTGGTTCTAGTCGGCGTGCTGATTCTCGCCGGAGCCCAGAACACATCGATCGTCGGCGCCAACGGCGTCTTGAATCGGGTCGCGGAAGACGGTGTGTTGACCAGCTGGTTTCAGAAACCGCACAACCGTTACGGCACGAGCTACCGCATCATCAACCTCATTGTGGGACTGCAGCTGCTGACGATCTTCCTCAGCCTCGGCAACGTCTACGTGCTGGCTGCGCTTTATGCGTTTGGAGTGATCTGGAGCTTCGCCATGAAGTCGCTGGCGGTGCTGGTGCTTCGTTTTACCGAGCCGGGCAACCGCGAGTGGAAGGTGCCCGGTAATTTCCATATCGGCAAGACTGAGATTCCTGTCGGCCTGATGTTGATCTCTGGAGTGTTGTTCGTCACCGCCGTAGTCAATCTGTTTACCAAGTACCAGGCGACCATTGCGGGGCTGATCTTCAGCGCTGTCTTTTTCACGATCTTCACCCTGTCTGAGAAACACGTGCAAAGGGAGAGGCACGGCAAGCCAGAACAACTCGACCAATTCCGCGTGTATGGCAATCAGGAGCTGGGCAGCGGCGCCATGGGAGTTCGACCGGGCAACGTCCTGGTTGCAGTGCGAGATCCTCGCAATCTTTACTACTTACGGCACATTCTGAGCCACACGAACACGGTCAAGCAGGATGTTGTCGTGATGAGCGCCCGCCTCTATCATCGCGAGCATACCTTTAGCGGCAGCACGGTTTTCGATGCGACTCAGGTCTTCGACCATTACGAGCAGGAACTCTTCACGGCCGCAGTCGCTGTAGCGGAAAAAGAAGGGAAGCCGATCTCGCTTCTGGTGGTTCCGGCGACCGATGTGTTCGAAGCGATCATGGTGACCGCCCAACGCCTCGATTCGAGCCGCGTGATCTGCGGACTCTCGAACAAGCTGACCGCCGATGAGCAGGCAAAACTCACCGGTGATGCATGGGAGCGGCTGCCCGAGCCTCGGCCGCGTCTGACTCTGGAAGTTTGCGCACCGGACAACTCGATCCGCGAATATTCCCTCGGCCCGCACACGCCGCGCATGCGCGCACAAGACGTCGAGCTGATGCACAAACTCTGGCTCGAGATCACGGCCGATCCCAAGTATGCTGGCGCGCATCACTACCACATTGTTGCCCTGGCGCTTGAGGAGTTGCAGCGCGAATTAACCACCGAGCAGCGTGCGCAGCTTCTGCAAAAGTTGCAGGATGAAGTAAATCGCCCCAACCAGCAGTAAATCGGGTTAAGTGAGGAGTTCAATGGCTCGTATCCCCGGTGCTCCCAATAACCAGGGTGGACCTCTCCGTCGCTTGTTTGTGGGACTGGTTTACTACCTGACGCGGAGCAGGCTCGGACGCGTCATCATGCCTATCCAGGTGACGGCCCATCATCCCAGGATTCTTTGGGGATATGTCCAGATGGAGCAATCACAGGCCGGCGGCAAACTCATCGATCACAAGCTGAAGGGGCTTGCCGAGTTGCGCGTGGCAACGCTGGTCGGATGCCCATTTTGAATTGATATCGGCTCTGCCGTCGGCAGAAAAATGGGCCTCAGCACCGAACAGATCGCAAACCTGGCGAACTATCGCACTAATTTCAATTTCTCGGCACTTGAGCGGCTCGTGCTGGAATACGCGGATGCGATGACGCAAACGCCGGTGGAAGTCAGCGATGCGCTCTTTTCACGCTTGCGGGAGAGATTCACTCCGGCCGAACTCGTGGAGTTAACCTCGGCGATTGCATGGGAGAACTATCGCGCCCGCTTCGATCATGCCTTCGGGATCGAGGGAGAAAACTTCAGCGAAGGAGCAGTCTGCGCGATGCCTGCTCAAAAGTTGCACGCTGATCGGACAACGTAGCAGTGGCGTCGACAGCTTTTTCACTCAAGAAAAAGCCCGGGCCAACTCGCCCGGGCATGGAAGTTCGTATTACTCAGCCACGAATATTTTTCTCACAGCAGTTCTTCGCGTTCTTCTTTTCGGACGAGCAGCAGCCCTTCTCACACTTTCTCCCGCATTCTTTGCCGCAACTCATCGACGCGGTTTGATCTTTTCTGCAACCGTCTTTGCAGGAAGCCGCAGTCTTGTCGCCTTTCATGCAGGACTTCGCGTCCTTACCGCCGCAGCAGGAGCCCATGCCCTTGACGTCTTCTTTGCTATGACGCATGCAGCTGGCATTCGCATCTTTGCCGTCCGCCGAAGCCATCTTGTCGCAGCACGCGCATTTGCTCTTTTCGGGCGCGGAGTTCTGTTCCGATGCGGACGGAGCAGTTTGGGTTGCGGTTTGTGCCCATGATGCAACTGTCAGGGCAAGGATGAGTGCCAGCATCTTGTGTTTCATGATCAAAATCTCCTTATGGAAATGAATTCGTGTTAGGGCTTTCGCTTGACGGCCGAGGCAGATGTTGAATCTCTGCCTGCGACAGTAAGAGGGAGTGCGCCTGGGGCCGCGAGGAGGGACCTCAGATGCGAAGGACCGTACTTCGTGCGAAGTAGGTAAATGCGACATCTCGAGCGAAGCTCGAAGAAGTCACGCTACTGGGGGCAGCGTCGTTCTGGCCGACGCCTGTGGCGAAACCGTCCGGGCCGGGGCGTGTTATTCGATTCGCTGCCGGCAACGAGAAGGAATGATCCGGAGTGTCCTTCGAGCAACAAGGATGTTCGTTACCGCAGGGCATCGCTGGAGGCGTAAGGGCGACGAATAAAGACGCTTCGAGCCCGAGATGAAGGCTCGGGCAGCAATCGTGATTGTGTGCCTTGGATGTTGAGGAAGATCCAGCCTTCCTTTCGCCCGCGGAATGAATCAAGAAAACGGAGGCGAATACGGTCGGGACGCTCCACCACGAAAGCGATGCCAGCATCAAGACGCCAATGATTCTCTTTTTCATTCCCATACCCATCAGACAGTCTGAGCCTGACAGGCACACTAACCGGCGGCTGTGATTTCAATCACACGTCAGAGTGAGCCGAGCATTTTGAAGTTTTCGAGCAGTTATCGGTTGAGGAGATTCTGGAGCGATTCGCGCAGTGTGCTAAACCGGAAAGAATATTGCGTAGCTTCGAGGACTCGCGGTTGAACACGCTGACTCCCGAGCAGAACAGTCTCTCCCATTTCTCCGAATACCAATTTCACCGCGAAGGCCGGTACGGGGAAAATCGCAGGGCGCGAAAGCACACTGGCCAACGTCTTAGTGAATTCCGCATTCGTGACAGGCCGGGGGGCAACCATGTTGACGGGGCCTCGCAGGGAATCTGTTTTCAAGATGTGATGGATCGCGCCGACCATGTCCTGAACATCAATCCAACTCATCCACTGCCGTCCGCTGCCGATTTTTCCGCCAACGCCAAGTTTGAAGGGAGGGAGCATTTTCTCGAGTGCGCCCCCTTTCGGACTGAGCACGACGCCGGTGCGAATATTCGCGGTGCGGATGCCTGCATCGGACGCTGCTTGTGTTGCTGCTTCCCATTCACGGCATACATCAGGCAGAAATCCCTGGCCGGGCGCGCTTTGCTCATTCAAGACCTCATCGCCACGGTCGCCATAGAATCCAATCGCGGAACTGCAGATGAACACCTGTGGCTTGTTTCTGGTTCGTGCCAAGGCTTGCGCCAGGTGAGAAGTCCCTGCAATGCGGCTCTCGCGGATCTTCTTTTTCTTCTCGGCGCTCCACCGCCCGACGATGCTCTCGCCAGCGAGATGAATAACTGCGTCGAAGCTTGAGACGAGGTCGGGAGGAATTTGCTCCGCGGGATTCCACGGAATGCTTTCTTCGTCCTGAGGGATGCGCTTCGGGCCACCGCGGCTGAGTCGCGCGATCTGGGCTCCGGCAGCTTTGAGAGTCGGGAGTAGTGCGGAGCCGATCGGTCCGGACGCCCCGCTGACCAGAACCCGAGCACTGCGCAATTCCACCATTACGCCCTCACTCTAGCAGGAAGCCGCAAGATGGTGGGGCGGTTCATGAAAAAAGACTGCTCTGAATTGAATGAAAAGAAAATAGAACTTCAGATTTTTGAAACCGCCGCATGAATCTTATTCATGTCTCCGGATTCGCGCATGATTGCTGATCCTTGACCGGCGGGCGTTTCGTGGCACCGAACCGTTATAATTATTGAAGCCCCCGTATCCCTACCCTGTGTTCCCAGACATTTTTCGGGCTGTTCGAGGGCTATAATCCTGCATGGCGACGTTACGCCAACAGATCGCGACCACAGCTCTTACCCTGACCAAGTTCCGCGATCTGATGAAGCGGATGCAGGAGAACCGTCCGCAAGACGACCTCACGATCGTCAAGAAAGCCTACGACTACTCCCTGAAACATCACGAAGGCCAGAGCCGCGCCTCGGGAGAGCCCTACCTGGTGCATCCTTTGGAAGTTGCGCTCGTGCTGGCTGAGATGAAAATGGATCCGGTCGCCGTGGCTGCCGGTCTCCTACATGATTCAGTAGAAGATACCTCGGTCACGATCGAAGACATTCAGAAAGAATTCGGCGAACAGGTTGCGCACATAGTCGAAGGCGTCACCAAGATCAGCAAAATTGACTTCGCTACCCGCGAAGAGCAGCAGGCCGAAAATCTGCGCAAGATGATGCTGGCCATGGTCGACGACATCCGCGTCGTCCTGATCAAGCTGGCCGACCGTCTGCATAATATGCGAACGCTGGAGCATCTTCAGCCCGAGCGTCAACGCAAAATTGCCGAGGAGACGCTGGAAATTTACGCGCCGATTGCGCACCGCCTCGGGATGGGAAAGATTCGCGGCGAACTCGAGGACCTAGGTTTCCGCTTTCTCGATCCCGCAGGCTACGAACAGGTCGAAAAATCGGTCAACGCGCGACGCAAGCAGGGTGAAGCGTTCCTTGCGAAAATGCAGACCATTATTACGGACAAGCTGAAAGAAGCCGGAATCCAGGCGCGGGTCGAGAGCCGCATCAAGCGCGTTTACAGCATTCACAAAAAGCTGCAAAAGCAGCGTATCTCGGTGGAGCAGGTCTACGATCTCTGCGCCATGCGGGTGATCACACGCTCGCTACAGGATTGCTACGCAGTCCTCGGCATCATTCACAATCTCTGGCGCCCCGTGCCCGGCCGTATTAAGGATTTCATCGCGATGCCGCGGCCGAACTTTTACCAGTCGCTCCATACATCGGTGATTACAGAAGACGGCACGCCCTTTGAGATCCAGATACGCACAGAAGAAATGCACAAGATGGCGGAAGAAGGCATTGCCGCTCACTGGAAATACAAGGATGGGCCGGTCTCCGCGCAGGACGAGCAGCGCCTCGCCTGGTTACGGCAGGTAGTCGAGTGGCAGCGCGATGTCAGCGATCCCAACGAGTTTCTCTCCACGTTAAAAGTCGATCTTTATCCCGAAGAGGTCTACACCTTCACACCCAAAGGAAAGGTCGTCGTATTGCCTCGTGACGCGACGCCGATCGACTTTGCTTACACGATCCATACGGAAGTCGGACACACATGCACTGGCGCCAAAGTGAATGGGCGGATGGTTCCGCTGCGCCACAAGCTGCATTCGGGCGACATCGTCGAAATTCTTACTCAGCCGGGACACAAGCCCAGCCGCGATTGGCTGGGCTTGGTCAAGTCGTCGCGTTCGCGCAATAAGATCAAGCACTGGCTCAACGTTCACCAGCGCGAGCGGGCGATCGAGATCGGCCGCAAGCTGATCGAGAAAGAGGCGCGCAAATATCGCATCGCGCTCAAAGAGATCAAGGACGAAGAACTTCTGAAGGTCGCTTCAGCTTACGGTCTCGGTAAAGCCGATGACTTAATGTCCGGCATCGGCTACGGAAAGTATTCTGCGCGCCAGGTCCTTGCCCGGTTGCTTCCCGCGGGAGCCACTCATTCCATTACTGGCGATATCGAGTCCGAAGGCCTGACGTCCCAGCCTGGCGGCATCGCCAGCGTCGTCCGACGCGTCTTTGGGGATCACAATGCCATCACGGTGCGCGGCCAAGGAGACATGCTGGTGTACCGCGCCCGCTGCTGTAATCCGATCCGCGGCGAAAGTATTGTCGGATATATCACGCGAGGCAAAGGAGTGGCCGTACACTCCGTTCATTGTCCGAATGTGACGAATCTTTTGTACGAGCCCGAGCGCAAGATTGATGTCGAATGGGCGCGCGACGAGAGTACGCCGACGGCCTATCCAGTAAAGCTGACAGTTTTCTGCGACGACCGCTTCGGAATGCTGAAGAGCATCACCGGGGTGATCGGCGACGCCAAAAGCAATATCCGCAACATCGGCGCGCATACCGCCAACAGCCAGGCCAGTGTGGAAGTCGTGCTGGATATTTCAGACTTGAAACATCTGGAAACGATCATCGCCGGACTGAGAAAAATTCCAGGCGTGCATGAGGTCCAGCGCCTGCAGAAGATTTGAGATCGTGGCTTACGATTCCTCTTTCCCTCCGATAACCTGGGCGTGATTCAACGCGGTTACCAAAGAAAGTCCGCCGGCGACGTTTCCCAGCAGGGTTGGCAGAAAAAACCGGACAAGGTACGTACCCGGGGAGATCGAGTGTCTCGCGACGAGAAAGAACATCGTGGTTGATCCCGCAATGATGTGATTGAAGCCGCCGATGCCGACAAGATAGGTAATGATGATGATCACGCTCACCCGGGCTGAATCCGCTGCGGGCAGCAGCCACACCATCAAAGCGATCAGCCACCCGGCAAAGATGGATCGCATTAACGTAATTCCGAAGCCTGCGCCAAGATGCGCATTCCCGATCTCTGTCAGACTTTGTTGTGTTCGGATATCGAACAAGTCGATCCGCGCCACACAAAGCGCGAAGAGAAATGTTCCGACCAGGTTCGCCGTCAGCACCACCGCCCACAATCGAAGCATGCGCCACAAAGTGGACAGGTTTTTGCGGAGAAGGAGAGGCAAGACGACGGTCAGCGTATTTTCGGTGAATAGCTGCTGGCGTCCCAGAATTACGATCAAGAAACCGACGGGATACCCCAAGCCAGCAATCAATGCTCTCCAGGGCTGATCGGGTAAATGCGCCATCAGCAGGCCTTCGGCGATGAAGGAAAAACCCATCGAGAGGCCGGCGGCAAATGCCGACCATGCAAGCGCCGAGACGGCGCGGCTAAGTTCGTCTTCACCCTCGCGTCGGACGGTTTCGTAGACAACGTTGGCTCCGATCGCCAGCCGTTCTTCGACCTGTTTCTTCTCAACTGCAGTGGAAATAGTTCCTTCCACTGGCTGAGGACCAGCTTTCGTCTTTCTCATGGTCGATGTCAGTTGCGCCACATCGCCCGCCTGTTGCCGAAAAAGGAGAAGGAATTTGACCCTTGGCCACCCAATCTGCATTAATTACCGTGGATCGGATGGCAGTTTCTGAAAACCGGTCCTTAACTATATGCGAGAAGTCATTTCCACCAAGAATGCCCCGCAGGCCATCGGCCCTTATTCTCAAGCGATCAAAGCCAATGGATTCGTCTTTGTCTCCGGCCAGGTGCCCATCGATCCCGCGACGCAACAAGTCATCACGGGAGATGTAGGCGCACAGACCGATCGCATCCTGCGCAACCTGACGCAGATTCTCGAAGCCGCGGGAAGTAGCCTTGCGAAAGTCGTCCGCTCGGGCGTGTTTCTCAAGAACATGAACGACTTCGCTGCGATGAACGAAGCCTACGGAAAGTACTTCACGTCATCGCCTCCGGCGCGCACGACGGTCGAGGTTGCTCGCCTGCCGAAGGATGTCTTGGTTGAAATCGACGTCATTGCATTGGAATAAATCTGTTTTATTTTTTGCGAACGGAGAGTTCCATGAAGAACGGAATCGTCATCGCAGCCGTAGTTCTGATAACCGCGACCGTATTAGCGCAAACTGCCACGCACAAAGTCCAAGTCGTACCCAACACCAATGCGCCGACGAAAGTCACCGGCGATGGTGTCAAGACCGATTCGGGTCTGCAGTATTGGGATATCAAGGTTGGAACTGGAGAAGTTGCCAAGGACGGCGACCACGTGAAGGTGCACTATACGGGTTGGCTCACCAGTGGGAAGAAATTCGACAGCTCGGTCGATGCGCATCAGCCCTTCGATTTCACGATCGGCAAAGGCGACGTCATTAAAGGGTGGGAGGAAGGCGTTACAGGAATGAAAGTCGGCGGTAAGCGCCAGCTCCGGATTCCTCCACAACTCGCGTATGGCGAACAAGGCTATTCCGGGATCATCCCGAAGAACGCAACGTTGATTTTCGACATACGGCTGCTCGCCATTCTGCCGGCGGCCAAGCAGTAATGGGCCACCGCAGAGCAGAGAACGTCGAGGGACAGACGGAGCCTTCCGTCGCCGCGCTTGATTGATGGACTAATTCTCGGCGGTCTTGGCGCTGTCGGTGAAAGACGTTACGCTTTAACGACTTTGCCGCTGCGCAGGCAGGACGTGCAAACGCGGATGCGCTTCCCCTGGCCGGCAACCTTGGCGTGCACCGGACGCAGGTTAATGTTCCAGCGCCGCTTGGTGACGTTGTGGGCGTGGCTGATGCGGTTTCCCGCTTGCGGCTTCTTGCCGCAGATATCACATTGTTGTGCCATGACTGCTGCTCCCGAAAGGTTCAGATCTTGTAGGGCAAACCTAGATTTTACAGGAACTTGATCGAATTGGGCAATGCCCGGACCGTTGAACGATGATCTCACGCGGAATTGCCCGCCTAGAACACCGCCTATGCCTCTATGCGATACTGATCCCATGCAGTCCCCGCTTCAATCGCCCTCCGCATCGACCGATCCCAAGTCGGTGAAGGTGAATCTGACCTCCGGCACGGGCGTTGATATTGAATGGAACGACGGCCACGTTTCGCATTACAACTTCGTTTACCTGCGCGATGCTTGTCCGTGCGCTATGTGCGAGGACGAGCGCGGCAAAACCGGACGCTGCCCCGGAGAACCCGCTACTGCCGCACCGGGAGCGTTGTTGATTTTTAAGCCCCACGCCAAGCCGCTCTCTGCTGAAGGCGTGGGCAAGTACGCCATCAAATTCTCCTGGAACGATAATCACGATCTCGGCATTTATTCCTGGAAGTTCCTCCGCGAAGTTTGCCCTTGCGAGGAGTGCAAGGCATCCCGAATCGCGGGCTAGGGTCTCATACCATGGGTTAGAATCTGCCGGCCCCGGCCGTGCCAAGCAGGGTACAGTTTCTGGATACTTGAACGTCGGCGGGAAAGCGGGATAATTCATTCACGCAATGACTTCGACGAAGCCCATGCCGGCCATGCAGTCAATCGTAAACGATTTGTCGGCCGAGCTCCATGCGAAGGGCGATTGCGCAAAGATCGGGCTTTCGCGCGAGGCATTCGCGGAAATACTTTGCGACGTTGGAACTAAGCAGGCTCCGCCATCGGCATCCGATTCCGAACTCCGGACCTTTTTTCTGAGCCTCCGAATTGACGAGCTGGCCCTGGCTCGCGCCTGCGCTGCCGGCAGCGATCCTGCGTGGGTCGTGTTCATGGCGCGCTACCGCGAGAAGCTTTATCTCTCGGCGTTGCGGATCGCTCGCGAAGATTCGGCCGCCCGCGACCTCGCTGATACTCTTTATGCCGATCTCTACGGCACCACCACCCGGGAAGGCAGGCGAGTCTCGAAGCTGGCTTCCTACACCGGACGGGGATCCCTCGAAGGCTGGCTTCGGACCGTCCTCGCGCAGGAGTATGTAAACCGCTATCGGCGTACCAAGAGGCTCGTCAGTCTCGAAGAGGAGTCGGAGGAGGGCATACAGTTCCGTGCCCCCGATCCAGCGCCGGTTGCTCCAGCCGATAAGCGCCTGAGCCCAGGCCACCGACGAGACCCTCGGTTTTCTTTCAGGCGAGGATCGAATGATCCTGAGCGCATATTATCTCGACGGTCGGACGCTGGCTGAGATCGCCCGCATGCTCGGGGTCCACGAATCGACGATTAGCCGCAAACTGGACAAACTGGCCAAATCGCTGCGAAAACAGATCGTGGCGGCGCTGGGGCGGCGTGGGATGTCGCGCCGTCAGGCCGAGGAAGCTTTGGAGGTTGATGTGCGCGATTTGCAGGTGGATATTCGTCGCGGTCTCGCGCAAGAATCGCCGCCGGCCGCGTTCTCTAAGAAGACAGTGGAGGCCAGAGTCCGCGAGGGCGAGAGTTGATAGCGCTGTGCTCTCAAGAAGGTCTAAGTGCTTTAGCTAGAGGCTAGTAGCCAGAAGCTGATTTTATGCGCGATGTCCCAAAAATCGTTCGCGAGCGGCTGCAGGTGGCAACGCCTGCCCTGAATCATCCGGATCCGGACGTGCTGACCGCCTTCTCCGAGCGAGCGTTGCCCGAAGTCGAACGCGACATTGTGATCGAACACCTGGCCCGATGCGGGGAGTGCCGCGAAGTGGTTGCCCTCGCTCTGCCCGAAACCGAAGCGGTTCAGACGGCTTTCCGGCCTGCATCCGGCGGGTGGCTCGCTTGGCCAGTGCTGCGCTGGGGATTCGTATCTGCTGGATTCATCCTTGTTGCTTCGTTGGGCATTGTCCTCTATCAGCGGCAGACTCATTCGGCGACCATGGCGTCTCGGGCGGATATGCCCGCGACGGTGTCGTCCGACTCGGGAAGCAATTCAGCTCCTGCGCCTTCCGCGGCGCCCTCTGAGCGAGATCAGATCCAATCGTCCGCACCTGCTGAGACAAGCGCGGCCGCTGGTGAGGCGAAGCAGGGCGAAGATAAGAAAGTCGTTGAAAACGCGAAAAAAGAGGTCGCAGTTTTCAGCAAGCCGATTGCCCAGGCCAATGAGCCCGCAGCCGCTCCTGGTTCTCAAGTCGGGAGCCTCGCGGGAGCGAACGCAATTCATGGACAGCTTACCCATGGGCCGCGGCTGGCGAACCAGACAGCGCAGCAGAATGCATACGCATTCCATAATCAGGCCCAGAACGCGGCGCCATCGGCGTCACCGTCGGCCAAGCAGTCGTTTGGCAGTGCAACTGGAGGGAGCGCCGGAGCGACATCCCCTCCCTCTCCGAGCGTGGAGGTTTCAAGTCAGTCGGCGGCGCTCGATTCGACCCAACAAGCGCAAAATACGATGGTGCTCCGCAGCGAGTCGATTCCGTTGCAGCCATCCCCGGGCGGCACCGGCGGGGTCGTTGTCAACCGGGCCAAAGAGCCTGGAACTTTGATCGTGGGTAGCGTCCAGGTTCCGGGAGGCTCGATGCCCCAGTCTGCTCCAACGGGCGCGGTCGGTGGCCCAATGTCTGCGCCGAGTGCGCGCTGGAACATTAACTCGACCGGATCTCTGCAGCGTTCGCTCGATCAAGGCAACACTTGGGAAGATGTGAATGTGAATGCACCATCAGCGCCAGCCTCCGGGATGAGCTACGCAGTCGCGAAGGCTGCTCCGATGAAAGAGAAAGATTCTTCTAAGATACTGAAGCGCGAATTGATCGCCCCGACCTTCCGTGCCGTTGCTGCAAACGGGGCAGATGTTTGGGCAGGTGGATCGGGAGGAATGTTGTATCACTCCACGGACTCCGGCGCCAATTGGACACGGGTCATACCGTCGTCTTCGGGCGCAACGCTGACCGGAGATGTCATTGCACTCGAGTTTCCCGATTTCATCCACGGCAAGATCTCCACGTCGACTCCAGAAGTCTGGATCACCACCGACGCCGGCCTGACGTGGCAGAAGCAATAGCTGCTCTGTTTACTCTTTAGCTTTCCGCTAATTGGTTATTACCAAAGTGACATTTACAGAAAAGTAAGCGACCCCTAGTATCGCTCCTGTGGTTGGCAGTTCTGGGGGAGGGCTGCCGAGGCGTCCGTGACTGAATAAGTCAGGGCGCTTTTCTATTTGTTGCCGAATTCTGCCTGGGTTTATTTGCTGGAAAAATGTTCAAGGCGCAGCACCATGTATTGCTCATCGATATACTTCCCGCCGACGAGAAGCGCCCGCGGTTCGCATCCAAACATTTCAAAACCGAGAGAGCGATAGAGACTAGCGGCTGCTGTCTGCGTAGCTGCCACGGAGATCAGGACCATCTCGATTCCATCGAGCGCGCTGCCGCGTTCCAACACCATCTGTAGCAATTTTCGCCCAACAGCTTGTCCGCGCTTTTCCGGCGTGACATAAACACCCCAGATACGTCCCTTGTGTCGCGTCTTCAGTCCCTTTTCGCGAACGAAGCCCGCCATGCCCGCAAGATGGCCTGCATCGAATGCCCCGGCTACAAACGAGTCTGACATGCCGGCTCCCAGACGGGACTCGACATCTTTCATGCTAAGCGTCAAGTGGTCTTCCGTGGATGAGCTGAACGCCTCCGGATCGCCCTTGAGCGCTTCCAGTCGGAGCCTCCACCATTCGCTTGCGTCGTTGGCGGTAAGAAAACGAAATTCCATCACGAGTTTGATTTTCTAGTGTGATCCGCGGCAGGTGCCGCAGTAGCCGCCGATCTCGAGTCGCGAAACCAGAATCCGGAAGCGGCAATCTTTCTCCACCTGTTGCTTGAGTTTTTCAAAGCTGTCGCTAAGAAACTCGGTGATCTTTCCGCAACGCAGGCATGCCATGTGAATGTGATCGCGCTCGAGCTTGCGCTCGTAATAGTGTCCCTCGCCGTTGATGTGCATCAGGTCGAGTTCGTCGATCAGGCCCTGCCGCTTCAATAGTTGCAACGTGCGATAGACCGTGCTGCGGTCAACGCTGGGGTCGATCTTCTGTGCTTTGCGCAGAATCTGGCTGGCGTCGAGGTGCTTGGTCGCGGTTTCGATCACGCTCAGAATGGCGCGACGCTGCTGCGTCATGCGAATTCCGCGCTCGGCAAAGTGCGCCTGCAACCGGCCCGGCATTTCCGTTTGGGGAAGTGGCATGCGAGTTCTCGTTTCGCTGGGTCGCAACTGGTCGCAATCAGCGTGCGACGGTTTCTTCGCCGGAATCTTGACTCATCTATACGCCCCGGCTGTAGGATGAATATATCCTAGATGCGACTGAGTTGCAACTAGTACATATAGGTAGTTGGGAACTGAGTTTTCATTAAATGCGACTCAGTCGCAAATAATCGAAAGGAATTAT
The DNA here is from genome assembly GCA_963818115.1 of uncultured Acidobacteriota bacterium. Classification (GTDB taxonomy): domain Bacteria; phylum Acidobacteriota; class Terriglobia; order Terriglobales; family Acidobacteriaceae; genus Sulfotelmatobacter. Next base: position 318,698 of record CAWFQZ010000016.1, read on the forward strand.
CTCCGCTTGAACTCTATTGTCTTTGCATTTTCATGCCCGCGGCCGCGGCCCCACGATGCGCCCCGGCGGGTCACGCGTCCGCGACTCCTGCAGTTGCTCTTTGCCGCGCTGCTTGCTCTGGCTGGGTTTTCTCTTCCGGCAGCCGGGCAGGAAAGTCCCTACATCGTCACCTATGACCATTATTTGGAGGAGCCGGGCAGCCTTGAGGTCGAATACTTCTCCACTTTTGGTACGCAGCGGGGAGGAAACGATTTCCACGCGTTCTGGGCCGAGTTCGAATACGGAGCCACAGCCTGGTGGACGACCGAACTCTACTTTGACGGCCAAACGACATTCAATGACAGCACTATCTTCACCGGCTTTCGCTGGGAGAACCGTTTTCGCCTTCTACAGCGCGAGCATTTCATCAATCCAGTGCTTTATATCGAGTACGAGCAGACCAGCGGCGCCGACAAGATCCTGAAGGAAGTTGAAGGACACGATGTCGAAGCCGACTATGCGGACCCTAACGCCATCGCGCGGCAAGAACACGATCACGAAATCGAAACCAAACTGCTGCTCTCGAAAACCTTCAACGGATGGAATATCGCCGAAAATACGATCGCTACGAAGAACGTCACCGGCGGAAATCCATGGGAGTTCGGCTACGCCGTTGGCGCCAGCCGCCCTTTGGCCCTGAAGGCATCGGCACAACGCTGCAGTTTCTGCCCCGAGAATTTCATTGCTGGAATTGAGATGTACGGTGGCCTCGGCGACCGCTATAGTTTTGGCTTGCACGAGACTTCTCACTACCTCGCGCCGGTCGTCGCCTGGAATTTGCCATCCGACTGGACTCTGCGTCTTTCTCCGGGATTTGGCCTCAACGACAATAGCCATCGTTTCTTGTTGCGCTGGGGAGTCTCCCGTGAATTCTCCGGCTTCGGCTCGGCGATCAGCCGCTTGTTCGGAGGCCGCCAATGACGAAGACAAGACCGAAGCCGCAACTTTTTTTCACATTCACCACCGCAGTTCTGCTTGCGGCGTGCGTCGGCACAGTGGCAGCACAGAGCGATCACTCTGAGCATGAAAAATACAAATACAAGAATGACGCGCTCGTGTATGCCGAACTGGCGAAAGCTCCGAAGAAAGCGGTCGCCCGCCGCAATCCTCTGGAATCCGATCCCGATGCCATTCTGGCCGGCGGCAAACTTTTCGACCAGCACTGCACGGAGTGCCACGGAGAACTAGCGGATGGCACGAAGAAAGGCCCGAGCCTACGCGCCGATCCGGTATATCAAGCGACTCCGGGAGCGTTGTTTTGGCTGCTGACCAATGGCGTCGTCCGGCGCGGGATGCCGGTCTGGTCTAAGCTGCCCGAACCGCAACGGTGGCAACTGGTGAGCTATATCAAGTCGCTGACCCCGCCCAAGCCAGAGGCTGCGGTGGAGCAAGCACCGCAGCATTAGGCGATCGTTCTATCCTTCTCAAGGAGAGGGGCTTAAGGGGCACACCGCGGAATCCCGAGGTTTGCGGGGCGTATGATTGTCCGTCGGACCTTTGCGACTTTCCGGCCCCCACCTGCATCGAATTGGAGTGCTAAGATAGAAAGTTCGGCTCCCATACGGGAAGCACTTATACCGATCGCCCGGCAGCGCAGCCCGATGGAGCGTCCGCCGAAAGCGCGACGTTTACAACGAGGAGAAAGCAAATGGCAGGCAACGGAATCGTCGAAGTCACCGATGCGAACTTCGACCAGGATGTTTTGAAATCTGACAAGCCCGTTCTGGTGGACTTCTGGGCAACCTGGTGCGGCCCTTGCCGCGCTATCGCCCCGATCGTCGAAGAACTGGCGACCGAATACCAGGGCAAAATCAAAATCGGCAAGATGGATGTCGACTCCAACAGCGCGACCCCGATGCGCTACAAAGTCACTGGCATTCCCACCCTGCTGGTTTTCAAAGGCGGACAGGTCGTCGAACAACTGGTCGGCTACAAGCCGAAAGACGCCATCGCCCAAGCCCTGAACAAGCACATCGGCTAAGCCAAAGTATTGGCAAAGATCAAACGCCTCGGTGAATTCCGAGGCGTTTTCTCTGCCCAAGATGCTTTTCTTAAAAACTGAGAACTGCTAGTACTTCCTAAGCACCCCAATCACTCTGCCCTGTACATCCACGGATGCTGCAGGCACGATGATCGGTTTCATGGTCGCATTCGATGGCTGCAGGCGGATGCTGTCGCCTTCGCGGTAGAAGCGTTTCAACGTGGCATCGCTTGAATCCACCAAGGCAACCACGATGTCGCCGTTGTGCGCGGTCTTGGCCTTCTCCACCAAAACGTAGTCGCCATTGAGAATCGCCTCATCCTGCATCGAGTCTCCGCGTACTTCGAGCACGAAGACTTCCTTCGAGCGCACGAAGTCTGCCAGCGAAATCGTCTCCTGATTTTGAATGGCCTCGATCGGCTGACCGGCAGCAATTCGTCCGACCAGAGGCAACACGACGCCAGTATTCACGCTCATCGACTGTTTCAGCTTGCCTTTCGGAGGGAGGAGGTCGATCGAGCGGCTACGGTTATAGTCGCGCGTCAGCAGCCCTTTTTTCTCCAGGTTCGAGATGTGCTTGTGTACGGTCGCCAGAGAGTTGAGGTCGAGACCCTGCCCGATTTCTTCGAACGACGGCGAATATCCATGCTCGGTAACGAATCGGGAAATGAAGTCATACACTTCGCGCTGCCTGCGTGTGATCGCCATGGCTGTTATTGTGGCGAACATAAAGCGAAAAAGCAAGTGAGAAGTATGCTCGAGGTCACTCTGTATAACTTCATGTCCCTTCGCGCCCTTCTTGGTTCATGCATTTCTCCTCCAGCATTACGAAACTTTTTGGCATCACGCGACTCCAATCTGCCAGCGAACAGGTTTCGTATTCAGGTTGGGGGAAAACAAAATGTCATCATCTGCACATCTGGCTCTCATTCTGTTCGGATCGTTGCTCGGTGCCACGGCCTGCAGCGCCAAGGCAAGCCCGGCTGCCGCTCTTCCTGCGCCGACGGTCGACGCGTCTCGCGCCTCAGCGCCGGGGAAGCAAACCGTAGTTCTTTCAGGTGGATGCTTCTGGGGTGTGCAGGCCGTGTTTCAGCACGTGAAGGGCGTGATCAGCGCGACCTCCGGTTATGCGGGAGGCACCGTGAAAAATCCCGAGTATGAAATGGTCAGCACCGGAGAGACTGGTCACGCCGAGTCGGTCCAGGTCGTCTTCGATCCTTCGCAGATCACTTACGGCGAATTGCTGCGTGTGTTTTTCTCCGTGGCTCACGACCCGACGGAACTCAATCGCCAGGGACCCGACGAAGGCACACAATACCGCTCCGCGATTTTCTATACGAGCGACGAACAGAAGCGCATCACGGACGCGTACATCGCGCAGCTGGATCAAGCGAAAGTCTTTTCACACCGCATCGTGACACAAGTCGCGCCCCTGCAAGCTTTCTATCAGGCCGAGGCTTATCACCAGAACTACGCGGCCTTGCATCCGAATCAGCCTTACATCGTTTTCAACGACGCGCCGAAGGTCGAGCACCTGCGCCAGGAGTTCCCGGATCTCTACACGGGCAAGTGAACGAAGGAGGCCGCAATGTTTGATTCCAGTGATGATTGCAAAGATCCCGTGAATGTGCAGCGTCGCGCATTTCTGGGCAGCGCAGCCGTGGCAATCGGCGGCCTTGCCTTCTGGCAATGGAAGAAGCCGGCAATGTTGGAGGCTGCATCTGTCACTCAGCCGAAAGACGTCACCATCGTCCTGTTCTCTGATGCCGGTGAGCGCCAGAAGAAAGTCACCATCGCGAAGGTAATTAAAACTTCCGCGGAATGGCGCAAACAGCTATCCGCGAATGCCTACGACATCACGCGCAACGCCGACACAGAGATGGCCTTCTCCGGCCAATACTGGAACCTGCACGACAACGGAATCTATCGCTGTATCTGCTGCGACAATGCGCTGTTCGACTCCGCGACCAAGTTCGAGTCGGGCACCGGATGGCCCAGCTTCTGGCAACCCATCGCGAAGGAAAACGTCTCCGAGGTCACCGACACAACTCTTGGCATGGAACGCACCGCGGTCGCTTGCACCGAATGCGACGCACACTTGGGACATGTCTTCGACGACGGCCCCGCGCCCACGAATCTTCGCTATTGCATGAACTCTGCGTCGTTGCGCTTCGTGAAGCGCGTCTAACCGGAGCCGCTGAACTCTCGGCGGCTTTGTCATCCTGAGCGAAGCGAAGGACCTATGCAATTCTCTTTGCATGCCCACGCACTATAATCACGCACATGCCCGACACCCTTCCCGCTTTCCGCGAGCCCACCACGATCGAAAAACTTTTCAACCGCACGTTCGGATTCCTCGTCGGCCTCGGCATTGGTCCTTCCCACATCTACGTTCTCGAAGTGCGCGGCCGGAAAAGCGGAAAGCTCTTCTCGACCCCCGTCGACCTGCTGGACTTGAACAGCAAGCGTTATCTGGTCGCTCCCCGCGGACGTACGCAATGGGTGCGCAACGCCGAAGCTGCCGGAGAAATCACGCTGAAGAAGGGAAGCAAGCGCCAAAAATATGGACTGCGCCCGCTGAACGATGTCGAGAAGCTCCCAGTCTTGAAAGCCTATCTCGACAATTTCAAGCGGGAGGTACAACGCTATTTTCCGGTTCCCGCCGGGTCGCCGCCCGATGCGTTTGCTGAAGTTGCCTCAAGCTATCCCGCGTTCGAACTGCTCGCGCGGTGATAAGAGCTGCGATCCGCAGCGCGCCCCGCCCTTTTTTAGAGAAATCTCGGACAAGTCTATATGGCTCAAGATTTTACGGGTAAAATGTTGAGAACATTGGATTTGTCGCTCGCCTACCCACCAGTCATTTTTTGGACCGACAACGCAAAATATTGCTTTCAAAGAACTTAGGCCGCCTTAGAAGAATCTCATCCTTGCAAAATCTTGAGCCGCTAGGACTTACGCGTAAAATATTCCATTTAAAGCACTTAGCGGCGACGTGGAATGGCGCCATCGCCTCTCGGCTGGAGCAATGATCGGATTTTCTCACTGTGGAGCGCAAGGGCAGATATCACAACGAGGGCGGCTTCGGCTTGTGGAAAAGTACTGACTCAGAGACGGAATTTGTGCCTGGAAGATCAGCTGGGTGAGCCAGATTCGTACAGATATTTCTGGAAGCCAACGAATACTCGGTTGATGTCTTCCGGCCGACCGAGGTCGGCGATCGCATCGGCAATGGAGTCGTGATATTTCAGGCGGAGTAGCGGAGTGATCTTCTCGGGATCCAGTTCGCCGACACCGACCCCGACATAATGCGCAAGAACAAATTCCAAGAACGCCTGCTGCTTGTTGGTAAAGTGCCCGCTGAAGGCGACCTTGGCCCGCGCCGCGCGTTCTTCACGGGTGAGCGGTGGTAGCGCGTACGCTACATACGCGAGCACGTCGAATAGATCGCTTTTCTCGGCGTTGATGATCCTCTGCATTTCGGCCAGCTGCTCATGCCCGAAGCCCTTTTCTGCGAGTCCCTCCAGCACCTTCTTTCGAGTTTCCGGAATGCTCCACAGCGCGCGCAGCTCTTCCTCGTTCTTGAAAAACTCGGGCAGCTTTCCGAACAGCGATTCCATAAACTGCTGCGCCGACATCGGCGTCCCATCCGGATGCCAGAACGCCGTCGACATCATGTGCTGGATGGCGCGTTCTTTCCCATCGGCCAGCTTGACCGTGGCTTTCTTCTTGCACACGCACGGCCGCTGACCGCAAACTTCGCACGGCTCTTTCACGCACACACAAGGCCGCTGCCCGCACTCCGCACAAGGCCGCGGTACCGCCTTCACGCACACACACGGAGATGAATGGCACTTCGCGCAGGGTTCCGGCTCCAGCGGCTCCCCGTCCCACTCCGGATCGCTGAAGTGCAGGTAGGCCTTCACAAAGTCGTAGATCGTGAAGTAGTCTTTGCCATCGTAAAGCCGCGTCCCGCGTCCGATGATCTGCTTGAACTCGATCATGGTATTGATCGGCCGCATAAGAACGATGTTGCGGATGTTGCGTGCGTCGACGCCAGTCGAGAGCTTCTGCGACGTGGTCAGGATCGTTGGGATGGTCTTCTCATTGTCCTGAAAATCTCTCAGGTGCTGGTTCCCGAGTTCGCCGTCGTTGGCGGTGACGCGCTGGCAATAGTTGGGATCGGTGCTCGTCTTGATCTGGTTGATCAGGTTCCGCACGGCCAGCGCGTGCTCCTGCGTGGCACAGAAGACCAGCGTCTTGTCCTGCTGGTTGATCTGGTCCATGAACACTTTTACGCGGTGCGCCTCGCGCGCCTCGATCTCGATGATTCGGTTGAAGTCCGCTTCCAGATAGCGCTTGCCGATTTCCACCTCGCCGTCCACCACGAAATCATCCTGCGTATAAACGTAGTCATCGAGAGTGGTAGCGATCTGCTTCACGCGGAAGGGCGTGAGGAAGCCGTCATTGATGCCCTCGCGCAGCGAGTAGATGAAGACGGGCTCGCCGAAGTATCGGTAGGTGTCGACGTTCTCCTGCCGCCTGGGTGTCGCGGTAAGCCCCAGCTGCACGGCTGGGGAAAAATATTCCATGATGTCGCGCCAGTTGCTCTCGTCGTTGGCACCGCCGCGGTGGCACTCGTCGATGACGATGAAATCGAAGAAATCCGGTGGATACTCGCCGAAATACGGCGATGGCTTCCCGTCCTTCGGCGGGCCGCTCATGAAGGTTTGGAAAATGGTGAAGAAGATGCTCGCGTTCTTCGGCACCTTGCCCTTTTTGCGAATGCTGTCGGGACTGATGCGAGCCATGGCATCTTCGGAGAACGCATTGAATGACGCGAAATCGTTGTAGGCCTGGTCGGCGAGATTATTGCGGTCCGCGAGGAAGAGGATGCGGGGGCGGCGCGTTGGTTCTGCACCCTTTTTCCACTCGATCAGGTTCCAGCGCGCGTTGAACAGTTTCCATGCGATCTGGAACGCGATGGAAGTCTTTCCAGTGCCGGTGGCCAGCGTCAGAAGCACGCGGTCGCGCCCATTGATGATCGCGTCCAGCACGCGGCTGACAGCAATCTCCTGGTAGAAGCGAATCGACCATGAGCCGGACTTATCCGGGTATGGGACCGCGGCGAAGCGGTCGCGCCATGCGTTCGCCTTGGCAAAGGTCAGGTTCCAGAGCTCGTCGGGCGTGGGATACACCGGGACCACGCCTTCTTTGCCCGTTTCCATGTCCACGCTGTAGATGCCCTGGCCGTTGGTGCAATAGGTGTAGCGAATGGCCATCTTGTCGGCATAGTTCTTGGCTTGCGCGAGACCTTCGGTGAGCGCTTCGTTCCACGCCTTGGCTTCGACGACGGCGAGCTTTGTGTTGCGGTATTCGAGAAGGTAGTCGGCGCGCAGCGGGTTGCCGTGCCGTACCTCCCCGGCAATGCGGCCTTCGATGCGACCGGGAGAGATGAAGTAATCCCGCCGAACCCGGCTGCCGTCTACCACACCCCAGCCCGCCGCTTTCAGCGCGGGATCGATGTGCTCGGCTCTGGTTTCGGCTTCGTTCATTCGTCTCTAAAGATTTCCGTTGAATGCTTTGTGCAGGAGCGATTTCTTCAACGATTCCAAAGCGCCGAGCTTTCGCTCGTAAACGGAGGTTAATCGCTTGGTTTCGGTTTCAAGTGCGTCAATATCCTTCGCTATCTTTTCCTGCTCGGTTTTACAGCTTGGGAACTCCAACGTTACGTCTTTGATGGTGCTGTAGGAAATTACAGGCTGCGCGGTTTGGTTGGCCGTGCTGCGGAGCTGTGCGCGCTCAAGAAGTCGCGCCAAGAAGCTGAGGTCAAAATTGTAGAAGTATTCGGAAGTATAAAGAGCGTTATCAGTCAACCAAATATCGCCTATCACGTGCCTGACATTTCCGCACTTGGCGCCCACCCGCCCAATGATGATGTTCTCACCCGAGAGATTCCTCTGATCGTGTCTCCCTGCTACTCCGTTGCCGCCATAAACATCGAACCCACCCGTCTCGACCATTGCTCTAGCTGGCAGGAAATCACCACTCCGTACTCTGAAGCACTCACCAATTGCCTTCTGCACCCACCCTTGTCCTCCCCGAGTAAAGATGGACACTACATGACTTTCGAACAGGGCGCGGGCATTTTGAAGGTTTTTTTCTGCGTTGGCTTTGACGGTGGCTATGCCATCAAACGCCTTGTCGAGAATCCCGACGATCCGCTGCTGTTCGTCAACGGGTGCGAGCGGGATCTCCATTTGCCTGATGAGACCCATATTGAGGCCACGCCGATCATTCCCACTGTCACCGGTCATCTGCCGAATTTCCTGGTAGCGACCGTGCAGGTTGGCAAACAGAAACTCGGGGAGTAGCTTGCCGGGCTCCTTTGGGTAGATGCTCACGAGAGATTGGTTACATGTCGCCTGGGTTCGCAATAGGGCAACGGTGCCGCGCGTTTTCCCTTGACCATTAAGGGCGATCATCACCGAGTTGAGGGGTAACTGTTTCGCGTTTGACGCCCGCATCCCCGCTTCGGTGATTCTCCCCTCGCAGTCGAAGATTTCCCCTTGGTGAATGTCGCCCGAAACCAGCCACTTAACATCGCCACCAAAGTATTCAGCCTTTGACCTGGGTGGTGTTCCGCCCGTCATCAAATCGCAGACTTCACCGATCTTCCTAATATGCCAACCCTTCTTCATAGCAGCGCCTTGATCTTATTGATCACGCCTGCGCTTTCCGTGTCGAGCGCCGCAATCTCGTCCATGATCTCCTGCGGGCTGCGATGCGCGATCTCCTCGCCTCCGTTCGGGTTCTTCACAGAAAGATCAAAGGTAACTTTGTCGATGTCCTTGACATTCACAGTCCAAGACTTCGGCGAGTCCGCGAACGTCTTTTGCAGCTTCACGAAGTCCGCCAGATCATCGTCGTTGAGTGCGTTGGTTTTGCCTAGATTACGGCCGGGGTCGAGTTGGTAATACCAGATGTTGCGCGTCGGCACGCCCTTGTCGAAGAACAGCACAACCGTCTTCACGCCTGCGCCCTGAAACGTCCCGCCGGGGCAGTCGAGCACGCTATGCAGGTTGCAACTTTCCAACAACAGCTTGCGCAGGTTCACCGAGGCATTGTCGGTATTCGATAGGAACGTATTCTTGATGACCATGCCACCGCGCCCGCCTGCTTTAAGCATCTTGATGAAGTGCTGCAGAAACAGGTACGCAGTCTCGCCGGTGCGGATGGGGAAATTCTGCTGCACTTCCTTGCGCTCACTGCCGCCGAAGGGCGGATTCGCCATCACCACGTCAACGCGATCTTTCTCCTGAATGTCAGCGAGGTTTTCTGTGAGCGTGTTGGTGTGAATGACATTGGGCGCCTCAATCCCATGCAGAATCATGTTCATGATGGCAATGACATAAGCCAGCGACTTCTTTTCCTTGCCGAAGAAGGTGCGCTCCTGCAGCGTTCTTACGTCCTTGGTGGTCAGGTTCTGGTTTTTCGTCAGGTACTCATAGGACTCGCACAAGAATCCAGCCGACCCGACTGCGCCGTCGTAAATGCGTTCCCCAATTTTCGGTTTCACCACCTGCACGATCGCGCGAATGAGCGGGCGCGGCGTGTAATACTCGCCGCCATTGCGCCCGGCGTTGCCCATGTTCCGGATTTTGGCTTCGTAAAGATGCGACAGTTCGTGCTTCTGCGTCTGTGAGCCAAAGGTGAGTTCGTCGATGTGGTCGAGAATCTCGCGCAGGTTGTAGCCGCTTTGAATCTTGTTTTTGATCTCGCCAAAGATTTCCCCAATTTTGTATTCGATCGTATTCGGGCCGGTAGCTCTCTTCTTGAAGCCCTGCAGGTACGGGAAGAGCTTCAGGTTCACAAAGTCGCGCAGATCGTCGCCGGTCATGGCCTTGTTGTGGTCGAGCTTGCCGTCTTTGTCTTTGGGCGCTGCCCAGCTCTCCCACTGGTATTGCTTTTCGAGGAGTGGCGCGTACTTCTTACCCTCCAGCTTGGCAACGGTGGCCCGCTCCTGTTCGAGGTTCTCCAGATACTTGAGGAACAGCAGCCAGGAAGTCTGTTCGGTGTAATCAAGCTCGGTGGTGCATCCGGCTTCTTTGCGAAGAACGTCGTCAATATTCTTGAAGGCTTGTTCGAACATAGTTATTCACGGCTCAACTTTGGGGGAGCGGGAAAGTATAACCTGAAGGTCCTGTCGTAGAGATTGACGCGTCAGAATGTTCGGATAACGGAAACGTGCCTAAGACGTCCCCATTCCGCAACGGACAATGCGTCCTTCGCGGAATGGACGATGATTTCAATAGACCGTAGCAGGGCCCCCCTCTAAGCCTTCAACTCTCGGATTGCGTCGCCGGCCCCGCTGAGGTTGGCCAGGCGCATCTCAGAATATTTCCGGGAGAGAATCACGCCTGGCACGCCCGCGCGGAAAGCTGCTGAGACCGCTTCCTTCACGCTTTGCGGATTGCACTTGCTGTTGTTGAGTTCAGTTGGGATGTCGATATCGATGCCCGGCCAGATTAAAGTCTTTGTGCCCGCCACACCTTCGAGCGCGCGTTTGGACTCGCGGTACACGTAGTCTGCGGAAAGCCCGGTGTGAGGAATCTGATCGTAGCTGCGCTCCTTGAATCCCATCACGGCATGGTTGAAATCGAGCAATCCCTGCTTTGAGAGATCTCCATAGAGCGTTGAACCGGCGTTGTCGACATAGAGCGCCATGCGCTCGCCGCCGCAGTTGTTGTACATGACAACCTTGATGAAGTCGGAATAGTTCGAGAGCTCGTGAAGATCCTGCTCGGCGCGGTAGATCGGATTGAAAGAATTGTTGTGCCAGATATGCCATCCCACCGGGACTGTCGGCTTCGCGGTCTTCACCGTTTTGTAGATCGCGGCATAGGTCTCGCGAAGACTGTCGGTCCAGAGCATTTCCCAAGCCGCGAGTTCGGGGTATCGCAACAAGATTCGCCAGAACTGAACGTAGTAGCCGTCCACCGGCCGCTTGCCGCCGCGCACGGAGCGAACGAACTTTTCCAACTCCAGGAAACCCTGGCGTGCTCGCTCTGGGTTGATGCCGCGCTCTTTCGCTTTGCTCTGACAAAATTCGCAGAAGCAAGTCACGTTGCCGGGATCGACGGGCGGTACGTCATGCGTGGCTCCCAAACTGTCGCAAAGCGCGCCTTGCCGTTCCGATCCCCACATGATTCCGTCGATGTCGTAGGAGCGGGCGTAGTCCTCGACAAGACCATTCAGGAAATTGCGATAGTCCGGATTATTGACACACAGCGTGTCGGCATTGCGCCCATAAAGATCGCGCTCCTGCACTTTCTGTATGTTCGGCAGGTCGCTGCGGAAGACGTCCTCGAGCCAGCAGATGACCTTCATGTCTCGTTTCTTGGCGGCAGGGAGCACTTCGGCCAGGATGTCGAGGTTGCCGTGGTCGGGCGCGCGCGTGTCCTTGAGAACTGTGTTCTTGTAATACTGCGGATGAGGAGTGGCGAAATTTCCGCCGTGAAAATTGAGATCGTATTCCTGCTTGCCGTGATCGGGCAGCGGCTGGCCCGGAATCTGTCTTCCAGCGATTCCGCGACCGTACGTGAATACGGCGAGGAACAGCGTATTCACGCCGCCGCGTTCCTGCAGCACATCAAGGACTTTCTCGGTACCTTCGTCGACGAAGGAAACCGCTCCAACCTGGATGCCGACCATTTTGGAGGAGACGGCGGGATGAGTCGGAGTTGGGATAGCTAATGCGGCGCCGGCTCCGGCGCTGATCTTCAGGAATTCACGGCGGTTCACGTCTGATTTCAATGAATTGCTCCGATTGTCAGGGTAGCCATCGATGCTGCGTTAGAAGCCAGAAATAGCTTTGCCTGAAAAGAAATGAAAGTCAAAAGGCCGCGACGTCTATAACGAAAATTCCCACCCGCAGGAAGGAAAGGACGACGGAGTGGGACGCCCGACGTGGCCGGGGTGTTTCAACTTGTGCGAGCTATCTACGGCCGCCGTCGTTGTCGGGCTGACCGGCGCTCTTCAACGTGACCTGGTCGTGCGAAACCTCCCCACTCTTTTGCACGGGTGGAGTCTGAGCTCGAGGATCAGGTTTCGCCTGTGAAGGAGTTTGCGAGACTTGCCGAGCGTCAATCGTTCGAACATCGACCGGATGAGCGTTGCTGATTGGAGTGAGCATAGTCTGGTCCTCTGCACTTGAGGATCGGCTTCAGGAGGAAATGCTTTAGCGCTTCGGGGATGGAACGAGATAGCTTTGGTAACTGTTACTTGTTTTTCCGCGATAGAGTCGTGCTTTCCTTGAGAGCCTTGTTCCCGGCGACTGATGGCGTCTCGAAGCCGATCTGGCGCCGGTTGGGCTCCTCGGGGGCCATCAGTTCACGGATCGCGTCCATCAACGATTGGATTTCGGAATCGTGCGTTTCCAGTCGGCGTTCCAGTTCAGCCAGCTTGGTCAGGACATTGCGGTTCCCTGCGATTGCGCGGCGCATCCGAACAAATGCGAGAACCACAAAGACGCTCATCTCAACCGCGCGGTCCGAGTTCAGCACTGTTGCCGCCATGATTGCGCCATGTTCGGTAAAGGCGTAAGGGAGGTACCGCGAGCCGCCGTGTCCCGAACTTGAGATCACATTTTGTGATCGCAAGATCTTCAATTCGTGCGGGGACAGTTGAAACCGGAATGCCGCAGGAAATCGTTTCGCGTTACGCTTCACCTGTTGATTCAGATGGCGGACTTCTACGCCATAGAGCTCGGCGAGATCGGTGTCGAGGATGATCCGCTGTCCGCGAAGAACAAAAATTTTCGAATCGACTTTTCGCGCAACCACGATTGCTGCTTTCGCCATAGGATTTGGGCCACTTCGAAACTCGGGATCACGAAATGTGATCTCAAGTTATTCGTGTTCTCAAGTTATGGGAAGATCAGTCAGCAGAATATCAGCCGTAGGATTGTTGCGGCGCCGCGAAAGTTCATCCCAGCATGGTGCCGGAGAGTCGGCTTTAAGATCATGCGCCGGCCACAAAGAATTTCTCTTCCGGCTTGTCATTCTTTTCCGACGCGGCGCTGGCGGCGACGTCCTGAACGAATTCGCGGCGGCGTTCGGGCTGGCCTTTGCGTTCGACTTGGCGGACGCGGCGCGTTGGCATGTTGCTCGGCTCGAGGCTGACGATGCGTCCTTCGCGAACCACGATCTGCGATCGGAACCAGTCCGTGCGAAACATCCGTCCGGCGGCGTAGAAAGTCATCGCGGTTGCGATCGGGCCTTCGAATTCCTCGCCAGTACAGGCGAGGATGCGCTTGCCCATTTCCTGTGTCCACGTCATGCCGCCGACCAGGGGATCGTTGATTCGGCAGCGCTCAAAGGGCATCGCATGGGAGAGTTTTCGGAGTTGCAGAAGCTGTAGTAGGACCGACGTCTTGGCCAGATTGGTGACGATAATGCGCGCTTCGGTCGGAGAAACACGCTCCAGTTTAATGTGGAGGTCCGGCGTCCATTCGCGTTCGAATTCCTCGCGCGCCAGTTGGAGACCCTTATCGGTGGCTTCGACGTAGCGCAGCGTGGCGCGGGCGAGAATAATACTGAAGAAAGTCGTTACAACGGTGGCGATGACGGGGATGTAGCTGACCAGTGTGCCCCATGGGACTCGGAACGAGTTCATCATTTGCTGCGTGTGCATCGAGACGAATGGCTCCTGGCGGGCGCTGCTTGGGGGAGGGCGACCGACTGGGTGAGTCTAGCGATCCGCGGAGGATCGCTCTAGATGCGGTTGGTGGCTGGACGGTAACGACGAAGTAATCGCGACTTTCGTAACCCGGGAAAGCACTTCACATACAGGGGAGTTCCAAAATTCCACAGAGGGATTCACGAGGAGTTGCCCTGTGAAATTCCGTGTCCCCTGTGGTGAGAGCTTTTGACTTCCGCTATTCCAACACGCTATCGTCGAGTTTCTTCTTGCCCCAATCATTGGCGGCTTGAACAAATGCGAGCACGACGGGGTGCGGATTTTTTTCGGTCGACGAAAGCTGCGGCTGGAACAGTGTCGCCACGTAGAAGCGATGAGTCGGTGATTCGATAGCGCGAATCTCGCCTTGTGGGCCGCGGGCCGACACAGGAAAGCCCGCTTCCATAGTGGTCCATTCGAAGTCGGGATTGATTTCGAAGTTGCAGAAGAATTCTTCCGTGACCGTCTCTTTGTCTTTTCCGTAAAACGTCTGCAGATAAGATCCGGGCCGCAGGCGAATTTCCGAAACCACCCCGGAAAGTTTCGGAGCGTTGCCCTTGCGGTCTGGAACCGCACAGGCTACTGGATAGATAATTATGTTTTTCGATCCGGAATTGTTTTCCGCGCTGTCGGCGTCGGCGATTTTCAAGACATTGCGAGCGAATTCGATGAATGCATATTGAAACCCGGCACAGGTGCCGAGGTAGGGCCAATCGCGGCGGCGAGCGAATTCGATGCCTTTGAGCATACCGTCGAAACTCTTAAAGGGGCTCCCGGGCGATCCCCATAGTCCATCAAAACCTTCGAGCTTCTTCTCTGCATCGGCGTCCATAAGCGACGAAGTAGGGATCCATTCGCTTTCGACCTTCATGTCGAGCTTTCGCGCGGCATGTTGCAGGGCGTCGTTCGTAGCGTGGTGCGAGCGGAAATCGGGGTTGAAATCACCCAGAATTCCGATGCGGACGGCGTCGCTCACGGCTTGATTGTACTAGAGGTATTGCTGCGCACTCCCCCGAGTGATCCATCCAGGGTTAGAACAATGGTGCATGATCGGAGGAGTTATCACGCTACGCTTGCATTCTGAAATGAGTTAGCATCGTTCGGCATGATGGCGCTCGCCCCTGAGCTTACATCGGACCAGGTTCTTCAGGCATTCCGCTACGATGCCCCCTATCTTTTCCTGGGTGCGGCCTTCGTTACAGTAGGAGTGATCGCTGCGGCATTCTCCATCATTCGGCGCAAGAACGATCTCGTCCTTCTCTATTTCGCGATCTTCGCCGTACTCTACGGAGCGCGTCTATGGGTTCAGGCGAGTCTTCTCGGTCTTGTCATTCACGGATCAACCTTCTATCTCAGGCTGTTCGTAGGAATCAATTATGTTGTTCCGATTCCTGCTTTTATGTTTTTCGATGCCGCAGGGCTCTTGCATCGACGTGGGAAGGTATTGGGCTACGTAATGGAAATCATCTTGGGCGCGATTGCCCTGATGACCTTTGCATTCGGCCCGCTGCCAATCTATCAAACGATTAATACAACAGTTGTAATCGTGGCCCTGCTCGCGGTAGTGGCGCAGTCGCTCGGCAGTGGCGACCGGGATCTCGTCATTGTCCGCCGCGGACTTCTGACCTTTGTCGCATTCGCGCTATTTGACAACATTGCCGGAACATTTCGCCGCTTTCCCAGAATCGAGCCTTACGGTTTCACCGTTTTTTTAGGAGCGCTGGGATATGTAGCGGCGCGACAAACACTGGAGCGCGATCAGCAACTCAACGATATTCAGAAGGAACTCGAAGTTGCGCGCCGAATCCAGTTGTCGATTTTGCCGGGTGAGTTTCCTGAATCGCCTGCGTTTCGCGTCGCGGCCCGCTATGTTCCAATGACTTCCGTTGCGGGAGATTTCTATGATTTCATTGTGGCCGATGAAAAGCAGGCGGGGCTGCTGATCGCCGATGTTTCTGGGCATGGCGTACCTGCGGCTTTAATTGCTTCGATGGTGAAGCTGGCGGCGACCGCGCAGCGGTCGAATGCAGAAGATCCGTCTGGGCTGTTGTCTGGGATGAATTCGGCGTTGTGCGGCAATACGCAGAATCAGTTCGTGACTGCGGCATATGTGCATCTCGACGCTGAGTCGCGCGAGTTGCGGTATTCGGCAGCGGGTCATCCACCGATGTTGCTGCTGCGGCGCGGAACGGTTAGGGAAGTGGTCGAGAACGGCCTAATGCTGGCTGCATTCGATTTTGCGACCTATTCGACAGCCGCTCACAGGCTGGAGCCGGGCGACCGGCTGCTCCTGTATACCGACGGAGTTCTCGAAGCGGCGAGTGCCAGCGGAGAATTCTTCGGCCAGGAAGCGCTGCACGCCTTGATGCGGGAGACGGCCCGAAGCGCTCCATCGGATGCTGCCGACCGGATTATTTCTGCCGTCCAAAAGTGGGCGAACATCCAGGAAGACGACCTGACCGTTCTGGTCTGCGACTATCTGGGCAACGGCAGGTCGAACTAATCACGCATTGGAAGCGTCTCCGGCCGCCTTTTGACAATCCATTGACAACTGCAAGTTAGGCGCGTGGAAAGATTTTATGTCCGATTCTTGCCGAAGGAGTTTGCAATGCGCTCTCTGGCCGGGCTTTCTGCTTCCGTCTGCGTTCTTTGTCTTTCCTCTGCTTCGATTGTTTGCTCCGCGCAAACTTCGTATTCCGTTACCGATCTCGGAACGATCAACACGAATGGTTATAGCGTAGCGAAAGGCGTTAATTTCGCTGGAGAAGTGACCGGGGCTGCGGGCAGCTCCAGCACGAATTCGAGCGAAGTGTTCCTCTACAGCAAGGGGTCGATGACAAACCTCGGAACGCTCGGCGGAACCTCGGGTATTGGGAACGCGATTAATTCTTCCGGACAGATTGCCGGCTATTCCGTGAATTCGAAGAACACCTACCGTGCCTTTACCACGAGCGGAAGCCAGCTGGTCGATATTGGCGATCTAGGCGGAGGTTCGGCTGTCGCCTATGCGATCAACGACGTCGGGCAAGTAGTCGGCTCGGCCGTGACATCGGACGGTAGCAATCACCCGTTTCTCTACAGCAACGGAACGATGACCGACTTGGGAACGCTGGGGTCGCCCGAGGGCAATTCGTGGTGGAACAGCGCGCAGGGCGTCAACAACGCAGGCGTCGTGACCGGAACGTCATACGACGTGCACGGGAACTTCTTCGGTTTCGTCTGGAGCAACGGCAAGATGACGAAGATGGGAACCCTTGGGGGCGCTTGGAGTCAGGCCTATGCGATTAACAATAAAGGACAGGTTGTCGGTTTGGCGTACACAAAGACTGGGTTGGCGCATGGCTTCATCGCCAACTGTGCGAGTTGTGCGCTAAAAGATCTGGGCACGATCGCGGGCAGTACGAGCACAGTCTGGGCTTTCGGGATCAACGACTCGGGGGTTGTGGTCGGACAGTCGACATTCAGCAATACCTATCATGCGTTTGTGTATAGCGGCGGGAAAATGAAGGACCTCAACACAATGATTCCCGCGAAGTCGGGATGGGTGTTGATTGAGGCGGCGAGTATCAATGCTTCCGGACAGATTGCGGGAATGGGGACGCATAACGGCCAGGAGCATGGATTTCTGCTGACCCCGCAGTAAAGATCGTTACAGGAGTATCTCTTCCGGCAACGACCCTTGCGAACGTGGCCTTTTTCTAGTCTTGGCTGTGGCCCGCGTAGTATCCGGCGCGCGACTGGATTTTGTAGCCCTGCTTGTTCTTGATTTCCAGCTTGCGGTAGGTGCCATCCTGCTTCGTGTTGGTTGGCGTGTAGCCGATGTTGTACTGGCTGCGGAGTTCGGCGGCGATTTGGTCGAACGCTTCCCTCAGCTTGTCGAACTTGTTTCCTACATTGATGACGCGGCCGCCAGTTTGCTCGGTGAGTTTGTGCATCTCTGACTCGCCGGAATAACCGAAGCCGCCGTAGAATCCGCGGTCAGCGCACAGCAGCACATAAACAATCGCATCGGCTTTCTGCGCCGCCTCGATCGCATCTTGAATCTTCAGCCGGCTGCCTTCGTCCTGCCCGTCCGTCAGCAAAATCATCGCCTTGCGTCCGACTTCTTTCGCCAGCATGTCATGCGCGGAGAGATAAACAGCGTCATAGAGCAACGTTCCCGGAGAATTTCCATGTTGCGGAACCGGACCGCCGCCCATGCCCGGAACACCTCCACTGGTGTAGTCGACGTTTACTTTTGCCTTGTTTAGGGCCGCCTGCAGCCGGTGGTTGTCGCGGGTGAAGTCCTGCAAGAGGTCGACGCTAATGTCGAAGCTGATGACGAAAGCCTCGTCTTTGTCAGTGAGGATTTGGCGCAGAAAGGCGCCGCCGACTTCCTTCTCCATGTCGATGACGTTGCGCTGGCTGCCGCTGGAATCGATCATCATTCCGATGGTTAGCGGTAAGTTTGACTCGGCAGCGAAGTACTTGATGGTTTGAGGCTTGCCGTCTTCGGCGATCTCGAAATCATCCTTAGTCTGATTTGGGATGAGCGCGCCGTGCTTGTCCTTCACATTGAAGAACAGCTGAACCACGTTGACGTTGACCTTGAGGGTCTCGGTGGGCTGCTGGGAGTCGTCGGACTTCTGGTCCGGGCTTGCCGGTTGCTGGGAAGAGGCCGGCGGCGGTGTGGCAGGTTGCTGAGAGAACGCAAACTGCGATGCGGCCAACGCAGCAAGAACGGCGATCGGCAGTACTCGGGAGCGGAAATAGGGGCGATTATGCATCCAAGGACTCTCGGGACTATTCTTTGTTAGTCTAGTCCTGCAGCTTTAGATGCACCAAATGGGATTGAATTGGCATCCCAATCGGTGCAGGACTGTGTTTTTTTCAGAGGCGAGGAACATCGATGAGGCCAGCGTGCGGAAGTGCCAGATGGTTTCGGATCATACTGACCAGGCTCGCTTTGCTGGCGGCAGTGTTTTTGCTGTCCGCATCGACGGTGCTCGCCCAGTCCGGTAGCCAGAGCCAACCCTCGGCGAATCAGGCGGCTCAGGATATACCCGACGCACCATCCACAGTGCAACCCCCGTCTCCCAAGATTCCAGCGGCCACACCCGACAATCCCGGCGGCGGCAACGCTGAAGAGCCACGGAAGCCGGAAAAGACATCGTCGCAATCTCAGGAATCGAAACCCGCTCCTCCGCCGATGCCCCCGGTGGAAACCATTCCTGCCGGTACGCCGCCCCCGCCCGCGACGCAAGGAAGGGGACCACGAAATCAGATTAGTCCCACCGAAGACCTTTATAAGATCTCGGTCTCAGCGAACTTTGTACAGATTCCCGTCATGGTGAAGGACAGCCAAGGGAGGCCGGTAGACGGTCTTGCTCGCAAAAGACTTTACCGTGCTCGAGAACGGGAAGCCGCAGAAGCTTACTTTTTTCACCAGCGATCCCTTTCAGCTTTCCGTGGCAATCGTGCTCGATCTCGGCATGTCTGACGTCGCAGTGCAGAAGGTGAATCAGACGTATTCGTCGCTGGTAGGTGCATTCAGTCCTTACGATGAGTTCGCGCTCTATACGTACAGCAGCACAGTGAGCCAGGTCACCGATTTCACCGGGAAAGCTCCGAGGCTGACGGCTGCGCTGGACCAGATGAAACTGGTTCGCGGGCACGATAGCGGGCCGCCCGTTATGGGAGGACCGTTCTCCGGTGGACCGACGGTTAATGGCATGCCAGTCGGAGGACCGCCGACCGCTCCAGTGAACACGCCACCCAAAGACGCGCACGTGTTGAATGATGCGATCTTGCGCGCGGCGATTGATCTCAGCAAGCGCGATCGCACGCGCCGCAAAGTCATCATGATCATCAGCGACGGGCGCGAACGAGGCAGCCAGGCTGGCTATAAAGAGGTGCTGCGCGTCCTTCAAACGCATGGGATCCAGGTGAGGGCGGTTGTTCTGGACCAGGGTGCCCTGCCGGTCTACAAAGAGGTGGAGAAGATCCATCACATCTGGGGTCAGGGATACGCGGACATTTTGCCGAAATACACCAACGCGACCGGTGCTGGGGATATCATGACCGAGCTTTCGCGAAACGCGATCGAAGAGGCCTACGCGGAAATTACCTCCGAAGCCCGCAATCAATACACGCTCGGATATAGCCCCAAGGCCGTTCCGGGTAGTTCGGCCTACCGCAGCATCGTGGTCGAGGTCGACAAGAAGGGCTTGGATATCTTCACCAAGGCCGGCTATTACTCGATTCCTTCCATGCACTGACGCGTTCTTGAGACTTCCCCTGTTATCTCCGGGGTCACCTGAGTAACCTGCGGGTGGTACCCCCCATGTGATATAAAGACCGCGAGCCTCCAAAAAGGACACTGCGGTGCGCGGGTAGCCCTGATGGGAATGCCCGCATTCGAGGAAAGCCTTTGAGTTTCATCAACTTCGCTGCCCGAGAGATCAACTGCAAGATCGTGTACTACGGCGCCGGTCTGGGCGGTAAAACCACGAATCTACAGGTGATCTATCAGAAAACGGCAGACCAGCAGAAGGGCAAGATGATCTCGCTGGCGACCGAAACTGAGCGTACCCTGTTTTTCGATTTTCTTCCGCTGGACCTGGGCAATGTCCGCGGTTTCAAAACCCGCATCCACCTCTACACCGTTCCGGGACAGGTCTTTTACGATGCCAGCCGCAAGCTGATTTTGCGCGGAGTCGATGGCATTGTGTTCGTCGCCGATTCGCAGGAGCAGCGCATGGACGCAAACGTCGAGGCGCTTGAGAACTTGATGTCGAACCTGAAAGAGCACGGCTACGACTTCAACAAGATTCCGTATGTATTGCAGCTGAACAAGCGCGATCTCCCGAATATTCTGCCCATCGACCTGCTTTCCACCGAACTCCGCAAGAAGAACGAGCCCATCGTCGAAGCAGTAGCATTCCAGGGCGTTGGCGTGTTTGAGACGCTGAAGGAAATCGCCAAGCAGGTGCTGACGGAGTTAAAAGCGGGCGGGTAGATTGGCAGTTCTCAGTTCTCTCTTCCTTGTTGATGGTTCTCTTTTCCCGGAGCCCATATTGTCTGTGCTCTCGATATCCGTCCCATTGCGTCTGTTGTTCTGACGGCCGCCGTCCCGCTGATCTAGAATGGCAGCCGCACGATTACTATCAAATTCATCATTCTTCTTCGGAGATCACATGCGCCGTTGCCGCGCCCTTTTTCTGCCACTCCTGACATGCCTGCTGCTGGCCTCCCAATTCGCCCTTTCACAGGCTCTCCACAGCGTTTATCTCGACGATCTCGACCGTAAGGCGGCTCCCTGTGACGATTTCTACCAATTCGCCAATGGCACCTGGCGGGCAAATAATCCGATTCCGGCTTCGATGTCGCGCTGGAGCCGTCGCTGGCAGGCTGGAGAGTCTTCGAAAGATAAGCTGCACGAGATTCTCGAAACAGCTGCCGCCGACAAGAGTGCTCCGAAAGGCAGCACCGAGCAGATCATCGGTGACTATTACGGAGCCTGCATGGACGAATCGCGCGTGAACGCCCGCGGAGTCGAGCCGCTTAAGCCGTGGTTTGCCAAGATCGACGGCGCCCGTGATATCGGCGCTCTGCAGGCCGTAATGGCGGAGCTGCACGACATCATCGTGAATGCTCCGTTTTCCATGGGGAGCCAGCAGGATCCGCATAAGCCGTCCTGGGTGCTCGCTGATTTCGGAGCCAGTGGCCTGAGCCTGCCCGACCGCGACTACTACCTCAAGCCCGAGCCACGGTTCAAAGAAGCTCGCGAAAAATACATTGCGCACGTGACCACGATGCTGAAGCTCGCGGGATGGGACGCGAAATCCTCCGCCGCTGCCGCGCAGACCATCATGACCTTGGAGACAAAATTCGCCGAAGCGTCTCTCGACAACGTAGCCCTGCGCGATCCGGCGGCGACCGATCACAACACAACCTTTGCCCAACTGCAGGCGATGGCTCCGCACGTGGATTGGGCAGCTTATTTCAAGCACAACGAACTTCCAACGGATCTCGACATGAACGTCGACCAGCCCAAGTTCCTCCAGGAAGTTGACCGGCAGATGCAACAGACTCCGCTGGCCGATTGGAAAGTGTATTTCAAATGGCAATTGCTGAATTCGACCGCGAACTCACTTTCCACTCCATTCGTGGAAGAGAGTTTCGCTTTCAATGGCAAATATCTCGCCGGCGCGACCGAGATGAAGCCGCGGTGGAAACGCTGCGTGGAATCAACCGACTTTCTTCTTGGTGAGGCGCTCGGGAAAAAATACGTCGAAAAATACTTCCCGCCTGAGGCTAAGGCGCGCATGCAGGAGATGGTTCGAAATCTGCTGGCCGCGATGCGCGATGACATCCTCAGCCGTCCGTGGATGAGCGACGACACCAAAGAAAAGGCGATGGCTAAGGTCGCGACTTTCCAGCAGAAGATTGGATATCCGGATAAGTGGAAAGATTACAGCCACGTCGAAATTCGTCGTGACGCATTTTTCGAAGACGTCATCGCTGGGCGGAAGTTCGTGGACGAGGACGACCGCGCCACCATCGGCAAGCCCGTCGATCGCGGCCGCTGGGGCATGACGCCTCCAACGTCCGACGCGGAGTACAACCCGCTGATGAACTCAATCGAATTTCCAGCAGGAATTCTGCAACCGCCCGCATTTGACATGAATGCGGTCGACGCGGTGAATTACGGGGCGATCGGTGTGGTGATCGGCCACGAGATTTCTCACGGCTTCGACGATGAAGGCGCACAGTTTGATTTTCTGGGCCGTTTGCGCAACTGGTGGACCGAATCTGACCTGAAAGATTTCCAGTCGCGTGCCGCATGCGTCGCTGATCAGTTCGATCATTACTTCATCGAGAAAGATATTCATCACAACGGAAAGCTGGTGCTCGGGGAGAGCATTGGTGATCTGGGCGGAGCGAAGATCGCATTCCTCGCATATGAGAAGTCGCTCGAGGGCAAGCCGCGTCCGGCAGATGTGGATGGCTTTACCCCCGAGCAGCAGTTCTTCATTGCATGGGGACAATTTCGCGGCGACGAGATTCGGCCGGAGGCGCAGCGTT
This sequence comes from uncultured Acidobacteriota bacterium, assembly GCA_963818115.1. GTDB lineage: Bacteria > Acidobacteriota > Terriglobia > Terriglobales > Acidobacteriaceae > Sulfotelmatobacter. The sequence goes on from CAWFQZ010000016.1 coordinate 341,520, forward strand.
TGATGGTGCAGACCGATCCGCACCCGATTGCAAAATATCGCGTGATCGGTCCGCTATCGAATCTGCCCGAATTTCAGAAGGCTTGGAGTTGCAAAGCCGACGCGCCGATGGTGCGGCCGGAAGGAAAGCGCTGCGACGTTTGGTAGGTGAAAAGCCCCACTTCCGGCAAATTCGACCGGAAATGGGGCACCCGGTCCTAAATTATTCGGCTGGCTCGTCCCAGTTCACGACTCGATTTTCGTTGCTGCTCTTGTGAGCCAGCACCAAGGCACGCTGCGTTCGGAGGAATTGTTCGGGCGGAACGTCGAGGGGAACTTTCTTCTCAATCGCATCTCTCACGTTGGCGTAAAAGCCGCGGTAGTCGCCGCGTTCGGTCTCAACCTTGCGCGGTTGCTCGCCCACGCGAGTCAGAGTGCCCCAATGCTCTTTCGCTTCGAGACCCCAGTTCACGCCCCAGTCAAGTCCGTCGGGACAGTGCTCGCTGCGCAGGATCTCTTCTTGCGGATCCATTCCGAATTTAACGAATGATCCCTGCGTTCCGTGAACCAACAAGTGATGGCTGGGAGCGTAGGCGATAATGCGCGCCCTCAACGTTGCACGCAGGCGCGGATATTGCAGGATCACATCGAAGGCGTCATCGACCTGCGCGCTCTCCCGCTGGCGGAGCGCCGCGGCATAAATCGACTGCGGCTCACCAAACAGGACCAACGCGCCATCGATCAAGTGCGGTCCGAGATCCCAGAGCACCCCAGCGGCTGGGAAGTCAGCTTTCTCGCGCCAGGCGCCAGGTTTGGCGTTGAGCCGGAAGCGGTCGAAACGAGCCTCGTACTCGGCTACATCTCCGAGAACGCCGGAGTTCACCAGTTTCTTCACGGTGAGAAACGCTCCATCCCAGCGTCGGTCTTGATAAACGGTCAACAAGCGACCGCGCTTCGCCGCAAGGCGTACGAGTTTCTCTGCCTCCGCTAATGTTGGAGTCATGGGTTTGTCGATCACCACATGGCGATTGGCATCGAGGCACGCTTTGGTATACGAAAAATGGGAGTCGTTTGGAGTGGCAACGACGCACAGGTCAATTGCTTCATCGGAAAGCATCTCGTCGAGTGTCCGCGCCACCCGCACCTCGGGATATTTCTTCTCAGCGTTCGAGCCGTGACGCTCGAGAATGCACGCCAATTCCATGCCTTTAACGCCGCGAATGACCGGGGCATGAAAAGCCTGACCGGCTAATCCAAATCCAATGAGTCCTACTCGAACCATGATTGTTCCTTAAGCGCGGGGATTGCCTTTTAGCGATCCTTCACGCGCCGGACAAATTTTAATCCCGACCAGACTTCCGTGACGGCGCAAACTTTCACATCGACCAGTCCTGCGGCCAATCCTATCTCGCGGACTTTATGTTCATCTAAATCTGTTTGAACGCCGGAGCTCTTCTTGGGCCAGCTGATCCAGAGCATTCCAGCAGACGCCAATTGTTGGCTGAGGCGCTTGAATTCCTTGACCAGAGCCGCTTCCGACTTGGCAAAAATATGCGCGAAGTCGATCGGAAGCTTGTTGTCTCGGCAGAGCTCGCACCGATCCAAGGTGGCTTTCAACTCTGCGATGACTTCCGGAGGCATATCTAGGAGCGACACGCGAAAGCCGTCTTTGATCCCGAGTTTCTTCGGAAGAGGAGTACCGGAGTATCCAGGCATATCGCACTCGAATCGGAGTGATGGTTTACTGGGCCGTCGGAGCGTACCAACCGCGACGGGACCGCACGCGAAGATTCTTCCGATCGTTAGCCACGATTTCAATCGTGCGATAGTGTCCGTCCAACTTGAGGTCCGCCGGACGGTAGGAAAGGGCGTACTGGCTGCGAAGTTCATCCTGAATTTCGGCGAACGCGTTGGCTACGTCGCGAATCTGGAATGGGAAAAACGCACGGCCGCCGGTTGCGTCGGCAATGCGTTCCAGAACCTTGTCCCCCGCCCCTTTGGTCCCACTCACGTTCGTGGAGATCGTATAAATGATGGCCTCGGCACGCTGTGCCATTTCGATCGCCTCTTCGCGTGTGACGTGGCTCTGATTGTCTTCTCCATCGCTCAGCAGGATGATCGCGCGCCGAACCGGTTCGCCCTTGGGAGCTTTCAGCAGCTTGTCGCGGCACGCGAAATAGAGAGCGTCGTAAAGCGCCGTGCCGCCGCCGGGGCGCAACTCGTGAACCCCGTGTGCCAGGCTCTCCGTGTTGTCGGTGAAGTCCTGCGTGACTTCGGGAGTGACGTCGAAGCCGACCACGAATGCTTGATCTTTGCGTGGGTGAATAGTCTGGTTCAAGAATTCGATGGCGGATTCCTGCTCAAACTTGAAGCGATCGCGCACCGAATTGCTGGCATCGATCAATAGCCCGACCTGCAGCGGAAGATTCGTTTCCGCGTGAAAGCTGCGAATCTCCTGCGGAGGCTTGTTGTCGTCAAGCACTTGGAAGTCGTTCTGCTTGAGATCCGTGATGCGCCGCCCATGTTTATCGGTGACCGTGAAGACCACGTTCACTTCGTTCGTAACGGCTCGAATGGTTGGGAATCGTTGATCGACCGGCTCGTTGGAATCTGCAGGCTTTGAATCCTGCCCGTTGGCAGATGGCGGGGGCGCCGTCGGCTGTGTTTGCTGCTGGGAAGGCGCCGAAGCCGCAGCCGAACTGCTGGAAGGATCAGAAGCCGATTGCGCTGAGCTGTTGCCGGCCAGCAAGGCCGTTGCGAGAACTGTCGCGCCCAGGATGAGTTTCGTCCCCAAGGTGTTCATCTGTTTTGACTATTATAGCTGGCCGGGCGGCAGCCGCCCGAGCCCGCGGATTCAGGCCTTTCTTGCGGAGATGCGGTTCGCATCGTCTTCTTCGATTGCACCGAGGAACGCCCGCAATTCCTCCGGCAGTTGGCTTTTGAAGGCCAGGGCTGCCGCGGTCCGGGGATGCGTCAACTCCAGCTGAGCAGCGTGAAGAAAATTTCGCGGCAGTGAGATCGCGCTAGAGCCCTCCTGCTTCCCGCGCCCAGCCTTCATCTCGCGTGGCGCCCCGTAGAGTGCATCGCCTACCACCGGGTGCCCAAGAGAAGAGAGGTGTACGCGGATCTGATGCGTTCGGCCAGTATCAATTTTCACATCGATCAGAGTGAACTTGCCGAACGGTGAATCAAGGCGGCGAACTACGTTGTAATGCGAGACCGCCTCACGCCCGCCGGACTGCCGGGTGGTCATGCGAATACGCCGAACACGGTCGCGGCTGATGCTGGCGGAAATTGTGCCGGAGTCTTTCTTGATCCACCCATGCACGAGGGCAATGTATTTTTTCTTGACCTCGCGGCTGGCGAACTGCGCGGCCAGCTTGCGGTGAGCGGCATCGTTTTTCGCCACCAAGATCAGCCCGCTCGTTTCCTTATCCAGACGGTGGACGATGCCCGGACGCATCTCGCCGCCGACAGCCGAGAGGGTCGCGAAGTGATGGAGCAGTGCGTTCACCAACGTCCCGCGATTGCGCTGATCCTCAGTGGCACCCGCGCCGGCGTGAACCATCATTCCTGCAGGCTTATTGATGATGGCGAGATCATCGTCTTCGTAGATGATGTCGAGGGGTATCTCTTCGGGGATCGCGCGGAGCGGAGGACGCTCGGCGGATCCGAGCACGGTGACGCACTCGCCGCCTCTCAGCTTCAGCGAAGCCTTCGCCGGTACATCATTCACCAAAACCTTTTCTTGGGAGATGAGTTGTTGCACGCGCGCCCGGCTGACGTCGAGATGCGCCGCCAACAGTTGGTCGAGACGCTTTCCAGCGTCGCCTGCTGAAACGGAAACAAGAATTGAGGAGTCTTCCTGCACTCGCTGGGAGGATACTATGCTTTGGTTCGCATCACGAACTACTCCGATCCTTAATCGTTGGCCGTATCGATGCGTGAATCCGGGCTGACATCTCGAGGAAATTTCCGTAAATGTCCTCATCGGCCTCGAATAACGACTGATTTTTTGCGATATGGTCGATTGCTTCCATAAGTTGGGGCATGACGGGAATAATGTGCTGCGGTTCCTTTTCGAGTTTCTCCAGAATCAGCCGTAGAAAACAGCTGGCAGCATTCGCTGCTTCAAAATGCTCGAAGGCACCGGCCATCACGGCGTCGCGAAATCCAATCATGTAATAGCGGAATGGTATCTCGGCCATCAACAGGAGTTCGGATGTTCGCTCGATGGGGTTCGCGCGGAAGTGAGGTTGCATCTCTTCGTTCGTGTGGCCCGCAAAGAGGTCGTGCGCATACTTCTTATGCGGGTCGGACTGATAGTCTCCCCAGTCTTTCTCTGTGGGAATCGTAGTCTTTCGCACGATTTGCAAGCCGAGAAGAATTCTCTAGCGCGTAGCGCCGACAGTCCTCGCCGGCGCTGCCTTCGATCCAGGGCGCAACCACCAGATGAACCCGCCGCCGAGAACCAAGCCCACCGCGATCAATTGCGTTCCGGTCAACGCGCCACCGAATACCGAACCGCGGCCCGGATCATCACGCAAATACTCCAGGAAGAACCTGGCGACGCCGTAGATAAACAAGAACGCGCCGAATATCTGGCCATCAAATTTTCTGTGCTTCAGCATCCACATCAGCAAGAAGAAGTTTGCCAGTTCCACGGCGGACTCGAACAGCTGCGTAGGCTCGAGCGGCACGTTCAACGGGGTTCCCGTGATCGAATTCGCCAGCGGATTCTTGAACACGACACCCCACCAGTGATGGGTCTCTTTCCCGTAGCAGCATCCCGCGGCAAAACAGCCGACGCGCCCGATCGCATGGCCTAACGCCAGGCCTGGAGAAAACGCATCGCAAGTGCCGAGCGCTGGCATGTGGTGTTTCCAGACATACCAGGCGGCGGCCACGAATGCGGCCAGCAAGCCTCCGGAGAAAACTCCCCCAGCCTGCAGCGTATTTACGCTGAAAATGTCGCCCGGGTGCGCCGAGTAGTAGCCCCACTCATTGATGACGTACAAAACTTTTGCGCCGATAATTCCGGCCAACACTACCAGAATCCCCAGATTCCAAGCCTTGTCCCCGTCGTAGCCGAGATGCTCCGAGTTCCGAACGCTGATCCATAACCCAATCAAGACGCCCAGCGAGACCAGGAATCCATAGGTCGGCAGAAAGAATTTTCCGATATGAAAAAGTTGTGGGAACACTGGTTAATTGGATGCGCGAATGTGTTGATGCGCTACTTCATCAGTCTAGCAGGAATGGCTGGGATGCTCCGCGGGAAGAAAGCGTTCGAAGGATAATGGCCGACAAGAGTGACCAGCCCACATCATCCATCACAAAAAAAAGCAAGCCGACCCACTGAGCCGTGTGACGGGGCCGAGAATGAACCCGTCGGTAGACGTTGGGCGCCCGCCGAGACCCTTTAGGCATCTCCGCATGGCGGAGCGCTGCTCACCGGATCCTAGTTCGAGTCGAGCTCCCGTTCATTCAGCATTGGTTCAAATATCGGTTACCCGCCATCGCGAACCCGGCAGGTCGGCTTTCATCTGGATGCTAGGGAAATTCGATGCTCTTGGCAAGTGGAAGAGTGCAAAAAGTTGGCA